>JBBQWO010000034.1:0-30317 GCA_038210535.1 Fimbriimonadales bacterium | reverse complement strand
CTTTCATCGAGGAATCGCGCCGGTTGAAGATTCCGATTTTGCCACCGGATGTGAATGCGTCTGTGGGTGACTTTGCAATCGAAGGGAAGGCCGTCCACGACCGGGAGCGGGACGCTCCCGCCACGGGGGCGATTCGGTTTGGGCTCACAGCAATCAAAGGAGTGGGCGGCTCACTCGTCGAGGGAATTATCGGGGAGCGGAAGGAGAGTGGTCCTTTCAAGCACCTTTACGAATTCGCAGACCGAACCAAGCCCTTCGGCATGAACCGCACGGCGCTCGAAGCCCTTATCAGGGCTGGAGCATTGGACGGCATGGACGCCAACCGTCGAAAGCTCCTCAACTGTGTCGACGGTGCTCTATCTTATGCGGACACCCAGAACCGCTCCAGACTTGCGGGTCAGGATTCGCTCTTTGGAGGCGACGGAGGGCCGCAGTCGGTCAGCTATCCCGCTCTGCCGGAGTGCGACGCTCCGGGAAGGAGCGAAAACCTCAGCATGGAAAAGGAGGTCATCGGCATCTATGTTTCCGATCATCCTCTGAGGGGCCACGAGCGCACGATCACACAGAACTCCACCCATACCTGCGCGAGTATCGCTGAGCAGGATGAGCAGGTTTTTGTCAAGATTGCCGGTGTCATCGCGAAAATGAGGGTGATCGTCACGAAGAGCGAAGGGAAGCGGATGGCCTCGATCGTTTTGGAAGACTTCACGGGCCAGGCGACTGCCGTGGCGTTTCCCGCCACCTTCGAAAAGCTCAAAGACGTGCTTCACAAGGACACGGTGGTACAGCTCTCGGGCTACGTCATGCATCGCGAAATGCGGGGGGAGAAGTCGATTGAGCTTCGTATCGAAGAGGTCAAAAAGCTAGAAGCGGAACTCGATCTCGGTAACGGCGCGGGCGGAAATGCGAGAGGAATCGTGACGCTGGTGGTGCCAAGAGCCACCAAGACGCAGTTTATGAAGCTTCGCCGGATTATCGAAGAGAGTCCGGGCGATTACGAGGTGCTGCTCTCTTTTCCAGCGGACGGGAATTGTCATCAGGTCTATCTCACCCATCACGTGAAGCCCGACGATCTCTTCAAGCGCGCTGTCCAAGACTGCCTGTACCGTTGCGACATCGATATCCTCGATCATAACAACCTTGGAATGGCTGCCTGACGGGACTTACCAGAACGCGAACCCCTGCTCAGGCGTCAGAATCGAGACTGTCTGTCATGAAAGCCAAATTAACCCTGCTCTCCGTGTTCCTCATTGCCATTGCTGGTGCGCAGGCCAAGCCGCTACCGGGCAAGATGGACCAGTTCTACTTCCACGCCGCCGACGTGGCGCTCCTTCAAGTGAAGCCGGTTCAAAAGGAATTGGGCGTCACTGAAGTTCAGCGAAAGAGGATGAACAGCTTCGCAGACATTCATCGAGGCAGGCTGAAGAAGCTTGAAGATGAATACAAGAAGGCGAAAAAGGATCCGCAGGAAGCTCCCAAGGATCCGAAGCTGGTGGGCTTCTTCTACGAGCTGAAGCTGAACGTGATGCGAACGTTGCAGCCAGCCCAGCTTAAGAGGCTTGGGGAGATTTCACTGCAGCGGGTGGGCCTTGCGGCTCTCACAGATGACGTTGTAGCGAAGAAGGTTGGAATGTCGAAGGATCAAACGGACAAGATGCGCACGGCCTTCCAAGCAGGCGGAACCCGCTATGCGGCAGCCGAAAAGGCGGCAGCCACGCCGGTGCTCACGAAGTACAAGGATAAGCGAGTCAAGGATCAGAAAGAAGCCGAGGCGATGCAAAAGCAGTTCGACGCTGAACTTAAGGTAGCGATGCAGAAGGCAGGCCCGGGTCTCGCAAACATCCGGACCACTGCCGAAACGAACATGAAGGCGATTCTTACCGCGCAGCAGCTTGCGAAGTATCAGGCGCTGCTGGGCAAGAAGTTTAACCCGGCGTAGCCCCTTCGCCCAGGTATCGGGAACTCCGCAGCGCGCAAGGAGAAGAATTATGCTTGCTTAGTCATCCTTGCGATCGGAGGCCGGGCGGGTGCGCATCTCAGCCCAAGTGCGGAGTTCTTCGATCTCTTCTCGCATCATCACGCTGAGCGGGACAACTGACTTTGCTTCCGCGATGAGATCCTTCTGCATCAGCTCCCGGTCTGCGTCGAACGCGATGTAGAGCGCACCAATGACGATCTGCTCGATTTCTGCGCCCGAATAGCCGCTGGTCGCCTTTGAAAGCGCCTTGAGATTGAATTTGGCGACGTCGCGCTTGCGCTTCTTGAGGTGAATCGAAAAGATCTGCTCCCGCTCGGGGCCGTCGGGTAGGTCGACGAAGAAAATTTCATCGAACCGGCCTTTCCGCAGCATTTCCGGGGGAAGGGCGGAGACGTCGTTCGCGGTGGCGATCAGGAACACGGGGGCGGTTTTTTCCTGCATCCATGTTAGGAAGGTGCTGAATACTCGGGCCGTCGTGCCGCTATCGCTCACGCCGCTGCCGCTCATTCCGGCGAACCCTTTTTCCAGCTCGTCCGCCCACAGAATGCACGGAGCTACGGACTCTGCCACTTTGATGGCCCGGCGAATGTTCTCTTCCGACTGCCCGACCAAGGAGCCAAAAATCCGGCCCACGTCGAGCTTTAGCAGGGGCAGATTCCACTGTGCGCCCACCGCCTTTGCCGTCAATGACTTTCCACAACCTTGTACGCCTAAGAGAAGGATTCCCTTGGGAGCTGGGATGCCGAACTCGCGAGCTTTATCCGTAAAACTCTTTTCTCGGCGTGCCAGCCATGCTTTCAGCAGGTCTAGCCCGCCGACATCTTTGAGGTTTGCATCAGGCGAATAAAACTCCAGCAGTCCTGACTTACGAATGATCTGCTTCTTCTCATCCAGCACCGCGTCGAGGTCGAACCGCTTTTTCTCGACCAGCGAGCGGGCGAATACGGCCTCAATTTCGTCTGAGGTCAGTCCCTGGGCGCTCTTGACCATCTGTTCCCGCTGTAGCGGCTCCATTTCAAGGTTGACGCTCGGGTTGCCCTTCATGGCCTCCATGACCTTGTCGAGCATCTTTTCGATGTCTTCTGGCCCCGGCAGGGGGTAATCGAGCACGGAAACGTCTTTTTCAAGGTCCGGGGGCAAGCTCAAGATTGGCCCCATAAGGATCAGCGTCTGCGATCGGCCCCGCAGACGAATCGCCAAGTCTCGGAGCAGCCGAATCACGCGATAGTCGCGCATATAGGGGTGGAAATCCTTCAGCAGAAAGATCGTTTTTTCGGGTGCTTCGTGGATGAGCGCCAGAGCCTCGAGCTCGCCAGGCAAGGCGGACGGTTTGGCGGGACCGGTTTGTCGGATGACCGGAGGCTTCATTCCCTGAGTCACCGACCACGTATGCATCGTGCGCCCAAGCCGACTAGCGATCGCTTGGAGGGCGTCTTCGACGCGCTTTTCCTCCCAGGAAACGATGTATAGAATCGGATACTTCGCTCTAACCAGAACTTCAATCTCTTGCTCGGCGGACATTGAGGAGATTATGGGGGTGACGGGGGTGATGTGTGATAGGTGACGATGAGCGATGAATGAGAAAATGAAAATCCTCACCCCCATCATCCCCCTTCACCCCAATCATCCCCATTCCCCCGTTCGTGCGGCTGGTATACTTCCGCACCGAACACGGACATTGCCGCGTGCGGTGTTGTCTCCTGGAGGAAACCTAAAACAAACATGCCTGGAACCGGCAAAGTCATCCAAGTATTGGGCCCGGTCGTCGACTGTCGTTTTCCGACCGACGCGCTGCCTTCGATCTATAGCGCCGTTGTGATCAACGACGTCGCTCGTGGAATCGACCTCACCTGCGAAGTTGCGCAGCACCTCGGTGACGACATTGTTCGCACCATCGCGCTCGCCTCGACGGACGGTCTCGTCCGCGGAATGGACGTCATCGACACCGGTGGCCCCATCACCGTGCCCGTCGGCGAAGAGACTCTGGGACGCGTGTTCAACGTGCTCGGAAAGCCGATCGACAACCTTCCCGAGCCGACGAACAACCTTCGCCTCCCGATTCACCGCGTGCCGCCTGGCTTCGATGAGCAGTCCACGAAAGTGGAATTGCTGCAGACAGGCATCAAGGTCATCGACCTTCTGATTCCCTTCAACAAGGGTGGAAAGATCGGCCTCTTCGGTGGTGCGGGTCTCGGTAAGACCGTTCTCATCCAGGAGCTCATCCGAAACATCGCTGTCGAGGCATCCGGCGTTTCGATGTTTGCGGGAGTTGGCGAGCGAACCAGAGAAGGAAACGACCTTTGGCTTGAAATGCAGCACACGACCTTCACGGACGTGGACGGCTCCACCAAGCGAGTTATCGACAAGACCGCGATGGTCTTCGGCCAGATGAATGAGCCGCCCGGAGCGCGCCTCCGAGTTGCGCTGGCGGCGCTTACGATGGCGGAGTACTTCCGCGACGAGGTCGGCAGCGACGATCTCATCTTCATCGACAACATCTTCCGCTTCGTTCAGGCAGGCTCTGAGGTCTCGGCGCTTCTGGGACGTATGCCCAGCGCGGTCGGCTATCAGCCGACGCTTGCTACGGAGATGGGCTTCCTTCAAGAGCGTATCACTTCAACCAAGAAGGGTTCGGTCACTTCGGTGCAAGCCGTCTACGTTCCTGCAGACGACCCCACCGACCCAGCCCCGGCTACCACGTTCGCTCACCTTGACGCGTACGTTTATCTCGACCGTGCGATCGCCTCCAAGGGTCTGTACCCTGCGGTGGACGCGCTTCAGTCGACTTCCAAGAACCTCGACCCCCGTGTCGTGGGCTCCGAGCATTACGATGTGGCGAGAAAAGTCCAGCAGACGCTTCAGCGTTACAAGGAACTTCAGGACATCATCGCGATCCTCGGTATCGACGAGCTTTCGGACGATGATAAGCAGCTAGTGGGCCGCGCTCGAAAGATCGAGCGATTCCTCTCGCAGCCTAACTTCGTTGCGGAGCAGTTCACGGGCAACCCTGGCAAGTACGTCACGATCGGCGAGACGGTGTCTGCGTTCAAGGAACTCGTCAACGGCAACCTCGACGACATCCCCGAGCAGGCATTCCTCTATGGTGGCGGTCTGGAAGATGTCCGAGAGAAGGCTAAGAAGCTGCAGGCGGTAGGAGCCTAGGAGCGATAAAGGGTAAGGAGTAAAGGGTAAGGACAACAAACCACGTCCTTACCCCTTACCCCTTACCCCTTACTCCCCCCCACACACATGGCAAAAGAATTCCACCTCTCAGTAGTCGCTCCCGACCGTTCCGTGGTCGAGACTTCGGCTACGTCGGTCATTGCGCCGGGATCCGAAGGCTACTTTGGCGTGCTGGCCGGCCACACGCCGCTGATCGCGGCTCTCAAGCCAGGGATGGTCGAGTATGCGGATGCTTCGGGCAACCGTCACTTCGTCTACATCGGTGGAGGCTTCGCCGAAGTTACCGGCGATCACATGACGGTGCTGGCCGATGAGGCCGCCCCTGCGAAGGAAATCGACATTTCCGAAGCCGAGCAGCGGCTTGAAGAAGCCCGCAAGGCTTTACGGGGAGAGGAGAGCAGCGTGACGCAAGAGAACGCGGTTGCTGAGATCGACCGTGCCATGAGCCGAATACGGGCTGCGCGCGCAGCGCGGTAACGTGGTGCATCCTCCCAAGAGGCATCTCCTCCGATAAACGTCTGCAGTGCGATGTACATTGCGTCGTTGGTCCTGATGGAAACCAGACTCTGGAGGAGTCGCATACCTTAGCCGCGGGTCGCAGACCCGGGGTAGTGCCGCTCACGATCCCGCACCCTGAAGGGGTGCCAGAACGATGGGACGTAATTTCTGGCAACTTCCAGGGTGCGGTGCATGCGGCGCACGTCCCCGGGTCTTCGACCCGCGGCAAAGTTCTGTGACTCCTTCGGAGTCGGCCGGCCTACGAATGCGCGACGAGCTTAAGGATTAGCGGGGCTCTTGCCCGGGGACGATCATCCCGGGGCTACATTGCATCCGACTCCTTCGGAGTCGGCCGGTCTACGAAGGAGAAAGCGCTTAGCTCAGCGCTGCGTCGCCCCGCTCGCCGGTCCGAATTCGAATCGCATCCAAGACCTCGCTGACGAATATCTTTCCGTCACCGATTTCGCCCGTTAGCGCGGCCTTGGTGATGGCTTCGACTGCGTCCTCCAATTCGTCGTCCTTCACAACGACCTCGATCTGGATTTTTGGCAACAGGTTCACCGCGTAGGTGCTGCCGCGATACTTATCGGTCCGCCCGAATTGCCTGCCGTATCCGCGAACCTGTCCGACGCTCATTCCTCGAACGCCGGCCTCTTCCAGAGCCTGCTTCACATCCTCGAGCCTATTGACTCGCACAAACGCCTCGATCCGCTTCATCTCTCCTATAATGAACCGATGGCAGTGACCGACGCCCAGTGGGCCCAATATCAGAAAGACGGCTACCTCGTTCTCGGCAAAGTTCTCTCGGAGCAGAACCTGAAGGGTCTCCAAGATCGAATTGATGCGATTATGCTTGGGGAAGCCGACATCGACTACAGCAAGGTGATGATGCAACTCGACAGTTCCACCGGAAAGTACGAAGACGCGCCGGAGCAGTCGATGGGCCACAAGGGACGCTCGCTCGCCTATCGCAAGATTCAGAACCTGGAGCACGACCGCACGTTTCGGAGCTACATCGAGGATAAGATTTATCGAGAGCTCTGCGCCAAGGTCTATGGCCCCGAAACTCCTATTGCCTGCTTCCGAGCGATGTTTATGAACAAGCCTGCCCATCAAGGCACGTTGCTTCCTTGGCATCAAGATGCGTGGGTCTACCTCGATCGTCAGCCTGAGATCACCGTTTGGACGGCTTTGGATCCGGCCACCAAAGAGAACGGCTGTGTCCAAGTGATCCCCGGCAGCCATCTGCTAGGCCGCGTTAATGAGGGGCATCATTCGGGCTTTCTTGCTGAAGAGCACGTGGAGAAGTATTGCAAGGAGGAACAGAGCGAGTACGTGGAGCTCGAAGCGGGCGAGGCGGTCGTATTTCACAACTGGCTTATGCATCGGTCGGACGTGAATCGCACCGATCATTCTCGGCGGGGATTTAGCGTCTGCTATATGGATGCGGGAACGGTTGCCGCGAACGGTGAGACTTTCACTTCGCTGTTCGACCGAGTCGCGGCTTAATTTATTCTTCTTTAGCCTTAAAGTGCGGAGATGACAATACTCCTCACCTGAAGGCGCATGAAGGGCTTTCGCATAATGCGGGGGCCCTTCTATTTCGGTTGCTAGCGATCTGTCCGATAGCGTTCGATCAGTTCGCGGGCTAGCTCGGGCCCGTGCCATCCGACTACTTCGACACTCTTTTCCTCTAGTTCTTTATAGATCTCGAAGAAATGGATGATCTCCTTGGTCGTGTGCTCGTTGACCTGGGATAAATCGGAACGGTAGCCATATCTCGGGTCGCGGCGGGCCACGCAGAGCACCTTCTCATCTGGGCCCTTCTCGTCCCTCATTTCGAGGACGCCGATGGCACCTGCTTCCAAGATGCAACCCGGAATGAGGGGATGGGAGCAGAGCACCAGCACGTCTAGCGGGTCACCGTCCAGGTAGTAGGTCTGGGGAATGTAGCCGTAATCGAAGGGATAAAACAGGGGGGAATACAGCACTCTGTCTAAGCGAATGAGCCCTGTCTCCTGGTCAATTTCGTATTTGTTCGTGCTGCCGCGAGGAATTTCGATCACGACATTGAAGGAGTGAGGTGCATCCGGGCCGATCTTGGCATTGAGAAGAGACATGCTCCCTTTAGGGTACCGGCTCGATGCGCCATCATCATGTATGGCTGCAACGCAGCAAAAAATCCCCTTCGATAGCTTTGTTCTGGAGGCCGTCATGCGTGAGCTCGAGCCCTTTGTCGGGGGCAAGGTGCAGGGGATTCGACAGCCAAACGACTTCGACATCGCGATCAATCTCTATGCCGGCGGCAAAGAGGCGATGCTGCTGTTAAGCTGCCATCCCATCTTTTTCCGAACGCACTTTATCACGCGTCGCCCAACGAACCAGCCGCAACCTCCGCAGTTCCTGAATGCGTTGCGGGCCAGGATTGAGAGCGGGCGCCTGGTTTCCGTTCGCCAGATTCCCGGAGAGCGGCTTGTCGAGTTTCAGTTCGTGTCGTTTAAGTCTGAAAATCCTGAGGAGAGTCCGAAGGAACAGGTCCACAGCTTGATCGCGGAGCTGATGGGGAAGCACTCGAACCTAATCCTGGTGGACGAGAAAGGGAAGGTAGTGGCAGCGGCCAAGTGGGTGGGGGCAAGCAAGACGTCGCGGCCGATCCAGTCCGGCGGCGCCTATGTGCTTCCGCCCGTGCTTTCTGGACCCCCCAAGCGCAGCAAGTTCTTAACCGAGTTACTGGCAGCGGGCGGGCAGATGAAGCCTTATCGCCCGGTCATTTCGCCGGGCCGCGGAGCTTATCCGGTCAGTGTCTCGATGCTGGGCTTACCGGAGCACCCCCGGGAGAGCCTAAGCATTGCGCTGGAGCAGCATTTCCAGCAGGCGATTCCGGCCCATGAAGCCGACGCCCTGCGGCACTCGCTAGAAGCTCAGCTCGATCGGGTCATTCTCGCACGCGAGTCGGCGTTATCCGACTTGAGGCAGGCGGAGGCAGCGAGCAAGAAGGCGAGTCAGTGGCAGCGCTGGGGCGAGCTGATCTTGGCCTACGGGTCCTCTTTGGCGCCGGCAAGTGCGGAGCTGCAGGCGTGGGATTACGACGGGAGCGAGGTGTCAATCAAGTTGGACCCTGAACTCGACTTCAAGGATAACGCGAACTTCTATTTCGAGAAGGCGAAGAAAGCGAAGGCTCGCGTTGGGCTTGTACATGATCAGATAGAGCGGCTCTCGGCGGAGCTTTTGCAGGTTCAGTCGCTGCGTTCGTCGATCGAGAACGAGGAGCGCTTCGATCGGTTGAATGACCTTCGGGAAGAAGCCCGCAAGAGGCGGTGGCTCACGGAGCAGAGACTGCCTACGACTGTAAAGGAGGATCGCCCTTACGAGGGGCACCGGATCAGGGAATTGGCCGCTCCGGGAGGCTACACGATCCTGTTTGGCGAGAACGCCGAGTCGAACGACTACCTGACGATGCGAGTCGCGAAGCCTAACGATTGGTGGCTTCATATCCGCGGAGGCACTTCCGCGCATGTGGTCATTCAAACACGCAACCAACCCGACAAAGTGCAGCGAGAGACGCTCCAATACGCTGCAAAAGTCGCGGTGCTGAATTCCCCTTCGAAGCATGCGGGCTATGTGCCGGTTGATTACACCCTGAAGAAATACGTGCGCAAGCCAAAGGGTGCGGCAAAGGGAACGGCGCTCTATACGCACGAGAAAACTCTGCACGTGGATAGCTGAATCAAGCGGCTAGGACGCCAACTAAACCAGCTGCAAAGACGAGGACGGGCTCCGGAGCCTTCTTCACGTAAATCAACACCAGCAGCACCGTAATGGCGATTGCCGCCGAAGGCACGTCGACAATCGCCCGCTTCGCCAACACGTAAGCGGCCCCAGCAATCGCCCCCGTCGCCGCCGCCGTAATCCCATCCACTGCCGCTCGAACGATCTTGTTCGACTGCCACTTCCGAAAATGCTTTGCTGGCAGGATCGTAAACAGGTAGCAAGGGAAGAACACCGCGATGGCGGCTACCGTAGCCCCAACCGGCCCGGCCACCAAATACCCGATGAAGGCGACGGTTATCACCACCGGCCCCGGAGTGATCATCGCGACGGCCACGGCGTCCAGAAACTGCCGCTCGGATAGCCATTTGAAGTCGTTCACGACCGTTCCATGCAAGAACGGAACGATCGCCAGGCCGCTTCCGAATACCATCGCGCCCGCAGCAGTAAAGAAAAGGAAAATCTTAAGCAGCAGGGAAGGGGAAGCCGCTCCGAACAATCCCGTCAGCAACCAAGCTGGACCCAGCGAAGGAACCACCGCTGGCCTGTACCGAGCCCGAACGACTGCGGCTACGAGGCCCGAGCCCAAGAACAACCAGATAATCTCTGACTCAGTGATCGCCGTCGCCAGAGCATTTACCAAGAACACGCCCCACAAAAGCCAGTCCCGCCCGAGTTGTGACCGCACCAGCTTGTAAGCGCTCCTAGCAATGATCGCAATCACGGCCGCGCCCACCCCAAAGAAGGCTCCACGCATCCAAGGCAGTCCGCCATAGGCGACATAAGCGGCTCCGAGCGCCAGCACCATCAGGAACGAAGGAAGCACGAAAGCGAAAGCCACCGCGGTCGCTCCAGCAACCCCCCGCACGAGCCAACCTAGATAAATCGCGAGCTGCGCCGCCAAGGGTCCGGGCATAAGCTGGGCCAATGCTAGACCTTCAGAGAAGTCCTCCTTGGAGAACCAGCCGCGCGTCTCCACCAGATCTCTCTGCATGTACCCGACCAGAGCGATGGGACCCCCAAAGCCAACCGCCCCCAATCTCAAAAAATACAGCGTGATGTCCTTCAGCGAACATCGAGCGGGGGCTTCCACAAGAGCGCGAGATTACCTTCGCAGATCGTTGAAAATTAGCACTCGCAAGGGTAAACTGCTAACCAATCGCTCCGGGTCCTCCGGCGCGCAACACTAATTTAGAAGGAAGGAAAAACAATCATGGCGATACAACCACTGCATGATCGGATCATCGTCGAAGCTGCCGCAAAGGAAGAAGTTTCGGCAGGCGGCATCATTCTCCCAGACTCGGCCCAGGAGAAGCCACAGCGCGGCAAAGTCATCGCCGTCGGACCAGGCAAGCGCCTAGACAGCGGCCAACTCGCTCCCATCGGAGTGAACGTCGGCGAAACCGTGCTCTACGGCAAGTACAGCGGCACGGAGGTCAAGGTCGAGGGCAATGACTACGTGATTCTAAGAGCCGAGGACGTTCTGGGGGTTTTAGAGACGGAGCCGGCGCTCGCGGGGGCTGGAGCCTAAGATCTGTAAAGAGTAAGGGGTAAGGAGTGAGGACGTTTGCGTGATTGATCTGTTGCCTGCGCCAGAGGAAGTGAATGCGATTGGGGAACTTGCAGTTGCCGAATCTAGAGTGCCCTATGGCACGAGTCACACCTCTGAAGGCTACAAGTCATTACGAGTCTATGCCATCGCAATGGATCTGCTGGTCGCGTGCTATCGGCTTACTGCAGACTTCCCAAAGGGAGAACAGTTCGGTTTGACGCAGCAACTTCGAAGGGCAGCTGTGTCGATCACCCTGAACATTGCGCAAGGTTGGGGCAGAAACGGCAAACAGAAGTTCGCTCGTTTCGCAGATATCGCCAGGGCATCGGCGCATGAGGTCGATGCAGCTCTCGAGATCGCGATACGGCTGGGCTACACGACCAAAAGTGAAGCGAGCCTAGCTCTCCAGTTTTTAAACAGCACAAGCTCCATGCTCCTGAGACTTACAACTGCACTCCGCAAGCAAACCTAACAACGCGTCCTTACCCCTCACCCCTCACGCCTTACAAAATACGAACATGCCAGCAAAAGACATCAAATACAACGACGACGCACGCAAGCTTTTAGAAGTTGGCGTGGACAAACTCGCCAACGCCGTGAAAGTCACCCTCGGCCCACGTGGACGCAATGTCGTTCTCGAAAAAAAATTCGGCTCTCCAACCGTCATTAACGACGGCGTTACGATTGCGAAGGAGATTGAGGTTGAGAACCGGTTTGAGAACATGGGGGCTCAGCTTATTCGCGAAGTTTCCAGCAAGACCAACGACACGGCTGGCGACGGAACCACTACCGCTACGGTGCTCGCGCAGGCCATCTTCAAGGAAGGCATTCGCAACGTAGCCGCCGGAAGCAACGCAACCCAGATCAAGACTGGTATCGAGAAGGCGGTTGACGCCGTGGTTGCTGGGCTCCAAGCCATCAGCACTCCTATCAGCAGTCAGGAGTCGATTGTCCAGGTCGCCACGATCTCGGCTAATGATCCTGATCTTGGCAAGCTGGTTGGTGAATTGATTCACAAAGTCGGCAAAGACGGCGTTGTGACGGTCGAGGAATCGAAATCGACGGAGACCACGTTTGAAACGGTTGAGGGCCTTCAGTTCGACAAGGGCTTTATGTCGCCCTACTTCGTGACCGATGCCCAGAGAATGGAAGCGGTCTATGAAGAGCCGCTGATCCTGTTCTTCGAGAAGAAGATCAGCAACGTGCAGGATCTCGTCCCGATGCTCGAGAAGGTTCTTCGCATGGGCAAGCCCTTCATCATCGTGGCCGAAGACGTGGAGACAGAGGCCCTGGCGACGCTGGTGCTTAACAGGCTTCGCGGCAACCTCCCGCTGGCAGCGGTCAAAGCTCCCGGTTTCGGAGATCGCCGAAAGGCCATGCTGGAAGACATGGCGATCCTCACCGGGGGGCAGTTCATTAGCGAAGATCTTGGCATTAAGCTAGAGAACGTCACGCCAGACATGCTGGGCACCTGCCAGAGAATCGTCATCACCCGAGAGACCACCACGATCGTTGGAGGCAAGGGCAACAAGGAGCAGATCGACGGGCGGCTCAAGCAGATCACCCGCCAGATCGAGACGACCGACAGCAACTACGACAAGGAGAAGCTGCAGGAGCGTTTGGCCAAGCTCAGCGGCGGCGTTGCCGTCGTCAAGGTAGGCGCAGCCACTGAGACCGCCCTCAAAGAGAAGAAGGCCCGAGTTGAGGACGCTCTCGCGGCAACGCGAGCCGCTCTCGAAGAGGGAATCGTCCCGGGCGGCGGCACGGCGCTTATCAAGGCTGGTGCCTCACTCGACAATCTCACCCTCACCGGTGACGAGCAGATCGGCGTGAACATCATCCGAAAGGCCATCGAAGCTCCTCTACGTACCATTGCTCAGAATGCTGGTTCGGAAGGCAGCGTTGTGGTTGAGCAGGTTAAGAGAGAGGGCAAAGGCTTCAACGCCCAAACCCTGGTCTTCGAAGACCTCCTAGCGGCAGGCGTCGTCGATCCGACGAAGGTTGTTCGCCAAGCACTTCAGAACGCTGCGTCCATCAGCGGTCTGCTTCTCACAACCGAAGCGATCGTCGCCGAGGTTTCTGAGGAAGAAGAAGGACACGACCACTAGGTCTCCATGAGGAACTAGAAAGGGGGGCAGGTCCGCGGGACTTGCCCCCTTTTTCGTGACCGGCTTAGTCGCGACCTAAGCTCGCCGGAACCGCCCAGCGGCCGCCGCTCAAGCCGACGCGTTGGCTGTAGATGGCGCTGTCCGGCTTGAGCAATACGAGCGATCCGCCCGCCGTCAGCGCGTGAATGCCGTTTTCGTGCCTTATTGGACCATCCGCCTTGAAATTGCCATTCTCGATATCATAAAAAGCTAGTCGGGTCACGGCTTTGGTGGATTCGTTGGGTGCCTTGTGAGAGTTGTTCCAGCCGATTGCGAAGGCGTCGAAAGGCACGACTTGACCCTCCGGGTTCTTGTAGGGAAGAGGGTCAAAGCTGCCGCGGGCACCCATGTTAGAAGTCTCGGCGATGGTGATAACGACGTTCGGGTTCTCGATCTGAGAGATAAGAAACGTGCTGTAGGCCGCGTACATGCCGTAGGTTAGAAGCTCGGTATTCGCGGGGTGCTCTTTCAAGGTCTCAACGGTCCGATCCTTACGCATGGTTGAAACGGTGACGGTTTCTTCCGCAGTGGCGGAAGGGCATAGAAAGCTGGCCCGCTTGTTCATATACTGGCTGACGACGCTGGCCCACGCGAAGGGAATGCCCTTTGGATCGAGCAGCGGCTCCGACTCGGAGCCCATCGCGTAGATTGCCGGCATCTTGTCGTCGTTCTCGGCCGCATACTGCCCGAGCGCCGCTGAGATGGCTCGCATGTTTTGAACGCAACGCGTCTTTTCGCTATTCTTCTCCATCATCTTGTAGATCGGGATGAGGGCCAGCACAAGCACACCGACCCCGAGCAGGATGTTGCGGAGATCCTTTCGGGTCATGTATTGGGAGCCGCGCGCGACGTCGCCATCGACGGCGTTTGGATCGTACGCGTCGCTCAAGGTGTGCGCCCCACTGGTGCTGAGTAAGTCAACCCAAACTCGGAGAGCACTTCTGGCAACTGCTCTTCATCGACGGCTAAGTTCGTGGTGCCGCGCTTCTCTTTTACAGGTATTTGGCCCAATTTGATGTTCTCTGGTTTCACGTCTTTGGCAAAAAGGATGAGGCTTGCGAGTTCTTGGTCGTTCAGAGCGCCATTCAGCACCTGCTTGCCATGCTCGACGATTTGGGGCAACGACTTCAGATTGTCCGGCTTCAAGACTTCCTGCTTGAGGGCCATGAGAAACGCCTTCTGCCTGTCTTGCCTCTTGAAGTCGCTGTCGCTGTGTCGGAATCGTACAAATCCCATGGATTCATAACCGTCTAAGCGCTGCTTGCCGGGCTTCAAGTCGATGTGAAGCTTTCCGGCGTTGTCGTTGTAGACCATTCGCTTGTCGACGTCCACCTGTACTCCGCCGAGGAGGTCTACGAGCTTTTGAAACGCTTCGAAATCAAGGGTGACCACGCGATCGATCATCACTCCGGGAAGGAGATGCTCGACTGCCTTTTTCGACAAGCCGTCCGCCTCCGCCTCTGGAGCGATTGCATGATAGGCATTGATCTTCATCGTCTGAAATCCGGGAAGGCGGAGCTCGGTGTCGCGTGGGATCGAGACGCCGGTGATCTGCTTGGTGTCGAAATCCATCTTCGCCACGAGCATCATGTCGCTGCGAGAATACTTGCGCGTGATCTTGCCGCCGCCGTAGGTGTAGTCTGAGTCGCAGCCCAGAATGAGCAGCGTCATGCTATTCTTCCCAAAGCTCTCTTGGGGATTGGTGCCACCGGTGATGGCCCCCTTTACGAGCGTGGCCACCAGCGGACTCTGCTTGATCCAGCCGGCGAAGGCGGCGGTCGAAAGGACGAGCAAAAGAAACAGCCCATAGCCCAATCCCCCCATTATGCGAATCCACAGAGGGCTTTGACGCCGCTTGATTTTCATGTTTCCTGGCCGTTCCATTATGGTCGACTCATCCTAGACCAACGCCAGAGGGCGCAAGAGCGTTCCGAAGGACACCATCGTTGACTCCAACCCCAATGACTCGCCATAATAGTCTTTCGCGGGCGGTTAGCTCAGTGGTAGAGCACTACAATGACACTGTAGGGGTCACAGGTTCAAGTCCTGTACCGCCCACCATAAATTTGAACCTGGCCTAAGTTAAGCAAGGGCAGGAACCTTATTTTCGAATCCTAGGTCCCTCAATTGGTCTCTCAAACAAGACGCTCTTGCGCTTGAGGCAGAATGGCCCTCCAGTTCGAACTAGCCCGACGGGGTAAGGCGAACGTGATAAGTATCGCCGTTTGCGTCGGTTCCCAATCCAAGAATTTGGCCCGATGTATTAATGCCGAAGGCTGCTGATATTGACCAGCCAGTTCCAGTTGAATCTAGTAGGTCGTTCAAAAGTGAAGCGCCAACGCCCGGACGGTACACAAAACCATTTGTTTCAGAAGAAAACATAACCCATCCCACCGCAACATCAGAATCATTGATGGCGCAACCCTGTGACTGGATGGCAGTCGGGAAATAGGCAGCGAGAGACTGCATGCTTCCGTCTCGGAAAAGAAAGGCTTGCGGACGGAAGCCGTTTTCGGCCCCGGCGGACCAGCCGACAACAAGCCCCCTGCTGTTTACCGCGTACGCGTCACTTACGGAATCGCCCGGCAAGACGCCTAGGTCTACAGCAATACCATCCCTCCATGAACATGCATGGTAAAAATCATCCGAGATCGACCAGCCCGCGCCGACAATAAGACCGTTGATGTTCACGCCGTGTGGCCAAAAGCGGCCGCCCCAAGGAGAGTAAAGATGAGTATATGATGTTCCGTCCCAGAGAAACCCTTGCGTGTCATTGGCCTTTTGGGCAATGCCTACAGACAACTCATCAGAAACTGCATCTTCGAACTGAAATTTCTCGAAATTACTGGGTGGATCAACAATAGAGGTTGAACCTGAGCGATAGAAGAAGGCACCTTGACTTGTGTTACCCACGACTGAACCCTGATCAGTTATGGCCGTCCCGTAACCTCCACTTGCTCCAGGAGGTAAGGGAATCAGCTTTGTGGCCGCACCGTTCCAAAAAGCCGGATGTTGTTGGGGATAAAATGCTCCGACCGCCCATCCGCTGGAATTAAGACTCCGGCCGGTGAAGCCATTTCTATTTAAAGATGGAATTACTTCGAGTCTATAACGCATAGACTGAGTGCCTGAGATGACGGACACGGTGCCCACGAGCGCTCCAATCGAATTGCCCTTTTCCCGTACGCTAACGGTAGCACTGCCAGCACCTACAATGCTCCCTTGGCCAGACTGATCCAGTTGAAGAACTTTATCGTCGGAACAAGTAAACTGAAAGTCTCCAACCTCGTTCAAAATTACAGAACCCGCAGCATTAAGTGCGGTAGGAATGAGGGAAAGCTCCTCTCCAACCGAATAGAGTTGCTTATCGGGAAGACGTTGCACTCCGATTGAGACTGCGCTGCTATTCAGGGTAAAGTCGATCTTGTTCAAGGTGCCTGGAAGTAAGACCTTACTAACAGATGCTTTGCTTAGAATGATGGAGGGCTTGCTTGCTTCGTACGCCGTTGCAATAAAATTCACGCTCCCCGTTGGCGCAACTAAAGGTGCGTCAATTGTTGTCGTGGGGCTTCCAGGCTGTCTCACCAAGTGAAGAGTGTCCAAGAGGCGGCCAGCATGTTTGACTTGTATACTGACCTCGTCTGAGCGCTGATGAATAAACCTTGATTCGGATGGCCATTCCACGCTAAAGCGCAAAGTGGCAGGAGCATCTCCTACATGAGACTGGCTTGTGCTTTGGCCTCCGCACCCGAGTAGCGAAGTCAAAAGGATTAAACAGAAAGCAGTTTGCCGGATCACTTAATCACACCCCCGGCAGTGGTCTTTAACATTTTTTGCAAGGGTGTGAGCATGCTTAGACTTCCACCAATCTCGCTATGATTTTGAGGCTCGGTATCAAAGGTGAAGGAGTTTGAAACGCCGAAGTCGCTCATGTTGAAGGGGTTAGCGCTGTAACCAGCTACTATTCCATCAACTGGACCAGTAAATCCCAATGCGTGATACATCGCAGCAACTTTTGAACCAGCCCCGAAGAAGTAGTCTGCGTATTTGGATCCAGCAAACGTGCAATAAAGAATCTTGTTCTTGTATGGCGACGGACTGGCATTAAGCTGTCTGATGAACTCTGATGAATCCTCTAGATCCCTCATTCCTGGCGAGGTGTAGAAGAGGAAGTACGCAAAGTTTAGAACTTGTGCTGGAACTCCTAAATGGGACGTGCCAAACGTGAATACCCGGTCAACGTCTACTCCTAATCCTTCCTTTTCAACAGCCCATCTGGCGACTAGCCCTCCCATTGAATGGCCGTATATGTCTACCTGGACTGCATCCTCAATACCGTGCGCAGTCAGTGATCGAGCGAGTGCCACGGCGTTGTCTTTGATTCCATTCGTGGTGTCGTGATAATCGTAAAGCCAAATTGCGTCATATTTTCGGGGAGGCAGAACTGTGATGGCCTTTTGAACGAGAAATGCCGTATCGATCATGTCTACCGCAGAGTTGTTAAGTCCGTGAATCAAGATCGCCACTCGCTTAGCCGAAAGAGACTCGTTGTCTGGAACCACTTCAAGTTCATTTGAATCTAGAGAATAGAGTCCGGTCGGAGATCGGAACAACTTGCCTGCACTCAGGGAGCCTGCCGACTTCGCCTTACCGAACGTCACCTTAACACCAACTTCACTTCCCGCCCGAGAGCCGGCCAAGGGTAGAAAATCCTCGGCTTGCAATTGCAGAGAAACAGTCGTGCTTGTGTCGCGGCGCGGCAATGACTTCGGATATGTTTTATCGGTTCCTTCTCCGAGGGTGACCGCCCACCCAGACTCCAAGGGTGTCTCGGGCGAGGTTAGGGAAAGGGAAATGGAGGTCGCTTCGGCAAGCCTCTGCGAACTGACCACTTCTAGCCCAGGAGCAAGTTCAAGATTGTCGCTCTCGGCAAATGACCCGGAATACAGCCTCAACTTAACTTTTGATCCTGCTGGCAAGACTCCTGACGGAATCTGCACTGAAGCCCCGTATGAAAGAATTACCTCTCCTCCAGCGACGCCGATTGACTGTTCGGCCTCCCGCAGTACTACTGGACCTCCGCCGGACTCGTCCGCTTCAGGTGAACTGCCTCCGCATGAGCACAAGCAAAAACATACCAATAGAGGAGCAGCGCACTTGATCACCCGATCATTATAGTTGTTCGGATTCCACAGTGGGTGAGAATTGCCTAAGAACTACAATTGTCCAACGCTTGGACGACTCGCATTGAGCAACATTCCTCCACCGACGGCGACGGGTATCAGGAAGAATATCCAGAAGAAGAGCCCTGCTAGTGCCTGCCCTAGCACGAGCATCGTGACAAAGAGGCCGAAAAAGACTGCCCAGCCCCGCCGTGCTGAAGGAATCAAGTGCTGATAAACCCGATAGCCAACCATCATTGCGGAAGCAGCGAGAATGAGGGAGAGCAGCGACAGTCTAATAGTGGCAAAAGGCTCAAAAAGATAGAACACGATTCCGCCCCTCAGATCGTAGATGATCATCGTGCCTGAGGCGATGGCAATGAGAATGGACCCCCACGCAATGAGAATTCTCTTCACGAGGCTTGTACTTGTGGCGAGCTAGAGCCTGATATTAACACCTCCGCCAATGGTTGTCGAATCTGGAGCGTGAGATCTCGAGCGTATCCGTGGAATTGGTTCGCCGAAGATCCTAAATGATGGTTTAGCCACAGCTGAATAACGGACCCGATCTGCCATGCGGGGTGTCCGCAAAGGCGCACATTGAAGGCATGAATTTGCTTGACTGGGCGACGCAAGTTGCATGGGTGTGCTCGAAATTGCGAAGTCCGACTCCATTCGCGAGGGTAGCTCCATGAGCAACCGAGCAGACAATCACGATGGCTCTTGCCGTGAAATCTTGACAGGACGACATACTGGAAAGTGGCGAGTTCAATTCACTCAAATAGCCGAATCAGGCGCAAAGAGCCGAATCTCCAGGCTCTTTTCATCAAAGACAGAGGGAAAGGAGTTTCTCCAGAAGCTCCGACGAGGGGAGCGCATCGAGCAAGCAAAGCGGGGGAGAGAGCTGACTCTTGCAGAGTGGTTTGATTGGCTGGCGGAGAACGATTGGCCGGAGACGTTAGCTTCAGTGACGATCGCTCAGCGAAAGTCGCGCTTCAAAAACTACGTTGCCAAGCACTTGGGAAATAAGCCGCTCTCCAAACTGGATGCGTTGCAAGTGCGCGCTTTCTACAAACATTTGAGAGACAAAGGGGCTTCTGAGTCTCTCGTTATCTCAGTCAAGAGCGACCTGGTTCGGGCCTTCAATCAGGCAGTGACGCCGTATCAACGGATTCCGATGTCGGTTGCAAATCCCTTCCGACTACCGCTTCAACAACCAACTCCGCGTCAGGCAATTGCCTTGACGCCCGATGAGGTCAAGAAGGCTCTGAGTCAGGCTGGATTGTCTGTATCTCAACGAGCGTTGCTCGGCCTCTTTCTCCTGGCTGGTCTTCGACTCGGTGAGGTGATGGCGATCACGAGAGGGCAACTCCGGTTTGAGGAAGACCTTATCGTTATAGACCGTGCGGTCAGGGTCGAGTTCGGCGGAAAGCAGTTTGTGGCCTTGCCGAAGACGGGCAAGACTCGCAACGCGGTGATGTGCCGAACGCTCAAAGAAATTCTGGCTCCGTTTGCCCTTGCAATGGGTCAGGAACAGCTTCTTTGGCCCTCAGCGGGAGAGAACAAGCCGCGCATGAAAAAGCTTGTGTATGCGACGTGGAGAACAATTCTAAAGGATGCCAAGCTCCCCACAGATATGTCGCCGCACGATTGCCGGTTGACTCATATCAACCTCATCGAGAAGCTCATGCCGAAGGTGTCGGTGACAACGCTCAAAGAACACGTGGGCCATTCCGCAACGGGGGTTACCGAGGCAAATTACACCAGGCCCCTATCATCAGCGCAGAAGATTCTGCGCGATGAATTGGACCGGGTCTTTCGCACAAAGACTTCAAAGTCGAAGTGATCAAATCTAGAGCCTTGCCGATTTTGGCAAGGCTCTTTTCTTGAATCGAACCAGCTAGCTCTGCCCATCATCTTTGTTTGCAAGGAGAACCTGGGCTTTGGCGGTTGCTTGCCTAACCAGGCGAAGCTCTGTGGTTGAGACTCTCGTATTGGTCAGCGGAATGTATTCCTCCGAGACTTTGAATCCAAAGACGCGATGCTCGACGATGTGCACAGTCGTCACCTTCTCGACCGTCGTATGGTCAATGCCCTCAAAACCCATCTGACCCGCCATGATGAGCGCCGCGTACGAGGGGTTTGTTCGTGCGAGTTCAGTGCCGGCTGATCTAAGCAAGCCATCGTCTTCGGAATGCGGAGTGATTTGCCTAGCCTGTTCGAGGCGTTCTCGAATCGACGTTGGAAGTGAAGGAAGTTCTTTCATAGTTTCTCCAAGGCCCGGGAGCCCTATGTGCTTGGATCAGCTCCAACTTCCCACCATCGGAATACCAAGCTGATCGAACGTGACGAATGAAGGTTCAAATCGAGGACTCGCGGGCGTGAGCCGCTGAAGAGATTTCAATCGGCGTTTGCCCGTAGTGACGGTGAGTAGATGGAACGAATCGCGTTTCCACTGACGCAACGCTTCGCCGGAAGCAACGAATGCATCGAAGCCATGCAACTTTTCCTTAAACTTCTGTGGAGCGACATGGCCGAGATCAACTTCAACCGCAATCAAAAGGTCCGGCATCGAGGCAAGGCCATCAGGGCGAATCTCAAACCGCTGACCCGCCCACTCGAAATTTGCCCGCAACTGTTGCTCAAAACGCCATCCCATCGCCCCGCGAGCAACCAGTTCGAGTCGGACGTTGGTGACGGAGAGCGAGTGCTGAAGGTGCCGTGGAGAACCGGCCCTTGCATCCAGGATGGAAGCGATCCGCGCACCTACAATCTCAGCTGCGCTTGGACCAACAGCGAACAGCGACTGGCCAAAGAACGGCGTCTCGATCCGCTTCACGAGTCCAATTTGGCGCAATCCGCGCAATCGGGAGTTAGCTCGGGTGACGGAGGAAAAGTAGCCGAGTCTCAGCAACTGATCCCGGCTAAGAACGTGGCTCAGTGCTAGGTCTCGCACCAGCTTTATGTCTCGCTGAGTTACTCGCACAGCCAGTCCTCGATATTGCCGTTGGGACTCGTCAAACGTGCTCTTGTGGACAGATTCTCTCTGGGCGCAGTCTCATTCTTGATAGCCGATCCGGCTAGCTCATAGACCTTGCGGAGATACTCCCGCACCTCGCTGCTTTGGGCATCGGGCAAAATGAGAGGCTCGTTGATTTCGACCTCATCAACGCCAAGGTCTTTTCGCCAAAGAACCGCAACGCCTGTTGGGAGTTCGGTGAAGTCGTAGGCTTGACCGTCCCGAAACAGATCCTTGCTCATTGTTACTGAGTCCTCGCGGCCAGTTCGGAAGACCAGCTTCACGCCGACATTTCCGAGGATCAGAGATCGCAGTTGCGGCGTTAGTTGTGAGAGCGTCTGGTGAGCCAGAACTAGTGGCAATTTGAATTTTCGAGCTTCTGCGAGGATATTCTTGAAGTCGTCTACTCCGAAGTGCTCGAATTCGTCTACATACAGCCGAACCGGGTTTCGCTTTTCAAGAGGCACGTTCACTCGGGAAAAGACTTCCCGGCAAACCGATGCGAGAATGAGGCTCCCCATCATTCTCCCTGCTCCGTGCATCTCGTCCACCGCCAGAGAGACGAGCGTAATGCTTCCCTTGCGGTTAAGATGCTCGCCAAGGTCAAACGGGGCCGGGTGTCCGAGCGTCCGGCGGAGGCTTGGGGTCGAGAGCAACAGGCTAACCTTGTTGAGGACTGGTGACGCCATTGCGGCCTGACGGTCTGGCGAGAGCGCGTCGAATCGAAGCCAGAAGTTGAGAACGGACTCGCTTTCGATCGCTCGAAGGCAGTCGTCGCGGAATGTCCGATCATAGAACAGGTGCTCGATACGCGTGAGGGGTTTTCCTGCTTCGGTGAGGAGTAAGAGAGCGAATCGCAGCGACTCGGCAAGCTGAACTCCCCATGACTCGGATTCGCTGGCGATCACATCGAGCACGCTCAGTGCCCGGAAATAGGGTTCGCCGGGACCGAAGAGCGGATTGAATCCGAACGGACGAACCTTTTCCCGCAAGTCAATGATCCGCACACGTTTTGCATCGACATCGTGCTTGCAGCAAATGCTGGCCACAGTCGCAACGAGGTCTCCGCGCATGTCAAGCACGCAGACCGAGTGCTCTTGACCCACATCCTGGAGGATCATGTGCTGCAAAAGGTTGGTTTTCCCGGAACCCGTTGCCCCGAGGAGTAACGCGTGTTGAGCGAGGTCATCAGGAGCAAGTGAGATGAGGTGATTCCAAGGCTCGGGACTGTATAGCTGCCAACCCGCGCGCACTCCAATCCAGCCACTGCTAAGCTGCTGATGCGATCTGATGTTTTCATTTCCCTCGGTCCGTCTCATGTCTTGAGGTTGGAGGAGACACTATGGGGAGCTCGCCAGAGGAACCGGTTTATTTAGCCACAGTTAAACCAAAACGAGAGAAGGACATTTTCGCGGACATCGTCCGCCAGGCCTTCTTTCTGGAACTGAACTGCACGAAAGACGGGCAAATCGCGAAAGCCATCAGACGGTCTCCCGGATTGGTGTCGTCGTTTCTCAAGAGCCCTGGGGAAAAGGAATCGGAAGCGCTCTCAACTCTCATCAGCCCTCTTCGAGATGAGGGAATGAAGCGCCGCATTATCCGGGCGTGGGCAGACGCACGTTTCGGAATTGACCTGCTGGAGAGAACTCAGGCCCGGCCAAGAAAGGCTCTTGCGTCTCAAGAATTATTGAAACGAGCTAAAAGATATCTTGTTGAAGGGGAGCCGTTATTAGCGGCGTCAGTGGCCATGGATGGCGTTTCCAAGAGTCCGGACCGGCCCTTATATGACCAGCTTTTGGACTGTGCCCACCACGCTTACACGGTCTACGACCTCTCAGGCAAGGCGATGCAGGTTGCACGAGTCATCGTGGAGAGCGGCCGAACATCCGGCGACGCTCGCCGAGAGGCCAGGGGCTATTTCAACCGATTGATGAACGTGGCCGGAATGCCTGACTCCAAGCCTCTCGAAGTTCAGGATCTCCTAAATGACGTGTTCAAGTTAGCGGCCGCCTTTGGACCTGTGAAAGAACGTCCGCCGTATCAGATCGTCACAGATCTTGACCTTGCAATCCTCCCTGCTCGAATTCAGATCGGGTTCATGGAGCGAGGAGCACTGAGCGCCGATCGGTCAGAACTTACAGGGATCGCCACCCACTTGGCGAGGCTAGCGGAAACGACGCCAAAGAAGGAGCGCTTTCTCCTCTACTTCCTCTTGGCCCGAACGTTCTTGCTGCTGGAGGAAACCCACGCCGCTTCCGAATACCTTGAGAAGGCATACAGCAGCCATAGCGGGGGCATCTATCTGGCGCGGGAGATTTGTGGTTTGGTCGAAGCAAGAATCATGAGCAAAACAGATCTCCCAGGGAGAACGGTTCAGTTCCTTTCACTTCTGAGCCGGAACGTGCAAAGACGGTGGGACATGAGGCACCTTCGCTCCATCGAAAACGATCTTGCCCGACTTGAAGCTGGTTCATTCCCGCAAGTCCGCTAGCTTAAGTTTGATTTGGTTTAGCTGTAGTTGAAGAATCCGCCGAGAGCCAATCTTCGCAAATCTCAAAACGCAATCATCCCGGTTATGGATAAGGGCCACCGTGAGAAACTTGCGTATTCGATCGAAGAAGCAGCCGAGCTTTTGTCACTGAGCAGAGCGCATCTCTACCGCCTGATCGACATCCAGGAGTTGGACTCGGTCACGATAGGGCGAAGTCGAAGAGTCACCGCCCGCCAGCTCCAAGACTTCATCGGCCGGCTTGAGTCGCAGTCGAGCCGAAGAAACACTCCGAGAATATAGATCAAAACCCCAACCAATGCCCCAACTAACCCTGGTCGGGTTATTTGAGCCAACGCAGGTTCACTCGCCAACTCAACTCTCCTGATTTTCAGTCTTCCTTCGCTCTCCGCTCAGTCATTCCCTCATATCCATCGACGGCCGGCGGAACCCTCAGCCCCTGGTGAAACACCTATCTTGCGAAGAGCCTATAGAACCCGCCCACCCATCCCTGTCTGTTTCTGTCTGGATCGCTTGCTCTTGAGCGATCAAAACCCAGCGAATGCTCGCTGGGTTTCTGTTCTGTTTTTGGGAGGGAGATCGGCAGCATGTGGATAACTGCAAACGCGCCCGCTGTTCTTTTTATCTTTCTGTATATTAATGTCCTTCGGAATCCGAAGGGATAGTTTTCGGATTCAGGCGGCTCCGACTCCGCTTCCCGCGAGCAATGTGGATAAGTCCTTTGCGCTCTAAGCCTTTGAGCGCGTTGGAAATCGCTTCGCTTGACCTGCCCGTCCGCTGCGCCAGCATCGAGTAGGAGAGGATGACTGAATGCCCATCACGATTCCAACCGACCGTCGATCTGAGAAGCACGAGCAGCACCCGAACTTCGGTGTCCTTGAGACTCGGCATCAGCCGGTCAATGACGACGTTCGGGGTCCTGGTCCACGGCGTCATTCTGCCGAGCGCGGATAGCTTTAAGATTGGCATAGAAGAAATCCTTAGGTGGTGAGTAGTTTCGACGCACAGCATTGATGAGGAAGGCCCCCGGTCGCTTCGCTTTTCGATAAGGCAACCAGTTGAGTTGCGCTTCGATTTCATCCAACGGGAAGCTGAGCATTTCGGAAACCGCCGCATGGGTCAGGCCAAGTTGCAGCAAACGCCCGGCAAGCTGAACCGCGCGGTCACCGGGTGAAGCGCTCATAGGCGAGGAATTCGTTGACTCGATCAAGCTGGCCCTCGAGCTCGGCGAAGAAGGCGTAGTCCGGTTCACCGTTTGGCCGGACGCCGATGCGAAACTTCTGGAGCATTTCCGAGAACAGCAAGCAGTCGATCACTTCGACGCGAGATTTCTTGTACTCATCTCGTGTCAGCCGCGCTTTGTCCGATAGCTCCTCGGTTGAAACAACGATGCCGAAGTCCGACTTGGTTCGGTCAATTGCCCCGGCCATCTCATCAAGCATCCGTGTTCGTACCGAGTCTTTGATGATCTTAATGATCACCTTGATCGGCACCGAGCCGATGCTTGTCTGGCAGAGAAGCTCACACCCACCGATGCTCGACTTCTGGCGACGGTGGCGGCGGTCGAGAACCTGGATATCGCCGTATCCAGTTCGAGTCAGCACCTTCGAGACGAGCATCAGGCAAACGTGCAACGAACTGCCTTTCAGAACCGACTTCAATGCTTGTTCTTGGTTCATACAGTTCCTTTCTCGATTGGTAAGCCGGATGGATGGCGCGAGGTCACCCACTTGCCCGGCTCAATGCTGCTAAAAGCTTCCTTCACTGATCCAAACTCGTCTCGAGCGTTGTCCGGCAGGCAACCTTGACACTGAACCAGATCGCAGACGAAGCGGCTGATGAACCGTCCGTTCTCCGCGATAAGGTCTCTTGGATCAATCCGGTATCCGATCTGCTTCTCCAAGGCTTCGGTGAGGCGGGCAACCATCAGGAAAGACGGATTCATCTTCCCGTTAATAAGACGGGAGACGCTGGAGGGGCTTACTCCGGCTTCTCTGGCAAGGCGAGAAACGCCTTTGAAGGCGAATCTGTCGTGATGAGCCATCACGTCGGCGAACCGATTGATGGCCGGTCCGAAGACCTGCGATGGTGGGAGGTTTGTCATAGTGTAGTCATCAAACCACCCGAACAAAGGCCGAAACAAGTTTTTGTGCATTGCTGCAACGCTTGCACCGCAATGGGAGCTATTTGCACGACTATTTTGATACGACCAGGATGAGTTTTATGTCCAACGATCTACCCCAGCGGCCGGTCATGCCGGAAACACCGCTCAGCATCTTTGCAAGACATGTGCCGCGAGGTAAGGCGGCCTTCTTTGTAAAGACGTCGGGACTTGCGGGCATTGCAGAAATGCGAGACATTGCGGATGAAGAGATCGCCGCTCTCGCCCAAATCATCTATAACGCCTACCGCGAATGCAAACAGCCGTAGCCTACATCCGCGTTTCAAGCCAGCGCCAGGTGGAAGAAGGTGGATCGCTAGACAGTCAGATGAAGCAGGTGGAGAAGTATGCAGCATCAACTGGCCATCGTTTGACGCGCATCTTTCGAGAGGAGGGCGAAAGCGCCAAAACGGACCAGCGACCGCGGTTGCAGGAAATGCTTGTGTTCTGCCGCGATAGGAAGAATGGCGTCGGAGTGGTCATCATTCCCAAGATCGACCGGCTTGCCCGGAACGTGAGCGATTACACCAACCTCAAACTGCAGCTAAGCCGACTTGGTATCCGCCTCGAATCTCTCGGCGAGCGGATCGAAGACACGCCGGTGGGAAGGTTTACGGAGACGATCCTCGCCTCCGTTGCCCAGTTCGACAATGAAATTCGCGCGGAACGAAGCAAGGGAGGAATGATCGAAGCGGTGTCGCACGGCCGCTGGGTTTGGAAAGCGCCAATTGGCTACCGCTCAGTTAGGCATCATGGCAAGGGCACGATTGAGCCAGATCCTCGGTTCGCGCCATTTATCCGGGAAGCATTCAAGCTGCTCGCGATTGGCCATCACAGCCCGCAGGCAGTTAGAAGCTATCTCGGATTAGCCGGAATCTCGCGGTCGAATTCGAGCTTCTACCGCATGCTTCAGAATGAGGTCTACATCGGAAGAATCCACGCCTTCGACAAAGTGTTCGCAGCCTCAGCCCCGTTCGTACCGCTGGTTGACGAGCTAACGTTCTATAGAGCACAAGCAGTCCTTTACCCGTCACAGTTGCCTCAGCATTACCAGCTCGAATCCAAGGACTTTCCATTGCGTGGCTCCATGCGGTGCGGTTGTGGCCTACTCTATACCGCCTCTTGGTCTCGCGGCAAGAAGGATGTGAAATATCCTTACTACCGGTGCAGCCACTGTCGTGGTCGAAGCTACGCGCGCAAAATAGTTCATGACTTCTTCCAGATTGAACTCGGCGCGTACCGCGGACACGAAGCGGCATGGGAGAGGCTGAAGGCTAGTTTGATCGAGTTGGAGGCAGAGACGCGAGTACATGAAGAACGTCAGCGTCAGGTTGGGACAAAGCGCGTGAGTGAGCTAAAGCTCTTGCAGGATGGGGTGGCGCTCAAGAATGCCGCTGGGGTGATACCGGACGACCTCGCAAAGCGACAGATCGACCGCCTGAATAAAGAGATTGCGTTTGCCTACGCGAATATTCCCCTAGCTTCGCAAGAAACAAGCGTCGAGTCTTTAGTCGAATTCGCAAAGGCGTTCTTCTTCGACTTGGAACAGGCTTGGCAGGATTTCTCGCTCAAAACAAAAAAGGACCTCCTTCGGTTCATGTTTCCAGAAGGGATCCTCTTTCACCCGGAACGTGGATTTCGAACCCCCGAGAACTCGCTCTCAGAGCAAGTAAAACGGGTGGT
This sequence comes from Fimbriimonadales bacterium, assembly GCA_038210535.1. Taxonomy (GTDB): domain Bacteria; phylum Armatimonadota; class Fimbriimonadia; order Fimbriimonadales; family Fimbriimonadaceae; genus Fimbriimonas. Next base: position 2,657 of record JBBQWO010000034.1, on the reverse strand, counting down.
TTCCGGTGCTGAATTGCATTTGGTAGACCCAGGGTTCGAGTTTTGGAAAACTTTGCACCAATGGTTAGACGAGGTGACAAGGATCTCTGAGACTTGAGATCAGCATTGGTAGCTTGCCCTAAAACTGCTAAGCTATCCCAAACTAACCTCAGCGAAGCCAATATCCCCATGAACAGAATCACAACCCGAGAAGCCATTTCCAACCTCCTTTTCATGGAAGATCCCGTTCAGAGCGTGGATCTCGTCTTGGTCCTCGGCAATACTTGGCTGCCTAGTATGGACCCTGCAATCGAAATGCTCACCCACGGGCATGCAAGGCATGTGCTTATCGTCGGAGGTGTTTACGGTGGTGAGGAGGGGCGTCCGGAAAGTGAGGCATTGATGGCATATGCCTTGGAGCGCGGGGTCTCACAGGACAAGATGATTCTCGAAACGAAATCTACGAACACTCTTGAGAACTTCGTCCTGTCCCGAGATATCGTCGAAGGATCGATAGGCTGGTCGAATGTCCGAAAAGTCGCGGTGGTGTGTAAGGCGTTCCATACGAGGAGGGTGCTAATGACTGCGAAAAAGAACTGGCCCGCTCACGTCGAATACATCTTTAGACCTGTCGAGGATGAAAGGGAAATCCGCCGGGAAGGCTGGTGGGAAGACTCGGTTGCTCGTGAACGCGTGCTCGCTGAGGTCCGTCGGATCGCGGAGTACGCGATAAAGGGCGACCTCGGAGACGTATAGTTCGGAGTAGGAAGCGTGCCAAAATCCCGCTTCGTCTTTGTTGCGATATTTTGCGTGATGCTCCTGGTGTACGGTGCCTGTTTCGGCCGCAGGTTCACATTTAGTCTGATTCAACCTAAGCTTCGATCGCCCGCTAACGAGATTGACTCCGTTAACCAGATCTATTACGTGTTCAGCACTTCGGCGCAGGTGCTCGCCGGAGTTCTAGCTGTCTACGTGGCCGTTCTGTTTATTCTCGCGCAGCTTTCCTCGAAGCCGAAGTACACACGTGTCGTAGCTGGCTTATATCGCAGCAACAGTCCGATCGTCATCGCGACCGTGTATGTCGGTGCGATCTGTTTCTGCATCGTCCTACTTGCTCGCGCTCGAGGAATTGTCGATAGAGGCGACGACCTACCGTTAGACCTTGGCCTCATAACAGTCTTCGGAACGCTCGCGCTTCTGGTCCCGCAGATCATGTCGCAGGTTGAGAACACCAAGACGAACGAGATCGCCATGAAGCTCGCTTCTGGAGTGATGCTAAAGGATCTCCGCGACTACGGTCTGGCGATCGTTGACACCGACACCTCGGGACAAGTTATCGGGATCAGACTCAGCAAGTACAACTACCGACATAACAATTACGACCCGCTAGGGCCCGTTCACGAACTTGCAATGGAGGCAATTGGGAACCAGGACAGGATCCTTTTCGAGACGGTCATGCGTTCGCTCCTGAGGCGAATGGGGAGAATCTGCGGAGCGGACGTCAAGGCGACGTTCGGAACGGGCGAGCTTCAGGCGCGAGTGCGGCATGCGACTAGAAGCGCGAGAGCGCCGAGCGCACATGCGCACGTCGCCCAGCTCAAGGCTGTCTTGCATGTTCTGCATTACGTTGTGCGGCGACTTCGAAACCTGACTAAGGAGTGGCCTGGGTACGGTGTTCTTCGAGAGCATACGATCATGTACATTAGCGACATGCTCGTTGCTTTGGCGCAACGAAAAGATTCGGACCAAATGGTAAGGCTCTGCATACTAGCCATCGGACACATCGGATTAGCGTGGAAGGACACCCCAAATATAACGGATTACGAGCCCGCCAGAGACCTGCCCCTGATTGTTGAGATGCTCGACGCAATGGGTGATCGTTCAGGAGCCGAACTGCTTACGAGCGTCATCGCAAGATTCACGGTGGAATGTGTTTGGATTGATATGGCGGAACTGGAAATCGACAACCGGTCGACCTCCAACACCAAGGACGCCATCAAGCACCTAGCGGATGCAATGGCCCCGACGGATCGAGTGCCGTGGGAAGACGCTTCGGATCCGTGGCTTTATCTGCTCCGCCGTGATCAACTTCCCATGACGGGTCCGGGCATCGCTACGGCACCTTCAGCCTGCGCCGCACCTCTAGAGCAAGAGATCGTATGGGCTGTGCCAGCGAGCGGCATATTCCATAGGAAGGGCTCCCGATACTACGAAATTACAAAGGGAGGACGGTATATGTCGCTGGACGAAGCAGAACGGCTCAATCTTCGACAGGCCAAGGCGGGTGCCGTCCAAAAGCGCTAAAAAGCGGACGATTCGCCTTCGTTCTCGAATTGCCTCGCCGCGCCGATGTGAATCATTCGAGTGGCGATATATTCTGAAGGACGTTTATCGCGACAATATGTCGCGCCGCTGAAATTCCCTTCAGGTCATGTGGGCAGAGATTACTCGACTAGATTTTGATCTACTTTTCGTTGTTGCCTGATCGCAAGTCGTTCCAGTAAGTCGCCATATACAGCATGAATTGATCTCAGTCTCTAGGAACGTGTTGACCAGGTCGTTTCCTTTGGGATTTCTCGGGGAGCTGAATATTCTTGAAGCTTAAGTGGTAGCGCTTTGCGTTCAAACCGGCGATTTCAGTAGTCGTTTTGCGAATGTTGAGGCATTATCGGGGCCTG
>JBBQWO010000033.1:0-31467 GCA_038210535.1 Fimbriimonadales bacterium | reverse complement strand
CGTACAGCTCTTCGACTCGTGGGTCGGGCACTTGTCACCCGAAGCTTATCGACAGTATCTGTTGCCGCACATGAAGGGCATTTTCGAGCGTCTCAAGCCGCTGGGCGCACCGGTCATTCACTTCGGGACGGGCAACCCGCTGCTCTTGCCCATTCAGCGTGAAGCCGGTGGCGATGTGATCGGAGTCGACTTTAGAGTGACCCTGACTCAGGCGGCGCAACTGGTTCCGGGGGTTCCGATGCAAGGCAACCTCGACCCCACGGTTCTGCAGACGAACCCTTCGACGGTTGAGGCGACTTCGCGAAAAATTGTCGAAGAAGGGCGCTTGCTGCCGGGGCACATCTTTAATCTGGGGCACGGAATTTTGCCCGACACGCCTCTGGAGAATGTTGAGCGGCTTGTGCAAACGGTGAAGAATGCCTAAACGGGTCGCCATCATTGGCGGAGGGATCACCGGGCTAGCCGCCGCGTATCGGCTCGAGCGGCTCTGCGACGCTGAGATCGACTTGTATGAGGCGTCGGACCGATTAGGTGGCAAGTTGCAGACGCGGCGAGACCAGGGCTATCTCATCGAGGCGGGACCCGACTGCTTCTTTTCACGTAAGCCCGGAATGATGCAGTTGATCGCTGAGCTGGGGCTCGATACCGAAGTGATCGAACCGCAGCAGAAGGAGTTTTTTATGCTCGTCAAGGGCCACCTTCATCGCGTTCCGGGCGGACTGGTCACATTTACTTACTCTTGCCCCGACACCCTCGAACGGGCCACCTTTTTGAGCCCGGAAGGCAAGCGAAGAGCCTTGCAGGAAGCAGACCAAGCGGCGGGAACCGGCGACGATGAGTCGATCCGCTCGTTCTTCACCCGCCGGTTCGGAAGCGAGTTTGCAAGCCTGGTTGCGGAACCCTTGCTAGCGGGTACCCATGGTGGAGACGCTTCCCTTCTGAGCATGCGGGCGCTTTATCCGGGCTACTTTGGGTTGGAGCGTAAGCACGGTTCGCTTGCCGCAGGAATGCAGCAGACTTCGCCATCTGGGAGCGGCCAACCCTCCTTCCTGTCCTTCAAAGAGGGCATGGGATCGCTCGTGCAAGCCCTGACCCGGCAACTCACGCGAACCCGGATTCACCTCAACCGCCAAGTTTCCGATTTGGCGGAGATCAACGCCGATGAAGTCTTGATCGCGCTCCCCGCAAACCAGGCAGCCGATCTGCTTGCAGGGCAAGAGGCGTCTGAGCTTGTGCGATCTATCGAGCATCGGTCCAGCGCAATCGTCACCTTTGGGTTCAGAAAAGCCAACATTGAACATCCGCTGGATGGCACCGGGTTTTTGGCCCCCCCCGCCAGTGGCGCCGGCATCACCGGTTCTACTTGGAGCAGCCGGAAGTGGGCAGGACGCGCCCCCGAGGGCCACGTTTTGGTACGAGTGTTCTTGGGTGGCGAGAGGGAGAGGCTGGAGCAGGTTTCGGAGGAGGTTTTGGTCGCAGAAGCACTTGCCGGAATCACCGATTTGCTGGGCATCAAGGGGCCTCCCGTACTGTGCCAAGCGACACGTTGGATCCGCGCACTGCCTCAATACAAAGTGGGTCACTTGGAGCTTGTGTCTCGCCTTGGGGTGACCTTGCGGAAGACGAATCTGACCCTCGCAGGGACCAGCTTTCACGGAGTCGGCGTGCCAGATTCGCTTCGTCAGGGTCAAGAAGCCGCGGAACAGATCGCAACAAAACTATGAATCAGCCAACAATCAACGTCGGGCTCCTGGTGATGCACTACGGCACTCCCGCTTCTATGGCAGAGGTGCTTCCCTATTACACGCACATTCGCCGAGGCAGAGTGCCGAGCGAGGAGCAGTTGGCGGACTTGACCAGCCGCTATGAGGCCATCGGCGGGCCATCGCCGCTTACCGCGATTTCGCAACGCCAGGCGGGTGCCATTCGGGCCGGACTGCAAGCGAGAGGGATCGACGCAAAGTTGTACGTCGGCACCAAGCATGCGCCGCCTTTCGTGGCCGATGCCGTCACGCAAATGGCTCACGACGGTATCGACCGGGCGGTGGGAATCGTGCTGGCCCCCCACTTTTCGACGTTTAGCATTGCGGCGTACAGGGCCTACGCAGAAGGAGCGCGCGACGAGCATCGGCCCGAGATGAAGTTGGCGATCATCGAGCGCTGGGGCACCCTCCCCGCCTTTATCGAAGCACTGGCAGATCGGGTGCGTGAACAGCTTGCAGGGTGGAATGAGGAAGAGACGCTGATCATTTTTTCCGCACACTCTCTGCCCGAAAAAATTATTGCTTTGAGCGATCCCTACAAGCATGAACTAGAGCAAACGAGCCGCTTGGTTGCCGAAGCTTGCAATCTCAGGCACTGGACCTTCGCGTTCCAAAGTGCAAGCAATACTGGCGAACCCTGGTTAGGGCCGGACATCTTGGACGTGATCGAAGAGAGGGCCTCGGAGTTTAAGAACGTCGTTGCTTGCACGGTCGGTTTCGTATCGGACCATCTCGAGGTTCTTTACGACCTAGGGATCGAGGCCCAAGAGAGGTGTGATTCTCTCGGGCTCAAGTTCAGACGGGCGCGGACCATCAATGACGATCCTAAGGTTATGGATGCCCTTGCGGGCCTTTGTAGCGACGCTCTAAGTCTAGATTCCGCTGTTGCCCTTCCTCTCGCGCCATAGACCACGGGTGAAGTCCGGAAACTTCTGGGGTGCGCCGCCTTTCGCGTTTGAGGTCTCGCTCAATCCGAAAGGTGCGCTCCACGCTGCCGCGTCGTAGACGTCCATATCGGGGGGCGTTCCCTGCTTGAAGCACTCGATGACGCGGTAGCTCATGATGAAGTCCATGCCGCCGTGCCCGCCAAGCTTCCTTGCGAGCTCGCCCACGCGCTTCCACAGCTCGTGCTCGAACTCGGGTTTATAGGCCTCCGGGTTCTCCCAAGCGTGATCCTTTGTGCGACCTTCGACATAGATGCGGCCCGGATAGTCTGCGAACGTTCCGCGGGTGCCTTGGATAAGGTTCAGGCGGCTATAGGGGCGGGGAGTGACAACGTCGTGCTGCAGCATAACAGTGCGGCCAAGCGCTGTGCGCAAGATGCTCGTGTTCATGTCGCCGCACTTGTACTTCTCTTTGCGTTTTGGACTCGCCGCATCCACCGTCTTGTCACGATATTCGGTAAGACTTGCCTCCCGCGAACTGAGACTCACGAGGGTGTCGAACTTGTCCCCGCGATTGACTCCCATGTAATTCGCCACCGGTCCGAGACCGTGGGTGGGATAAAGATTCGCATCGTGCTCGATGTGCGGGACACGACGCCAGAGCCCTTCCCCCGAATCAGCCAGCAGAAGGCTACGGAGGTCGTGAATGTAGGCCGCTTCACCGTGAGTAAGAGTTCCGAAAACCCCTTTGCGAACCATGTTCAGCACCATCATCTCGTTGTAGCCGTAGCAGCAGTTCTCAAGGATGATGCAGTGCTTTCGGGTCTTTTCACTGACATCGATCAGCTTCCAGCAGTCCGCGACAGTGGTGGCTACGGGCACTTCAGAGGCGACGTGCTTACCGGCGTTCATCCCATCCAGCGCCATCGGGACGTGCCACTTCCACGGCGTAGCGATGTAGATCAGGTCGAGATCGTCTCGGGCGCATAGGCGTTTGTAGTCCGTGTCCGTGCGGCCGTACTCCGCAGCGGCAGGTTGGCCCGCCTTCTGGATTCTGGCTTGGGCCTCCTTCAGCCGATCGGGAACGAGATCGCAGATCGCCCGCATCTCGACTCCTTCGATTGCGAGCAGGTCGTTGAGGAGCCCCTGCCCCCTGCCGCCCACCCCAATGATGCCCATCCGCACCTTGTCACGCCGCTCGAACGGCACGTTGATCATGGTTTTTGCCTGGGATGTCGGTTCAACCTCGGAGGCGTCTGCCAAGCGGGCAAGGTGGGTGGCGGCAACAGCGGCGGTCGCACCCTTAATGAGTTCACGGCGAGTCATGGGTGATTATAGATGCACTGGGGATGAAAGGGGTGAATGGGGTGAAAGGATGAGAAAGTCACTCAACGCTGGATCCCTTCCCTTTCATCCTTTCATCCTTTCATCCTTTCATCCTTTCATCCTTTCATCCTTTCACCCACTCACCCCGTTCATCCCCTCACTCCGGGGCGATTGCCAGCCACTCGTCCCACCTGGTTTCTTTGGCCATCTGAGTGAGGCTGTAGTCGGTTGCGTAGTTCTGGAAGGCGGTCCTCGGTGAGAAGTCGATTGCGATGCCGTGGCTACCGGTTGAGAGCGGCGTGAAGCCGTTCCAGATGACTGCTCCTTGCACGGCGCCCTTCACCGCTTGAGCCGCAGTCTTGATTTCCTGCGCGGTGTCCGCGTTCTGGAGGCGGTTGGCAATATCCCAAAGGTCGTAGTAATACCGGCCGTCTCCCCGGAAGGCGTACTTCATGGATTGAGTGCGTATCTGAGGAACGATTGTGGTCAAACTCGCTCGGTTTGCAATGAGCGCTCCGGCAAGCTGATCGACTGCCGTCATGACAGCAGTGACGCGAGAGGACTCGACCGAGCTTTGCGTGATGACATCGTTCTGATACTGGTCGTATCCGACGTGTCCGTCTACCATCGACTTCGTCAAATCGCGGGTCGACGCCCCTGGGTTCTGCACCCAAGGAGCGAAGATGAGGTGATAGGGATACCCATAACCTGGAGTGTTCTCTTCACTGGCGACGATAAAGTCGGCGGCAGTTCTGAGCTCGGCCTGAACTTCGATCATCTGCATAAGGCAAGCGTCGAAGGAGAAGATATCCACATGCTGACCCTGCACGGCCAACGGCAGTTGCCAAGTGTGAATCGCATTTCCGGTGTGATCGTCGTAGCTAATGCCCTTTACGACCGGCTGGGCATCGACGCCTCGGTGCCAGCCGTTGCCGTGGTTCCAAACAATCACGCAATAGCGCTCCGCAGGATAGTTGGCTTTACCCCATCGAATGAACTCGTTGAGAGTCTCGGGACGGCCCATGTCGGTGTCGACGCCCATCTCCTGCACCACTTCGCTTCTAAGGGCGGACGTGTTGTCGGGCTTGACAAGATATCTACGCGTGCCACTAAAACTCGGGTTGGTATTGCCGCCCACTCCGCGCACTTGCTTCCACTGAACCACGAATCGAACCTGGGGGTTTCCTGCCACCCGCTCCATCTCATTCATGTCGGGGGCGGCGAAGGGAAAGAGGTCGTTCGCGGCATTCAGGAAGACGAGGACCGTCCACTTGGTGCGGTTCGTATCGACTTCCGTGACGGTCACCGCCGTGCTGTCGGTCCTACCGCTCGTGTGGGTGGCGATCAGATTCGCATTTCCCGCCGCGACCGCCGTGACATTGCCTTCTTGATTGGTGGTGATCGCACCGCCGCTCTCCGACCATGTTACGGACCCCGGTGCCAGAAAAGTAAGCTTGCCGTCGGAAAGCCCTGCAACACTGAAGTGTCGGGTTTGGCCAATATTCAGACTCACTGCTGTTGGCGTCACTCGTAAGCCGGTAAGGGCCGCGCCCACGGAGGTCTCGATTCTCATCTGACCCTGTAACTGGGTCTCAAGAACTCCCGTAACGGTGCCCGTCGCCGTCGGGCCGCTGAACAGCTCGGATCGAACGATGTAGGCACCTTGCGGAACGTTCGTGAAAGTGACGGTTTGCACGGCACTCGCGGTTGCCGTAACTCTCTCTGCGAGAACGCCTCCGGTTAGATCTAACACTCGGATGCGCTGGGACAGGCCCGTCGGCGTTTGATTGCCCTCGGTCCAATCGGTGATGTAGGTGAGTTCAAGGCCACTGCCACCGTTGGTCGATCCGTTAGAACCAGAGGTCGTGCCGGTGGTCGTAAGCTGGTCAAAGAATCCCCCGCCTCCCCCTCCACAACCCATGACGGCCATTGCCATGGCAACAACGACGAACACGAAAAAGCGCCTGTGGAGCATCACTGGTTCTTCCGACTCCGCCTGGCATGCTTTAGTTTGGGTGGTTCGGATAACCTAGCCCCCTAATGTCACTTGGACTAGGAGAAATCGCCCCCGACTTTACGCTCAAGACGCGCGAGAACGGCACCAATCGCGACGTGACGCTGAGCGCGCATCGCGGGAAAGAAAACGTCGTGCTGCTGTTCTTCCCCGGTGCGTTTACGCCCGTTTGCACGGATGAGATGTGTGACGTGAGCGGTGGAATCGAACAGTACAAGGGCCTAAACGCGATTGTCTACGGGGTGAGCACGGACAGCCCCTTCGCCCTCGAGGCGTGGGCAAAGCAGGCAAGCATCAAGGTTCCTCTGCTCTCAGACTATAAGCACGAGGTCACTCAAGCGTTCGACGAGGTGTGGCCGGACTTTGGAGGGATGGGGCCAAGCGCGGCCCGCGCGGTGGTGGTGATCGATAAGAACGGCATCGTGAGGCATACAGAGCAGACGCCGACGCTTCGCGATTTGCCAGATATGGAGAAGGTGAAGAAGGTGCTCGCGGGTCTCGGCTAAGCGTCACTTCGCGGAGTGCACCAGATTTCACCAAGCTCACCAAGATTCCACCAAGCTCACCAAGAAATCGGAAAATCCTGGAGGTTCCCCCTGGGTTTAAGCATGCCCATATACTCGGCATGGGACACCTCGTAGGCACCCAGCGACTCGAGATGAGGGTTCATAATCTGGGCGTCGAAGATCGTGAACCCCTGATCGCGGCACCAGTTGACCATGGCCCAAAGGGCCACCTTCGAGGCGTTCGTCTTGCGGTGAAACATGGATTCAGCGCAGAAACAGCGGCCGATTGCGAGACCATAAACCCCGCCAACCAGCTCGCCATCTTGCCAGCATTCGCAACTGTGAGCCCAGCCCTGCCGGTGAGCCTCCCCGTAGGCGCGCACGAAATGCTCGCTGAGCCAGTTGTCGCCGGGGCGAAAGCAGTTGAGCATCACCCGTTCGAAGGCGGTATCAAAGGTGATCTCGAAGATGCCTTGCCGAATGGTCTTTGCCAGCGAATGCGAGACGCGGATCCCGTCGATGGGGAAAAGGGCTCGTCGTCGCGGTTGGAACCACTCGATCTCCTCTTCCACGGTCATCGGAAACACCCCTTGCTCATAGCCGTAGCGGAGCATCCAAGGCGTTAGCTCTTCACCTCGCATGGCCAAAAAGCGCTTCTGCGACGAGCACGATTTGCGATTCGCCTTCGACGGAGCAAATGAGCTGGGCATCCGACCCAACCCCAACCGCAAGGGCAAGATCGCCGTTAGGGAGCTTGTAGCGCTTACCGGGCGTGCGGTCCAAGAGATCCCAGATTGGCGCGAGAACCGACCACTCTGTGAGCTCGGGGAGAAGGGTCATGCGATGGACGATTTGCTCGGCTAACGCTCGAGCTTCATAGTGGCCACCTTGCTCGATGGCGAGGCTGGTGGCGATCAGGTCGAGTTCGGGCGGAAAAGCTTGCTGATTGAGATTGATGCCGATCCCTACGACGGGGATCAGCTTTCCGTCAGGATTGGGAATCAGCTCAGTGAGGATGCCTCCAACTTTCTTTTTGCCAATGAGCAGGTCGTTCGGCCAGCGCACTTGCGTGTGGGCCGCTGCAGCTGCGGCAAGCGCACACGCCATTCCCACCAGGTAGGGCTTCGGGTGGTCTGCATACTCCTGAAAGAGGAGAGAAAAAGTGAGCGAGTCTCGCGGGTCACTGTACCAGATTCTGCCCAGGCGGCCCTTGCCGGCAGTCTGGTGGTGGGCAAAAACGATGCCGGTGCCTTTGCCCTCGCGCACGTGCTCGGTTGCGATCGCCTGGGTGCTTTCCACCACGTCCAATTCGATCCAAGGTCCGAGTGGAGTCTTCAAGCCAGCAGGCTCCTTATGCGGAAAAAGGAGATCACTCAAGCTCCATATGCATAGCTAGGGCAGGTGCCGAGTGGGTCAACGCTCCCACCGAAATAAGCTCGACCCCCGTTTGGGCAACCGCTCTAACGGTATCGAGATTAATTCCCCCGCTGGCTTCAAAAAGGCATCTCCCCTTAAAACGCTTGACTGCTTCCCGCATCATAAACGGGTCCATGTTGTCGAGCAAAACAACGTCGGCGCTTGCTTCCACCGCTTCCTCAACCTGTTCCAAGGTCTCGCACTCGACTTCGATCTTCGCCATGTGCGAGATGCTGTTACGCAATGAAAGAACAGCTTCCTTTATTGAGCCGGCTGCCTGAATGTGGTTGTCCTTGAGCATCGCCCCATCGTAAAGCCCCATGCGATGATTGTGGCCGCCTCCGCATCGAACGGCGTATTTCTGAAGCGTCCTCAAAAGGGGAAGCGTCTTCCGCGTATCGATAATCTTTGCCCCCGTGCCCTCGACCTTTTGAACGAACTTGTCGGTGAGCGTCGCGATCCCGCTTAGGTGCATCAAGAAGTTAAGTGCCGTTCGTTCGGCGGTGAGTGCGCGGCGAGCCGGGATCAGCCCGTTCATGATAGTCACCCCCCGCTGAATGAACTCGCCGTCGACGCGATGCATTTCCAAGAACGCTTCTTCCGGATCGGGTCCCACAGGTGCCAGCAAGTACTCGGCAATTCCGACGCCGCAGACGATGCCATCAGCTTGAGCCTCGATGCGCCAGTTGACCATTAAATCCAAGGGCAGGGCCCCGCTCGTAATGTCACCGCTGCCGACATCCTCCATCACCGCATCGTCTACGGTCATCCACCAATTCTGAGGTTCAGGTTGAAGCCAAATGCTCACCTAGAGGTGTTTACCCTGAGGAGCTGTGCGGAGCAAGCGTAACCGTGGCAGATCTGAACGAAAGCTCTTGCCGGATCACTCTCTGAAAGGGCGGGCGACCGTTTATGCCGCCACTAGCGTCCGCCGTGAGAGAGAATTCCGTAGGGCCAGGGCGTCGCTTTCTGCGCTGGACGCATGTTCGCGCGTAGAATCTAATTAGAATCCCATGGCTGAGCTGGACCCTCGAAAGCAGACGATCCTGCAGGCGATCATTATTGAGTATGTCGACGCGGCTGAACCAGTCGGCAGCGAGATGCTTACCCAGAAATATCAACTGGGAGTCAAATCGGCAACCATTCGAAACGAGATGGCCGAGTTGTCGGAGATGGGCTACCTCGAGCAGCCGCATACCAGCGCGGGTCGAATTCCCAGCGACCTCGGCTACCGTTACTACGTAGACCGATTGATCGTCCAGGAACAGCTTCATGACTCTGCCAAACAGAAGGTTCGGACCGCCTCGGAAGGAGATGCCTTGCAGGCCGTGTTGCGCGACACGATCCGAGCCCTGAGCCGAGTCACCCACCAGATGGGTGTCGCTACGACCGTCAGAGAAGGCAACGTGACGGTTAGGAATGCGGTCCTAAGCGCGCTAGGCCCCGCGCAGTCGCTCCTTGTCTTGATCTTGAGCAACGGACACGTAGAAAATCGTCTCATCGAGTGCCCCCTCGGCCTTACGCTCGAGGATGTGGGCAAGGCAAACGAATCGCTGGGGGTGACCGTTGCGGGTAAGGGGCTGCGCCTGCTGAGTCGGCTCAAGACCCCGTCCGCGACGGGCAGCGCAGCCATGGATAAACTCCAAGGCACGATTGCCTCCACGATCAGGTCCATGGCCCGCGAACTCACCAGAGGCACGATGATCGTAGAGGGAGAGGAATTCATGTTCGGACAGCCAGAATTCCAGCGAGACGTGGCCGCTTTAACCTCTCTTCTGGACGACCTCAAGGAGTCCGACGTGCTCTACGAGGCGATTGCGCCCGGTGAAGAGAACCGGACCGTAACGATCGGGCGAGAGAACCGGCACATGCAAATGCGGCAGCTTTCGGTGGTCCGCCACAGTTTTTTTGTGGGAGAAAGTGAAGCGGGAGTTATTGCGCTCGTGGGGCCGACGCGAATGCCGTATCATCGCGGAATTCCCCTTGTAAATTACACCGCGCGGGCCCTGAGCCAATCTCTTACACGCTTTTTTGGATAGCCGATTCTTGAATGGCCGTTCGATACCGGTCCGCAATCGAGGATCGACTGTAGCGAGACTGTACAACGTGGGCATTCGCATGAAATTCTCGGCGCAAAGCCTCGTCCGAAACGAGTTGCGCCAAGCCCTCGAGGAATGACGGCAAGTCTCCCCGGATGAGTCCGACTTGTCCGGTTTCGGCATTGACATCGCGATAGCTCTCGTATTCGCAGACGACGCTCGGGATTCCGTGCGCGGCAAAGTTGGCTAGCTTGATATTGGAGCGTGTCTGGTCTCGGAGGTCGTCGCGGCGCGTCCATGCGATCCCGATGTCGATCTTCTGGTACGCCTCGAGGTCCCAGGTGTCATACGCGACCGGCTCGAGCCCCAACTTCCGGATGGCGGCTTCGATCACCTCGCGGTCATGAAGGTGCTCTGGTTGGCCGAGATACCCGACGTTTCGAGGACGAGCCAGACGATGCTCGGATAAGAGGTAACCGTCGCGGTTGCAGTGATGGTGGGGGATGACCCACGACCTCCAGCCTTCTTCGGGCGGGGGGCCGAGCCAATTTACACTGCTCCGCGTGTTCAGGAGCAGAAACTTGAAAGCCTGACAATAGCGATTGAACGCGCCCGTCTCGTCGATCCGCGGATTGATGGGATCGAAAAATTGGAGAGCTAAAGGGTTGAACTTCGATACGAGGCTCAGGTCCGGCTCAATGACCCAAATGAGGGCGGGTGCAGAAGCTACGGTGGGTTCGGTGAGGTAACGGCAACGGGTGCAAACACCCTGCATTTCCTCGGCCATCTGCACGCCACGCACCTCCATTGAGGTGAGGTGCCGCCGCTTGCCGGTGAAGAGGACCTTTCCGCGAGAGAAGCGGCCCGAACTCCATTCCGACAAACGGCTCACGACGAAGTTTTACTCTTCGTCGACTTCGACTACCGCGTCAGCAACCGGCTCTTCTTCCGCGACTTCGGCGACAGCGGCAGCTTTCTTCGGAGCACGCTTCTTGGTACCGCCGAGGCCCATTTCGATTCCGACGGCTCCTTCTGTGAAGCCCGTCTTGATCTTAATGCGCCGGCTTACGTCGCCTCCGCTGATCGTGGCCCAGTTCGCTCGATCGAGCGCCCATTGCCAACCGATGTCGCTCGGAGAGTAGGCAAACTCGACGCCTTCTTGAACGATGTCGCTCAATCTCGTCTTGAGATCGTCGCGGCCTTCCAAAAGCTTTTCGCCTGCGCTGATATTCGGTGCGAGGCCCACGCTGATCGTGACGGGTTCTTCCTCGACCGTGCTCTTGGCCGCTCGTTTGGGAGCGTTGTGTTCGATGGCTTCATTAACCTGCTCGACCTGCGATACCATCGAGCGGGTCAGCTTTTCGTAATCCTCAGGCCACTGGAACTGCTCGCCTTCGTAAAGAGCGAGGGCGTGTCGGCCGGTTAGAGACAAGGCGGTAGCGAGAAGGGCTGCATCTGCGGGTACAAGTTTGGGATACTGCTTCCGCACCTGATCGAGCGCGGTTTCCAGCTTCGTGAGTTGAACTGTGGTCAAACGTGAAATCTCCTGGTACGGGGCGACGCGATGTGCGCCATAATCTCGCAGTTTACCCCCGGAGGACCCTTGAAGCTCTCTTACTTTTTATCGACCGCTCTGCTGGCCGCCCTACTTCTTGGCTGCAAAGGCACGGATACCCCTTCTATCGAGGCTAACGGGACCTCGTCCACTGACACTCCGAAGGGAAAGACCTTGACCGTCGGCGTGGTATTTGACAGCGGCGGACGTGGAGACAAGTCCTTTAATGACAGCGCCTGGGCGGGCATCGAGCGGGCCGGCAAGGAATTTTCCCTGGACGTTTCGGATGTCGACAGCAAGGCACCGAAGGATTACGAAGCGAATTTACAGGCGCTTGCCGAGAAAGGGACCGACCTGATCTTTGCGGTAGGCATCACGCAGCAGGATGCACTGAAAGCGGTTGCGCCCCGTTTTCCCGACGTGAAGTTCGTGAGTATCGACGGCCAGGTCGAGGGCGCGAACGTTCGGAACCTGCAGTTCAAAGAGGAGCAGGGCAGTTTTCTCGCCGGCTACTTGGCGGGACTGATGACCAAGACAAACAAACTCGGTTTTGTAGGCGGAATGGACATTCCAACCATCCGTCGCTTTGAGGCCGGGTTTCGAGCGGGCGTTATGTCCGCCAATCCCAGCATCAACATTCTGCCTGCGAAGTTCACGGAGTCTTGGGATGATGTGACCACAGGTAAGGCCGCCGGCAAGACCCTCTTTGACTCGGGCGCCGACATCGTATACCACGCGGCTGGCCGGGCCGGGCTAGGGGTGATCGATGCCGCAGAGGATGCGGACAAATACGCCATCGGAGTAGACAGCGATCAAGATCACGTATCCGAAGGGCACGTGTTGACTTCGATGATCAAGCATGTGGACGTGGGCGTTTATCAGACCATCAAAGATGTTTCCGACGGCAAGTTTGTGGGCGGCACCAAGATTTACGATCTCAAGGACGGAGGCGTCGGCCTTAGCGACTTCAGATACTCCAAGCAGATTATTGGGCTAAAGCGGCTCCAGCAGGTCGAAGCTATGAAGAAGAAAATCGTGGACGGAACCCTGACCGTGCCGAGGACCATGGACGAGTTAAAGGGCTTCTCGCCTAACTAAAACGTGGTGTTCGACACGCTCATTCGAAACGCCCGGGTGGTGACCTCTGCAAAAGATGAGGTCGCGGATGTCGGCATCCTTCGCGGGAAGATTGCTGAGATCGGCTCGCTGGGAGCCAGCAGTGCGAACGCCGAGATCGATGCTAAAGGGCTCGCGCTGATGGGCGGAGTCATTGACACCCAGGTGCACTTCCGCGAGCCTGGGCTGGAGCACAAAGAGGATATCGAGAGCGGCACCCGCGCGGCAATTATGGGGGGCGTGACCTCTATCCTCGAGATGCCGAACACGCATCCTACGACCACTTCCGAGGAGGCGCTACGAGACAAGCTGAGCCGGGCGGAGGGGCGCGCGTGGTGTGATTACGGCTTCTTTGTGGGAGCATCGACGGACAACATCAATGAGTTGGCACGGCTAGAGAATCTGCCGGGAGTTCCGGGAGTCAAAATTTTCGTGGGCAGTTCGACCGGGTCCTTACTCGTCGAAGACGAGGAGCATCTCCGGCAGGTTCTCCGAAACGGCCGCAAGCGGTGCCCCGTACATGCGGAGGACGAGCAGCGAAACCGAGAACGCAAGTCGCTGATTTCGGCGATGCCCCACGTGCGAGAGCACCCATTCCTGCGCGATGCAGAGAGCGCCCGAATGGCAACCGCGCGTATGATTCGGCTCGCTGAAGAGGCCGGGAGGCCCTTGCATGTCCTGCATGTCACCACCGCCGAAGAGCCCTTGCTGATCGCCGATGCCAAGCGTCGCGGCCTGGACGTAACCGCGGAAATCACTCCCCAACACCTCTGGTTCACCGCTCCCGAATGCTACGACCGGCTCGGCACCTTGGCGCAGATGAATCCTCCGATTCGGTCGAAGGAGCATACAGACGCGCTTTGGGCGGCGCTTGCCGCGGGGGTCTTCGACGTTTTCGGCAGCGACCACGCGCCCCACACGCTCGCCGAAAAGCAGCAGCCTTATCCAGCGAGCCCCAGCGGAATGCCGGGCGTCCAGACGATGCTTCCCGTGCTTCTGACATTTGTCGCTCAGGGCAAGATCGGCCTTCGGCAGGTGATTCGGATGGCCTGCGAGAACCCGGCCCTGCTCTACGGAATGGCAGGAAAGGGCAAGTTGGAGCCGGGTTTCGACGCCGACCTCCTCCTCGTCGACCTCGAGCGTACGTATCGATTCGAGCGCGACATGGTCCAGAGCAAGTGCGGCTGGAGTCCGTACGAAGGCGAGACCTTCACCGGCGCAATCGAGCACGTCTTTCTCCGAGGCGAGCATGTCGTGCAGCAAGCCCAACGACTGGCCCCGCCTCGCGGAGAAGTCCTGACTTTCCTGCCCTAACCATCACGCTGCCGTCAGAGCTTTTCGGGCCATTTTCTGGCTAGCTCGGTGCGGTCACGGACTTCTAGCTTTTCTAGCACGCGGGCTAGGTGGGTCTTGATCGTGTTCACGCTGATGAAAAGTTTTTCGGCGATCTCTTTGTTCGTTAGGCCCGTGGCAGCGAGCCGACCAACTTCCTTCTCGCGATCGCTTAGGTTCTCCAGGGAATTCGTCGCGACGGAAGGGAACCAGTTGCAGATCGTGTCTACGATCACATCGGATGCTAGCTCTTTGGTCAACAGGGCGTCGGCTCCGTAAGACAGCGCCTGCTGGAGGGCTACATCTCCGTAGCCGGTCAGGACCAGAACCCGGGTCGCCGGGCTCAGCTTCCGAAGATCGGGAATTTCCATGAGACCGCGTGAATCTGGCATCCGCACATCGAGAACGAGCACGTCTGGAGAATGCTCGGCCAAGAGCTTCTTGCCGCCCGCGAGATCGAACGCGGTACCCACCACGCGAATACGTCCGTCGAACTCGAGAATCCCTATCAAGCCCGTGACCACAACCTTGTGATCGTCGACGATGCCCACGCGAATCACCTTTCAGACTTCCTCTTAAACCACGCAATCAACTCAGATCCTCCGTCGGGCCCAGGTTGCAGTTCGAGCCCGCCCCTATTGGCTTGTACCACGGTTCGAAGCCTGGCTAATCCATATCCATAAACGACATCCGTCGCAGGGCTCCTGCCGTCTGCCGAAAGGACGGCGGTGACGCTGTCGCCATCGCAGCTCAGCTCAAAACGCACCTGCTCGGCTCGCCCGTGGGTTTTGGCATTGTTGAGGCCCTCTTGGACCATCATCGTCACGGCCCTCCACTGCCCTTCCGTCAGGTCTAGGCCGTCTGAGATGACTATTTCGGCGTCCCCCCAGCGTTCACGAAACACCTGTTCGAGCACCGCAGGTCCCCCTTGGGGCTGGTCGTCGATGCTGCTGATGAACGCTCGGGTCCTTGCGGCGGCATCCCGGACCATGGTCTTGATCGCTTTCAGTTCCTCGTGCGCAGGTCCGCCCTTAACCAGACGGCTCGCTGTTTCTGCTTGCATATCGACCGCGGCAAGGGTCTGAAGGTGGGTGTCGTGGAGCTCGTCGGCGTAGCGCTGCCGCTCCTCTCGGGCCGCCGCATTGATGAGCTGAACGGATAGTTCCATACGCTTCATCGAGGAGATCAGGCGGTCGGCAAGGAGCGAGAGCAGGTGCCTTTCATGCTCGGTGAGCGGTTCTTTGCGAGCGATGAGGCAGCCGCCAACCGGAAACTCGCCGCTCATAATTGGGACCCATCCCTCCGGCACTTCGCCTAGCACAGCGGTTACATCGTCTGCCTGGAGTTCATGGCACAGGCACTGCTCGAAGAGTAACATGGCGGACTCCGGCCCGTAGATTGTCGCAAGATCTAGCCCGAATTTCGCGATGGCTCCCAGTGCCTTCGACTGGCGGATCATGTGGCTGGAGATCGAGGCCACTAAGCTGGCGACGCCGAAGAGGTAGAGCGTACGGATGAGAAATGCGCCGGGATCTAAGGGAAGCGGCTGTGGGACAGTTGCGACCACGAACTGGGCGATGACGGCTAGAACCGCCGTCAGGATAGGGACCGCTCCTGCCGATCCGAAACCCGCGGAAACGATCGAGATGGCCAGCCAAATGTCGAAGGGACTGTCATAGCCGCCGGTTGCCAGAATCAACATGCTCGCCGCGAAGACATCGGTGAGCGGGAGGATCCGCTGATAGACGCGGAGCGAGACCCATTCAGCCCTTATGGCTAACCAGGAGATCGCCATATAGATGAGAAACCCGCCTGCGACAAAATGCGCGAAGGTTTCGCCACGCGGAGTCGCACTAACGGGCTTGACCCAGTCGAGCCCGATGACGATGAAGTTGACGATGGCCAGGATCAGCTTGAGCACGGCAAAACGGTCTGCCAGCGTTCGCTCATGCAGCAGTTCGGGGCGGCGCACCTCGTTGATCACTTACTCTATTGTAGGATCGGGCTGCGTGAACTTACAGCGCGGTATCGATCTTTTGCGCGTTCGGTCGGCGCTCCTAGAAGCCAAGGTTTTTGCGGTGGAAGGCGATGGCATCCCTTACGTGCTCATCCCAATAGGGCCAACTATGATCGCCTGGGAATTCTTGGTATTCGTGCGCGATGCCGTTCTCGGTCAGATGCCGGTGAAAATCTCGGTTGGCGTCCAGCAAAAAGTCTTCGGTTCCGCAGTCGATCCTAAGTGCGGGCAACGAGTTCGCTTTTAGCACCAGCGCGTGCAGATCCGCCGGGCCGCCAACCGGATCAGGGCCGAGCACTCTCAAGAACTCGCGGCGAAACTCCGGATCGGGCGAGTCCACCCAATGCCCGAAGTGCAGGGCCCCGGAGTGAGAGACCGCTGAGCGGAACAAGTCGGAACGATCCAGGGCAAGCTTGATGGCTCCGTAACCTCCCATCGAGAGTCCTGCAATGCACCAGGGCTGCTTGGTTGGAAAGTAGTGCTGGATCACCAAGGGCAGTTCTTGGCCGAGCGCTTTTCCGTAGGCGGGGCCGTCGACCGCATCCAAGTAGAAGCTACGACCGCCATCCGGCATGACGACGATCAGCGGCAGTCCGTCCACGTATCGTTCAATGCTCGTTCGCCTGGTCCAGATCGTGTGATCGTCGGACAGGCCGTGAAGAAGGAACAAGACATGATAGGGGCCCGGAACGTCAACAGAGGGCAGAATCACGCTCACCGAAGTCTGCTGCTTCAGGGCCTGGGAATAGTAGCGAAGCTCACAAAAGGGCACGCCCGTACAAATACCTTATCTTGCTGCGACGGCTCCGAGCGGGCGGCGGTAGCCTAATGCCGTGCTTGCCCTCACCGCCTTGCTCCTCTTCTCGGTGCCTGGGGACGCTCTGGCTTTAGCGATCGAAGAACGGCTGCTTACCGCCAAAGCAGTCGCCATGGCCAAGCACAACAGCGGTGCGCCGGTCGAAGACAAGCAGCGTGAACGAAAGGTCATTCACCACGCAGTGCGTTTAGCGGTTCAATCGAACGTTGATCCGGAAGTTGCTCTCAACGTTTTTACGGCGCAGATCGAGGCAAGCAAGACCGCTCAGAGGGCATTTCTCACCAAGTGGAAAGGGATGCCGACGTTCGCTAGGGCCCCGGATTTAGCGAAAGAAGTGCGTCCGCTGTTGGACGCGCTCACGCCCAGAATCTTGGCGGAGATCAAGAAGCGACGCTATCGCACGAGGGGCGAGCTTGTACCGAAACGCCTGGATCCCATCTACCGGAAGGCTTGGGCGATCGCGGTCAAGCCCTTGCTTTGAACCTGAATCGGGTGAAAAACCCTCGAAAAGCGGTACCCTGATGGCATATGAGCAAAGTGCAAGTTATTGCCCTCGGCGGTGTTGGAGAGATCGGCAAGAACTGCAGCGTTGTCCGTCAAGGCGACGATATCGTCGTTATCGACTGCGGACTGACGTTTCCCAGCGAAGACATGCTGGGGGTCGATATTGTCGTTCCGGATTTCACCTACCTCGTCCAAAACAAAGACAAGGTGCATGGCATTTTTATAACCCACGCCCACGAGGACCATACGGGTGCGCTGGCTTACCTGCTGAATCAGGTCGATCTGCCGGTGTATTGCTCAGAGTTTACGCACGCCCTTGTTTCGTCTCGCCTGAACGAAAAGCTCCCGCATAAGAAGGTCGAGTATCGAATTTTTAAGTTTGGCGACAGGATCAAGGCCGGCGCGCTCGAAGTGGAGCCGATCAGGGTCACTCACTCCATTCCGGAGAACTGCTCGATGGCAATTCGAACCGAGCATGGAATCGTTCTCTTTACGGGCGACTTCAAGTTTGACTTCACTCCAGTCGACGGCAAATTGACGAATATCACTCGGTTTGGAGAACTCGGGCACGAGGGTGTCGTGTGCCTTCTGAGCGACTCCACAAATGTGGAGCGGCCAGGCTGGGGTCCCAGCGAACGCGCGGTGGTGGAGGGATTGAGAAAGGTCTTTTCTGAAGCGGAGGGCCGCGTTCTTCTCACGACCTTTGCCAGCAACATTCACCGGATGCAGCAGCTTTACGAGATTGCCGCGGAGTTCGGCCGGAAGGTAGCGGTCGTCGGAAGACGGATGGAGCAGAACATCGAGACATGCGAGCGGATGGGATATCTGAAGATTCCAAAAGGCACTCGCGTGAGGCTCGAGGACATGAAGCTCTACGCAGACCACCAGCTCGCGATCCTCACCACCGGCAGCCAAGGCGAGCCGATGAGCGCGCTGGTGCAAATGTCGAAGGGCGAATATGGACGCCTCCAAATCCGCAGCGGTGACACCCTCATCTACTCTGCGCGACCCATTCCCGGGAACGAGGCGGCGATTTGGCGCACGGTCAATCGGCTGTTTCTGCAGGGCTGCCGCGTCATCTACGAAAGCGAGACACCGATCCATGTGAGCGGCCACGCTTACCAGGAAGAGTTGAAAATGATGATCAACTTGACTCAGCCCTACTATCTCGCGCCGGTTCATGGCGAACCTCGGCACCAGTTCCGGTATCAGCAGATCGCGAAGGAGATGGGCTACCCACAACACCGCATGTTTACGATGAAGGGCGGCGTTCCGCTGGAATTCGACGAAACGAGCGCCAATTTTGGCGAAGCGGTGACCGTGGGGCGGGTGCTGGTGGACAGCAGCGGCACTCCTGGCGTCACCGACGACGTTTTGAAAGACCGTTACAACGTTGCCCGCGAAGGCATCGTAGTAATAACTATCCCGATCGATGTCACGAAGGGGGAGCTTGCGGGCGATCCGATTCTTCAGGCCCGTGGATTCCATGGCCCCGATGGGCTTCTCGATCAAGCCCTGGATGTCGTGAAGGACGTGCTCAGATCGCTTACGCGCGACGAGATGAAGGATTTGGCACGGGTAAGAAAAGACGCGGCCGATGTTGTCCGCAGGCTCATCCAGAAGAAGTCGAATGTGCGACCACTGGTGCTGCCTACCATCGTTGAAGTCTGAGAGCGTCATCCCTCCCACCTAGTGGGAGGTTCACCAAAGGAAATTTATATGCGAGTTTTAGTTTACGAAGACAACCTCTTGTGGTCCACGCGGATTATGAACGCGTTGGAGACGCTGGGCCACGACGCCGAGCTGCGCAACGAGCCAGTCCCTGGCGATGCCGACGCGGCGATCGTCAACCTGAGCACGCTCTCTATGGATGCGGCCAAGCTGGTCCCTGCACTAGATAAGCGAGGCGTGATCGTGATCGGCCACGCGGGCCATAAGGAAAAGAATCTTCTCGAGTTGGGCCGCGCCGCAGGTTGCCATATCGTGGCGACCAATAGCCAAATGACCAACAAGCTCGAGCAACTGCTCGACAAGTGCACCTAAAGCCGAAACTCCCTACGCCCCCAACCCCAACGGGGTCTTAGAACTTAGCCGCGGGTCGAAGACCCGGGGACACAGCCCCCGCTTGTCTCGCGCATAAAGGAGATTGACGGCGGGCGATTCCTCTGGCGCGAGACTCGAAACCACAAACCGTCCGAGACCCCAACGGGGTCTTAGAACTTAGCCGCGGGTCGAAGACCCGGGGACATGGCCCCTCGCGTCTCGCACCCCGGCGGGGTGCCAGAACGACAGATGCTACCGATCGAGTAGCGGGCCCTATCGGGCTCGCTACCCAGGAATACGAATTACGCTTTAAGCTTGTCTTCTGGCGTAACCTGAACGGTCTCGCCCTCCTTAAGGCCAGACTTGATCTCCGTGTATTTCCCGTCGCTCATGCCGGTTTCGACCACGCGCGGGACCCACTTTTCGTTTTCAAGCACTTTGACCGTGGGCTTTCCGGTCGGATCTAAGTCGATGGCTTGTCGAGGGACGGCTAAGACACCTTTGACCTCGCCGACCTTGACTCCGGCCCAGTCAGGCGTAAAGCCTTCCTTAACCAGCCCTTTGTCGTTGCGGAAGTCGATCGTGATCTCTTTTGCACTTTGACCTCCCTCTGCGGGGACGACCGACACTCGGCTGATCTTTCCGTCAAAGGTGCGGTTTGTGAGTTCTTTGAAGGCCATCGTCACCGTTTTGCCAACTACCAAATTAGCGGACATGTCCGAGGGGACATAGGCTTTGACCTTGATGTCGCCGAGATTGACGATCTTGACGAGTTGCTGCTTGATGTCTTCGCCCACGACATCGCCAGCCCTCACATTCATCGTGATGACGGTTCCGGAGATGGGTGCCCGAAGGGATCCTTGCTTCACGCCTTGCTTGGTTTGATCGAGCGCTGCTCTGGCGGAGTCAATCTGATCCTTATAGCCCCTGACGTTGGCATCTCTGGCCCGGATCGCTTCCTGAACCACTTGCTCCATGCTCTCTCGCTGGATTCGCGCCTGTTCCGCAGCCGAGGCGTCACCGGTGGGATCAGTTCTTGCGCGGGTCTCGCGCTCAATCTTTCGAGCCTGTTCCAGGGCTTGCTGGGCCTGTCGCACGGGTTCACCAAACTCGCTCTTTGCGTTCGCATAGGCGGTTTCCGCTGCTTTGACATCCGCTTGCGCTTGATCATAGGCGGCTTCGGCGCTGGGGAAGCTGAGCTGAATCAGCACTTCACCTCGGTTGACTTCCTGTCCTACGGATGCCATCACTTGTTCGACCGGGGCTTTGTACTTGGGATAAACGATGGCCTGCGATTCAGGCGGGACGTAGAGGAGCGGCCTGTTTAGGAGGGTGTATCCCACGAGGTCTCGCCTCTCGACCTTCGCCGGATAAGGATCCACAATTTTTTGCTGACCGCCCACACTTGTGTTCACAACGGCCTTTTCACCGCATCCGGCCAACGCCAATGCGCCAACAACGATCATTCCAATTCCTACTAGTTTCAATTCGTAAACCTCTCGGGGAAGGCATTGCACAAAATCGGCAAGTGCCTGTTAGATTTAGGACTGAGCTAAGCTGCACCCCGTTCCGAAGCCCTATTTGAAGAGGGAACGGGACGGTCCGGCTAACTTGACGGCGTGGAGCCGGGCGGTGTGGCGCTCGCCGTGCCAGCCTTCCGTGCAGGAGACGACTTCGAGGTCTGTGGCGATGCGTTTGAGCTCGTCAGGCTCGAGGGTTCGCTCCAGGGACTGAGGTTTTCCGAATCGCTCCCGGTGCTGGGCCGTAAATGTCGCAACTACAAGACACCCGCCGGGGCTGAGGCTTGCAGCGGCGTTCTTGAGAAGCTCTCGGTCGAGGAAGAAGAACATGGCGATCAGGTCATAGGCTCGGTCGAGATCAATACTTCCAGCGTCTTTGCACTGCCAATTGATCGGCTGCGATCCGGGCGGCGCATAGCGCTTCTCTAAATCGCGCCCTCGGTCGAGTGCATCCTGAAGGTGGTCAACGGCGGTCACCGTCCAGCCTAGGCTGGCCAGAAATACCGCGTCCCGCCCGGTGCCGCAGGCGATGTCGAGTGCCGTTCTGGTGCCGTCCGGAGGCATCCCTTGAACTATCTGCTCCAAGAACTCGTTCGGTGCCCACAATCGCGGCTTCATCCCCGCCGGGGGTTCTGGAACATCGAGCGGGTCGACCCGGGCGGCCGTTCTGCCGATTGTCTGAAGAGCCTCATGTGTGCTCTCGAAGAGCTGTTCATCGCCGACGACTAAGAGTTGTTGGCTCTTCGAGGGAAGTTCGTGTGTACGGGAGGAGATTTCGTGTAGCGGCATATTGACCGCAGCAGGAATAGGCTGATCGGCGGCCTCCTCCAGAGGCCGGGGATCAAGCACATTTGAAGCAAAGAGACCGCGTTCTTGCATTGTTTCCACCCCCGTAAGCCATCATTAATGCATTGATTGCTGATCGGCGGGGCTCCCCGCATCGACTATGTAAAGCCGTATGATTTGCTCAACCTTTTTAGAAGACATCGTTTCTCGGCTCACCGATCTCAATAATCGTGTCAGCGTCAGCGTCGCCCCGTTGAGCGACGACCAGAGAAATTGGCGACCCGGCGAAGGATTGTGGAGCATTGGGCAAATCCTGTCGCACGTGGAAATCACCAACCGGGCGTACCTGCCCTTGATGGATCGGGCAATCGAGCGCGCAAGTTTTGGGAGTGTGGACGCGCAGGTCCGCCACACGTTCTTTGGGTCCCTCGTCATCAATGCCGCAGGTCCCAGCGGCAATGTGCCTGCCCCGAAGGCGCTGGTGCCCGGAGAAGGACCTTTCGGGGTGGAATGCATCGACGCCTTTCATGCCGATCACCAGCGATTTGTCGAGCTCGCCGGAAAAGCAGAAGCCGTCGATCTCAGTCAGACTAAGGTTCGGAATCCCCTCTTCCCGGTATTCAAGATGAACTTGGCGGATTGCTTCGAGGCCGCAGCGAGCCATGGAGAGCGGCATGTGGGGCAGATTGAAGAGCTTGTCAGGCGGAGCGATTTTCCGAAGAATTGACTATCGACTTTGGTGCGATCTCGTAGCACGTAGAAAATAACCAACCGCGCGCAATTGAAGGTCGAGTTTTGGGAGAGTGGACGCGCAGGTCCGTCACACGCTTGTGAGCCAAGAAACGGCGTGATTACTATTGAGTAATGATCATCCGGTCCATAAATTATTGTCTTAACCGGAAAACCAAAATCTATGTCGCGAATTCTGAAATTGGCTGTACAATAGACCCCATGGTTGCCAAAACCAGCAATAAGCATGAAATGGACGGTGCGTGTTTGAATCAATCACACGCCTCGATTGCTAGGAGTGCAGGCGTACCCCTGTTGTTGCTGATGATTTGCGTAAGCGGGCTGGCGATGGCGCTGTACGGAGATCCCTATCTTCGGACAGAGCTTGCCACCGGACTTGCAGCGAAAGATGCCAAGCCACTTGTGATTAAGGAGTCGGATTGCGGATGTCAAGTAAAAACGGGCAAGGCTTCACTCTCGTCGAAACGCTAACGGTGATCGCGATAATCGCAGTCGTCGCCAGTGTCGGTTTCACTTTGTCGGCACCATCCCGGGAGAAAGCACGGCAGGTCGTATGCGGGCAGCAACTCCGGCAGTTGCATGCAGCCGTCATGATGTACTCCTCCGATGTGGGGGCTGCGGAGGAAATTCCTGGGCTTGGCGAGCTAAGTCGCATCCCTCTTTACGGATTGAAGGTCCTCGACCCCTACCTGAAAGACTCCACCATCCGGGATTGTCCCGATTTTCCCGCGAGTCTTAAGGGGGTTTTGGCATCGACCTATGTCTGGTGGCCCGCCCATCATGTCCCGGGGGATTCTGCGCCGGAAGCAGCGAGAACCGAACGCCAGCGTCAAGAGATCGCAAAGGTCGGGACCAGCTTTCCCATGTGGGTTTGCGGAACACATGACGAAGTTTTTTATCGACCGAGCGAGCGTCATGTGAACCCCATGATCGCCGAGCCATTTATCGTCGAGATTTCAGTGGCAGGCTCGCTCTTCAGTGGGCGCCGTCCTTATCCGGGCAGCAACATAATTGCCGCTGCTCTGTCGCTTTCAAGGAGCTAAACTATGCTTAAAAACCTCGTTATACTCATCGCCATTGCGGGATTCACCTCCCTGGGTAGTGCTGGACCTCTTTGCGCCCCGGCTGGCTGGTTTCCGGCATGCAACGGGGGCACTCCGACCCTTCAGGGTAACCCCTACTACGCTTGTTCTGGCGGCGTCTTCCGATGCTGTTGGTACCTCGTTCAAAATCATGGTTGCCAATACCCGCCACCCGCAACCGGCAAGTACATGACCCTTGTTTCCGAGGATCCGAATGCGCAATGTTCGGAAGTCGAGGGGTGCATTCCGAAGTAGTGAAACGACGGCGTTGGATCCTCGGAACTGCGCTTGCTGCTGCGGTTGCCGCCGGAATATACTTCGGTGCCAACCGCGGCCCCAACCTGGATGCCCGCACACGAGAATACGCCTCGAGTCTGCGACTTGGAGACTGGGGGCATATTTACGACATGGCTCCAGTTAAGGAGCGCCGACTCCAGCCATGGGGGCGGGACCAATTTGTAGTCATGATGCGTGCGCTCGACACGCGCGGGACATTCCGAGAGGACTCGGTAGATATCGTGCCGGTCGAGACGGCACTGACCTCGGTCAAGAGCTTTCAGTTCTTGCCTGGCCAGGGGCTACGCGCCCCGACGACGGACGATGATTGGCCGGTTACCGTGACCTTCTACCGGGACGTCGACGATTGGTGCCCTACGGCTTTCTACCTACCTTTGAGTATCGCCCGGTTGGCGAACAAGGACAAGCCAGCTCAGGCGAAGGCACTACTACTTGCTTGCCGGTCGGCCAATATCAACCGAATGGTCCGCTTCGAAGGTTCTCTTGTTTTCGAAATTGAGCGAATACCTTCCTTTCTAGAGGGCAAAATTAAGTGGGCTGACCTTTTCCATTCAGGCAAGGCCGATCTAGTAGCCCAGGATTAGTTCGTGGTAGGAGCGAACCCATGATAGCCAAGCCACTCGCGCGATCAAAGGGAAGGAACACACGATCATAAGCGATTTATCGAGCTCGCCAGAAAGGCGAAGGCCGTCGATCTGAGTCAGACTAGAGTTCGGGATTCCTTCTACCCACTTTTCAAGATAAACTTGGCGGATTGCTTCGAGGCCGCAGCGAGCCATGGAGAGCGGCATGTGGGGCAGATTGAAAGAGCTTGTCAGGCGGAGCGATTTTCCGAAGAATTGACTATGGATTGTTACGAAATTTGGTGTGATCTCATCGATGGCAGACAGGATATGGCATTTTGTGAGGCCGTGGACAACTACTTGGGCTACTTAAAAGCGCGAGACTTGATTGAGCGTTTCCGGGTCCGGCGTCGCAAATTTGGCTTCTCGCCCACTGACATGCCGGAGTTCAACGTCTCGATGGAGTTCCGCGATTTGACTCAGATGGACGCAGCATTCGGGCGAGTAGCCGTGCGCGATGCTGAGATCGAGGCCCTGCACGTGGAGGTTTACAGCAGAGTCAAAAACGCTAAGTTCGCGCTCTTCCGCGACTTCCCCGATCCGGTGCGGGAGAGACCCTCCCCGACCACCGAGCCCTTCCCCCCCGGTACCCTCTAAGCATGTTCAAGACTTTGATGAATCGCTTCGACCGCATGATGGGTCGGGGGGTCATCGATGACGAGTTCTATGAGGAGCTCGAAGAAGCGCTGCTCCAGGCAGACACCCACATTCAAACCACGACCGAAATTCTCGACGAGCTGAAGAAAGCGGTTCGGGAGGAAAAGATTACCGAGCCTGCGGCCATGAAGCAGCGGCTAAAGGATGCCATCAATCGGCGCTTTGAGCAAAAGGACGCTCGCGGACTTGATATCAACGACGACGACCCTACGGTGTTTTTGTTTGTGGGCGTGAATGGCGTGGGCAAAACGACAACCATCGGCAAGGTGGCCCACTTGCTGAACAAACGGGGCTTTAAGGTGCTTCTCGCTCCCGGCGACACCTTCCGGGCAGCCGCGATCGAGCAACTTGAAATTTGGGCCCAGCGCACGGGCTCGGACTTTATCAAGGCTCAGCCCGGTGCCGATTCCGCTTCCGTCCTCTTCGATGCGATTACCGCCGCTCGCGCCAGGGGACAAAACTTCGTGCTTTGCGACACCGCGGGTCGGCAGCACAGTAAGGGCAACTTGATGCAGGAACTGCAGAAGGTGGTCAACGTTTGCGAAAAAGCGTTGGGACGCAAGCCCGACGAAATCCTCCTGGTGATCGACGCGAACACCGGCCAGAACGCGATTCGACAGGTGGAGGAATTTGCCAAAGCCGCGCGGATAACCGGCCTTGTCCTGACCAAGCTGGACGGTACGTCGAGGGGAGGGGCGCTGATTGGCGTCTACGACAAGTTCAAGATTCCCATAAAGCTGGTTGGAGTCGGTGAGAAGGCGGAGGATCTTTTGGACTTTAGGCCCGACAGATTTGCGAAGGCTCTCTTCGACTAATACAGCAATTTAGCCGAACGAAATCGCCGTTTTCATCATCGAATCTTAACGTGGGTTTGGATGAGCTGATTTACCGAGGAGTGGGCTCGATGCATGGAAAGTCGCTCGTTTTCGACTTCTTCATGCTCCTCTTCGAGTTGCATCTCCTTCGCTATCTGCTCCTTGGTCTCCTGCTCTCAATCTGGATTACGAAGAATCCCAACCTTCAAAAAGGCGCTTTCGTGGCGCTGGCAACGGTTGCCGCTTCGGTGGCACTCCGGCCCTTTCTAAAGGGAATGATCTATCGGCCACGGCCATGGATCTACGAGGGCTGCCCCGGCCTGGCACCCTGCTATCCCGACAGTTCCTTTCCTAGTGGCCACCTGTTTATGGCTTCCGCGATGACGGTTGCCCTGTGGCGGGCAGACAAGCGTGCGGGGATGGCGATGGCAGGCGTAAGTTGCTGCATCGGCCTATCGCGAATCTATCTTGGAGAGCATTGGCCGAGCGACCTCTTGGGCGGCGCGATCCTAGGCGGACTTATGGGCTTAGGGCTTTCCAAACTATCGGAAAAACAGCCTCTCGCGGCGTTGCTCGACAAATCCCTGCAGGCAGCAAATCGGTTCAAGTTAAAGCAAGAACCCCCGGCAGTGGTGCTGCCGAGGGCTTAGTTTGTCGAGCTACTTCTTAAGCCCGAGGTGCTTGAGGAACGCGTCCGTTCTCGGCTCTCGACCAAGGTAGTCGCGGAGCATGTCCATCTCGTCCATCGTTCCGCCTCGCGCCAGAATCTTGTCGCGATAGTAGCGTCCTGCTTCTGGGCTCATGATCCCCTTTTCTTCAAAGCGCTGGAACATGTCCTGAGCGTAAACGAGGGACCAGAGGTAGCCATAGTAGGCGCCCTGATAGCCCATCAAGTGCCCGAATGACCCTTGGAAGTACGTGCCGATCGGCGGCTGATACATCTCAACCTCGCCAAGGAGATCGACGCCGACCTTCGTGGTGTCCACCACGCCGCCGGCAGCGGTGTGGTAGGTCTGATCCACGAGACCGTAATACATCTGGTGCTCGGTCTCCAGGCCGCTACCGAGGGTCTGCGCGTTCTTCATGCCCGTGAGCATGGCGGTGGGCAAGGGTTCTCCGGTCTTATAGTGCTTTGCGAAAAGCTTGAGCACGGAAGGCTCCCAAACCCAGTTCTCAAACATCTGCGAAGGAGCCTCGACGAGGTCTCGGGCGACCGCAGTTCCACTAAAGCGGGCGTACTTCACATTGGTGAGAACGTTGTGGAGCGCGTGTCCGAACTCGTGAAAGAAGGTCTGAACCTCATCGTGAGTCATCAGGGAAGGCTTGTCGGCGGTCGGCTTCGTGAAGTTGGTCACCAACGCTGCGAGTGGCTTCTGAACCGTTCCATCAGCCCAAACTTTGCGAGGACGCAAGCCCCAGCAAGCGGCATGGTTGTACTTGTTGTCTCGCGGATGAAGATCCGTGTAGATGTGGCCGAGCAATTCGCCGTTCGATTTCTCGCTCACCGCCCAAAGCTTCACATCGGCATGCCAAACGGGCAAACCTAACGTGGAGGCGTTGGCGGTTACGTCTTTGAAATCGATCCCGTACAGTGAGGCCGTGATTTGGAAGAGGCCGTCGAAAACGGCGGTTAGCGGGAAGTACTCAGCGACCTTCTGGGAGTCGACCTTATACTTCTCCATCATCAGCCGGTTCTTGTAGAACGACTGATCCCATGGCATGAGCGTGGTGGCTTTGGCGCCGACATGCTTCTTCTTGGCCGCGAGCAGCTCATCGTAGTCGAGTTGAGCCTTTCTGCGAACGACAGGCTTGAGGTCCGAATAGAACTTGGCGACTGCGGCGGAGTTCTTCGCCATCCGCGTTTCGATTTCGTAATCCACGGTATTGGCGTAGCCAAGCAACTTTGAACCTTCGGAGCGGAGTTTAAGGATCTTCTCAAGCAAGTCGACATTCTTCTGGCCGCCTCGGCGCTTGTATTCGGTCCAAACCTTCTGGCGGGTCATCCCGTGGGCGGCATGATCCAGAATCGTGTTGAAAGTGGGCCCGTCCATCGAAACGACGTAGAGATCGCCAATCGACCTTTTAAGGCGGTTGAGCGTGTCCACGGGAACTCCTTTAAGTTCCTCTTTGGTCATCAGCACGATCGTCTCGTCACCATAGATGTTCGTTTGGAACTCGGTAGCGAGCTTCTGCAGTTCTTTCTCGATGTCGGTCAGTCGCTTTCGATCGTCCGGGGCCAACATCATGCCGGCTCGACGGTAATCCCGCATCGTGAATTCAAGCAATCGCTTCTGCTCGCCTTCAAGCGCAGGCTTGGTGTCGGCATAGACTTTGACCGCGTTGTAGAGGTCCTCTCGTTTGCCTAACTCGATGAGATAGTTGCTCAGCGCCTCTTCGGCGTCACGCGAATCTTGCCGCTCTTTCGCATCGCCCGACACGTACTGCATGAAAATCGTGAGCGAGGTTTCATTGTCCAGGTTTACGGAAATATCGTCGATCGCACCGAGGGTGTTGTCGAACGTCCGTTGCTCGTTCGGAACCTTGACGATCGCTTGAACCGAAGCTTCCGCTTTTGCCAAGGCCTGCGTCACGTTGGCTGGCACGTCGGCGGTCGCCATCGCAGCGACGGCTCCCATGAGAGCCAGCCCCGCTGCCGCTCTCAATCGAATTCTATAATGCGTCCACATTAGTTCTGTTATACGCTCTCCGCGTTTGGGTATGCGCGAACTTGGGACAGACAGTTGTGCAATCAGCTTTTGCGTTCTGCTGCACAATCCTGTGACGGAGTGCGTCTACAACACCAACCCATGCGGCAGAAGAAACCCTATTCAAGAAGAGACCTCCTCAAGATGACGGGCTACGGGTTTGCCGCGGCGTTGATTCCCGCCGCAATTGCCGACATCTCCGCGGATCGATTGGTGATCGAGCGGCATGAGCTCAAGCTGCCTAACTGGGACGCAAACGGCTTCAAAGTTGCGGTCGTGTCCGATCTTCACGCAAACACGCAGTCTATGGCGGATCGGTCCGCCAGGGCGATCGAGATGGCTCTCGTGGAAAAGCCCGACGTGCTCGTCATGCCGGGTGACTTCCTAAACAACAGCGACGAGAAGTCGCTTGCCCTTTTACGGGAGGCATTGGCACCCTTGGCGTATGCCTCATGCCCCGTGATCAGCACGATGGGCAATCACGACTATTGGGCGCGGCGGCCGCACAAGATTGTCGACATTCTTGAAAAGCGGACGCAGCTGCTTCGGAACGAAGTTCAGGAGGTAAGCGGGGTGACGATCGCGGGCATCGACGATGCGCTCGCCAACCGGCACGACGTGGGGTTCCTAAAGCCGAATCGGCACTCAAAGTCTCTGCTCGCGCTGCTCCACGAGCCGGACTTTGTCAAGGATGTCCCCGATCACCTTAGCCTTCAGATCAGCGGCCATAGCCATGGCGGCCAAATTTGCTTGCCAACGGGCACCGCGCTGCACACGCCCTACGGCGCTAAGAAGTACATCGCCGGATTCTATGAAGATGCCAAAGTTCCGCTCTATGTGACACGCGGCGTCGGCACCACGGGCAGCGACTGGCGTCTCTTTTGCCTTCCCGAAGTGAGCATCCTCACCTTGACGGCAGCTTAGGGGCGTTCTCGGGTCGCTGGCAACCGCTAGCAGTGAGAGCACACAATAAGATGATGCGGATCAGAGACTTGGCGTTGCTTTTGGGGACGGCGAGTGTCTCGATGTTTGCTTACGGCATGTTGGTTGAATCCAAACGCCTGACTCTGGAGCGCCGCAGCCTGCGCCTACCGCTGTGGCCCGCCGAGCTTGCGGGGTTTAAAATTGCGGTTCTCGCTGATTTCCACATACGGGGCCCGTGGTCGCTTGAGCTTGGACAGCAAGCCATCGACATGGCACTCGCGGAGCGCCCCGACATAGTCGTGATACCGGGAGACTTCGTTGATCACTGGCAGCCCGGCTCAGAAGCACTGCTCGCCCAATGTCTGCGACCGCTCGTAGCCATGGAAGGCCGGGCGGTGGCCGTCCCGGGCAACCACGATTATTCGTTTCACAAAGACGCCGGAAGGCTCATCGGTGTGCTCGAACCGCTAGGGATCAAGCTCCTTCGGAACGAGGTTTGGCGACATCAAGGCATCTCATGGGTCGGGATTGATTCGGCGGTGGTAGGGCGAGCAAAGCCGACGCTCGAAGTGCCTCCAGGACCGGCTATCGCTCTTTGGCACGAGCCAGACCTTGTCGAGCAACTCCCGGAGGGCATAGCCCTGCAAATCAGCGGGCACAGCCACGGCGGGCAATGGCGCTTCCCTTTCGGCATCACCCCGATGCACTCACACCTTGGAAAACGTTATCCCCGCGGCTTTTTTCCACACGCGCCCACGCCGCTGTACGTGAGTCGCGGCATCGGCACCACGGGACCTCCGGCCCGTTTTCTTTGCCCCCCTGAGGTCAGTCTGTTGACCCTGCTACCCCTTTAGGCCGGTGATGGCGATGCCTTGGATGAAGAGGCGCTGAGTGAAGAAGAACAGCACGATGACCGGCAAAATGACGACCGTCGAGGCAGCCATGAGCAAGTTCCACGGTGTGCCGCCGTGCTGGCTTTGGAAGAATTGCAACCCAAGCGCCAAGGTGAAGGTTTTCTGGTCGAGCAGATAGATCAGCGGACCCAGGAAGTCATTCCAGGTTCCCATGAAAGCGAAGAGGGCCACGACGGCAAGCGCGGGCTTTGCCAGCGGAATGATCACCTGACGGAAGGTCTGCCACTCAGATGCCCCGTCTAGCTTCGCCGCCTCGCTCAACTCGAACGGGATGCTCCGGAAAAATTGGCGAAGAAGAAAGATGTTAAACGCACTCGCAAACCAAGCGGGCACCCACAGAGGACGGAAGGTGCCGATCCAGTCCAACTCTCTGAACAGCGCAAACGTCGGAACCATGAGCACCGGAAAAGGCACCATCATCGTCGCGAGAGTGACCGCAAACATGAAGTCGCGGCCCTTCCATTTCAGGCGCGCAAAGGAATAGGCGACGAGCGAATTGGAGATCACCACGCCCGCTACCACGAGGATACAAACTACGATGGTATTGACACCATATACCAGAAAAGGGATGTAACCCAGCTTCTCCTGGCCGTAGGTCATCGCGTCTGCGAAGTTGTTCACTTGCCATTCGCGGGGAATCCAAACCGGCGGGATTTGCATGGTTTGGTCGATGGGTTTAAGCGCGGTGGAAACGACCCAAAGAAAGGGGAAGATGAAGATCGCCGAGAGGCTGATCAGCATCAGGTGAATGAGAGCGGTTTTAGCTAAAGGTTGTCGCATTTAGTTAGCTCCCCTGATAGTGAACATGTTTTTCACTAAATTTCAGCGCACCCATCGTCAGGACGAGGATAACGACGAACATGATCCAGCCCATTGCGCATGCGTAACCCATCTTGTTGTATCGAAAGGCGTTGTCAAATAAGTAGGCAGTGTAGAAATAGCCGGATCGTTCCGGAACGCCGTTTGGAATCATCACGTAAGGAACGGCGAAGACTTGCAGCGTGCCACTAATGCACATAACTAGGGTGAATAGGCTGATCGGTGACAACATAGGCAGGGTGA
>JBBQWO010000032.1:0-33358 GCA_038210535.1 Fimbriimonadales bacterium | reverse complement strand
ATTACCGAAGGTGATGGAACCACTGAAGACCTCACGAAGACCCCTCGTCGCATCGTTCACCCCCTTGGGGTCGTCTCCTCCCCCAAGCTTATGGTCGAGATAATACAGATCGACAAAGCCCGAGACGCTCATCAAAGAGTTGGTTCCCTCTAAGAATTTACTGAAGCCGAGCCTCAGCCGTGGACGGGCAATGAATACATTGAGCTGCTTTGGATCCGGAACATCCTTGATCCGCTTGAGCCAAGCGTGCCCAAGCTGCAATCCTAATTCGCCGTAGACGGGTCCGAGTACGTCGTCCGAGGCATAGAATGCTGCTCCTGTCGACCGCTTGTCTCCCACCCGGTAGCCTAGCTCGTAATAAGCCGTGGTCTGCCTTAGGCTCTGAGACGTGATGATGTTTAAGCCGGTAATCGTTATGAGCGATGGGATATAGACTTGCCGATAGTCCGTGGTACCCGCCAACTGCAAATTGATCGAGGATTTGGAATCAAGCGGCTTAGGAACGTGTTGACCAACGCGAAGATTCCCGAAAGAGTAGAAAATCGGCGGGTAGAAATTGACCTGTTACCCATTAACAAGCGCTCTGCGGCCATTCTGGAGGCAAGAATTCTAATTGCATAATCGTTTCAAGGAGTTGGTCAACACGTTCTTAGTTGAGAGGGTGGAATTCAAGCTGAAGTTGTAGTAAGAGTGTTCATCGAAGACCTTATCTTGCAGCGGATTGGCCATGCCGAGGTAGCCAAAATTGATCGTGTACAGAGACGTCTTATCCTTATTGTATTTATACGAGCCGTTATCCATTTCAAAGCCTCCCACGGCATTTCGGCTCACCGTAATCAGCGTACTGTCGGAACCCGCAATCGAAGAGGTGAGAACGAGGCTCCCTCTGTCGGGCCAGGTCACCGACTCCTTGTGGCGAAGGATCACTGGATCGCGCATGACCACCCCTAGCGCTTCCTGGATAAAGGCTTCGAGCATAAAGTCGATTTTGTAGCTTGCGTTATAGGAATTCGCCTGGCTCAAGATGAGGGTTAGCTTCTTCTCGCCGGGTTGAATATCCGCGAACGCGCAAAGCTCGTGCATCCTCGCCTTGAATAGGTCTTCGTCGGTTGGCTGCACACACCAGAGCGTGTTCACCTGGACTGGAGCCCCTGTTGTATTGAGTAATTTGCCCGCGAAGAGGTCGCTTATCTTCTGGTCGAGATCGGGGTAGGGCAGGCCTGCATAGCGGTGAACCGCAGCCCGAAACGTCGCCATGTCGATGTCTATGCCTACTAAAGGGGTTTCAGGAGTGGCATGGATAACAGCATCGTTTCCTGAGTGATTGAAGGCTGCACCCGATAGTCGCGCACCGTGCCCCCCTTGCTTTGGTTTCGCCCTCTGCCCCTTGAACCAGACCTTGCTGATACTTGCACCCAAGTCGACATCAGTATGGGCAATTGCTGCTGGACCTGCCTTAATACTGATCGGTCTGTCATGCGTAATCAGATTGGGAGCAGCGCCAGGGTGCCCGACCGCGGCCTCCAGAAAGTGTCGGAGCTGAAGGGACAAGGTGTAGGTGCCTTCTCGCGGGCGACCAGGGCTAAACCGGATGACGAGCTCGTTTCCTCTCACGGACATTGCGTCGGCCACTAGCGCATGCGGGTTTTCAGCAGAGGAAAGAGCCCACAGCCCGGCCACCGGAATCTCGGCATTGGCGGCGGTTTTTGGCTTGCCTTCAATGAATTGGCGTAGCCTTGGAGCAAGCAAGTTCGCTGGCACCGGCGCATTGTCGAGGATTGCGTTTTGTAGAGACGATCGATCAACGGCCAACCAGACGTGATTGCCGGCAATCTCCTGCGCAGAACCGGCTATGACTCGAACGCCCAAATCGGTCCGAACATCCTGGGCGCGAGCACACGGAGAAATGGCAAGAGCAAAACATGCCGCAAGAATCGGCGAAACAAAACGCATCCTTAACCATAAGCTATTCAGGTTTGCTAATGCAAGGGAATTTTTATGACTATATGCATATTATGGTAACGACGCGTCTTGGCGGACAGACCCATCAACTTGCGAACGGATCGGCGACCACATCACATTCCTTGAGTTGCGCGGAAGCCCCCTCACCCTGCCCTCTCCCGCGAGGGGAGAGGGTTCCCGGAGGTGAATTTCAAATTGTATTCGTGCTCCGTCCCGTCAGAGGCGGTGGCAAATACTTTCGAGCAGTAGGGACTGGAGGTCCGGCCCCTTCTTTGCTGCCAATCTTTCGACAAGATCGGGGGTTCCGAGTTGTCGAACGATTCTCTCTAAATGACCTTCATCCAAAAATTCGAGCCTAAATGGCTGCACCTCTGCAGATAACGGGTTGCATTTACCCTAAAAAACGAACCATAATCAGAGCCAAGATGCGGCACGATGGCGTGACGCTCGGAGTAAGGAACATGCAGGAGGCCGATAACCAGGTTCGAGCGTAATGCGAGTCAGGTACAGCGCCGCCCCTGCTGACGCCAGCAAGGGGCTTTTTTGTGAGTTTCGAGTTGCGGGTTTCGAGTTTCGAGTTTAACCACTCGTCGCTCGTAACTCGAAATTCGCAACTCGAAAAACTCCCAAGACATTCATAAAACGAAACGAGAAAATAAATGCCCCGTAGTCACCCACTCAACCTCATTCGGAACATCGGTATTGCCGCTCACATCGACGCGGGCAAGACGACCACGACCGAGCGCATCCTCTTCTACACCGGTAAGACACACAAAATCGGTGAAGTCCACGATGGCGCTGCCACGATGGACTGGATGGAGCAGGAGCAGGAGAGGGGCATCACGATCACCTCCGCCGCAACCTCATGCTTCTGGACAGGCACCCGTAACGACCGGCCCGAGCACAAGATCAATATCATCGACACGCCCGGGCACGTCGACTTCACCGTCGAAGTAGAGCGCTCGCTGCGTGTACTCGACGGTGCCGTTTGCGTGCTGTGTGCGGTCGGCGGTGTGCAGCCACAGACCGAAACTGTGTGGCGTCAGATGAACAAGTACGGCGTTCCCCGCATCATCTACGTGAACAAGATGGACCGCCTGGGCGCGGACTTCTTTAGCGTTCTCCAGCGGGCGAAGGACCGATTGGGCGCGAACATCGCACCTATCCAGATTCCTATCGGCGCCGAGTCGATGTACACAGGCTACGTAGACCTCATTACGATGAGAGCTGCGGTGTACGATGCCGACGACGATAAAGGCAAAACCTACCGCGAAGTCGAGATTCCCGCGAACATGATGGACGTGGTCGCCGAATACCGCGAGAAGATGATGGAAGCCATCTCCGAGTACGACGACTCGATCATGGAGCGCTTCCTCGATGGACAAGAGATTTCCGAGCAGGAGATTCGCGACGCGCTGCGCGCCGGAACCCTTGCCAACAAGATCATCCCCATGATCTCCGGTTCCTCCTTCAAGAATAAGGGCGTACAGGCGATGATCGACTGTGTCTTGGACTACCTCCCCTCGCCACTCGACGTAGGTTCGATCAAGGGTGTTGATCCCGACACCGAAGAGACGATGGAGCGAAATCCTGACGACAAGGAGCCGTTCGCAGCCCTCGCGTTCAAGATCATGTCCGACAAGTACGTCGGACGTCTCACCTTCCTGCGCGTCTATTCTGGCGTCCTGAAGAAGGGCACGAGCGTTACCGTCTGCTACCGCGATCCAAGCACGAACGACTTCCGAACTCGAACCGAGCGCATCGGCCGCATTTTGGAGATGCATGCCAACAGTCGGAACGACATCGACGAGGTTTATGCCGGCGAGATCGTGGGCGTGATCGGCCTCAACGATGTAAATACCGGTCAGACGATCTGCAGCAACGACCACCACATGGCGCTTGAGAGCATCAAGTTCCCTGAGCCGGTCATCCAGATCGCCATCGAGCCCAAGTCACGCGCCGACCAGGAGAAGCTTGGTTCGTCTCTTCAGAGACTTGCCCAAGAGGACCCAACCTTCCGAGTCTTCACCGACGCTGAGTCCGGTCAAACGATCATCTCAGGAATGGGCGAACTCCACCTCGAGATCATCGTCGACCGACTCAACCGAGAGTTCGGAGTTCAAGCCAACCAGGGCAAGCCGCAGGTCGCCTACCGAGAGACGGTGCAGATTCACTCGAAAGCCGAAGGGCGATTCGTCCGCCAGACGGGTGGTTCGGGCCAGTTCGGCGTCTGCGTCCTCGAGATGGACCCGCTTCCGCCCGGAACCGGCTTCGTGTTCGAGAACAAGACCGTCGGCGGTTCGATTCCGAAGGAATATGTGCCAGCAATTGAGAAAGGCGTCCGCGAAGGCCTGTTGTCCGGTGTCATCGCTGGCTACCCGGTCGTGGATGTAAAGGTCTCGGTTGTCGACGGTGCCTACCACGAAGTCGACTCGAACGAGAACGCCTTCAAGCAAGCCGGCCTCATCGGGTTCAAGGAGTGCATGAGAAAGGCCAATCCGGTCCTGAAGGAGCCGATCATGCACGTGGAAGTCACGACTCCCGAGAACTTCGTTGGAGACGTGGTGGGTGACATCAACGGCCGACGTGGACGCATCGAAGGAATGGAGAACGCGATGGGCGGAGTCACCGTAGTGACCGCGCACGTGCCTCTCTCCGAGATGTTCGGCTACGTTACGACCCTCCGGTCCCTAACCCAGGGCCGAGCCCAACCGAACGTGACGCCATCGCACTACGAGCCAGTCCCGAACAGCATCGCCACGGAGATCACCGCGAAAGCCGGCTTCCGCGGCTAGGCCTTCGTTTAGTGGGTTTGAAAGGCCTCCACGCGTAGGTGTGGAGGCCTTTTTACGTAGGGGCTGTGTATCCGGGGATGCAATCGTGTCTCAGCCGCTCCGGCCCGGTAATTCCTCAACCACGGCATCGTGGAACTTAGGACGAAACTGGATGATGCGCGCATTCTCGCTCGTCGGATGCACGCGATTCGTGAGCAGGACTGCGTACATGGCGGCATCTGGGTCGATCCACATGCTTGTGCCGGTGTAGCCCGTGTGGCCAAAGGAACGAGCGCCGAATTTGCTCCCTGCGGAGGACCCCTTCTCACTTCGCGTGTCCCACCCGAAAGCCCGGGTGCTCAACTCCGATTGACGCTTCGTGAAGAGCTTTATGGTCTCCGGCTTGATGAGCCCCTCACCCTCGATCAACATGAACTTGGCAAAGCGGGTCAGATCGACTACTGTGCTGAACAGCCCCGCATGCCCCGCCACTCCGGCACAGACTGCTGCATTCGGATCGTGAACCTCGCCTTGGATCCAATTGGCCGCATCGGGGAATTGCAACGGCTCGCTGGACGCGATCTGTTCTTCCTTGCGCAGTTTGCGCAAGTTCACGCGCCAAGGCTCCACTGAGTCAGTGGGCGAGCAGCGCCGATTGCCGATGCCCGGTTTGTAGAGCGTGTCCGCCATTCCCAGCCGATCCCAAATCTCTTGCTTCAAAAACACGTCGAGAGGTTGGCCAGACAGGGTCTCGATGACCCGCTGAAGCGCAATCATGTTGAGGTCGCTGTAGACCATCTTTGTGCCGGTCGGGTAGGACAACGGCTCCTTGCAAATAGCCGCCCATACTTCGTCGGCATTCGTGCAGGTTCGCTGATAGGGACGGAATGCGATGAAGCCAGAGTCGTGGACAAGTAGATTTCGCGTGCGGAGGTCAGCCTTGCCAGCATCTGCGAAGCCTGGAAGCACCTCGGCCACTTTCATATCTAGCGTGAGCACGCCCCGATCGTAGAGAAGCATCGCGGCCGTGGTGGTGCCGACGACCTTGGAAACGCTGGCCAAATCCCAGATCGTGCCGTTGTCCACTTGGGGAGATTCAGGACAGTAGGTGAAACGGCCGCTGCTCCCCATAACCTGCCGATAGGAATTGCCATATGACCAGCAAGCACCAGGAAAAACCCCCTCCGCGATCGCTCCCCTAACCAGATCCTCAATGCGCCCCATCAACTTAGAGTTTAGCGCTGCCTTTGAAGGGGAGGCAAGGTGGGATCTCCGTTTTCAAGTACCACGCTCTCCCGCGGGGAACCTGTGGCCCGGGGATACAATCGCACCCCGCCCACCCGCTGAGCCCGAAATGCCTCCACTAGCCTGGCGTCGAAAACCATTCGCAAGGCCGAATCGTCCACAGGAG
The DNA here is from genome assembly GCA_038210535.1 of Fimbriimonadales bacterium. Classification (GTDB taxonomy): domain Bacteria; phylum Armatimonadota; class Fimbriimonadia; order Fimbriimonadales; family Fimbriimonadaceae; genus Fimbriimonas. The sequence continues at coordinate 27,211 of JBBQWO010000032.1, read as the reverse complement.
TGCGGCAGATGTCCCAAAGACGCATTCCGCAAGCGGTGCCCCCCCCCATAACCGCTGAGAGGAGTAGGATTGTTGCAAGGTCGCATACACGTTTTGTACGACATTTATTGCGAATCTTATTTTTGTTATACTCAACGTGATAAGATGCAATAGCAAGGGTCAATTAGGCAATCAAGGCCCTTCAGAAAAGGAAGATCTAAATTAATGACCCCCATCAAACAGTTTTGTTGATGCCGCTTTTTGGTATTCCACTATGCACCGGTCTGGGCGGATTTGCTGCAGCAGGAGGAGATGGTTTAACGGAAAGTGCGATTCCTCGATGCGGACCTAACTTGGATGCCCAAGAGTCTCTCGCCCCCCGCGAACTGCTGGGAGCCGGATGCCTGCAGCGAGAATAACCTTTGCAAGCCTCAAGGCACGGTCTTTGTTCAGGTAGTCCCAGCAAGAAAGTATCTGTGGAAGTCGGGCCCCAAGGTTAGTGTAACTTGCGTCCGAGTTGAATACATATTGCCTAATTGTCCTGTAGGCACGGGTTCTCGCAACGACTACAACAACGATTCTTGCGGAGAACCAAAGCCAGCCCTTCCACCCGAATGAAAAATAGCACACCCACCACGCCTTAGATTACGATACGCTTGTGCCGCCGGTTCTTACCACTGAGGTGAAGAACATGGAGGGAACTCAGCGAGTAACAGGCGATTCATTTCGGTGGCGGGATTTGCTCCACGTGTATGCAAAGAACTACGCGGTGTTCTCTTGCCCCTCAGATCCGGGCTTCCGTAACGATCCAAACCTAGAGCATCGTAGTGCATCCGCCACCAGCTTCGAAACGACCAATGTTATCGAGGGCGGGGCTTTTGGCGAAAACGACAGCTTGCGCTTGAGCGTTGATGCCGAACGCCGATCCTCCTACGCCCAAGACCGAGTGATCACCCTGCTCGACAGCTCCAAGACAAAGCTGGAGTGGGCCAGCTATCACGGAGAGCGCATGAACGTGCTCTTCCTGGATGGGAGAGTGCAAAACATCACCGTAAATTGAGATGCCGAGGAGGGAAACCCCACTCGCTAGACCAACTCATAGAGTTGCGCGTAGCGCCCGCCGCTTCGAATGAGCTCTTCGTGCAGACCGGTCTCCTCGATCGAGCCCCCGGCCAGCACCGCTATCTGATCGGCTCTTTGGACCGTCGTCAGCCGGTGGGCGATGACCAAGGTGGTGCGACCCTTCATGAGCCGGTCGAGAGCCTCCTTCACCAACGCCTCGGACTTGTTGTCGAGGGCCGAAGTTGCCTCGTCGAGAATCAGGATCCGAGGGTCCTTGAGCAGCGCACGGGCGATGGCGACGCGCTGTCTCTGCCCCCCCGAGAGCGTCACGCCGCGCTCACCGATCATCGTCTCATACCCCTCGGGCATCCCCAACACGAATTCCTCTACGTTCGCCCCCCTGGAAGCCTCCTCGATTTCAGCGTCTGTCGCATTCAGCCGACCGTAGCGAATGTTCTCACGCAAGGTGCCATTGAACAAGATGGGCTCTTGAGGCACGATACCGATGTGGCTGCGCAACGCTTCGCGGCGGATCAGCTCCACCGGCACGTCGTCGATTAAGATGCTCCCGGATTGCGGCTCGTAGAACCGGTAGAGAATGGAAGCGACGGTCGTTTTCCCAGACCCGCTCGGACCAACGAGCGCGGTGACCTTGCCCGCTGGAACTACGAGAGAGAGGCCGGTCAGGACCGGTGACTCCGGCACATATGAGAACGTAACGTCACGAAACTCGACCGAGCCCGAGCCGTCGGGGAATTCCACGGCACCGGCACGGTCGTCCGGCTCAGCGCCTTCGTCGAGCAGGGCAAAGATTCGGTCCGATGCGCCGATGGATCGTTGCAGACGTGTATAGAGCGAGGCGAGCGAGCCCATGGGGCCGGCGATGATCGTCACCGTCATAAAGAATGCGAAGAGATCGCCGATCTGCAGCGTGCCTTCCATGACGCGCCTTCCGCCGTACCAGATGACGCCGAGCATGATGAGCGCAAAGCCCGCGCCCGCCACCGAGCCCATGATCGCCGTGGCCGTTTCGCTCTTCATCTGCAGCTTGTAGAGCTTCTGCAGCTTCTCCACAGCGCGATCCTGTTCGAAGTTCTCGCGGGTAAATGCCTTGACCAGCCGGATGTTTGCCAGCGCCTCGGTAATGGCCCCCATCGCATCAGACAGCGCGTCGAGCGCACGGCGATTGAGCTCGCGAAGCCGGCGTCCGAACACCACGAAGAACAGCATCGTCACGAACAACACCCCGACCACGATCAAGGTCAGTTGCCAGTCGATTTTGAGAGCGATGAAAATCCCGCCGAAGAGCGTCAATGCGTTGGAGGCTAGCTTCACGACGTCGTCGGTAAGGGTGCCTTGAAGCTGAGAGACATCGTTGGAAAGGTGCGAAGTCAAGTCTCCGGAGCGCGCACGGTCGAAGAAGGCCACAGGCAATCGCTGCAAGTGTTCGAAGAGCTTCAGACGCAGCTCCATCACAATGTTGTTGCCTGCACGAGCGGCCAGCATGTGCTGCGCGAACGAGAGCAAAGTCGAGGCCGCGATTAAGCCGATAAAGATGAAGACATATCGATCCAGGCGCTGAATGCTTTGGCTGTTGGTGACATCGTTGATAGCCTGTCTGCCGAGGAGCGGGTAGGAGAGGGAGATGCCGGTTGCGACGATCATCAGAGCCGCTGCTGCCCCGAGGATGAGCTTGTGAGGAGCGGCGAGGGCCAAGAGGCGCTTCACCGCTGGCCAGGTGAGCTTCGTTAGGAGGTCCGTATCTGGTGTGGAAGCCCGATCAACTCTGCGCATGCGTTAAGACTGAACACGTAAATTATGGGGTCGATAGCTTCAATTCCGCTTGATAGTCGCTGAATATCATAGAATGGCGTATGACAACGTTGCTCGTAACCGCGGTCGCCCTCATGACAACCCTCACCACTGGACCCGGCCATAAGGAACCCAGCATCGAGAATTTAGGCTGGCTGAAAGGCAACTGGAGCTGTCCGCAATTCGGGGGCATATTCGAAGAGCACTGGATCGGACCGAGCGGCGGCACCATGCAAGGCTGCGGAAAACTGGTTGTGGATGGCAAAACGGCGTTCATGGAGTACATGTCTCTGGAGTCCGAGAACGGAGTCATCACGATGTGGATGCTCCTTGGCGCTCCGTCGAAGGGAGAGAAAAAGGGGGTTCCTTTTCGGATGACATCACTCACCGGCAACAAGGCAGTCTTTGAGAACCCCGCCAACGAGTTCCCCTCGAAGATCACCTATGAGCTTGAGCAAAAGGAAAGGCTCGCCTGCAGCATCGAAGGGATGCAGCAGGGCAAGCACACGGTCGAGAAATTTGCGTTCAGGCCAATCAAGTAAGGGCTACTTGAAGGTCGCCCCGTAGCCACGCACGTATCCGATGCACTGTGCGATGTCGGGCACCGAATTGTCCCAGTTATATTCGTATTCAACGGAAACCGAGCCCTGAAACTTCATCGCATGAAACTCCCGGAGAATGCCGGGGACATCCGACACGCCCGTGCCATAAGGGACGTCGTGTCCGCCGCGGGAGAACTCATTAAGGTCTTTCAAGTGGCTGCTCACCACTCGCCCCTTCAGGGTCTTTAGCGCATCGACCGGCTTAATCCCTGACCGAACCCAGTGGCCCGTGTCGGCGCACGATCCGATGCGGACATCGCGATCCTTGACGAGCGAATAGACGTAGGCGGGATCCCAGACCTTGTAATTCGGATCGTTGCTTTTCGGGTGATTGTGAAATCCGACTTTGATGTCGTATTGCTTCACCATCTTTTCGATGGTGTCGAGCGCGTCGGTCGATTCGGTATTGAGTATCCCAATGTCCATCTTCTTGGCCCACTCGAACAACTTGCGTGCACCCTCTTCGTTCCGGTCGATTCCAGTAACGCCATACGCAACAGCTTTAACTTTGTGCTTCGCTAGGTGGTCCTTCAGCTTCGTGATTGCATCCTCGCTCATATCGGGTCCCATCGAGCCCAACTCTCCCCCGAGTCGTTGTCCTGGAAAGAACTCAATCGCTCTTCCTCCGGCGAGGGCCGTTCTTTCAACGGCTTCGAAGGCGGAGAACTTATTGAAGCTCCAAGCCTGAACGCTCACCAAAAACCCTGAAGTTTTGTAGGCGTCGAGGCTCTGTTGCGGAGTTGTCATGGTTATCGCGGCGGCAAGGCCAAGGGCTGCAGAAATCATCTCCTCTATCTTATTCGTTCTCAGCCTTTACTTGGCTCATGGGGTGCGTGCCAAAGTGGATCTGGGTCGTCGCACTCCTCTTTAGTTGCCGTCTTAGTTTCAATGTTTGTGCCACTGGTCGACGTTGTTGTGGAAGTTAGTGGCGGCGAAGGCTTCGGTGCGACCGACTGAATTCACCCTCGGCTTGCCGGATTGCCGTAAAGACGGCTATGCTTCAAAGGCATGTCCCATCAGCCATCGCGACGAGAATTCCTTATCGGCTCCGCAGGCCTCATGGCCGGAGCTGCTCTGCCTTCTTTTGCCTTTGCCCAAGGCTCAAGACGCGGTGATCGGCTTCGCTTTGCCGTCGTGGGCGTCGGCGGCCGTGGAGGAGCAAACCTTAATAGCGCCGCCAAACACGGCGATATCGTCGCGCTCTGTGATGTCGATGTGACGATCCGAGCCAAGGCGCTCGTCGACCATCCCGACGCCGCCACCTTCGAAGACTTTCGGAGGATGCTCGACACAATGCGAGGGCAAATCGACGCCGTCGTCATCAGCACACCCGACCACACCCATGCCCCCGCCGCAGCGATGGCGATGGATTACGGAAAGCACGTCTACTGTGAAAAGCCGCTCACGAGAACGATCGGGGAATCGAGGAAGCTTCAGCAGATCGCGCGCTCGAAGCGTGTGGTAACTCAGATGGGGAACCAGGGCACGGCGGGCACCGATCTTCGCAAAACCGCCGCGCTCATCAAGTCCGGCGCCTTCGGCACCGTGAAGGAAGTGCATTGCTATACCAATCGATCCGGCGGCTGGTGGCCGCAGGGCGTGGAGAGGCCGGCTTCGGCGGTCACTCCAAAGACCTTGGACTGGGATTTGTGGATCGGACCCTCCCCGATGCGGCCCTACGCGCCCGGGTACCACCCCTTCGCGTGGCGCGGATGGTGGGACTTCGGCTCAGGCTCGCTTGGTGACATCGGATGCCACTGTATGAACCTGCCGTTCATGGCGCTCGATCTTCGCGATCCGATTGCGGTTACCGCCGAAACGTCGGGGCACAACCGAGATAGCTTCCCGAGCTGGTCGATTGTCAAGTACGAGTTTCCCAAGCGAGGCAAGCGCGAGGCTTTGCCCCTGTTTTGGTATGACGGGGGCAAAAAGCCTCCGCAAGAGCTTGCACCTGGCGTTGATCTTGGCGGCAACGGGTGCCTTATTGTGTGCCAGAATGCGACGCTCTTCATGCCGGGCGAGTACGGACAGGGCGCACGAATCGTGGGCGGTGGCCAAATGCCCGCAGTGGTGGTGGAAGAGTCCCCTGGCCACTTCACCGAGTTTGCGGATGCAATCCTTGGAAAGGGCAGAACGAAGTCCGCGATTCCCGATTATTCGGGCCCGCTGACAGAAACCGTGCTGCTTGGAAATCTAGCGGTCTGGGCGAACGGCCCCCGCGTGGAGTGGGATTCTAAACGGATGCGAGTTCCGGGGCACCCGGAATACGACATGCTGATCCACCCGAAGATTCGCTCCGGATGGACCATCTAAAATCTAGTCGCTAGCTTCTTTCGAGCAAGCGACGATCTCTAAGGGTTGTATCAGAATGGCCCGGCAAGGCGACTCTGAGTACAAAAAGCTTGAACTCGGGACCACATTCTTGGACCAGTCTCTCCACGCTCCGGCAAGAGCCATGAAAAGGGGCCGGATTTGCGAGCGAAACGTATTCGCCAGTCAGACAGCCCATGTCGGTCAGGGCGTCGTCTACGCGGTCGTAGTCTAGCTGGTTGGCGAACGGAATCGCGAACACACCGGGCATTGGCGTTTTCGCCAACGTGCGTTCAGCCATTTCGATAGCTTGAATCTGTGTCATATGCAGTTGTCTCTCCCGTTTTGTGTGACTCCCTTAATTCCTAGCTTGCTCCCGCTGTCTGGGCTAAAAATCTGCAATTTGTCGTCTTTTTTGATTCATAAGGGTTTAAATGGCCCGCTTTCGCTGTTCGTATCACTTTATAAGACGTGGATGTCTCTTGACTCTTTATTGTTTAACTTTCTTCGAGTTAATAAAACTTTGCGTCTTTAGAATATCCCTTCGTCGAACAAGTCCAAAGAGGCAGATCTCCAGAGCAACGAGGGCCGCTGCTCAGATGACGGATGAAGCGTAGAATAACAAAGTGGATTTTGACGTGCGTTCGGGCAAGCTGGTTGTATCGCGAACGTCCCCAAACGACATAGGCATGCGCGACCTCTACGTGCTCGTCGATGATCTCGAAGAGCAGACTTTGCTGAACGGACAGAGCCTCACACTTCACCTCAGTCCCGGCCAGCACACTGTAAAGGTGACCAACCGGCTCTTCACAACGCAAGCCGAATTTGATCTGCGGGAACGCGAAAGCGTTAGGTTCGTGGCCTCCAACAGGGCCGTCGGCGGGTTCTTCTCGTTCCTGTTCGTGCTCGGCGGAACCGGTGCTTACAGGGTCACGCTCGATCCCGTCCCATCCTAAGGGTTGATCTTGAAGAGGATGCCGCTGCGGAATCCTTGCACCGGCGTAAGCAGCTTTTGCTGCACGGCGTCGGCCAAGAGGATCTGCCACTTACTTTGCCAATCGCCCATCCTCTGCGTCCTCTCCTCCTCCGTGAGGGTGCCTTGATCTTGCTGAAGTTCCATCGAGCCAAGCCACCTCTGCAAGAACGCGCGATCCGGCTGCACCACCGAACTCAGGCTGAGATAGGCGTGCGTAAAGCCCAGCCTCTTCATCTCGGTCGCGAAGCTTGCTCCGTCGGACATCCGATCGTAGGGGATGACAGTGCTGTGGCCGGGATTAGCCCAGAAATACGGAACATCGAGCAGGTATCCAAAAACCTCATCGTACAAAGCCACATTCACAGGCTCGCTTTTTCCAAGTTCGTTAATGAATAGAGAAGGCTCGTAGAAGGCAATGTTTTTGCGCTGATATTCCTCTGGGGACACGGATCCGAGTGCGACCGGCAACTGCTGAGACAGTCGCATGCTCGAACCCAAGTAGAGGGTCGCCACAGCCTGAATTCCCACAACGACCGCCAGCGCATGGCTCACCGCCAGGCGCACGATCGCTCCTCCGCCCAGCACCGAAAGGGGGATCGCCCACGTGAGGATATAGCGGCTCTGTTGGCTCAGAAAGAACCACATAGCGGCGCTTACCAGCACCGCAGCGATGCATGCGCCTTCAAATCGCTTGATCCGGCCACTAAGCAGCCACATCATCAGGGCCGCAATGACGGCGCAACCAACCGCTCCTAGAGGGCTGCCAAGGCCCGCGGTCTGACCTGGATTGACGTAGCGTCCCGGCTGATATGCAAGGCCCAGCAGTGCGTGCCCGGCCGCCGTGGGATCGCGTCCGCTCTCCGTTCTTCCAACCCCGAAGGTCTGTTGCTCATTTTTGTAGGCAACCGCTCTCGGCTGGTCCCAGTTCTTGGACCCGAGCTGCTCATAGAAGAACGGATACACCGGATTACCCACATGGACCTGGTTCCTAATTAGCCAAGGAGTGGCGATGGCCGTGGCGAGTGCTCCGACGAGAATCGCGGATTGCAGGCCCTTTTGCTTCGTGAGCAATCCTCCGACGGCCAACACTACTCCCACGGCAAAGATGGTCTGCAATCCCGTGTACTTTGAAGCAGCCGCAAGCCCAAGCAGAAGTGCCGATAGCCAGAGCGCACCCTTTGTCTGATCGCTAAGCCAAAGCGCCGCGAAGAGAATGCCAAAGCCCGCATAGAGGCCGTGAGCGAGATCGATGTAGGCGGTGCCGCCTTCCCACAGGGCCGCAGGAATCGTCGCGTAGACCAAGAGAGCCCACCAGGGTGCCGTTTGCCCGTCGTACCGCTGCCGCGTGACTCCAAAGACCGCGACCATGCCAATCAGATAGTAAGCGAACTGAAAGCCCTTCGCCCCGCTCTGCCCTCCCCATTGCAGTCCCCAGATATAAAGATTGTCGACCGCAAAGGGAAAGTTGCTGTGGTGGATGTAGGGGATAAAGTCGATTTGGCCGTGCTGAATCCATAGCTTCGGAACCGCAAGGTGATAAGCCAGCGAATCCCATTCGTTAGTGTCAGCCGGGCTGAGAGCTCCAACCAGGGCCATAAACGCGGCGAGGGCTGCCGCCAGTGGGATGAGCAGCCAAGCACCCGAGGGCGTCTTTAGCTTAAGATCGTTTGCGGCGCGATAAAGACCGATTAAGCCGGTTCCAGCATAAAGAACCATCACCCACAAGCCCCACGAGAGACCCCCGGGAAGCAACCCGATGGGGAGCGTGGCGAAGCCCGCGACACCGAGCCCAAGGAGGGCCGCAACGCCGAATCGCAGGGCCGGATCCAAATGCTTCAGAAGCGATCCGAAGAGAAGCAGCCCTGCACCCGTGGCACCCGCGCAGAAGACAAGCGTAATGAGCAATCCGACCACCAGTCCGATTATTCAACATGCACCAACAATCCGTGGCACCTAGATTCCTTATGGCAGACGAAAGCCGCTTTGCTTTGGAAACATGATCCAGGGTTTGTTGATCTTCTTGCCGGTGGACAATTCACCAATGTGGAACGGCTTGCCGTCGGCATAACGTACATCGGCTCCTAGCTCTGAGTTGATGAGGACGCAGGAGGCTACATCGTAGAGCTGCTCGCGCCGGCCGATCATGCCCCTAAGCCGCTGAGATGCAACGAACATCCCGTCGACGACGAACGCGCCTGCGTAGCGCATTTTGCCCGGAAGGTTGACGTTCGGAAATCGTGCGACCAAGCCATCGTCATAGCTCACCAACTGATGATCCATGATGGGTCCAGGTTCGATAGCGCACAATCTTTCGTTGCCCTTCCATGCTCCGAAACCCTTCTCGGCAGTGTATAGCTCACCGAGGTCGGGAAGTGCGACCGCCCCAACTTGGACCTCGTTCCCCTTTACCAGAGCCACTGTCACGCCCCAAAGGGGATTCCCGAAGGAGAAGTTGGAGGTCCCGTCGATCGGATCCACGACCCAAAGGCCACCGGTGCCTTCCTCTTCTCGCCCAAATTCTTCGCCCCAGATGGTTGAGCCTTCGACCAAATCCGGCAACTCAGAGCGAAGAAAAGTTTCGACTTCCCGGTCCGCGATCGTGACAATGCTTCCGTCGGGCTTTAGTTCGCTGCCTCCCTTCTTCCTCGCCTCTTGCGCAAGCGCACCCGCTCTCCTGGTTAAGTCGCCAAGGGCAGAAGGGAGGTGCGAAGGGGAGCTCATGTGGAATTATGGCTTTCCAATGGTTGAACCTGCCGTGCCGCTATTGGCATAATCCATGCGGAGTTCCAAAGGGAACAGGGTGGAGGATCAAATGAAGATAGGCATTTTTACAGCGCTGTTCGGCGACAAGTCGCTGACCGAGACGCTGGACATCGTTAAGGCTGAAGGAATCGAGGCCGTGGAGTTTGGCGCGGGAGCGTATCCCGGATCATCGCATCTGGGGGGCAATCACGAGGCGGTCGAGCAGCTCATCGGCGACAAGGGTGCCCGCGATCGGCTGATGCACGAGGTCGAGAGCCGTGGACTAATGATCTCCGCCATCTCCTGCCACGGCAATGCGCTCCACCCAGACAAGAAATTTGCGGGCGACCACCACCGCGCGTTTGTGAATTCGGTGAAGTTAGCAAGTGCATTGGGCGTGCCTTGCGTCAACGGCTTCTCGGGCTGTCCGGGAGATGGCCCGAACGCGGTCAATCCGAACTGGGTGACCTGCGCATGGCCCGATGAGTTTCGCGACATTTTGGACTGGCAGTGGAACGAGAGCGTCATCCCCTACTGGAAAGAACAGGCACCCTTTCTCAAAGAGCATAACGTCAAGTTCTGCATCGAAATGCATCCAGGATTTGTTTGCTATTCAAACGACACGCTCCTGAAGTTGCGCAACGCTGTAGGCGACACGATCGGGGCAAACTTCGATCCCTCTCACCTATGGTGGCAAGGAATCGATCCGATCGCCGCGGTACGGGAGCTGGGGGCGGAAGGTGCTTTGTATCACGTGCATGCAAAGGACACCAAAGTCGACCCCTACAACTCGGCGAGAAACGGGAATCTTGACACAAAGAGCTATGGCGATATCCTGGAACGATCGTGGGTGTTTCGCTCGGTCGGTTATGGTCATGGGCTCGACTGGTGGAAAGACTTCTGCAGCAACCTTCGCATGGTCGGCTACGATTACGTGCTGAGCATCGAGCATGAGGATGGCCTCATGTCTCCGATCGAAGGACTGCGCAAGGCTTTGTCTGTTCTCAAGGAGTCCGTCATCAGCCAAGATGCGGGCGAGATGTTCTGGGCAAAGGAATAGCTCCGATGAATGTTGCAGTGGTGGGGGCGGGAAGTTGGGGCACGGCTTTGGCCCTGCTCCTGGCCCGCAACGGGCACGATGTAAGCCTCTTGGGCCGAGACGTTCAAGAGCTTGCTTCGATGAAGGAGACCCGCGAGAACAAACGTTATCTGCCAGGGTTTCAGCTTCCTCCGAACATCACCTTCCTAAACCTGAACGAGGTCGAGCTCTCCGCCGAGATGACGATCTTGGCGGTGCCTTCGGGTGCCCTTTCGGATGTCACGGCACACCTTGAAGGGGCTGCCGGCATTCTGGTGGTTGCCTCTAAGGGGCTGGAACCGGACAGCGGAAGGCTCCTTTGCGACGTCGTCGAAGAGGTTTGTCCTCGGGGGGAGGTAGGCGTCTTGAGTGGGCCCAACTTGGCAGTGGAAATCGCGCGAGGCATTCCCACGGTTGCGGTAGCTGCCTTCAAGGATACGAAACCGGCTGAGCAGGTGCGAGATGCCTTTACTTGCAAAAGCTTTCGGGTGTCGGTGAGCGACGATGTTGTAGGCGTGGAGCTTGCTGGGGCACTCAAAAATGTGCTGGCTATCGGAGCCGGGATGTCGGATGGATTGGGCTTCGGGGATAACACAAAGGGGGCCTTCCTGTCGCGAGGACTGATGGAGATGAGCAGGTTGGGCCTCGCGCTGGGAGCAAAGATGGAGACCTTTTTGGGTCCCGCGGGAGTGGGCGACCTCTTCGCCACTGCAGCGAGTAGCCTTTCGCGCAATTATCGCGTCGGACGGGCTCTGGGAGAAGGGAAGACCTTGGCGGAAGCGGTCGCTTCCATTGGCCAGGTGGCGGAAGGGGTGCCGACGTCTCACGCCGCGATCGCCCTTGCCGCGCGTTATGGAGTGACGATGCGCGTATTTGAGGCGGTTGACGCGGTAATTCAGGGCAAGATCGAACCGCGCGACGCGGTGTCGATTCTCATGGTGAGCCGTTAGCTTCTCCTCTCCTGGGAGAGCCAAGGGTGGTGCTTCAAGCGCAAAGAACCGCACGTAGTAGATTCTGGGCCCCTGCATGGGGAAAATCTAATCTATATGCCAACTTACGTTTACGAGTGCAGCAGTTGTAACTCCACTTTCGAGGTCGAGCAGCGCATCATCGAGGATCCTCTGGATTCGTGCAGCTGTGGCTCGAAAGGCACGGTCAAGCGCCTGATCCAACCGATTGCTGTTATGTTCAAAGGATCGGGGTTCCACATCAACGATTATTCCGGCAAGGCTGCTGAGCCAAAGACGGAGACGAAGACGGAGTCCGCACCGACGACGACTGAGCACGTGACTCCGCCAGCCGCTCCGGTGCCTGCGGCCGCCGACTAGAAGTCCTTTCTCGGCCGATGCACACCCAACTGAACCACTTCGCTCTTCAGGATCAGTTCGAGGAACCAATCCATGGCGATTCGTATCTTCATTTGCAGGGTGGGCATCTTCATGAGGTAGGTGCCTCGGTAGAGAAACCAGCCGAAGAAGCCTTTGAAACTGTGGCCAAGAACCTCCGCGGCGGCGGAGCGACAGCCGATGGCCGCAAACGCCCCGATCGGCTTATACCGAAAGGGCTTGGTGCTTTCGCCCTTCAACGTTGCCACCACGTTTTTGGCTGCGACAGGTCCCTGACGACCCGCCGACTGGGCAGTCGCAGCGAAAGGGACACCGGTGCCATCGTACACCGTTGCGCAGTCGCCGACGGCCCAGACGTTCTCAAACCCCTTCACCTTGAGGTCGGGCTCGCAGTCGATATAGCCCTTTGCGTTGAGAGGCAACCCCGCGATCTGGGCGACCAACGGATTGGGAGCAATTCCCGCTGCCCAAACAACCATGCCCGTCGATAGCCGCTCTCCGGTGGTGAGCACAGCATGCTCTTGTCCCACTTCGACGATACTGGTTTGGGCGCGAATGTCCACCCCGCGACGCTTGAGAGCACGCTCTGCCCATGCCGACAGGTCTGGACGAACGGAGGGCAGAATCCGAGTGCCATGCTCGAGAACGATCATCTCGATCTCTTCGGGTCGGACATTCCGGTAATGCTTTGCGGCTTCTGCCATAAACGCCTGATATTCGCCCGCGAATTCGATACCCGTAAAGTTCGCGCCGACGACCACGTGCCGAAGCAGGTCTCGCCTTTGCTGAGGGTCCGCGATCGTATTGGCGAGCTCAAGCTGTCGGATGCCACGGTCGCGTAATTCGACCGCGTCGGTCAGAGACTTCAGTTCAAATCCATATTCTCGCAAGCCAGGGATCGGCGCGATGCGAGTGATCGAGCCGAGGGAGAGGATCAGATGGTCGTATGGCAGCTCTTCGACTACCTTGCTCCCGATGACTCGGTAGCTCACGGTCTGCCGTTCCAAGTCAACGGCAAGGACTTCAGCCATCCGGAAATCGGCGTTTGGCATAAAGAGACGCAGGGGCACGACGACATGCCGCGGTTCCAGGGCTCCTACACCGGCTTCCACCAGCAGCGGATAAAACAAGAGGAAATTGTTTCTATCCAGCACGGTCAGTTCGTACGCCGGATTTTTCTTGCGCGCCAGTAACTGGGCCGCATAGGCGCCTCCAAAGCCACCGCCTAGAACCACAATTCGAGGCAACTTGCCTATAGCGCCCACAAGCTATCCTTGCTCCTCTGTTGCATGAGAGCGGGCACTCTTGCGCGGAAGGAGTGCGAACACGAGCGTCGCCAGCAAGGCACCTATGGGAAAAATCGCCGCGGCGGGAGACATCGGTGACTTCTCGGGCAATGTGAGTTCCTCACGCAAGGAGCGCCGTTCTCCTGTGGGAGCCTGAGCGAGGAGGCGGCCCTTCCCGTCGGTGATGAGCGTATAGCCGAGGCTAGCTGAGCGCACGAGTGGCAAGCCTGTTTCAATAGAGCGCCATACCGAGAGCGCCCTCAACTGGTCTGGAGCCATGGTGCCCATATACCAGTCGTCGATGCTGATCACGGCCAAAAGCCGTGATCCGTTCAGAGCTTGGCGATAAGCAATGTCGGGGAAGAGAGCTTCAAAGCAAATAACCGGCCCCACCGTAATACCCGCGACTTCCATGCTCTTCGTTCCCTCGGTGCCAGCACTCATATCGCCGGATGGCAACCTCAAGGCACTGGCGAGGAAAGGCAGTCGGTCTCGGCCCGGCACGAACTCGCCGAAGATTACGAGGCGGGTCTTATCGACATACTTCCAGCCCTTGTCATAAGCGAGCGCACTCTGGAACGTTGGTTCTAAGCCTCGGCGGGCACCAAAGACAATCGGTGTCGATCCAGGTGCGAAGGGGGTGATCGGCGGCATTTGGCCCGCGTCGGCGACTCCCTCGGGAAGCACGACCAGTTGCGATCCGTCTCCGTCCGCTCGATCCAAGATCGGCTGAATAGCTGCCCGGAGGTCCTCGGATCTGCTGTTTGCGGGACCGAACGCGAGATCGACGCCGGGCTGGCCGGCTGTGACGACAAACTTCTGCCCCGTCTCAGGCTGCGAAAATCGATAAAGCGATAGGAGCGCGACCAGACCGAAGGCCCAGATCAGTGGCCGGACGCGCCGATAGCCCTCGGCTTCCATGAGCAGGGCGACTATGAGATTCGCCACGACGGCCCAAGCGGAAACCAGAAAGATCATGCCGAAATGAGCCGACTGAACGAGTGGCGTAAGTGGCCAAAGCGGAGTGGCCAACAAGCCCCAGGGGAAAGCGAAGACCGGGATATAGGATCTGAAAACTTCCAGCCCAGCCCAAACGATGGGGATGAGCCAATACCACCCCCGCGCCCAGCACTTTGAAATGAGCACTCCAACCCAACCAAAATAGACGCCGTAAGCCAGCGATGCCACGAGCCAAGGCAGAAGGCCAATGAGAATGCTGCCCGTCCAGTTGTACGCAAGGGTCCCAAGCATGTACAACTGGCCCAAGCCCAAGAGAAGGCCGAAGAAGTAGCCAGACTTCCATGCCTCGCGGCCGTTGGTTTGACGCAAGCTGATGAGCCATGGCACAAGCGCCACGAAGACGAGCAGAGCCAGGTTAAAAGGCGGAAAGGCCAAAAGCACAAGCACCGCCGAGGCGATGCAGGGCCAAGCCTTAACGAGTCGCGCCTTCCACGCTTCCACTAAGGACCGCGCTCCTTCCCATGTGAGAGGTGTCGTTATAGCGAACGATTTTGTAAAAGCCTTCGGGCCTGCGCTCGAGTTCCATTAAGCCCGTATTGCCAAAGCTGAATGAGCGGGCGGTCTCGATTGAACCTCGGACGAGCCGAGCCATTAAAACCGAGCCCGTGCCCCCGTGGGTCACGACGATGGCTGGATCGTCAAGAGACTCAAGCTCATCAAGAAAACCTCCGAGCCGGTCCCACACGTCTTGCCAACTCTCCGCGTTTGGAGGCGTTACGTGCATCGGATTGATTCCCAGCCGATCTGCTTCCTTCGCGAGGAGGGGTCCGAACTCACTGAAAGCCTGACCCTCATAGTCTCCAAAGCTCCGCTCGCGCAGGTCTGGTCGAAGGATCAGCTCTGCTCCGAGACGGTCAGCGAGACATGCTGCCGTCTGGCTAGCCCGGAGGAGATCGCTTGTATAAATTTTGCGGACTAGGCAACCGCTCTCCAGGCCCGCAGCGAGGGCGCGGGCCTGCTCGACTCCGACCTCATCGAGAGGTATGTCCGAGTGCCCTTGGGCCCGCTGTTCCAAGTTCCAGGCGGTTTGCCCGTGACGCACCACAAACAGCCTCATTGAGTTCAAATTATACCTGCCAGGGTCGGGTCTCGCCCAGTTCTCGGCCTTGCGAGTCGACGCGGAGAGAGCCTAGTCGAAGGATCCTCACTGGCGCAGGGGCGACGGCGTTCGACAGCACCTGCGCTCTCATCGAGAGCCAGTCTATGTCTAGTAGGATGCCAGTTCCAAAGTCTTCACCGGCTTGGTTGGCAAAGCTTGAAAGCAGGTTTCGGTAGAGCCCAGGCTCGCCTACAACAGCTTTCGAGCAACCCGAATAGTCCAGAGCCACGCTGATGGTGGATTCCTCAATTTCGGCGTCGCTGACGATCAGAAGCGTTGTCCCAGTAACTTCCACGTATACCGCTGAGGCAAGACCGGCAGCTTTGCGCTGATCGGCGTTCATGGCTCTGCCGGACCCAATGCGGGCACCTTCTATGGTGACGCGGCGCAAATCCACGGTGTGCCGCTCGCACTCTTCCACTAGCTTCAGCCATTGCGCCTTGCGTTGAGCGTGCTGGACCATCGGTGGCAGCGCACGCTCAATTTCCACCTGCTCGGGTCCAAGTGAGAATCCGCTCTGGTCAATGTCGGTTCCCTCGGCTATCAAGATGCGATCGGGTTTGATGATCTGCGAGAGCAGTGCAATGGTTTGGCGCAGCACAGGAGACGGCCGGTAGGCGAAGGTCTGGATGATCAGGTTGTTGGATGCTGCTTGAAGGGCCTGAGCGGCGGCGGCGAGGATGACGTGCGGCTGGCGCTGCGGGTCAAGCGAGCCATAGAATCTCGAATAGACCCGCTTTTGCCCCTGCGTGAGGTTGAGCAAGCCGGGAGTCAATTGGACCGGGTCGGCCGGGTCGAGGCACAACAACTCCGCGCCCCCGCGATGCTCCTTCAGCCACTCGCGCCAAGTCGCCTGCGGATTGCCGATCAGCAGGGTTCGTGCCACTTCAGATGAAGACGAACCACGCAGCTTGTTTGAATCGGACTGATAGACGGATGTTTACTGCAAAGGAGTGATGATTCTGGATTTCAGTTGAACGCTCCATTTGTGGATGAGCACTCAAGGTCATGCGAGCATCCGTCTGCCTTCTTCTGATCATCGGCTCCGCTTCCGGATTCGCGAAATGCGCAATCTTCACCCGAGAGGTGGCGGTGTCTGCCAATGGCCGGTACAGGGTGATCCTCGAGCGTGAGAAAAAATACATGATCCAGCAAAAGACTGCTTCCGGTTGGGTGATGCGGCGCTCGGGCAAAATTAGACTACTCGGCCATCACATAAGGCCGTGGATTTCGGACACCGGAGATCGGATTGTGGTGACCGACGAATATGCTGGCTACGGCGTCTATAACGAATCCGGACAGCCGATCCACCTTGCCGCTCCCGGAGGCTTCCTGACCAAGCCGGAAATGAAACAACGGTTCGATGCTTGGACTTGTCATCCGGAGGGCCGGTGGCTTAGGTCGTCAGCCATAAGTGGACGCACCCTTTCGCTCACGCTGCCCACGAAGCGGGTCCTCAAAGTCTCGCTAGATCCATCCTCCGAAGCCACCGTTCTTCAGCGAGCGCGCGAGATTGTGGGGAGGCAGGACACTTGGGCAGACCGTGCCACCTACAAGGCTACGCGCAAGGGTCATCAGTGGACAGTATTGGTCAGGAGGATCGAGGGATATGACCAAGAGGGTCGTCCGCAATTCGTGCCCGGAGGAGAGCGTCTACTCGTGATCGGTTCAGATTTTGGCTTGAAGCAATACATTCGGGGACATTAGCTCATACGTTTCAAGCGTTCTTTGCGCAACGGATTCCCATGTGAATCTCCTCGCTCGGGCCTCTCCCGCCTCTTGTAACATCGTGCGCAGTTCAGAATCCACGAGCGCACGCTCAAGGACGCAAGACATCTCCTTAACATTCAGAGGATCGAACAGAACCGCGCAGTCGCCAACGGCTTCGGGCACCGACGTCGCGTTAGAAGCAACCGCAACCGTCCCGCACCCCATAGCTTCCAGTGGCGGAATGCCGAAGCCCTCGTACAGCGAGGGATAAGCGAACACATTGGCCGCAGAGTAGAGCCCGGGCAGATCCTCGTCCGGAAAGAACCCAAGCTCCAGCAAGCTCTCACCTAGTATTTCTCTAATCGCACTCATGATCTGCTCACCACCCCGGTTCTTCCCCCCGGCAATGGCCAGCGTGACCCCCGGCAAAAGCGCAACCGCCTCCGCCAGCCGCACCAGATTCTTCCGCTCCTCGATTCCCCCGACGTAGAGGACAAGCCCCCGAGAAGGCAAGTTGTACTTCTTGCGAATACGCTCGATCTCTTCGGCCGATTGGGGGCAAAATCGAGGATCAACCCCGTTAGGAATGGCCGAGATCTTGTCGCTCGGTGTGTTGTAGACATCCATCACTTCGCGCTTGCTGAACTCGCTGACCGTAATGATCGCGTCTGCTCGTTGAACCGACTTCGGAACCATGAGCCCGAGCAGAACCTTACTCTTGATGCTGTTGCTCTTCGGCAGTCTTAGGTAAGCGACGTCATGGATCGTCACCATGGTCTTCAATTGACGAGGCAAGCGGAGGGGCAGGGTGAAGTCGGGGTTGTGGAAGAGGTCAAGGTTCGCAGAAGAGATTGCCTTCGCCAGATGCACCTGTTCTTCGAGTGCACGATCGCCATTTCCCCCCAGCTTCACCACTTCAAAACCTGCCGGAATATCGCTAATGGGAACGTTCGGGCCGGCGAAGACTACAAAGTGATGTGGACTCTCAATTTGGGCGAGGGCGCGAAACAGCTCGCGCGTATAGCGTCCTATCCCCGCCTTGTTCGCAAGACCCCGACCATAAAGACCAATGCGCATTATATGGACAATTCGGCAGTAGCATCGGCGCTGTAGTTCCATCCCTTTTGCGAACGGTCGTGATTGTTTCTGAGGCGGCGGATGCAAAGGGCGGTGCAAGCATTGCTGCGCTGCGTAGTGCGCTGGTGCTTGCCAGGCACGGCGTAGATGTGCGCTTCTTCGCCGCCACGGGCCCTTTCAATCCCCCGGAGGTGCCGCCTGCCAATCTGACGTGCCGCACGTTGCAGGACAACCTGGATCTCATACAAACAGGCGGCCTCACGCGCATGACGCGAAGCCTTTGGAATGGCACGGCGGCGGCTCAATTCAGAGATTTCATTGGCGATCTCGAGCCTCAGCACACCGTCATCCATGTGCATTCCTTTAGCGTCAATCTGACGGGAAGCGTGGTTCGAGAGGCCGTCAGACAAGGATTTCAAGTCGTATATACGGCACACGACTACTCGATTGCATGTCCCTACAGTGGGTTCTACAACTACAATTCAGGTGCCCCGTGCGGCAAGAGGGCGCTATCTGCAGGTTGCGCGACCACGCTTTGCACCGAAAGCAAGAGCGTTGCCGGAAAGACATGGCACATGGCCAAGGGAGGGTGCCAAAAGAGCATAGGGCTCACCCCCAAGAGCTTTGCTCACTGCATTTTCCTGTCCGATTTCAGCCGGAGAATCTTGAAGCCTTACCTTCCGCAGGAAACGAAGACATCACTCATTCCCAATGCGCTCAGCCTCCCGATGGAGGGTGCGCGAAAATTGCCGGCTGATGCGCCGTTTCTCTTTGCCGGACGCTTGACCAAGGAGAAGGGCGCGGACCTGTTAGCAGAGGCCGCGAAGGCAATGGACTGCGAAGTTTGGATTGTTGGTTCGGGACCTGAAGAAGAGGCCATCCGAGCGGCAAACCCTCGTATCAAACTCCTCGGTTGGAAGAGCGGAGCCGAGGTGAGGGAATTGATGCGAGGTGCCCGTGCGCTCGTCTTTCCTTCGCGATGGTATGAGGGACAGCCGCTCGCGGTCCAAGAAGCCCAATCGCTGGGACTGCCTGTGATCAGCTCGGATGTGTGCGCCGCGGCTGAGACGATTTGCCATGGCCAAGATGGGCTGCTTTTCAGATCTGGCGACGCTGACCACCTTCGAAAGCAGATGAATCTGCTCATGGACGAGGCAACGAATGAAGTTGTTGGTCAAGGGGCTTACCATCGGTTCTGGGCCGATCCCCCGACGGCTGAGAAGCATCTGCGGCTGAGCCTCCAGGTTTACGAGGAGGTGCTTGAATCGCTACGGCGATGAGGCCCGGCACCTATGCTCGCGGATTCGGCTGGAACCTGCTTTTTAATCTCGTAACGAAGCTGGCGACGCCGATTGTTGGCGTATTGGTGGCAAGAGAATTAGGGCCCGAAACCATGGGTGCCTACATGGTGCTCGTGACGGTAATGACCTTTGCGGACCTCTTTCGAGAGGCGGGGATTGCCCGTGTCTATCTCAACGAGCCGGAGATGTCCGATAGTCGGGAGCGAGGCTATGCCGGCTTGTCTGCACTGCTTGGCCTGGTTTTGGGGATACTTCTCGCGGCCGCGAGCTGGCCCTTGGCAAGGCTGTTTGGTGCGCCTCAGCTCGTCGGAGGCCTTCTGTTTGGCGCTGCCGCGATGGGTCTGAATGGACTCTCGACCATTCCCCAGGCAAAGCTCCTACGGGAGGGAAGACTCAAGGAAGTCGGCTTAGCAGAGACTCTGGGATCGGTGCTGTCATCGCTCTACGCGCTGGTTGGCGTTCTTGGTGGGTTGGGATTCTTCGCCCTGGCATCGCAGCTTCTCGTCCGCTCGCTGATCTTTTTGGCCGCTACTTATCGAATGGCACCGTGCTGTTACACAAAGGGCGAGCCGGGCCTTTTTCGAAAAATTTCCCGCGTTTCGGGTTCCCTGACCGGAGTGAACCTCCTCTGGGTGGCTTTCTCAGTGGGTGACCAGGCGATCGCAGGCAAGATGCTCGGGCTTGCCGCCGCGGGGCTTTATGGAACCGGCAAGCTGATCGTGACGACCGCGGACGTGATCGCCAAACCGCTTCAGCAGACTGTAACCGTCGCTTTTGCGCATCGCGTCAACGACCCAGAACTCATCGCTCGAACGCTGCACAAATCGTTACTCGCATTCCTGTTAGCTATCGCCCCGATCTACTCTGCGGTGGCACTCTTGGCGGACCCGATCGTCTTGTCCATCCTCGGTGCGAAATATGCAGGCACGGTTGAGGTGCTGCCCGCGCTCTGCCTGTATGGCGCGGTGGTCTACATCGGCTCGTTCGCAGGCAATGCGCTCCTCATGATTGGCAAGCAGAACATCGCCCTCTACGGGTGGGTGGCCATCATGTCGATCTTGGCCGTGGTCCTCACATTCTTCTGGGGCAATCTACCACTACTTGCGCTGTCGTGGATTTTTGCTGGTGCCCTGACGCTGGTCAATGCCAACACCTTTACGTTTGCTCTTCGATACTTTCCCCCGAGCCGAAAGACGGTGATACAGGCCGCAAAAGCAGTCTGTTGCCTTCTCTTGACAACCTTGGCGGCAGCACTTATCGCCAGCATTCAAGTCTCGGATACGGCGAAATTGTCAATAGCAATATTAGTGCTTCCTACTATTCATCTGCTCATTTTGGGAACATTGTTGACGAAAAAAGCTTCGGGGATGCTGAGCACTGCGGGAGTTAAAGATCTTTGGCAGTCCCTATAAGTGCTCGGTGCGAGGATTCCAAAATATGACATCGGCCGCTGAGACTCTCAACGACCAGCCCATAGCGACACCAGCCGAACAGCCCAGGGAGAGGGGGTTCGATTGGACAAGCATTACCGGCTCGCCGGCCTTTTGGCCAGGCGTTGCCCTTGCGGCTGGCATTTTAATTGCTTATCTCCCCCTGATGCGCAATCTGTGGACGCTGTGGACGAGTGGCGATGGCTATTACTCGCACGGCTTCCTCGTGCCTCCAATCATCGGCTACATCATCTTTAAGCGGTGGGATCGCATAAAGGCGACGCCGGTCAAGCCCGCGATGATCGCAATCGTGCCGATCCTTGCGCTGACCTGGGTCGCGTTTAGAGCCGGGAGTGCAGGGATCAGCATGATCATGGCTGCTTGTCTCGTGGGCACCCTAGTGCTGGGCGCTGCCTTTGTGGCGGGCTGGAAATGGATGATGGTCACGCTGCCCGCGACCTCCTACTCGGTATTCGCGCTTCCGTTCTGGAGCGGCGCAATCGACGCGTATACGAACCCCCTTCAGCTGATCTCGACGAAGGTTGCCTACGAGATCCTCAAGGTTATGAGCTATACGCTCTATGTGAATCCGGCCGATCCCACGACCATCGTGATGAACAGCTACACGCTCGATGTCGCGGTTCCCTGTAGTGGGCTGAAGCTGGTCTTGGCGCTGTCTGCGTTCGTTGGATTCTTCGTGCTGATTGCGCGACTGCCGATATGGGCCAACGCGATTCTCGTGGCGAGCATTTTGCCCATGGCGCTGTTCTTTAACGGCTTGCGCATTGCAATGATCGGCATGGTCGGCGATGGAATCGGCCCGGAGGCAGCGGTCAAGTTCCACGACTACAGCGGCTTCATCACTCTCGGTATCTGCTTCTTTGCACTATTCAAATTCGCGAGGGCCCTCGGATGGAAAGACTAACACAACACGCATACATTCTCGCGGCGATCTTGGTGGGAACCGGGGTCTTCGCCCTTGCCAAAACCACCCAGGCCGGTGCCCCCCGCATCACGGAGAGAGTCATGGAAGAGCGTGCACCAGCTTCAGTGCCAGGCTATCAAATGATCCCGGGCCCTGAAGGTCTGGCGTATTCCTATAAGATGGACAAGCCCACGTACGACACGCTCAAGCCGTACGGCATCGTCGCGCGGAACTACACCGACGGCAGCAAGACCTTTGACGCCGTGCTGATCTCCAGCGATTCGCACGAGAGCTTCCACGACCCCAAAATTTGCTTCTCGGGCCAGGGATACTCCTTCAATCACGCGAAAGAGCAAACTCTAAATCTGCCCGACGGAAGACAAATTCCAATGACCGTCGTGGAAATGGCCGGCCCCATGGGAGCGACCGTCGCAGCCTATTTCTACAAAGGGCCCAGCGGATTTACTTCCCGGCCCCAGGCGCTTCAACTAGACATGTTTAAAGAGGTTCTGTTTGGCCAAAAAGCCACGGACTCGACATTTTATCGCTTCATGCCCTCTACACCAGGCGTAACCTTGGAACAGTTGAAGGGCTTTATTAAGACCTATATGGTAGCGGCAGCTCAACAGAGCGGCGGATTTTTCTAGATAGTTGGTGCTTGTGAAATGAGAGAGAACAAAGGGGAGAGCAGATGACGAGGGCATACGGACTTCGCATCGCCATATTCGCCATTTTCGGCTTGTTGCTGGGTCTCGTGATGACCTTCACGATGTCGCCCAAGTATGAGGCAGTCATTCAAGTGTTGGTCGATCAAAGCGCGACCAGCAACTCGAGAATGATGACCAATGCCGAACAGTCGGTGACCGACCTGCTACAGGCTCCCCGCCCGAGGACGGTCGCCACTCAGGTTGAGCAGATGACGGGTTTTGGAGTGCTTGGCAGAGCCTCGATGGCCGTTCATGCCAAGTATGGCAAACCGCTAGGTTCCATCAAGGAACTCGATCTAATGGACCTCCAGAGCTCCCTGAGCGTAGAGGCCGCTAACATGTCCGACATCATCACGCTGCGTACGCGTATGCCGGACAAGGAACTCGCAAAGGACACTCTCAACGAAATCTATCTCGCTTACGATGCGCAGAACCAGGAAGCCTCACGAGATGTGGGTGCCCGCGCCCTCGTCTTCTTGGAATCTCAGACCAAACAGGTGAGGGCCGAGCTTGATCAAGTGGACGCGAAAATGGAGAACCTGCGTCGGCAATATGGGGCGCCCGCCGTGGATCAGCAGATCCTAAGTGAGATACAGACCCTCCGCACCCTTGATGAGGCCAACGAGCAGGCCAAGATTGAATATGCCGCTTCCGCAGCCCTCGTTCAAACGCTCCGAACTCAGCTAAAAGGCATTGAGCGCATGGTGCAGTCCGCGGAGAATGTGGGCATCAACAGCAACTACCAACGCCTCGAGGCCGCTCTCGGAGACGCTCACACAGAGCGAGCGCAACTCTTGACCCAATGGAAGGGTGGTCCCATGTTGAAGGCGGTCGATGAAAAGATCGCGAATCTAGAAAAGCAGCTTAAAGGCGCGAAGCCAAACATCACTTCTGGAACCCAGACCTCGATCAACCCTCTGTATCAAAGCCTATCGGGAGAAATCGCACAGGCGCAGAGCCGAGTCTCGGCGGCAAACCAGCGAGTCACGGCCGCTAGCGCGGCAGTCGATTCGAAGCGGCAGCTACTGAACCGGCTGCCAGAGGTGCAGCGCAAGATGACCGATCTCAGCCGCCAGCAAGAGTCGCTGACCCGGACCTACCTTCAGTACAAAGATTCACTGGACAGCCTCCGGGTGGCACAAAGAGGGCGCGTAACACAGTCCACCCTCGTCTCACCGGCCTTTGTGAATCCGAAGCCGGTGTCGCCGAATATGACCCTGAACTTGGCTGCCGGTCTTCTGGCAGGCTTGCTCCTGGGAGTTCTGACCGCGTTCCACTCCGAATCCAAAAAGAGCCCGATCCGGAACCTCACGCAGCTCAATCGCCTCGCCTTTGAGCCGAGCTTCCGTACGATTCCGGAGCTTCCGATGGCCAACCCTTCACTTGCTCGGATGCCGGACGACTCATACGTCGCCCTGTTAGGAAACTTCATCCGATCCGACCGCAAACCCTACCGCTTGGGCGTGATGGGCGTCGATCCAGGCTCGGGAGCAACCACGACGGCTACGTCATTAGCGATTGCCGCAGCGCTGGAAAATCGCAACACGCTGCTGGTCGACACGGGCACCCAGAGCGTGCCGCCCCCGCGAATGACTGGAGCTCAACCAAATGAAGCGTCGAGCCGACTCACGGTCTTCAAGGCCGTTGGACAAGATCCTCTGGAATCCGGTGGCAAGCTGGACGAGATTAGGAATCTCGAACAAGATCAGGATCTTTGCGTGTTTGATCTGAAGCCATACCGGAGCAGCGGGAACCCCCTCGCGTTTGCCAGCGGTCTCGATGAATGCATCCTGCTTGTTCGTGCGGGCAAAACGCGTAGCGTGGACTTCCTGCAAGCCCAGCAGATGCTAAGCGATGCCGGCGTACGGGTCGTGACGGTTGTGCTTTCCCGAACTCGGGGCCTTGACGACGATTTCAGTTTCGTTGATTCCGAGCCGCCAGCCCTAGTAGCACGATGAGCGCGGTAGCTGCCCCTATCCAGAGCCGCGAATGGTACGCGTCGTATGTAAGCACCTTCCCAAAGGGAAAGGTGCTGTCCCATCTGCTTGGAATGGTGATCGCTTCCCAGTTCGTGGTGAGCGGCGCTGCTCACAGCAACGTGCCCTACGTAAAGCTCCCGCTTAACACGGCCTGGCTGGACGTTCCTTTGCGGGTGATTCTCATCTGGCTTCTGCTGGATCGCAACTGGCGCATTGGCAAGCTCAAGTTGACGGCATGGGATGCCATTGCGCTTGGATTCCCAATTATCGTCGGCTTGGCATATCCGTTTAGCGTCGCGGATCCGACGATCGGTGCCAGTTCGAGTGGATTTAAGGCATTTCTTGGCGATATGCTTCGGTTCTACACCGTGTTTATCCTGGTTCGCGAAGGACATTTGCGCGCGGGATTCGACGGCCGCACGGTGTTGAACTGGGTCATGTTGGGCCTGTCTGCGTCTGCGGGTCTTGCACTTCTTCAGGCGCTCAACGTCGGCGGCGTGAGAGCCTGGTCCGAGGAGTTCTTCGATCAGCACCGAACGTACAATCAGAGCGAAGGCTACCGCGCTCGTGGAACGGCCCCGCATTGGAACGGTTTCGCCAGCGAGATGGTTGTCGGACTCCTGATCGCCGCATCTGCGCTTCAGTTCCGAAGGCTCAAATGGTGGGAATACGCGTTCGGGAGCTTGTTCGTTCTGGGCCTCATCGTCAGCACGTCGCGTGGCGGCTATGCAACTTTGTTCGTGACGATTATCGCGGCGGGCGTGTTTTTCCTAGTCACCAAGCGGTGGAAGACGGGAGGAATTATCCTCGGGACCGTGGCTTTCTCGGTTCTCGCCTTTTCCGCAATCGTTCTCACCGCCAAAGTCGAACTGTTTAAAGACCTGCTTGTACCGCCAAAGGTTGAAAGCGCGGATATTGGAAGCCTTAAATATCGCATGGAGCAGGGAAGGCGGTTAGTGAAAGTGGGTATGCAGCATCCGATCTTTGGAACGGGTCCTAGCGAGCGTCTCTACTTCAACGAGCACACCAGCTTCTACTCGACTTCCTCGGTCCCAGGGAAGCTGGACGTTACTTACCCGCTCCTCTTTGCCCAATTTGGGATCGTCGGAATCCTCTACATGTTGGCGGTGACGGGATTCTTTCTTCGGTACATCCTTAAACGTTTCATCCTCCACCCCTATGCCCTGCTTGCATTTGGAACGGGCATCGCGTTGACCGTGCATAGTTTCTCCGAGATGCTTCTGTTGTCCGAACTCATGTACCTGGTCGCAATCGTTGCCGCACTGGCAGTCACGAAATTCAAGCCAATCGAACTCGTCAAGAAACAGACTCCGCGAGCTTTTAAGATCAAACGCGCCGAACTTGCAGAGTCGGTTAGCGTGATGTGATTCGAATGATCAGCGTTCTCATCCCGGTTTACAACGGCGAATCCTTTCTCAGGCGAGCACTTGACTCTGTCTTCTGCCAAACCGCGCCTCCGTCCGAAGTGATCGTTCTGGACGATGGCTCCAGCGACGGGACAGCAGAAATAGCAAGCTCCTACTCAGGCGTCAAGCTCCTTCGGCAAGCCAATCAAGGCATCGGGGCTTCTCGAAGGCGCTTGATCGAAGAATCTTCGTGTGAGTGGGTGGCCTTCCTCGACCATGACGACTTCTGGATGGAATCTAAACTTGCGAAGCAGTTGCCGCACACCGGCAGGGCAGAAGTGGGGGTCATCCATACCGGGGATGTTTTCTTCTTCCTCGGTGGCCGCCGTCAGGAAAATACATGGTCGCCTCTCCAAGGGGGCGCAGCGCTGGACCACGTTCTCCCCGACTGCCGCGTCAACATGAGTTCCGTGCTCATTCGCCGTAAGGCCGTGCTGGAGGCCGGCAATTTCGATGAGAGCATATCGAAGGCCGAAGATTGGCTGATGTGGCTGCAACTGGCGGGCAAGTGGGAGTTTGCGTTCGTTGGCGAGCCGCTTACTTGGACCTACAAGCACATGGGCTCCGCCAGTACGCCGAACGCGGCCTGGTACGAAGCGGAACGGCATGTCATAGAAGACCTTATCCTTCCGGAGTTCGACCGCCTCTACCAGCGCTTCACCCATGAGCATCGAGATCACTTCCGGACCCTCGTTCAAAAGAAGCTTGGGGCTATCGCCTCGCTTCAAGCGGAGGCCCTTGACCGCGAAGGGCGACGCTCGGAGGCAAGAAAACTTCACCTCCACGCGTTGCGCCAGTCTCCGTTGAAAAAGGGCTCCTGGCTTCGGTTAGGCAAGCACTTAGCCCATCTGTGAGCACGATACACCCCACATGCTCCACCCTTGGCTAGCGTCCCTTGGCTGCCAACAGGTTTCGGCGAAGCCAAAACCGAGCGATCGAGTCGATTGCCTCGATAAATTCATCAAAGTCAACCGGCTTCCGCACATAGGCGTTTGCGCCTCGCGAATAACAGCCGATGACGTCGACGCTTTCGTCGGAGGAGGTCAGAACAACCACAGGGACGAGCTGAGTGCTTTTGTCCGCCCTGATCCGCTCAAGGACTTCGAGTCCGCTAAGTTTTGGCAGCTTCAGGTCCAGCAAGATAAGGATCGGGGTCGAGCCGTTGATGAAGCTCGGGAGTATTTGAACGGCTTCCTCGCCGTCACGCACCACGATGACGGGATGGCGCACCCCGCTCTTCTTGAGAGCGCGCAGAGCCAGCCCTTCATCATCCGGATTGTCTTCCACCAGTAAAATCGGCGGAAGATCGTTTTCACTCTCGACTAGCATGTCGTTCGAGATAC
>JBBQWO010000031.1:0-34579 GCA_038210535.1 Fimbriimonadales bacterium | reverse complement strand
GCGAAGCGGATGATCTCCCGGAAGCAACTCCTCAAGCGGCATCGTCCCAAACAAAGCCCTCTGACCCTTCTCGCGCCCCTGCATAAACAAAAGACGCTATGCGTTAACCAAACGCACCGAGTTCGTCAACAGCTTCCTAGGGCACAGCGAGATCATTCAGCACTTCCGAGTCAATGAGAGGTTGCCTGCAGAGAGTGAGCGCGCGCGGAGCTTGGCGTTGCACCCGTCTTATGCGTTCATCGAGGTTTATGCCTCAGAGTTGAGGGCCATCACCGAAGATGGCTCTGTGTCGGTTTTGGAGGGAGTCTAATGGCTGATGGAGTCGATTTAGGTCCACTAGTTCGTGCGATTAACAATGTCGGCGACCATGTACGGCATGTGGGCGAGCAGGTCCACGCGGTCGATCATAAAGTTATAGAGATCAAGAGCGACGTCGATTCGATCGAAGCGCGCCTCCAGACCTTAAGCACACAGTTCAACGACTATCTGAAACGCTACGAGATGGCGACCGAGCTTCAGCTTGCGGAAACCAAGCTTATCAAGGTGCGCCAAGAGCTTGAGACCAAGTTCGGCCACTATAGCGAAGTCCGGAGGCGGACCACCGGCGTCCTGCAAGCGACCGATGTCGGCATCGTTCGACAAGAAACCATAACCACGGTGACTGAAGAACTCATGCTGGCGGCACCCCGCTATTGGCTGGCACCCTGCCTTGTGGCGGTTGCCGCTTGGCTTGCCGATAACAAAGACGTTGCCGAAAAAGCGCTTCAGGAGTCAAGCCGCAGAGACCCGTACAAGACCTCGCTATTCTTTGCACTCGTGGGTCGCCGTCTCGGTCGTTCACAAATGCGCGGTGCCTGGCTGGAGCGCTACTTCGGCTTGCTTGATCCGCTCGCCCTCGATCGCGACACCATCGTGCTCATCGATGCACTTGCGGGCGGGGTCTTTGGTGCCGAGTCGAGATCTCTTTGCTCGACGAGTCTTCAATATTGGATTGAGCTCCTCGCCGATCGCCCTGGCTTTGTAGAAGCGCAACGTGACCAGTGACAACGAGCCCTTCTCGCCCAAAAGCGGCCGGAACCTCCGTCCGGATTCACCTACCTTCCCAAGTATTCGCCCACCTGGCCGGTGTTGCTCGTTGCTATGGATGAAACTTCGGTCCATGGCGTGACGGCTGAATACTTCACCTCAATCTTTAACGGGACCCTGCCAGCAGAACCCAATCTGGTGATGGCCGTCGACGACCTGCTCGATAGGCTCGTAACTCGATTTGACGACGAAGAGCTTCCCCTTCGACAAGACGAGCAAGTGCTTGAGCTGATCATCGACGAAGGAGGCGACAAGAACCGGGCCTTGCAACGCGCCGATACCGCCAAGGAAGCCCTCACAGAGCAAGTTTCCTTCACGCAACTGCTCACCAATGCCGCGATGAACCCCGAAGTCTCAGGTGCATCCCGGGCAACTCAACGCTACGCAATCTCACTCTCGAAGGACTGGATTTCCCACGCGCACGGAGACATCACGGCCATGCTGAGAGTCAAGGTGCCTCTCGACGTGGAACTCATGGTCGATGGCTGGAACGGTAAGACTCGCAACGGTGAAAACGAGAAGGAAATGCTCGCCTCCATGGACCAGTTCTTGGTAGATCGCATGGAGAAAGCTTTAGCGGCAGTCACGATGCAGGTCCAGCACTTCGCAGTGGGCGGGGTCGGAGCGTTGTTTTTGCTCTACGGAGTTTTCCAACTCGGATCGCAGGGTTCCTCTGCCTTGCTTCCCGTACTGATCGGCCTTGCCATGTGCGGCTGGGTTGCCTACGAGTACATGCAAGAGGAGCCTCGCAAAGTGCGTATTCGCGAAGAATTTGAAAAGAAGCGCGAAGCAGGGGCGCAGATTATCCGCGCCATTTGCGCCGAGGTTGTCGACTACCGGCGAACCCTTGCCCTCTTAGATTCGCGAGCCGCAGAGGTTGAAGCAGTGCTTGCGGGAGTCAGCCCAGACCAACATGCAATGGGACCTTACGACACCGCTCGAGGGGTGCTTAAGTGAGCATTGAACAGCTCCAGATCAACATCCCTTCATTCATCGAGGAGCGCATAGCTGAAGGCGCGGACCTGAAAGATCCAGTTGCTAGGCAGCAAATTTTGGCAAGATTCGGTGCCCTTTATGGAGATGTCTTGGACCGGCTTGGGCAGATGCAGAGCAAGCATGAAATCCTCGAGTTCTGTTACTCCGAGAATTGGCACGAAGATGTCGCTGGATGGGTGTTGGAACAAGCGATTGAATATCGTGTTCCGGCCTGGTTTGTCCTAGATGAATACGGCTCCGAAGTGGCGTCTTCATCGAGTCAACCTGCTGTTGGCAGTGGGCAACTTTCTGGATCTGAGCTGTGTGTGCTTGTTCCACAGGCACTCGCACATGAGTTCGAGAAAGCCGGAGAAGCAGACGTTCGCGAAGCTATCGAGCAGATGATCGAACAGAAAGGCCCGCTTGCGTCTGCGGCACTCCTAGGGTCTGGTCTCGCTTTGGATTCGGCAAGCTTGGTCGCCGAATTGGAAGCAATGGGCTGGTCTCCCGCAATGGCGATGTGGATAATGGCTCAAAGCCGAACGGGTGTATGCCCCTTATCGTTCGTACTGGAAGTTGTATCGCACTTCCCAGAAGTGACCCCTATGCAAGAAGAATCTCCTATTCAAACCGGGCCCGCGGCTGTAATTAAGCGAGTCGCTGCTGACGCGCCTCATTCTTCGGATTCCCCTGGCGCCATGGTCTCTCGTGTCATCGAGAGGAGTTCCAGATCCACGATGCTCTATGACAAAGATGCCGGTGGCCCTGCTAAGCTAACGGTGGAGTTCGACCCTGGCGCGCCGATAGATCGTCAGGCCATTTCCCCCCTTGCCACGCACTTCCCCGAGTGGGATTTAATGCCGGTGGGGAGCTTCGTTCGCCGTGGAAACCGTGCATGAAGCCGCCGTGCACTTACGCGGAATGGGTGGACGCCCTTGCAAAAATTGCGAGGGAGGAGGACGATGAGAAGGTTCTTGCGTTAATGGAAGAGGGAAACCTTGAGTGGACGGCTGGGGTAGCGGAGAGACTCACCACGATTCTTCACAGTTCTCTCGAACATCGGCTTCGCAGAAATGCCGAGTTGCTTCAGCGAGACCTGGGCCGCGCCGGGGGGAGCCACGAGAATTTGGTAGCGGGACTGCTCGGCTGTCGGCGGAGGTATGCGTTCCTTATTCGACTCGCAAGCTTGCCTGTATTGCCAGAGTATGTAAAAGACAATTTGACAAGAAGTGTTGAGCGCAGTGCGGAGAATGCACAAAAATCGCTAGAAGAAAGCGCGTCGCGAGATCGCACGGGAAGATTGGCTTCTACGATAAGGAACCATCCGCTTGATCCGAAACGCTCGAGCGAGACTCCGCGCCCCCCTAATCCCTCAGCTACCTTTGATGTCCCGCGAAGAAGAGTCATCCTCCCATGAGCAATGCCACAGAATGCAGAAAAGACCTTGAGAAATACTTGAAGGCACGTATCCCGTTCATTTCAGTACGCTCGTCTGAGCGATCACGGGTCATCGAGGCTCTTCGAGATGTAGCCGGCAGAATTAACGTTCCGGTTTACGTGCACACCTTGTCAACCGGAATGCGTGACCTCCTCACTGGCCGCTCTGTAAATGAGGACAAGTCCGTCATGGGTGCACTCGACTTTATGAGTGCCCAGTTTGCCGTACGCCAAAATCTCACTTATGTGTTCACCGAGGTGCCCGACCTGGAAGACGACACAGACTCTGCTCGCATGTTTCAAGACGTGGTCTCGCTGGCTCTAGAGCATGGGGGCTCCATAGTCGTCATCACGACAAAATCAGTCTGGAGCCAGCTCCAACGCAAAGGCATGTCGATCACCCTCGACCCGCCAAACGTGGACGAGATGCTCGCAATTGTCAAGGAGCAACTCGATCCCTACCGGGGCCAAATACAGATTGAGTGGGACATTCAAGACGAAAAGGAAGCCGCAGGCGTCTTGGCGGGCCTCACTCGAATTGAGGCTGAGAACGTGATCGCAACGTTGCTTGCTGATGGCGCGGTGCGAAAGCAAGACCTGATCGAAATTCGGACTGCGAAGGACCGCATCTTCGCAGACATCTCCGGGATCGAGCGTGTGGATGTCCGCCAACAAGATTTACAGGTAGGAGGGCTTCAAGGTCTCAAATCTTGGTTAGAAGAAGAGCGCACCCTATTGACAGATACGGAACTTCGCCAACGGAATCTCCGGCCGCCTCGCGGAGTCCTGCTTGTAGGCGTGCCGGGCTGCGGAAAATCCCTCTCGGCGAAAGCCATCGCCCACGACTGGCAGATGCGCCTTTATCGGCTGGACCTTGCCTCGATTCACGGGCAATACTTGGGACAAAGCGAGGGCCGCCTAAAAGAAGCGCTCGCAACCGCCGACCACATGGCACCCTGCGTCCTTTGGATCGATGAGATCGAGAAAGGCTTGGCTGGCGCAGCGGGAGGCGGCGATGGAGGCACTTCGACCCGCATGGTCGGCCAGTTCCTCTACTGGCTGCAAGAGTCCACAGCCAGAGTCTTCGTTGTTGCGACCGCAAACGACGTCTCCCGCCTTCCCCCAGAACTGTTGCGGCGTGGCCGCTTTGACGAAATGTTCTTTGTCGATCTGCCCAGCCCACTGGAGCGAACGGACATCATCAAGATTTACATGGATCGAGGCAAGCTGCCGTCAGTTTCGCAGTTGCTCATGGACCACCTTGTCGAAATCTCTGATGGCTTTTCGGGAGCGGACATAGAATCTGCAGTGAGGCAGGTTACGAAGATGGCCTACCTGCGGGGAGACGACTGCGTCACCGAAGATCTTTACCGGAGCAGCTTCATGGATGTGGTTCCGCTCCTCAAAACCAGTCCCGAGCAGATTGAAGCTATTCGCACGTGGGGCAGAGAGCGCGCCGTGCCTGCCTCAGGTCAACCGATCGGCGGTGCCGTTGCGACAGGACCCGGCCGACGAGGCGTGCTGGTGGGCACAAGGTAAGGCATGTCCGCTAGAGACTTCTTCGAGGTGGACCTCCGGTATGTACACGCCGAGCCCCGTAACATCTCACAAAAGCCAGATGCCGCCAACGTGTCGCAGATCATTTCCAACGCGAGGGAGGTTCAGGACCGGGTTCACAACAAGGGCTGGGGAGCGGGCGACTTTAAAGTGGCCCCTGAAGATTATGGCAAGACACCTGAAGGCGAACTAGCAAAGACCTACGAGAAAATGTACACACCCAGCCCTGAAGGGCTTAAAGCTGAGTGGAACGAGAGTCAATCACGCTTCAATATGGTAAACGGCAACCATCGAGTGCAAGAGGCGCAGCGTCAAGGCATGAGCCACCTGCCAATGACCGTGTCATCGGTAGAGCCTCACCGAATCGATGAGCTTAGAGCCGCGTCATCCGAAAGATACGCAACGTTCTTCAGGGATACACCTCCGGACGGTCGAAACCCCACACCCACCCCCCAAAGTCCCGATGAACCATCGAGAGCAGCACCAACGCGTCAGGAGCGATAGCTATGGGGCTCTTTAACCACCCGAACCGAGTGATTGTCGTTCATGATCACAAGGACACGCTGATTCAGTCGATGATGCGCGGCGTCGCAATATCAGTTGCAGTTTGGTTCGCTATGTCTTGGCTGCTTGCGTGGCTACACCTGCCGGTAGCTCCCGCCAACCAATGTCTAGTGGCTACGCTTACGCTCTTTGCCATTGCACATATCTTCCTCGGAGCAAAGACTGGCAGGTTGTTGCAAGATGCCGTTGTTTCCTGCGTCAAAGCAACGGGTCTTGCCCTTTTCTGGATCGTAAAGATGGTTTTTAGCGGCATTGCGCAGTTAGTCTCGAATCGAAAGGGAGGAGGCAGCGCACCGCCTCACTAAATGAGTGACGTACTGATCAAATTCTTAGGCGGCTTCTTGGGCGTCTTCATCCTTTTCTGCTTGATTCTCGGGCCCGAGCGGGCGGGCGATCTTTTCGGAGGGCTCATTGCAAATCTAGTTCGCGGCATTGGGCGGCTCCTGGCACACATCGGGATCTTTACATTCCAGCGGACGAAAACCAAGTTCGCGTCTGGCGCCACGAGAGTCGCTGGTCCAAAAGCCCGAAACCAGCCTCTACCAGCTAAAGGCGACGTTCACGACTATCGCGGACTTGCTACCGAAGCTGAGACCGCCTTTTTGCGAAAGGGCGTTTTGCCATTGGGCCAATATGCTTATCCCAACGGAAACACGCGGCAACGTATGTCGATCAGCTTAGAAGCCCTCACGCAAGGCTGCCTCGTGGTGGGTCCAACGGGCACAGGAAAAACGGAGAACGTGATCGCTCCCTGGATTGAGGCCCTCTTGGCGTCGGGGGCTAGCGTCGTAACCGTGGACGTAAAAGGGGATATGTTGCGTCGCTTCAGGGACGTGCCTGCCAGAATCTGGCACTGGAGCGCCTCGGACAGGAACTCCCAAAGCTGGAACTGGATGCGTGGTCTCGAAGACGAGCGAGACGTTGAGGCAGCGGTTCGCAGCATTTTAGGCGTGCGTAACCCGTCCGACGCCCAGCCCTTCTTCTATGAACGCGACTATCGCTGGCTTAGAGCTCTGATTCAGGTGGTGCTTGTGCGAGAGGGCGAGGCAGCAACCCCTGCTTCCCTAAGCCGCTATCTCTCGAACCGGGAGAACCTCGATAATGCGTTGGAAAGTAGCGCGAAGGCACGACTGTACGCGGATGATTTGGCAGACCTGATCCGCATGTCTGGAGATGAGGCCGCGAGAGCCGTGAGCGGGCTCCTCAACGCTCTGCATCTCTTCGCGACCGGCGACGTAAAGCGAATAACTGGGTCAAGTGACTTCGATCCCGCTCACCTAGGCGACAGCCCTACTCTCTTGATCATTGGAGCCTCACTTGCCGATGCCCGCAGAAGCGAAGTGCTCTCTTCCATCCTAATAAGCAGGTGTCTTAACGTCGTCTACCGGCGCTTTGACCAGGGCACAGCACTTGGTCAGGTGCCGATCTACTTTGTCATTGACGAAGCAGCGCGTTTGCGAGAGCGAATTCCGTTTGATGAAGCCTTATCGGTGGTGCGCTCTGCTTCCGCCGGCTTCTGCCTGGCGGTGCAAGACCTGGTTCAGTTCGGCGACGAGGATGCGAGAACTTCAATTCTAGCAAACTGCAACACTCTGGTGTTAATGCGTGGATGCTCGCCGCAGACAGCCGAGGCGTTTGGTGCTCGTTTGGGCGAGCGGCAATCGAATGTGATCACCAGGACCCACAATCGCCAATCCGGACAACTCTTGGCAAACCAACACAGCCACTCGGTTTCTACGGCGGCAACGCAAGTGCTTGCCAGCAGAGAGATCATGAGCCCACCTTCTGCCTGTGGCAGATTCTGCGCTTTCGTGCATGTGAGGAACGTTTGCGCCAATCCGATACTTGTGAAGTTCCCTCCTCAAACAAAGGCGCACCCTGGCCCGAAACGTAGTCTTTAAAGAGAAGGCACTCGCTAAACCAAAGTGAGTCCAAAACTCACACGCAGCTTCATATATGGGCAATGCACACCGAGCAGCAGATGGTGCTGTGTCCTGCCTGCGGCAGCCCGCAGTTCCAGCCACGGTTCACACTGCAATCGAAGAAGGCGGGCGTGGCTTCACGACTTTCACGCCCGTCGCACCAACGAAGACAGCTTCAAAGATAAGGCGGACTTCACTCGCCGCATACATCGTGCGATGCAGCGACTACCGCACCGTTTTTAGATACCCTCAACCCATCTATCGCTTCGATAAGTACGGAGAGCGCACCTTCAGCAGCTTCTGCAAAGCAAGAGGCACTTTCGTGGCAAAGCCGCGCTTCTCGATCTTCCAACGAACGCCAAGGTGCTCGATACTGGCAGCTTCTCGTTGGGGCTACCCTGTTGGTTGCCAAGGAGAGAGGCTGGTAAGCGACCTCAGTCGACATTGGCAAAGAAACTTGCGACTTCATGCAGTTTCTGGGCCGGGAGTCAGCGAGGGCGAGATCCTGGAGCTCGGGGGGAAGTGCCTCTAGCATGTACTTAAGGACATGAGCACTCGTGGATGGCATGAATGCTCTTTCTCGTTATTGGACTTGCAGCACGAGTCACGGCTGAAAGGCGTGTGCTCCGACGCGAGTGGCGGGGCTGCCGGATCTGACTCTGAAGTTGCCTACTGATGGGTCAATGAACTGGGGATCGAGGGCGTGGGTGCTCTTCACTTCGACTGTGGGCAATTGCGGCACGGACCTCGATGGGTTGTCGGAGCGGAACCAGAAGTTCCGGGCGAAGGAAAAGCTGGAAGGCTCGGTGCCCGCACCTATGTTTACTGCCATAGCGTCCGAGCGGAGCACCACGAGATTGTCGGAGAACACGCCGTTGCGGCTAGGCAAGAAACCGTCGGTACTCTCTTGGAGAATTCGCATCGCCCAACGCTCGGGCCATACGATCGTGTTGAAGCGGACCACGGCACCATCGACGCCGACAAACGCAACCGGTGCCGCGCCGCCCACGAAAGTGCAGCCTTCGACTACGATCTTTCTGGCCTCGTAGGCTGCGTTCTTCGGCATCTTCGAGACAGGTGGCCGAAAGAATTCCAGCCCGGTGCTTCCGCCGATATTGACGCCTCGTTGACCATAGTTTTCGAACCGAGACCTCCTTATCGTCACCTCGGAAGTCCCGCCCTTACATTGCACGCCGCTATCGCCGCCCTTACGGAAGGTCGCGCCTATGATCCTTCCACGGTGGCAACCGACCATGTCAATTGCGGAGCCACCCCACGACTCCACCAGGCAATTCTCGACGAGGAAGTCCTCGACGCCGGAAAGCTTGATTCCGTCGTTGTTGCCTTTGGGCAAGTCGGAAACCGACAAATTGCGGAGCGTTACGTGGTGTGAAGGTGTGTCGTACGTTCCTCCGTCGTCGATGTTCAACCCGTTCCCGGATGCACCGCTAAGCACCAGGTCGCGGATCTCGATGTGGCTGACATCTGAGAGTTGCATTCCACTGCCGCCGACAATGCGGGGCCGCTTCGCAGGGTTCGCTGCTCCGATCACAATCGGGTTTTTGGCGCTGCCATGCAATTCGCTGGCAAAGATGCCGCCCGTGTACTCACCCGGTTCGAGCAGGATCGTGCTTCCCGCCTTAGCTCCCGCGAGAGCCTTCCGCAGTTCAGTCACATTCTGAACGTGAACGACCTCACCAGCTCCGAACCCTATGCATATGAGCGCCGCAACAAGACCCATAGGAGGATTGTGACCGTTCCGCAGAAAAGCCGAACGTGCGTCGCCGGACAAGCTCTCCCCACGCCGTCGATTCTTGGAGAACCCCAGTGATTTGCCATTCAAGCGACGAAATCCGAACCTTAGTTGAACGATGTTATGTAATCTCCGTCTTGACCCATGATGTCGCTCCAGATCGAACAAGATAGGATTGCTCACCTGCTCCGAAGGTTTGGCCTGGGAGCCAGCGAGGCGGAGCTCGAATATTACGGCGAAGGGGGCTATAAGGCAGCGGTCGAGAAGCTGCTGAACTACGACGGCATCGACGAGGGTGCGGTGCTTTCGATCGAGGCGCTTCGCAACGATAAGCAAGTTGTGAATCTGCCGGGCGTCATCGCGTGGTGGACCGTGCGACTGCTAACGACCCGGCGGCCCTTACAAGAAAAGATGACGTTGTTCTGGCACGATCACTTTGCGACGAGCGCAAGCAAAGTGGTCGCTCCCATGACGATGTACCGCCAAAACGAAGTTTTGCGGGAGAACGCGACGGGCAAGTTTCGAGACCTTCTTGGAGCCATCAGCAAAGACCCCGCGATGCTGTTTTGGCTGGATAATCAGGAAAACGTGAGAGGCAAGCCGAATGAGAACTTCGCCCGCGAAGTGATGGAGCTTTTCACGCTCGGCGTGGGGCATTACACTGAAAAGGATGTGTCAGAGTCGGCCCGCGCATTTACCGGCTGGAGCATTCAGCGCCTCACTCGCGACCAGGCTCTACTCAAGCGGCGACAAGCCGAGTTCGCTTTTCGGCCCCCACGGCACGATAGCGGCGAAAAGACGATCCTGGGAAAAACGGGGAACCTCACGGGCGACGACGTGCTGGACATGCTGTGCGAACATCCCAGAACAGCCGAATACCTCACGGCGAAAATTTGGACTTGGTTTGTCGCTCCAGAGCCTTCTCCTGCCGTCGTCTCAAAATACGCGAAGGTCTTCCGAGAATCTGGTCTGGAAATCAAGGTGCTGCTTCGCGCCATCATGCTTTCCGACGAATTCTCCGCTCCCGCATCCGTGCGCTCCGTCGTCAAGAATCCCGCCGATTTTTGCGTAGTGACTTTTCGGCAGCTAGGAGTGGGAGGCGTAATCGAGAGCGCGGTTTTGCAAGTGGACGAAGAGGGAACCGTGCCTAGACGCGCAATCGCGCCGGCATTTGTGGCCCAGCTTGCGATGAAGAACATGGGGATGTGGCTCCTCTATCCACCGGACGTGGATGGCTGGGAAGGCGGCCATGCATGGATAACTTCGGCAACGATGGTTGAGCGGATGAGGTGGGCCGAAAAAGCACTCGCTCGCGCCGTAACCGCAAACTTGTTCGAGGATCTGAGCCCGCGAGGAGTCGTTCTCAAGCTAGTTTCGGTGATGGACGCTCCGATTAAAAAGGAGAAGATTCCCGCATTGGTCGCGGCGGCGGAAAAGGCTTCCGGCGGAACCGTGACGGCCCGGAATGTTTCCGCAACGGCAATCGCGGTTGGACGGCTGATCTTTGCTTCGCCTGAGTTTCAGTTCGCGTAAACTTGTGCCGGAGGCGGGCGGGCTGCGCTCGGTGTCGAGCGTTCGACTTTTGCGACCCTGACACGGCCATTTCCTCCATGGAGGAATGAGCTGCACCCCGACGAGATTTGGCATGGCACGGGCTTAAAATCTCGGGTGCTGCGTGGTCTCCTTACGCCCTTGTCTTGGCTGTACCGAGCCGGCTGGCAGGCCTACCTAGCGATGTATCGCCTTGGGATCAAGAAGGCCAAAGAGGGGCACAAGCCCGTTGTCGTGATCGGCAATCTCACCACCGGAGGCAGCGGCAAGACGCCCGTAACTCTGTACGTTGCGCGCCTTGCTCGCGAGATGGGCATGCTGGCAGTGATCGGGTGCTCCGGCTACGGTTCACCGAAATCCGAAGCGGCATCTCTCGCCCCAGAAGGACCTCTCGACCCCTCCGAATGGGGGGACGAGCCGGCGATGATTCGGTGGATGCTGCCTGATGTGCCTCTAGTGGTCGGCCGCAGGCGAGTGCTCGCGGCAGAGCTTGTGCACCAGTCTTATCCTGACGCAGTGCTGGTGATGGACGATGGCTTTCAGCACCTGCCGCTTATGAAGCACCTCTCGATCGTCCTGGAAGACCCTTCACCGGCGAATGCGAGTTGCCTTCCGGCAGGACCATACCGGGAGCCTCGAAAGAATCTTACAAGAGCGGATGCCGTACTCTGGCGCTCCACCCTCCCCTCGCCCTTCCGAGGGAGAGGGGAGGGTGGAGAGGGTCCGGGGCCGCAAGCCTTCGTCGTCAGGAGCTCTGCCTTGCGCTACGCCGATCCGGATGGCCGCCCGGTAACGCCGGTGCGAGCCACGGCCCTGTGCGCGATCGGGCAACCGGAACGGTTTCTCCGCGAGCTTCAAGAGTCTTTGGAGCTTGTTGATCCAGTCGTCCTGGGGGATCACGACCCGTTGACCTCTGGTAACTTACTTGAGCGCTTGCCGTCGGATCTGCCGGTCGTGGTGACCGCGAAAGACTGGGTGAAGCTGAGGCAGCGGCCCGATGCCGCCAGCCGGGAATTCGTAATCGCTCTACAAGATGTTCATATTGAGCCCGAGGCGGAATTCAGAGAATGGTTAGAGCGCAAGTTGAACGCCGCAATGTAGTCGCAAGCTGGTTCGTGCCTGCTCCTGAAACCAGTTGCGCGGGCACGAACCATCTTGCGACTACGGGTGATTTGAGATGAGTCCGGCTCTCGATAAGCTCTCCGGCTTTGCCTTCGGAATCGGCCAAAAGCTTTTTCTTCACAAAGATATCGCCAAGGTCGAGCGCCGCGGAGCAAAGCTGGGGGATTTGATCTATCGCTTCGACAAAAAGCATCGCGAGCGCACCTTCCAAAACCTGACCCTTGCCTTTCCGGAGTGGAGCGATGCCAAGCGGGCCGAGGTTACGAAGGGTGTGTTTCGGCATTTCGGGATTGCGACCGCCGACTTTCTGCGGACACCTCTTCGCACCGAGCACGAGGTGCTCGAGACGATGGAGGTTGAGGGATTCGAGCATTGGGAAGGCGTTCAGGGGCATATCGCCAATGGAGCCATCGCTTGCACCGCGCACCTCGGCAATTTCGAGAGATTTGGTTCGTGGGCGAAGGCAGTCGGCCAGCCGATAACGGTTGTTGCGAGAGAAGCGAACCAGGGGGCGATTCAGGGCCGGATGGAGGAGCTTCGCAAAATGGCGGGCATCGACTTCATGGGACGGGGAGACGCGGTGCGGCCGATCCTGAAGAAGCTGCGAGAAGGAAAGGTCGTTGGCCTGCTGCCGGACCAGAACTCAGGCGAGGCGTTTCTCCCTTTCTTCGGCCAGCCCTGCGGAACCGTGCTGGGGCCAGCAGTGCTGCACATTCGAACCGGTGCCATCATGATTCCTGCGTTTTGCGTTAGAGTAGGCGTAGGCCGATACCGCGTGATTATCAAGCCTGCGATCGATGTAGAACACCAATCAAAGGATCCCGAGGCCCTAATGACTCAGTACAACGCGGTCCTCGAGTCGGTGATTCGAGACTTTCCCGATCAATATCTATGGATGCACGACCGTTGGAAGAGCGCGAGATTAAAGGGCCTCCTATAACGCCTCCGAACTCCCTCCCCTCCCGCAAGGGGAGGGGGGATTGGAGGGAGATTGGCTGAGCCTCGATTTCTCTTGGTGCGCTTTAGCGCGATCGGGGACTGCGTGATGGCTGCCTGGGCGGCGACTTCGATTCGGCAGCTCTATCCGGAGGCCTTCCTATGCTGGGCGGTCGAATCACGTTGTGCGCCTGTGATCGAGCGCAAGTCGCTTTGCTCTCGCACCTACGAATTTCCCCGTGACAGGTGGAAGCGGACCCGGTGGTCCCCGAAAACCTGGCGCGAGCAACTTGCAACCCACGCGCGGCTTCGAAAGATGCGTTTCGACTTCGGGCTCGATTTGCAGGGCCATTCAAAAACGGCGCTTTGCCTGAGGCTGGCAAAGCCGAAGCAGAGGCTGGCGGCGCGAGCAACGGATGCGTTCGCGGCTCGGCTAAACCCGACCGTCGAGGAACCGCATACGAGCATCCATACGGTCGAGTGGAATCATCACGTGCTGCGCACGTTTGGGGACTTCGTTCTGCCAGAAAGCCCGATCATGCCGGGTCCTTTCGAGTGGGCCGATACCGACGGAGGCAAACTCATAACCATCTCGGTGTCAGCCGGGCAGCATGACAAGGCGTATCCGGCCGAGCGCTGGATCACTGTCGCCGAACAGTTGGTGAGGGATGGCCACCGCGTTGCTTTTCTCGGCGGCCCCACAGATACCCCGATTAAGGTGCCAGGCACTCAAGACTTTGTGGGGCAGCTCGGGCTTGAAAAGACGATGCAAATGGTTGCATTCTCGGACCTGCATCTGGCGGCGGATACGGGCACGGGGCACATGGCGGCCGCGTACGGCGTGCCCGTCGCCAGCGTCTTCGGACCCACCGACCCGGCGATCTACCGCCCGTACACGGAGCTGGGCAAGGTTTTGCGAGAAGGCAATAGCACGGCGGATGTGACGCCCCAACAGGTCATCGAAGCTGCACGAGAGCTTCTGACGTGGAGACGCCAATGAGATTCCTGATCAGTCGGCTTTCCGCGCTTGGAGACACCGTTTGCTGTCTGCCGGTTGCCGTCGCGCTCAAACGAAGCTTTCCTGAATGCCATATCACCTGGCTGGTCGATCCGCGCTTTTCGGGTGTGGTGCACTGCTGCCAAGCGGTGGATGAAGTCATTGAAGCTAAACCCAATCTCAAAAGCATTCCGCAGTATCGCGAAAGCTTTGAAGCGGCGCTCGACATGCAGGGACTTCTGAAGAGCGCGCTTGGCATCGCGCGGGCCAAGGCAAAGCGAAAGGTTGGCTACCACTGGCAGCGGGAAGGTTCGTGGCTCTTTTCAGAGCGCATTTTGCCGGACCCAAGCTCTTTGCACATCGTCGATCAGTATGTAGATGTTGCGAGATCAGTGGGCGCGGAAATGGACACCGCGGAGTTCGGGCTGAATCCGAAAGAGGAAGACATCCTATCTGTGAGGGCAAAGCTAAAAGGCTTTGGGCTTTCGGGTCGCTTCGTCGTCATAAACCCTGGCGCGGGCTGGGTTTCGAAGAGGTGGCCTGCCGCGCATTTTGCTGAGGTCATCAATGCGCTGCACCTCCCCGTCGTCCTGATCGGGGGCAAAGCTGAGTCCGACCGAAATGCAGCAGACGAAGTGATCCAAGCTTGCCGAAAGAAGCCTTTCGATCTGCTTGGGAAGACGAATATTCGCGAATTGGTCGCCTTGCTCAGACTCACGAGCGCCCACGTGGGAGGCGATACGGGGAGCACCCACATTGCCGCTGCGCTCAATACTCCGGCGATTGGCCTGTACTCAATCACTCGACCACAACGCTCTTGCCCCTATGGACAAATTGAAAGATGTCATTACGAGCCCGCTGGGCTTGCTAAGATAACACCTGAGGCAGTCATGACGACGATCTCTACCGCAATATCCTAGATGACCCTGCACGAAGCCCTAGAGTTGAGGCGTAGCAAGCGCTTGGTGTTCACCAATGGAGTGTTCGATATCCTCCACGCGGGACATGTGCACTACTTGGAGGCCGCGAAACGTTTGGGTGATGTACTAATAGTTGGGGTGAACACAGACGAGAGCGTTCGAAGGCTCGGCAAAGGACCTGATCGGCCCGTAAATTCCTTGGACGATCGAATCGCCGTGCTGTCCGCGCTGAGGGCCGTCGATGGGGTGGTCGCTTTTAGCGAAGACACGCCCGTCGATCTGATCCGTGTACTGAAACCGGATATTCACGTGAAAGGCGGCGACTACGACCCCGAACAGATGCCCGAAACCCCGGTCGTTCGAGGCTATGGTGGTGAAGTAGTGATCCTGCCCACGCTTCAGGGTCGCTCCACGACCGAAACCCTGCGGAGGCTCGGATGACGCGCTTCGATCTGGACCCGACTAAGCGTTGGTTGTTCTGCATGACGCATCCGGACGATGAAATCTCCATTTGCGCGTGGATCCGGCGGTTGGTGCAAAACGGCAACTTGGTATTCATCAGTTGGACCCACAGCAATCTCGTTCGAGAGAATGAGGGCCGCGCAGCCGCGCACCTCCTGGGCGTTCCATCCTCACATTTGTTTTTCTTCGATGCCACCGATGGCTCTGCTTGCGATGAAATACCAACCCTGCTGCCCAAATTTCGCCGATTGATGGAGTTGGTCAAGCCTGATTGCGTGGTTTGCGGTGCCTTCGAGCAAGGACATATCGATCACGATGCGACTAATTACCTTGTGAATCAGTCGTTCAGCGGACACGTGCTCGAGGTGCCGTTCTATCACACCTATCTCACCAAATTGCAAAGGCTGAATCGCTTCTCGGATTCGCGAGGGGAGGAAGTGATCCAGCTTGATCCCGATGAGCAGAAGTTCAAGAAGATCATGGCTCGTCAATATCCCAGCCAGAACATCTGGAAGGTGTTGCTCTGGTACGAAATTTATCAGAAGGCGCGTCTGCGACCCGCCATTTTGATCCGTACGGAGCGGATGCGCGTTCAGACCCACCGGAACTACATGGTGCCCAACCATCCGATACGCCTCGCCGCCCGCCTTACCAAGAGTGCGACGTGGGAGCGATGGGTCAGGGCGATTCGCACCGCCCAATCGCAGGCGCTCCTCGAGTCGGTGGAGCTAACCGGAGTGTCGCGTGCGCACTGATCCCTACCGTTTCGTCACGCGTTGGTGTTTTCAAGCACAGATCGAGGAGATCGCTCCCATTCTCGAAGATATCGAAAGCCTTTCCGATTGGTGGCCGACGGTGTATTTGGATGCCAAAGGTTGCGAGGGTGGCGCCAAGAATGGGGTGGGGAGCCAAGTGGACTTGATCAGCAAGGGCCGCTTACCATACCAACTGCGCTTGCAGATCACGCTCGTCGAATCGAACCTGCCTCACCACCTCAGAATCGAATGTGCGGGAGACTTGGTCGGCTCAGGCGTCTGGAGCCTCGTTCAACAGGGACCGTTGGCCGAGGTCCAACTTGACTGGAGTGTCCGGCCGGAGAAGGCAATCCTCAGGACCTTCGCATGGGTGCTCAAACCGATGGTTGAGTGGGACCACCGCTGGGCAATGGATCAGGGAGAACTATGCCTCTGCGCGGAAATCAAGCGCCGAAGGCGAGACTCGACGGCTCGCGAACCGATATTGTGCTGAGTGTCGATTCGCTCCAGTTGAGGTCAAGACCGTTTGGAACCAAAAGGCCGACAGCCACGTAAACCAAAGGGCCCACACTCGGGCCATAC
This sequence comes from Fimbriimonadales bacterium, assembly GCA_038210535.1. GTDB lineage: Bacteria > Armatimonadota > Fimbriimonadia > Fimbriimonadales > Fimbriimonadaceae > Fimbriimonas. The sequence continues at coordinate 17,960 of JBBQWO010000031.1, read as the reverse complement.
TTTTTGTGAACTGCATCCAATGGAGGAATCCGCTTGAGTCTTTCCCTATCTGCCGCCGCAATGGTGGTCTTGTTGAATTCGGCTGGCCAGGGTCCAACCACCACCACCACCGAACCTCGCCTGATGCGGACACCCGCAATCCATGGCGACACAATCGTCTTTAGCTATGCCGGTGATCTCTGGGTCACGAAGATCGGCTCGGGCGCCCTTGCGCGTCGATTAACAACTCACGCTGGGCAAGAGATCCGGCCCAAGATTTCGCCGGATGGCAAGTGGGTAGCGTACAACGCGACGTACGATGGCAACCCCGACGTCTACGTGGTCGGCATCGAGGGCGGAGAGCCCAAGCGACTGACCTGGGAGCCCCAGCAGGACAACACACTTGGCTGGACGCCCGATGGCAAAATCGCCTTCGCGTCCACGGCCGGAAATTTCGTGCCGAATCAGCAACGCCTGTGGCTGGTGCGTCCAGAAGGCGGATTGCCCATCGAGACGCCGGTAAAGGAGATCACCGAAGGCTCCTTTTTCGATAACGGCAACAAGATCGCCTACACCAGGGTGAACTCGTACAACTACAACTGGCGTCGCTACCGAGGTGGCGTACAGGGCCGCGTGGGCATCTTCGATTTCACGAACAACAGCTACACCGAGTTGCCAAGCAAGCGAGAGCAAAGCTACTTCCCGATGGTCGCGGGGCGCTCGATCTATTACATCAGCGATCGTGCGCTCGGCACCCAGAACCTGTATCGCTATGATATGGACCGGAAGAGCGACACGCAGGTGACGAAGTATGCGGACGCCGACGTTCGATGGCCCAGTAGCGACGGCAAATCCATCGTCTGGGAGCGCGACGGCTTCCTCTGGGTCTATGACACGGCCACAGGCAACATTGTCAAGCAGAGCCCCCGCATCCTCTCTGAGAACCTCTCAGCACGTCCCGCGCTCAGAAATCTGGCTGGCAGTATCAGCCGAGTAACGCTCTCGCCAAGTGGCACCAGGGTCGTCGTGGAAGCACGTGGCGAACTGTTTAGCGTCCCTGCCAAAACGGGCGATACGCGCAACATGTCGCAGACTTCCGGAGCGCGTGAGCGTTTTCCAGCGTGGTCGCCGGATGGCAAGACGATTGCCTACCTCAGTGACAAAACAGGCAACTGGGAGGTTTATACGCAGCCCCAGCTTGGCGGTGATGAGACGCGCCTCACGAATTCCAACGGCGCAATTCCCTTCAACAACCTCCGTTGGTCCCCCGACAGCAGCATGATCCAGTTGGCCAGCGAGGCGAATGAGGTTCACCTGCTCAATGTCAACACCAAGGCGCTCACCCGAGTTCTCAAAGCTGACTACGGCCTCGGCGACTCCGACTGGTCTCCTGATTCCAAATGGCTGGCAGTGATTCAGAGCGGCGCCAACCAGTTCGGTGCCCTTCACCTCTATGAGGTGGCTACCGGAAAGCTTGTCAAGGTCACCGACGGCTATTACAACGATAGCGGCGTCGCATTCGACCTTGGCGGCAAGTATCTGTACCTGCAGTCGCTTAGAACGTTTGCTCCGAGCTTCGGAAGCTATGAGTTCAGCCTCAAGGTTGAGAACAGCGACCGCATCTACGTGCTGCCTCTATCCAAAGACACACCCAACCCGCTCTTTGCTCCGAACGAAGAAGAGCCGGATGGCCCGAAGCCTGGTGGCCCTCCCGGCGGACCTCCACCCTCGCCAGGCCCCGTGAGAATCGATCTCGAAGGACTTGCCGAAAGAGCCATTCCTCTTCCGATGCCTCCCGCGGGCTATCCGCTACTGATTGGGCACAACAATGGCGTGCTCTATGGCACGATCAGTCCGGCCTCCGGGGGATTCTCCCTCGCCCGCTTCGATCTCACTTCACGCGAGTCGACGCCGTTGTATAGCGGTCCGGGCGGAGCCATTTCGTTCAATCCCACGGTCTCGAAAATGGCGCTGGCCAACCCGGGCGGTGTCGCAATCCTTGACATCCGGCCAGGAGCGACGCCTGCAAGAGTCAACACCAGCGCCGTCGAAGCGATGATCGATCCGCGCCAGGAGTGGAAGCAAATCTTCTGGGACGCTTGGAGATATCAGCGGGACAACTTCTACGATCCGAACATGCTAGGTTTGAACTGGATGGCCCTCGGCAAGCGATATGAGTCGTATTTGCCCGACGTGGCCCACCGTTCGGACCTCAACTACGTGATCGGCCAGCTCGTCGGTGAGCTGGGCACCGGACACTCTTATGTATCCGGAGGCGACATGGGCCCCGGAGTCCCGGCGGTATCGATTGGACAGCTTGGAGTGGACTACGAAGTCTCAGGCAACTACGTCCGGTTCAAGAAGATCTATCGAGGCCAGAACTTTGAAGAAGGTCGGCGCGGCCCCCTCGGGGAGCCCGGAGTGGACATCAAGGACGGCGAGTATCTGCTCGCGATCAACGGTCAGCCGGTCAATGCGAAAGTCAATCCGGCCTCCCTTCTGATGGGACAGGCGGGACGATTTGTCACCCTGACGGTGAATACCTCGCCCACTGAGACCGGTGCCCGCAAGGTCCGGGTTCGACCGGTCGCCAATGATGGCAATCTCCGATACGTTGAGTTCGTTGAAGGAAATCGACGCAAAGTGGCTCAGATGAGCAATGGCCGAATTGGCTATATGCACATTCCGAACACCGCTTTCGAAGGTTCAACCGAATTCGTGAGGGGCTATTACAGCCAGACGGATAAGGATGCTCTCATCGTGGACGAGCGTTGGAACGGCGGCGGATTCATCCAGCCGTGGTTCGTCGACACGCTGGCTCGACGCATGAGGGCCGGTATCCAGCAGCGTAATGCCCTGGATGCGGGAGACGCCGTAGCCATAGAAGGTCCGAAGGTGATGCTGATCAATCAGTACGCTGGCTCGGGAGGCGACTTCTTCCCTTACATGTTCCGACAGGCCAAGCTCGGGTCGTTGATCGGCAAGCGCACCTGGGGCGGATTGGTCGGCATTGCCGGCTATTACACGCTCGTGGACGGCGGGCAAGTGAGCTCGCCAGAGTTCGCGATCTACGATCGGGAAACGGGCGAGATTATCGCTGAGAATCAGGGTATCGATCCTGACATCGACGTTGATATGCGCCCCGACCAGGTCGCCAGAGGCGTGGACGCTCAACTCGACGCAGCAATCAAGCACTTGATGGATCAGCTCGCGAAGATGCCGCCCAAAAAGACCCGCGCCATCATCCCACCCGTTGGACGCAACGGCAGAACCGGAGGCTAAGCTTCCCGCCACGATATCCCTCCAGCCCGCATCTTAGAGCTGGAGGGAGCCTTCTTAGGAAGGCTGTAATTCAGGGCGCGTCTGGTGCGTCTACTTAATCAATGCGCAAGATCGTCTTTGCTTTCGCCTGTTTGCCTGCGCTTGCAGCAGCCGACGTCAGCTACACCCTCACCCCCAACCCGGCGGCTAAGACCGTAACCGTCACCGTAACTCCCGACGCGTCTGGTCCGGCTGAGGTGTTTCGCATCCCCGCCTGGTGTCCCGGCTTCTACTCGATCAAGAACTACCAAAACAAATTGTCGGGCGTGAAGGCGTCTGCTGAGGACGGGAGCCTGCTGACGATCGAGAAGGTGGACTCAAGAGGCTGGCGCGTACTCAACCCGGACAATAAGAAGGTCACGCTCTCCTATCAGGTGCTCGGAGACGACCCGGGGCTTGGATTCTTCGGTGTGAATGTCCGAGAGGACAAGGCGTTCGTAAACGGCCCCGCGGCATTCATGTATGTGGAGAGCAAACTGACCGAGCCGACGCGCCTCAAAATTAACGTCCCCAACTCCAAGTGGGACATCGCGACGGGCCTGACTAAAGAAGAAGATGGCCGCTTTTCCGCAAGCGGGTATGACGAGCTGATCGACTGCCCCCTCCAACTTGGCACGATGGCAAGGCGTTCCTTCAAGGTTGGCGAGCACCCGTTCGAGGTGGTTTTTGCCTCGCCTGATAACCAGTATCGGCCGAATCTCGACGCACAAACGGAGATGATCAAGAAGGTTTCGGAACCTGCGATCGCCCTCTTCGGTGGAGCGCCCTTCAAGCGCTATGTTTATATCTTCCACTTGGCGGTTGGTGACTTCAGCGGAGGCTTGGAGCATCGATCCTCGACGGTCATGTCTGTGCCAAATTCCGCTCACGCCGATATCGCCACGTTGGTGGCGCACGAATTCTTCCACACCTGGAATGTGAAACAGATGCGGCCCAAGGTTCTCGGACCGTTCGACTACACCCAGCCAGTTCGGACCGGAAATTTGTGGTTCGCGGAGGGTGTGACCGACTATTACGCCCAGATCATGACCTACCGAGGCTATGTAGCCGACGCCGGGTGGTTGGCGGAATCGCTCACGCAGCAAGTGAATCAACTTCAGTCGAGCGTCAATCGGAAGTCGACGACCCTTGAAGAGGCTTGTCGCAAGACCTGGGAAAGCGGAGGTTTTGGATTCGGGGATCTCGATTACTACAACAAGGGGCTCATCGCCGGCCTGCTGCTGGATGCCGCGATTCGTGACGCGACGAAGGGTCAGAAGTCGCTCGACGACGTGATGCGGCTAATGAATGACCGCTACCGCCTACCCAAGCCGGGGTTCGAGGAGGATGGCATTCGGCCTGTAATCAACGAAGTTGCCGGTCGCGACCTCTCTGCGACGTACAACCGGATCGCCAGAAGTACCCAGGAAGTGCCCTATGAATTGCTTGCGGGCATTGGTTTGAGGCTCCGCGCTCCCAATGCGGAATATCTCGATGCTGGGTTCCGCACCCAGAACTCGAAGGTTGTCTCCTTGACGGAAGCCGCGTTCGAAGCGGGGCTGGGCCGCGACGACGAAATCGTTGGAGCCTCCATTTCCGCGAAGTCCGCAGAATTGACGGTGAAGCGCGGAGGCGAAGAATTTACGATGGCTCTCCCGATCGTGGCGAGGCAAAGCAGCCAGTGGCTCCTCGAAGAGGATCCGCTTGCGACGGCCTCGCGGCGGCGGCAGCTAGCGCTTTGGCTCAAGCGCTAAAGCTTCTTCGAGAGAGTCGATAATCGTCTTCGGCTCGACCCTGCTCATGTCGCCGTCGGGCGCCAAAATGACGCGGTTCGAGCCGTAGGTGTGGCCCCACTTCTGTGCCGGGGTGGGGCCAAAAATTGTGACCGTCGGGCAGCCGGTCGCGGTCGCCATGTGCATCAATCCGGTGTCCGCTCCGATCATTGACTTCAGGTTGGCGAGTGCGCCCAGGCTCTGACGAATGCTTGTTTTGCCTACCAGATTGGTAACGTCGCCGGGAACCGCCGCTTGAAGTTTCTCTGCCGCTTCCTTCTCTTCTCCGGCACCTAAGAATACAGGCTTTAAGCCTCTACGCAGCAGTTCTGCCGCGACTTCGGCTAGCACCTCGATCGTCAGGGCCTTCGATGCAAACCGTGCTCCCGGCTGAATCCCGACCTTCGCCCCCTCCAGTAGTTCTACACCCCGCTGGCGCTCCTCCTGCGTAACGGAAAGTTCGGGAGCCACACGAGGAGCGTCGATCCCCAGAGGCTTCATGAGGTCGAGTTCGGACCACGCTTCGAATACGTTTTCGTCGTATGGCACCGCATGAGTGAGCAGCCAATTGCGCCCCTCGGTGGCATGCCCCACCCGAACCGGGATTCCCGCCAGCCTTGCCGTGAGCGCGGAGCGGAAGCTGTGGTTTACCAGCACGACGGTCTGAAAGCGCTGCCGGCGTAGTTCGAGCGCTTTTGCCATGAGTTCCCAAGGCTTGCGCTTGGTATCGAGAGGGAGAAAACTTCGCTCAAACGTGGGATGCCACAGAATCTGCTCGACCGCGGGAGGGCAAATAATCGTCAGGTTTGGATGGCGCGCTTGCAAAACGTTAAGCATCGGCGTCGTCATCACCGCGTCGCCGATGAAGCGCTTCATGGAAACCAGAACGCGATCAGAGAGCATCGATCACCTGGGCGACCGTTACTTCCGAGACGGGCCGATCCTCGCCCGGCGTCAGTACGGTCAAGTTCTCATAGGGGGGTGCCCAAAGGCGATGAATGCCGTGACGATACAGCCCAACCGTTGGCACCCCGGTCGAGACCGCCATATGTAGGATGCCGTTGTCGAGCGTGAGGACGTGCTTTGCTCTCGCCAGGGCGCCGACGACTTCGGGGAGCTTATACTTGCCGCGAAGGTCGTGAACGAGGCCGGAGGCCACGATCTCCTCTTCGCCCGAGCCTCCTTGCCAATACTGCTTCTGTTCTCGCGGCTTGGCCCCGATTAACCCGACGCTCTGCCCCCGCTCACGCAGGGCCTGAAGCGTCTCGATCCAGTTGGCCGCTGGCCAAAGCTTCTCGGGCAGGCTCGCTGCGGTGGCAATCAGGACATCGGGCACTTCGTCCTCGGGCTCTGCGATTGGAACCTGGTAACGCGGCACCGGACCTTCAAGATAGGCAAGCCGGCAGAATATCTCGCCGATAAAGCCGGTGCTCAAAAAAGGATAGCGAGCGGTCAAATCCGAAGCGATCCACTCCTTGTCTTCGGCGAGCCGGCCGCGATCGTCTTCGGGAAAATCAAAATCAGATCTGCCGTCGTGCCCAAGGCTGGGTCCGCAGACTGCCGTTTCGGGGCCGCTGATCGCCGCCGCAAAGCACTTGGCCCAGGGGAGCTGCTCGATGTTAATCACGAGGTCGAAAGCACCAGGCTGAGCGTGAATCGCATCGAAGGGTGGGCTACCGAACAAGGGAAACCCCTGATCGATGTTTTCGTCGTGATCCCAAAGCTCGCGCACGCGAGTCCCGCTGTAGTAGTGGATCTTGGCCTCCGGATACTTTGCGCGGAGCATTTGAAGGAGCGGCGTGGACACCACATAATTTCCCAGGGCGTCGTTTGCGATCACCGCGATGCGCGCACGCTCCGGTAACGCCTCGCCCAGGAATCTCCTCACGCTCAGGTTGTACCCATCCAGGCAAACGCGTCGCTCATACGATCCTCACAACATCGGCGCATACTCACACTGCCGAAATGCGAGTTCTCCTTGTTGAAGATGACGAAGTCATTGCCGAGCAGATTGCCGGCGCACTCCAGCGCGAGCGGTATGTGGTCGATGTCGCTTTGGATGGGGAAACCGGCTCCGATATGGCTGCGATGAACACTTACGGCCTTGTTGTGCTCGACATCATGCTGCCGAAGAAGGATGGCTGGGCGATCTGCAGCGAGATTCGGCGGCGACGCGATGCGGTTCCGGTGCTCATGCTCACGGCTCGAGATTCGGTGGATGATCGGATAAAGGGACTGGAGGGCGGGGCGGATGATTACTTGCCGAAGCCGTTCGACATTCGGGAACTGCTGGCCCGGATCCGGGCTTTGTTACGTCGGGACAAGGTGCATCGGACTGGGCTCATTCGAGTGGGGGATTTGGAGATCGACGCGAATGCTCACAAGGCGATGCGGGGAGGGCAGGATTTGAAGCTGACTCCGCGGGAGTTTGCTTTGCTGGAGGCGCTTGCTCGGAATGAAGGGCGAACTTTGACTCGGCAGGTGATCCTCGAGAGCGTTTGGAACAACGAGGAAAGTCTAGAGAATTCAGTGAACTTTCATGTGACTTCCCTGCGACGCAAAGTGGACGCGCCCTTCAACTCCAAGCTGATCCACACCGTTCACGGCATCGGCTACGTGCTAAGGAGCGCGGCTGATTGATGTGGTTCGGTTCCCTCCGCTTCAAACTGATCGCGTGGAATCTGGGGGTTCTCGCGGCAGCGATTATTGCTTTCTCCACGGCTCAAAGTTACGGCATGGCAAGCCGGCTTGAAGGCGAGATCGATCGTGCGCTTCAACAGACCGGCAGCAGAGCCGCCGACCTCGGCCCCCCCGGTGACGAAGCAGGTCCGAGGGGCCACGGCCCCGGAGGACCGGGTGGGCCCATGCCTGGAATGCATGGGCCCGATCGAAGATTCTCACCCCGATTCCCCGAAGGCATGGGTCCGCCCCCGCCGGAAATGCTTTCCGACCTACGGCGGCCCCGCTTCTTTGATCGAGAGCAAAAAGGCATCGGCAGGTCGGCAAATCTTTCGCCCGTCGATCCCAGCCTGTGGGATCGTGCCTTGTCCGGATGGCGCGGCTTTACAACCGTCGGCCGGGTTCGCGTCTTCACCGCACCTTGGGGGCGGGAAGGGGAGATTTGGGGCGTCGTCCAGGTTGCGCACGAATTGCGCGACCTGGACTTGCTGCGAGCGGGCCACAAGCACAACTTGCTCCTGCTGCTTCCCGCGGCGCTCCTGCTCGCCGGCGTCGGTGCCTTCTTTCTGGCGGAGCGCGCGTTGCGTCCGATCCGCGCGATCACCAAGACCGCGCGGCAGATTGGCGCAAGCGACCTCTCGCAGCGGCTACTGGTAAGCGGCGATGACGAGTTTGCCGAACTGGGCCAGACCTTCAACGAAATGATCACCCGCCTGCAAGGCTCTTTCGTCAAGATCAACACCGCCTACGCTGAGCTAGAGGAGGCGTACACAAGACAGCGCCAATTCACTGCCGACGCCTCTCACGAGTTGCGAACTCCACTCACTCGCCTGAAACTAGCGACGAGCACCGCTCTCTCTGGAGAGCCATCTACGGAGGAGTATCGGAGGGCCGTCGAAGTGGCCGATAAAGCCGGTGCAGCGATGGCTCGCCTCATCGAACAACTCCTGATGCTCGCTCGTGCCGATGCAGGCTCCCTGGGAATACCTGACGCGACTGTGGACCTACGCCTCGTGGCGTCCGACGTCATTACCGCGCATCCCACCGACCGCAAGGTCGAGGTCGATTTCGCCGAGCATCCGGTGGAGGTGCTGGGCGATGCAGAGCTACTACAGCGAGTCGTGACGAACCTGATCGAAAACGCATTACGCCATTCCGAAGGGGCGATTCTTGTCACTGTGGGCGTCGAAGGCGATCAGGCATTGCTTCAAGTCCAAGACCACGGCGAAGGCATCGCGGCCGAGCACATCCCCCGGCTCTTCGACCGGTTCTACCGAGTGGATTCGGCAAGAGCCCGTTCGGCTGGGGGTACTGGGTTGGGCCTTGCCATCTGCAAGAGCATTGTAGAGGCACACGGGGGAAGCATTACCGTTAGCAGCAGCCTCGGGAGCGGAACCGAGATCAGGATCTTTTTGCCACTTCTTCAAAAGTCTGAACTCAAATGAATTCCTCATAACTCTTCCGTATAGTGCCTGTGTAAGACACGAAAAGGGCATGAGCCCTCACAGGAGAATGGCATGAAAATTCAAACAATCGCCGCACTCGCACTTAGCCTCACGATGGCAACGTCAGCAATCGCCCAGGGTGGATTCGGCCAGGGTGGATCCGGCCAGGGCGCACGGGGACAGGGCGGACCTCCAGGCGGACATGGCGGACCCGGCATGATGGGCGGACCCGGAAGAGGCATGATGGGGGGCATGAGAGGCGGGCCGATGGGTCCTCAGCTCTTGCTTCACCCCGATATGGTTCGAGAACTCAAGCTGACAGACTCTCAGAGGAAGGAGCTCGGAGCGATTCTGCCTCCTCATCCTCCCGGCGGTCCCGGAATGCACGGTGGGCCTGGAGGCGGTCAAGGAGGCCCTCCAGGAGGACCTGGAGGAAAGCGGGGTAAGGGTGGCGAAGGCGGACCTCCCGGTGGCCCCGGAGGACACGGCGGGCCTGGCGGTCCGGGAGGGCGTGGTGGTCCTGGCGGACACATGGACAAGCAGATCCAGCAGATTCTCAATCCAGAGCAATTCAATCGCTTCAAGCAGATCGAGCTGCAAATTCAGGCACCGATGTCGATCGGCAGACCGGACGTGGCTCACAAGCTGGGACTGACCCAAGAGCAGTTGGAGCAGATGCATGAACTGCACCGAGACATGCACCCGCCCATGCCTCCCCACGGCGACGGACCCCCAAGCCGCGAAGATCGGGAGAAGATGCACCAACACATGATGGCCCAGCGTCAGGCGCTCCTTCAAAAGGTCCTTCAATTGCTCACCCCCGAGCAGAGACGTACATGGGAGTCCATGACAGGAAGAGCCTTCAAGCTCAGCCCGCCCCCTCAACGTGGCGAATAGGCAGGACGTAGTCTATTCCTCCCCCTTGCGGCGAGCCGGAGGGGGAGGTTAGGAGGGGGTTCCGGGTGCCGGAAACTTTGAGAGACGCCAAGATGGATCTAGTGGCCGGGACTAAATCTCGTCCGCCAGGTCCCTTTTAGGTGCCTTTATGCGGCTGCTTGCTCGTTGGGTCGGTGCATGGCCCGATCACGAAGCCCCCCGCGAGAGCACCGGAATCTAAGCCGCACTCACGCACTCACAAGTAGCCTAAGGTCGTCCTCGTTCACTTCTCGGCGAGTGTCGGCCATCTTCACAAACTCGTTGTAGATGTGCTCGAACCGCTCGTCGGTGAAGTTGAAGCCTAGTTCTGCCAGCCGGTGCTTCAAACCGTGTCGTCCCGAACGAGCCGTGAGAATGATTTCGCTCTTCTCGGCGCCAACAAGCTTAGGATCGATGATTTCGTAGGTCGAGCGCTCCTTCAAGACGCCGTCCTGATGAATTCCGCTGCTGTGCGCGTAAGCATTTGCACCGACCACGGCCTTGTTGCGCTGCACCACCATGCCCGTTAAGCGCGACACCAAGCGCGAAGTCGGCAGGAGCTGCGTCGTGTCGATGCCGGTCTTTGCTCCGAACTTATCCTCCCGAATGTGAAGCGCCATTACGACCTCTTCGAGCGCGGTGTTTCCGGCTCGCTCACCAATCCCGTTCACCGTCACTTCGACCTGGCGAGCCCCCGCAAGGACGCCGGCAAGCGTGTTCGCGGTCGCCATTCCCAAATCGTTGTGACAGTGACATGAGAACACGGCTTTGTCCGAATTCGGAACATTTTCGATGATGCTGTGTATGAGGTGGTAATACTCGTTCGGATAGGTGAAGCCGGTTGTGTCGGGGACGTTGATGGTTGTTGCGCCGGCTTTGATGACCTCTTCGACGACCTTGTAGACGTAGTCCAAGTCGGCTCGACCCGAATCCTCCATGAAGTATTCGATGTCGTCCGTAAACTGCTTGGCGTAGCGAACAGCGGAAGTTCCAACCTCAAGCGCCTGCTCCTTCGTCATTCTCAGCTTGTGCTGAAGATGGTTTTCACTCACGCCAAGGCCGGTGTGAATGCGGCTTCGTTCGGCAGGCTTCAGAGCCTCCGCAGCGACTTCGATGTCCTTTTCACGGGCTCGGGTCAGGCCGCAAATCGTCACGCCTTTAAGCTCCCTCGCCAAGGTATTCACAGCCTCAAAATCGCCTGGAGAGCTGATCGGAAATCCCGCCTCGAGAATATCGACGCCCAAGGAAACGAGCTGCCGTCCAATCTCCAGCTTTTCTTCTAGCGAGAGTCGCACCCCTGGACTTTGCTCGCCATCTCTCAAAGTTGTGTCAAATACTAAAACGCGATCAGTCAATGGAGGCTCCTTGAGTTAAGTATACGTGTCGGTCTTCGGCTAGTCCGTGAAGCAAAGGTCTCTGCGTTCTAAGCGATAGAGGTCGTCTCCCTCGGGGAGAAAAGCGTCACACCAGGTCATATCGCCGCCGTAGACGTGAATCGTGACCGTAGGAGAATCCTGCGCGTTCTCTAGCGTGTGATATTCGAACGGCGGAATCAGCGCGCCCGCATCGCCTGGGCCGGCAAAAATCTCTTGCTCACGCGAAAACCTATACAGGTCACCCTCTTGCCCCTTCAGATCATAAGAGACAACCTTGATGCGCCCACGATACACGCACTCGACACACCACATGTGGGCATGGTCGTGCAACGACGTGCCCTGCCCAACGTTCCACACCATTACGAGAACCGCATATCTGCCGGCTGGATCTCGATGAAGCTCGCGCCTCGCATAGCGTCCCTCGACGGGTTGCAAAAACCGCGCGTCGATAAATTCCTCGCCCGACCGCACCACGTGCTCGAGGGCATCCTTGATCGAATAGCAACAGCCTTCAGTCGATGCTTTTCCGACGGCCTCGTCGAGTAGCTGGATGAGTTGAGAAACGACGACGGTGTTTGACATAAGTTCTGGGCACCCCTTTGTGCTCTCTCTATTTTACTAGCTTGCCGAAAAGACCGGCCCGTAAGCTGGCCCAATGTGCCCACAATCCACCAGGCATGCGCGAACGCTACTTTGACAACGCCGCCACGACTCCCATCGACCCGCGGGTCCTGCGGGAGATGCTGCCCTTTCTCGAATCCGAGTTCGGCAATCCTCATTCGATCCACTCCTTTGGCATGCGAGCCATGGCCGCGATTGACCAAGCTCGGGAGCGAATCGCCACGCTCATCAACGCAGAAGACCCCTCGCAAATCGTTTTCACATCGGGCGCGACCGAGGCGAACAACTGGATACTGAGGCAGTTCCAAGAAAATCCCGGCGGATGGATCAGCCCCTTTGAGCATAGTTCAGTCAGAGAGCCGGGAGAGCAATATGGCTACCGCGCCCTCTCGAACCAAGGTCTAAGCCTTACGAGACCAGATCACCTAAGTGGGCTCGTCAGCGTCATGTCGGTTAACAACGAGCTTGGAGTTCGCTGGGACGTCCGAGACTTCACCGGTGGCGCCGTATCCCTTCATTCGGACCTTACGCAGCAGGTCGGAAAGCTCGCGACCGACGTGGAAGGGCTCGACTACGCAAGTTTCAGCGCCCACAAATTCTACGGTCCCAAGGGAGTGGGCGCTCTTTGCATCCAGGCTCAGTCACCCGAGCCTTTCTTCTTTGGAGGAGAACAAGAAGAAGGATTGCGTTCCGGCACCCTCAACGTTCCCGGAATCATAGGCATGGGGGCGGCGGCGGCAATCGCGCTCGATCAACAGGAATCTGATGAAGCCCATGTCCGAGATCTAAGAAGCATCGTGCTGGAGAATCTGCGGCTTCCAGATATTCGTGTCAACGAAGGCACCGCACAGAGTCCCTACATCCTGAGCATAAGCTTTCAAGGCTTAGAAGGAGAAACGCTCCTCGTTGAAGCTGATCAAGCGGGTTACGCGATCAGTGCCGGAGCAGCCTGTAGCTCAAAGGCCACCGAGCCGAGCCATGTCCTCACCACCCTCGGACTCGAGAAGGAGTGGCTTCGGGGCACGGTTCGGATCAGCTTCGGCCGCTTCAACACACAAGAATCGGCGCTAGGTCTCGCGAAAGCTCTTTGCTTCGCCGTGGAGAGAATTCGCGACTTCTAGCGAAGAGTTCCGGGACATTTAGACCAAAAGCAACAAACTGCGCTAAGAAAGCGCAAATGACTGCATTCTTCTGCATAAAAACTTCGTAGAATGTCTTGGGCAAAACAGTCTCTGCAACGAAGGAGCCTGCTCACCCCGTCATTACAGTTCGTTCTATTGTCTGGCAATGCCAAAAAAAGGAGTCGTTCTACGGAACGCGCGCGGGTCTCATCCTGTCTCCTTGTAAGGCGCTGCCCGACATGATAGGATTGTTGTTCCGAGAGGCAATGCTGCCTCAACAGCAATGACGCCTAAAAATACGGAATAAGTTTATTCGACATCAAGGCAAATTCGACCGTTCGTTCGACGCTGAACAGTCAGGACCGAAACGCCTCAAGACAGAGAGAACTCGAGAGAGTGCTCTCGGAGGTTTAACAACAAAATTAGTATGCCAGTAGATAACGGGATAGCGACGCAGCCACGAAGGGGACGAGCCATTACGGTGCGAACCCCCGGTCGCCACATGTATGTAGAGGCCACGGCGGCGCCCGTTCTAGATGACCCGACCGTAGAGCCGGTAGATGACGATCTATTAGAACTTGAGGATGAGGAAGCCGAAGCCGAAGAGCGTGCCGTACCGGACGACTCTGAAGAGCTTGAAATGTGGATGCGGCAAACCCGCCGCGCACAGCTTCTGACCCCTGAGCAGGAAGTAGACCTTGCCAGACGCGTACAGGCCGGCGACATGACCGCCAAGAAGATTCTCATCGAGAGCAATCTTCGCTTGGTCGTGAGTATTGCCAAGAAGTACAACGCCAGAGGCATTCCCCTCGCCGACCTGATCCAAGAGGGCAACCTCGGCCTCATCCGAGCCGTCGAGAAGTTCGATTGGAGAAAGGGCTTCCGCTTCAGCACGTATGCCACGTGGTGGATCCGCCGTGCCATCGCCCGAGCGATTATTAACCAGGGCCGCACGATCCGCATCCCGGTTTATGTTGCCGAGCTGATCAACAAGGTCGTCAAGACCGCGTCTAGGCTCCAGCAGGAGCTTCAGCGAGAGCCAACCGAGGAAGAGATTTCTCGTGAGGTCGGGCTGTCGATCGACCGTGTGCGTGAGATGATGAGAGTGGCCGTCGAGCCAATCTCGTTGGAGACGCCAGTCGGTGAGAAGGACAACTCGAGCATCGGAGACTTCGTTCAGTCCCAGAACATGCCTTCACCCGGCGATGTCACCTGGACGCTGATCCGCCGCGAGGAGATTGACGGCATTCTTGGCCGCTTGACTTCTCGAGAGCGAGATGTGGTTCGTTTGCGGTTTGGTCTGGACGATGGCCGGGCACGCACGCTCGAGGAAGTCGGTTCTGAACTGAACGTCACTCGCGAGCGAGTGCGCCAGATCGAGCTTCGGGCGATGAAGAAGCTTCGGCACATCGGCCAAGAGCTGACGTCGCAGGGCTTCACGATCACGCCGACTCCGGCGTAGGCGAAGCTCCGAGCCCCCTCTCCGAACGGAGAGGGGGCTTTTTTATGGCTGGGATGAATGCCGTAGGGGGTAAGGACGGGGGCGGCTGTCCCGGGCTCCTCAAATCGCGATTCGCAGCTGAGGGGGCCGCCGTCTCGATGTGGCATCGCAACTTTTTATTATTGAAAGCTCTGCTCAGACGGTTAGGCTTACACAAAAACGGCCTCACGTCTAACATTGCCCCTAAACCGTCCTTTTCATATGCTTGCTTCCTTCTTAGCTGTTATCATCGCAAGTCCGATTTCCATCACCTCGCGTGGGGGAACGGTTGAGATGCTCTTGCGCGAAGCAACGAAGCAGTCCGGCATCCCGATGCAGCCGACGCAGGTGCTCGCGAAGGATATCGTCGTTGTTTCGCTGCACCAAGCTTCCGCGGAGGAGTTTCGAAAACAGCTCGCCCAAGCCATCGGCGCTACGTGGGAGAAAGATTCGTCCGGTTTTCGGCTGGTACGGCCCTACGCGCTCATCAAGGCGCAACAGGCGCAGGAGCGCCAAATTCGACTGCAGGAGATAGAGCAGAGACTGGCCTCGCTACGTAAGCGCGTCGAAACGCAGCCAGTGTTCGGCGATGCTGAAGCGCGGACTTTGGCATCAAAAGTGGCCGCGATCTTCAATCGCTACAACGGCCATATGGGTGACGCCCAAGGATTGAACGAGTCCATAAAGTTGCAACCCGAGAGCCCGGCGGGTCGGCTGGCGATTGCGATCATGAGAACGCTAACGCCATCTCAGATCTCGGACGTGATGCACGGGGGGCGCATTGTTTACTCGACGCAGCAGACGGCGATGCAGCGTCGGCTTACTGCGAATGTGAAACCCCTGCTTCAACGCTACCTCGATGAGCAAAGGCGTTATGCAGCCGCCCTAAAGAAACTTCCAGCAACTGAAAGCTGGGCTCGATCGTGGAGTCCGTTACTAAATCGCGACGAACCTTCGATGCCTTCTCAACTTCTCATTGCCACGCAGAGATCGCCATACAACCCTGCGCTGACGGTCAATGTGATGCTTGTCGACTCGGAGGGAAAGTACATTGGCCGAACGCAAACCTTGCTTGACCTAAGCGCGGCGAATACGCCGATAGATCCACTTGCCAAAGGCAAAATTCCGCTCTCGGAAAACTCGAAGCGCTTCGCTGAAGCCATCGGAGAGCTTCAGGCCGGCAAAACGTTCGTGAAGGACGAGCAACTGTTGCGCTTGCTTGAAAACACCGAGCGAAATGACCCTCTGTCGCTGGTGGCAGCGGATGGGCTCCTCGCGATTGCCAAGAACCGCCAACTGATCGCCGAGATGCCGGACAGCGGGTTTTTTGAGCCCTCCTTCACGGCCGTGACCAAAGACCATGAGCTTGATCTGGCCAAGTTTTCGGACTGGCTCACGGGAGTTTGCGATGTTGAGCAGAGTGGTGATTGGATGGTCGTGTCGCCCCGCCTCCGCATCAGCACCCGCGAGTTTCGAGTAGACCGCACTCTCCTCGGACAATTCTTTCGCACGGCGCGCCGATCCGATGGCCCAACAATCGAGCAGCTCGCGGAGTTTGCATCAAAGCTTCCGCTGAACTACGGTGAAACGGTTACACCTTTTCTGGCCTTCATCCTGTATCCGAGCCTGAACGCCTCCATCAGCGACCGAAACTATGAAATGCTGCGAGCATACGGGCGACTGGGTGCCCAGCAACGATTGCTCCTTACCCAAGGGGTACAGCTCAAGATTGGGCACCTGGCACCAGAGTCCATTTCTGAGCTTAACTATCTGATATACCGAGCTGATTCGCCAGTCAGCATCAGCGTCTCCGGTACTCCTGAGGCTGAACTCCGCCTTGGGCTTGACTCCGAAGTGACCGTAGCGCTACCGGAAGGCATTCCCGCCAACGGGCTGCTGAGCTTCAGTGCACGAGCCTATGACGCTGTGATCCTCGATGGTGCAATTGCGCCGGTGTCGTCGTATCGACCTCTCACTGCGTGGTCGTTGGCTCAAACGCTCATAAGCGGGGAAACCGCGAATACGGCTGACCCGCGCGCACGGGTCGTCATCGACAAATATCGTTTTGGCAATACCAAGCAGATCAACATGGAGTTGCAACTCACCGAGAGGATCTTGGTGCGCGCGGACTTTCATGAAAGCCATTTCTCCCCTACGGCTCAGTCTGTCGCCTACGAATCCCTTCCGGCGTCGTTCAGGGAAGCGGTCGAGAAGGCCATGGTCGACATCCGCAAGTCCCGCGAGAACACAGGACCGAGAATTCCACCGACTCAAAGCTCAGCCGCAAGACCCGAATGATCGTGCGGAGGCAACGTCGTCTTGATTATGCCCAATGCTTGCCACATATCTTCCCGTCGGGTCACCAGTCGATTGGCTGTATCGGACGCCCCCCCCCAAGCATCGTAAATGCGGTGGTTGGCAAGGAAGATCTCTTGGAATTGGAGTCTGAAGCTGTAGGCTTGAGCGGTCTTGGAGAAGTCGTTCTCGCTAAGGAAGCTTTCGAGGTCTTCTTGCTGCCTGTGCGTAAGGTTGCCGGGGTTCTTCAGCCAGAGCCATCTGGTTCCTCGCAGTTCTTTGAACCGTTTGGCCTCTTCCTTCCTGGTGTCGTCGACGGCTTTGGAGAGCATGGCTACCAGGTGAAACTTGTCGAGGGTGACTCTGGCATTGGGGAAAGCCTCTGCGATCCCCGAAAGAAACGCCGGGCTCATATCGTAGGAGAACTCGAAGTGAGCGCCCACGTCTACTCCTTTAGATTCAAGGAAGCCCCTAAACTGCGCCAGCGCCACCCCCGAGCGGCCTTCGCAGCAGTAGAGCACACGCCGAGCGTCAAGGTCTACGAACACGGTGATGTAGTCGTGTCCGCGCCGAGCCGCCGTTTCATCGACTCCAATGCGAGTCGGGGTGCCGATCTCCTGAGCCTCATGAGCTCCCTTCACCCATCTGCGAAGCATTCTCCAAAGCAGCGTGTCGTGAACTCTAAGACGCTTGGCCGCCGCAAGCACCGGCATTTGGCGCATCAGCGAGATTGCCTGATACTCGAACAGGTGCGTAAACCCGCTCCCTGGACGAGCCCAAGGAACCTCCACCGTCTTGACGCTGCCGTCAGTACCCTTCACACGAGGAACCTTTGCGTGGAGAATGCAGCGGAACTGAAAGAAGTCGGCATGCCGCCACTCCCGGTCCACCGTGTCGTGAATAGCCAAACCCTCATAACGGCCTGTCCTCTCGAAGTCAATATAGAGGTGCAACGTCTCCTCCTTCAACTCGATGCC
>JBBQWO010000030.1:0-36062 GCA_038210535.1 Fimbriimonadales bacterium | reverse complement strand
GCCTGTCCACCGAGAATTCCTTCCGTGCCGACTTCTTTGGCAACACGTGTAACTTCGTCCGCAAACGAGTTGAGCTGGTCGACCATCGTGTTGATCGTGTTTTTAAGCTCCAAAACCTCGCCGCGCGCTTCGACCGTAATCTTCTGCGAAAGGTCGCCCATAGCGACCGCCGTGGTAACCAAGGCGATGTTTCGCACCTGGTCCGTAAGGTTGCCGGCAAGGTGGTTGACTGAGTCGGTAAGGTCCTTCCACGTTCCGCTGACGTCGAGCACCTTCGCTTGCCCGCCGAGAATTCCTTCCGTGCCGACTTCACGAGCGACACGGGTGACCTCTGCGGCAAAGCTGTTGAGCTGGTCGACCATCTTGTTGATCGTGTTGGCGAGTTCGGCGACTTCGCCTCGCGCTTCGACCGTAATTTTCTGAGAAAGGTCGCCCATAGCGACCGCAGTCGTAACCTTCGCAATGTTACGCACCTGATCGGTTAGGTTCGAGGCAAGGCCATTTACCGAGTCGGTAAGGTCTTTCCAGGTTCCAGAAACGCCGGGCACCTTGGCCTGGCCGCCTAGCTTTCCTTCCGTACCCACTTCACGGGCCACACGGGTGACTTCGTCGGCGAAGCCGCCAAGCTGGTCAACCATCGTGTTAACAGTGGTACCAATGCGCAAGAACTCGCCTTTGACGGGTGTGCCCTCGATCTCGAGTGCCATCTTCTGCGACAGGTCGCCGTTTGCAACCGCAGTGATAACACGTGCAACTTCAGTCGTTGGACGGGCGAGGTCTTCGATGAGGGTATTGATGCCCGAGACGCTGACGGCCCATGAGCCTTCGGCCTTCTTCAACTCGGCACGCTCGTTCATGCGGCCTTCTCGTCCGACGATGCGTCCGACGCGGACGATCTCATCCGCTTGAGCCTGATTGAGCGCCACGACCTGGTTAAAGGTCTTGTAGATCTGGCTCAGAACGCCATTTTTGCTTTCGGGGAGTCTGACAGAGAAGTCTCCAGCCCTCGCTGCGGCAAGCGCATCAAGCAGTGGCCTTAGCTGTTCTTCGGTATATGAGGCGGGCACTTTGCCGGCCCTCACGGGTGTTTGCGAGTCTGCGTTTTTCCTCATCGTGGTCGATGAGAGGGCAGCGCACGCAAAGCGGCACTTTCCCCCTCCCCTTGGAATCTTGCTTATGATAGCGCAAGTATCCCGAGAATGCCATGGGGTGTAGTGCATTTGTTAAGAGGTTGCCCATTGACCGGACACCTCGCGTGGATAGCGTGAGAATTGTCGAAGCATCAGGTCGATCGGCAGAGCTTTTCCCCTCTCTGCTAGCAGTGACACTGGCCCTCGACCTCGCCTACTGCCGAGGTGTCAAACTAACCCTAATGACTACTGGCCGGAAGCCTTCGCTCGGCCTCTTGCCGATCCTACTGGCCGTAGTGGCGACAGGAGTTTATGGTTGGTGGTCAAAACAGCAGCCTAACTATGGGCGGCAGTCGCGGCGGCAAACGAGACCGATTCGGGAGTACCCGCAGGTTTCAATCGTGCAAACGGATACAGGCTCACCTCAGGCGCGCTTGACTCGCGGCGCGGGAGCTGCGATGGCCTTTGAGGTTTACGATGACTCTGAACGGCGGTGGCGTCCCAGCCGAGGGGTGCTAGGCGTGACTTTTACCGTGGTGGACTCAGACGGAGTGACTTGGGAAACAGAAACCTACTTTCACTCCGGGGAGATTCTTCTCACCATTCCGCAAGGGTATGCACGTCGACCTTCAAGGCTCACGGTGCAAGCCCAAGCTGCTGGCAAGGTCATTGGCTCTTGGAATATGCCTCCTCTGCTCGAGCCGAAGAGAGTGCTTTCGACAAGCGATCACACCGAACGGGCACCGATCTCAGTGAAGCGGCTGAAGGGCGGGGAGGACTTGCAAATGGAGCTTGCTCAACCGATTCCAGTTGATGAAATGTGGGAAATCACGCTTACCGCTCACACCTATCATCGCTATAACAATCCTCAGCAAACCACCCTCTTTCAGTCGGATCGTGACCTGCGCTTGCGCAAGAAAGTGAACGGTGGGACCGCTGGAGTGGAGGAAGTCGAGTTAAGTATCCGCAAGCACCGCAGCTATCTGATCGATCAAACCGTACAGCTAAACGAATCTTCTGTGAGGCGGATCGACTCCCAGCCGAGCATCATGCCGCGCCCTCCCATGTTCACGGTAGGCAAAGACCTGCTGTTTTCGCTGATCGGAGAGCATGTGACCACGGCCGATCAGAGCACCTACACCACGATGCAACTGGCGCTTTCCGCCAATCAGCCGCTGCAATATCTCAGTGCCAAAGTGGTGGAGCCGAAAGGTGACGTCAATGGCCTGAGGATCGGGATTAAGGCGGGGCCGCAACTGCGCAGCGAAACGGTCGACCTTCAAAATCCTCCTTCACAACCTCTAGGCGAAGGCGTCGTGATCCGGGAGGGGCCATTCCCATTCAGCTTGTCGATCCAAGCCAGGCCCTATAAGCTTTTCGAAAACATGACCGTCGTGGTACCTGTCGGCAATTAGGATGAAGCGGATCTACCTCGACCACGCTGCGACTTCGCCCTTGCTTGCCGCGGCGCAAGAGGCGATGATTCCTTGGCTGGATACAGGCAATCCCTCGAGTTTGTACGGGGAAGGAAGAAGCGCAAAGGCAGCGATCGACCAGGCTCGAGAGGCGCTGAGCAGGGCACTGGGATGCCTTTTTGCGGAAGTCATCTTTACATCTGGCGCAACCGAAGCCGCCTCGCTTGCGATCATCGGAACCGCTCTCGCGAACGAGAACCCGCGCAGGAGCCGCATCCTCATGGGTGCCGCCGAGCACCATTGCGTGCTCCACACCCGGCCGCTCCTCGAACGGCTGGGCTACCGGGTGGAGATCGTGCCGGTCGATCGAGAAGCTAAGTTGAACCTGAACAGCCTCAAGACGATGCTTTCGGATGATGTGCTGCTTACTTGCGCGATGCATGCCAACAACGAGTTGGGAAGCGTGACGGATATCGCGGGAGCGGCAAGCCTATGCCGGGCGAGCGGTTCGCTAATCTTCGTGGATGCCGTCCAGACTTTCGGCGTACCGACCTTGCCGCTCATTGGACAAGATATCGACCTGCTCTCGATCACGGGGCATAAGCTTGGAGGGCCGAAAGGGGCGGGCGCGCTTTATGTGCGCGCCGGGACGAACATCAAGCCGTTAATCGCCGGGGGAGGCCAAGAGAGGGAGTTGAGAGGGGGCACCGAAAACGTTGCGGCGATCGTCGGGTTTGCGGTGGCGGTGGGGTTGAGACAGGAACCCAGCGGTGCCGCCCGAGCAAGCTTTTTTGAGCACTTGTGCGAAGTGGACTTACTCCCATCCGTTCAGTCCCTAGACGCGCTGCCCTTTCATTGCCACGTCCGATTCCCGGGATTGGACGCTGAGACAGTAGTCATTCGTTTGGACCGCGCGGGAATTGCCGCGAGCAGTGGTGCGGCGTGCTCGTCGGGCAGCACCGAATCAAGCCATGTGATGCTGGCGTGCGGGTACTCGCAGAAAGAAGCTCGCGAAGGGGTGCGGTTCACGTTTGGCCACGCTACAACGGTCGAGGATGCCAGGGAGGCGGCCCACCGCGTCATCGAGATTGTCTCGGCCCTCCGACGGGCTCAGAACTAAGCGGCTTCTCGACTGTTTGCTCCGTCTTCACCTCGAAGGAGCAAACATATGGCTGAACTTGGGAGCAATCTTTGGCAATACAACCTGGCCCGGATCATCGTCATCGACGTCACGGATGACTATCGACTGATGCAGCAACCCATGCCCTCGGATTTCTATCCGGTGCTGAAAGAGGTCTGGCTTCCCCGCCACTGCCTCTCCAACTCGTTCGCGCAGACGAACTTGGTCGACGGCTATCTTTACGATTGGCATGAAAAACCCGAACGCGAACCCGGCTCTTGGTACGTTGCGGTGGTGGATCAGTCGATGGCCGTTTCTGCTTAGGTGGTGACGGGTCTTAGGTGTTCGGTGCTCCTAACCTGCCAACACCCAACACCGAACATCCTTTTTCGCAGCGAACGCTAGGCATTTCTGCCTACGTCATGTACATTAAAGGTGGCACACGCCGTGAACACAATGATCGAAGCAGGTTCTTACGTTTTATTAGCCTCCGAAGTAGCGGCCCAAGAGCGTCAGTGGGTGGGTCGTTGCCGGGCGGGGGACGAACCGGCGATGGCTTGTCTGATTGCCAGACATCGCAACAGGCTGGTGAGAACCGCCACAAACCTTCTCCGGGATCGGCACGAGGCGGAAGATATCGCTCAAGAGGCGTTCCTCAAGGCTTTCCGCGAGATTGGGAAGCTGCGAGATGATCGGGCGTTTTCCGGTTTCATCTATCGGATCTGCGTCCGCCTTTGTATGGATCGCCTCAGGCTCAAACGTGCCGAGCTCATTGAATTCGATAAGTCGCAACCTCATCAAGGCGGAGCCGTTGAGAACAAGGTGGTTGTTGAAAAGCTCCTAAGCCTCCTTCCTGCAGATCTCAGAACCACTCTGGTTCTGAGAGAGATGGAACAACTCAGCTACGAAGAAGTCGCTGAAGTAATGCACGTGCCTATCGGGACCGTACGCTCAAGGCTTCATACAGCGCGGGAGCGATTCCGAAAACTCTGGATCGAGGCGGTGGGGAGTGAAGCTTAATCTCGCTTGCCGACGATATAGAAAGCTGTGGAACGATTGCGATTCGAGAGAGTTGAACGGCTCGGAACAGCAGTTTTTAGATCACCACCGCACAGGATGCGATTCTTGCCGGGATTTTGAAGCGAGCGCTGCGCTCTCGCTCGACATCTTGCGGTCTGCGACTCTCGAGGCCGAGATTTCGCTCGCGTTCGACGAGCGGGTGCTCAGGAGAGTGCGCGTTCAGACTGTTAGAGAGAGCCTCAGTTATTGGTCGCCTGCGCTCGTAGGGGCGGGAATCGCCTGCGTCGCAATATTTGCCGCGCTCCAGATCGCAGCCATGCCGGTTCAGCCCAATCGCGCGAATTTTCCGGACGGGGAAGCTCGCCGATCGATTCATTCAGACAGCCCGCTGCCCAGCCTCACGCTCAGCAGTAAGCCGCGTCTCGATCAATGAGTCCGGCCGCCAGGGCCTTTTGGGGCGCCATGCTTGGGGCACTCATCACGCTGGCTGTTCATCCGGTATCGCGCCCGTTTGTTTTAGGCTCGGCGTCCCGCGTGCCCCCTCAAAGCGTCGCCAATTCGCTTGACTCTCAAGCTGAGCGTTTGAGCCCGCCGCGGGATCTGGCGGGTGCCAGTCTTTGGATTCAGATGGCGTTCGAGCGAATCGAGACGCGGAGAGAGACCCTCAAACCGCAGGAAATTAGTAGCGTCCTGGCCGTGTGCGACGCAGCGATCGAACGCGAGAACCCGCAGAACGCATTTTGGCACCAGGCCAAATCCGTTTTGCTCGACCACGCGGGCCGCGACCGCGAAGCGCTTGAAGTGTGGCTGAATGCCTCGCGATTTGATTACTGGAAAGATTATCAGGCCGAGCGGCTCATGGCTTCGCAAGACTTGCTGGCCAATCGCACGGGAGCCCGGCAAGCCTGGCAATACGCCTTCGTCTATTACGCACGATCCGAAGCGGGCGCCACTCTTATCGAACGGACCGCAAGAAAGATTCTTTCCGCGGCGGATTACGAAAGCGCAAGAGGGCGCGAGATTCGCTACGCGACCCTTCTGAATGGGGACTTACTTCGCATAGGAGGGCGGTCCCTGCGCGTCTCTAGCCATGGGGCAAACATCATCGAGCTGTCCACTTACCCTCCGACACTCACCGGTACGCCCAGTCCGAAGACGCTGTGGATCGGGCGCACAGAGCTTCTCTCAAATCTGATGAAAAATGGGGAGCAGGGGCAATATGAGCGGGCGAGCACCATTCTTGAAGACAGCGACGGATGGCGCGCGCTGGCCCTCGACGGCCGCTTTGCGGCGCAGGCCACCCAACTGAGCCTTGCTGCGGTTCTAGTCGCAGAAGCTCCTTTGGCCGCGATCGCAATCATGGCTCTCGGAGGTGCCATCTGGCTCATTGGCACGACGATGGCCCGTCAAATGAAAGACAAAACATCATTCCGTATGCTCGGTGTCTCGATCGCGACGTTGGTGGCGAGCACGGCGGTTTATGCTCTTAGCGCAAACGTGGCCGCAGCGATGGCGGTGGGGCTTAGCATGGCTTTTCTCTTGGTGACGCCCGCGCATGCACGACACATCCAAAGGCACGAACTGGGGCCCCTATTCAACTTCGTGATGTTCGTGCTCGCGCTCTGCTCGGCCCTTGCGCTTGCAGGATATGTCATCGCCTCGTCGGGACCGTCGGTAGCGATGTCATCTGCTCTGGACGTGCCTCAAGACTATTCGGAGCGCCCAGCATTGGCCGGCCTAGCCGCGGTCTTCATTTGTCTCATCTGTATTGCAGGTCCGCTGTGGGCCCTGGTCCACCGAATAGCAACTCCAATTGTCGTGTCGTCCGGTCTTCGCCGGGCGGGGGCGATGATGGGTTTGGGCGGTTTGCTCCTTGTCGTTACACTTAGTCCGGTGTGCGTGTACTTTGACCGGCAGCTCGCAGAAACCCTCGAGAGCCTAGTCGGCAACGAACCCGTCTATCATCTTCTTTGATGACAGACGCGCTTCGCGAGAAGATCCATATCCTGGCGGACCGCCGGCAGTCCCTCATCGACGAGCTGCGGGCAAAACCCAGCGGACTCGGCTGGTGCTCGCGGCATACCGATCTGGCGGATGAGGCGATTCGAATCGTCTTCGACAGCCTCTTGCAAGAGAATCCGGGCATTCCGCCGATAGCGGTCCTCGCAACAGGAGGTTATGGCCGGCGAGAACTGTCTCCGCACTCGGATATCGACATCACCGTCGTGCCCTCGGACGAAGCGTCACCTGCGCTGGACGCAGCGATCAAACAGCTCTTCCACAACCTGCAATGGGCGTTCGGCACAGTGCTCAAGCTCGATGTCGGATACGCGTACCGCCTCATTGCCGATGCTCCGGGCCTTGATGCGAAAACCCGGACGGGACTCATGGATATGCGGCACTTGGCCGGAGCGTCCGAGTTGACGCGCACCCTAGACGAAGCGCTGGCACATAGCTTTTCCGTGGGCGAATTCGTGCTCTCGAAGATGCGCGAGCGAGAGGAAATGTTCAGCAAGTACCACGACACTCCCTACATCGTCGAACCGCACTTGAAAGAGGGGGCGGGGGGGGTGCGCTGCTTCCACTGCTCAAACTGGATCAGCGAAGCCATCGGAGAACGAGCTTCCCGGCCCACTCGCGCCTACGATACGGTGGTGCGGTTTCGAAATCTGCTGCATCTCCACTCTGGGAAGTGCCAAGACCTCTTGTCGCGCGGCAAGCAAGCGGAAATGGCCGATGCGCTCGGCCAAGACATGTACGCAATGATGTCCAAGCTGGTTCTTGCAGGGGCGGAGTTGCACTCGTTCTATCTTCGTTCGAAAGAGAAGGTGCGGGAGTCGCGTTTTGCCCTTGCTCCGGGAATTCTGTCTGTGCAGGGCGAGGCGCGGACCTATGGAGCGATCGACGGCGGCAAGGCAGCGGTAGGCATCGCCCTCGCCACTCGCCTGGGGTTGACGGTGAGCAACATCTCGGTTCCTCCGCCGACAGGCATCGAGGGTCCCGCCGCGGTCTACGCCCTCTCCACGGGTGAGGCGACGATTCGAAACCTGGATCGATGCCGCTTGCTGGAGCACATTCTGCCGGAGCTTACGGCGTGTCGGGCGCTGATGCCCACCGATACGGTGCACCAGTTCACCGTGTTCGAACACACCCTGCGTGTCATCCGCAATCTCGATGAGCTCGAACTTGGCACATTCTTAGGCGATGTAAAAGCCTCCGTAAACGATCTGGAACCGCTGTTTTTAGCGGCGCTTCTGCACGACGTAGGCAAAATCGACACCTCCCAATCCCACAGTATCTCGGGTGCTCACATCGCGCGTGATGTCTGCTCCAGATGGAATCTAGCGGAGAACGTGGGCGAAGTTGTGGAGTGGCTTGTGCGCGAGCACCTGCTGATGGCAAGGTTCATTCGGGTCCGCGACATCGCCAATCCCAATACGGTCGAAGAGTTCGCCTCGCTGGTCGGAACACCTCAACGGCTGCACATGCTCACTCTGCTGACTTACTCGGACATTCGCGCGGTTTCCGAAGACACATGGACGCCTGCGCAGGAGACCTTCTTGAGAGAGCTACACGAGCGTACGATCGCACGGTTCTCGGCTAATGAGCCCATTACACCGGACCTCTCCGTACACCGAAACCGCTTGCTTCGGCAGCTTCGCGGCAAAGAGGACGGTGAGGCTATCCAGGCATTCCTCAACACTCTTCCCGCCTACTACTTGACGAGTACTCCGCCGGATGTGGTGCGGCTCCACCTGGAGTATGCGAAGCGGGCTTCTGAAGGAATCCCGACGGTGGAAGCCTTCCATAGACCCGATCTGGGGGCGACAGAAGTCACGGTCTGCACTCAGGATATTCCAGGGCTGCTCAGCCGCTTGCTCGGGGTGTTCTATGCGCTGGATCTGAGTGTGGCGGGGATTCGCGCTTGCACAACCTCATCTGAGCCGCCCGTCGCAGTGGACGTATTCATCGTCTCCTTTGGGGGCAGGCCGGTTCCTCTAGCGACGGCCAACCAGTTAACTCAAGCCATCTTGGACGTGGTTCAGCACAAGCGAAACGTGCAGGACCTCCTGCTTCAAAAGGGAAAGGATCCTACGCGCAAGCAAAAAGTGTTTTCGTACAACTACATCGAAGGAACGCCGGGAATCCTCGAGATTCAATCGCAGCGGGGCCGAGGGATGCCGTTCCGTTTTTCAAGGCTCATCGCCGATCGAGGATGGAACGTAGTGAGTGCGCGAGTGGGACAATGGGCCGGAAATGCCACGGCTGCCTTCTACATTCTTGGCGACGAGGGCCGTGCCATAACGCGTGAAGAAGTTGACGCGTCATTAAGAGAAGTGGCCCCGGCGTTGCCTGGGCTCGACTAGTCAGTAAACTGCCGCTAACAAAGACCCGCCAAGCGGAAACGGAGACCCCCATGCTTTTAAAATTCAGCACCGCCATCTGCTCGCTTCTCGCCCTCTCTGCTGTTGCGGCCTCGCAATCCAAAGCAGTGAAGCCGTTGGAGGCAGGGGACAAGGCTCCCGCCCTCAAAGTGGCGAAGTGGCTTAAGGGGGGGCCGGTTAAGGGCTTCAGCGACGGCAAGGTACATGTGGTTGAGTTTTGGGCCACGTGGTGCGGTCCGTGCAAGGAAAGCATCCCCCACCTCACCCAACTCGCGAAGAAATACAAAGGGAAGGTGGCCTTTACCGGCGTGAGCGTGTGGGAAGTGGAACCGGGCAAAAAGGATTCCACCTACCTCACGAAAGTGGACGCTTTCGTCAAACAGATGGGTTCGAAGATGGACTACAACGTCGCCGCCGATGGTCCGGAAAACACGATGGCCAAGACATGGATGCAGGCCGCGCAGCAGGAGGGTATTCCGACAGCGTTTGTGGTCGGGAAAGACGGAAGAATCGCGTGGATCGGTCACCCAATGGCCGATCTCGACGCGGTGCTTGGGAAGGTTCTAGCGGGGACCTACGACGTCAAGGCCGAGAAGGCCCGGGAGGCAAAGGAAGCCGCCGCCTTCCTGAAGCTGCAGACGATGCTCGAGCCGTTGCAGAAAGCAATGGCCGAAAACGACGAGCGCGCGGCGATTGTTGAACTCGACAAGCTCTTCGCATACGATCCCAAACTGGAACAAGGCTACGGCGCACTGAAGTTTCAGATGCTGCTGGTCGCCGACGAGCCGAAGGCTTATCCGTACGCTCGCAAGCTGGCGGACGGACTTTACAAGAACGACGCGGTGGAACTCAACAACATGGCTTGGGCAATGGTCGACGATGCTAATGCTCTGGTCAAGCCGGACTATCCGCTGGCCGTTTATCTGGCTGAAAGGGCTGTCAATCTCGCGAAAGGAGCCGATTCATACAGCGTCGATACGTTGGCTTATGCCTACTTTAAGAATGGCGACCAGTCAAAGGGGATCGCGACTCAGGAAAAAGCAGTAGCGCTTGCGGCAAAGGACAAGAACGTGGAGAAGGCAACGCTCGATGAGATGAAGGCTCGCCTTGCGCTCATGAAGAAGAAGGCGGGCAAAGCCTAGGACAGATGCTTGAGACTCCCCTCTACGGAAAATTCCAGCGCGAGGGGAGGCGCTTGGTTTTCGGTGCGCCTGACCTTTATCACCAACTGATCAAGGGGGTTGCGAGCACAGGTGCGGCCATGGTGGTGTACGGTCTCTATTGCACGGCGTTCGGGCTCGCGACGCCGATGTTTCCCATGTGGTGGATCCTAATTGGTGCGATGCTTTTGGGGGCTGCCGGGCTGGCGGCTGCTTCCCTTCAGAGCATTACATTCGATCTTGGGGAACGTGTCTACGTGCGGCGACAGGGGCCAGGATTCTTGCCTCGAATATCAAGGGGTCCCCTATCTGCACTCGACGCGATCGTTGCGATTGCAGAACCTAATTCGAGGATGATCCATGGTGGCGTGACGTACCACCTGTTGCTCTATTGGAAGGGCCAACAAGAGCCTCTCATGGTGCTCCAGCAGGACACGAGGCAACTTCCCATGGGCCAGCCACTCAACGTGGGCGCGGCGCAATTGCTGGAGCAGGGAGCCCGGTTCGCTTCGGCCCTGGCGGTTCCCTATCACGACAATACGCAGTTCGCCTCTAAGTGCCCCGTGCCCGTCTGGAAGTAGCCGATTTCACCCAAGTGATTGACTAAACAATTAGCTTGAAAAGGCGTAAGTACACTGGAGCGTAAACTGCACACTCTCCCCTATGACTCTCAAGAAGTGGCTCCTCGTTCTCGTACCCCTCTCTGTTATCGGAGCCCTTGTCGGCTGGCGCTTTTCGCAGAAAGGAGCCCAGGACAAAGAGCTCGCTGCTCAGGCTGGCCAACGCCAAGGCACCGCTCCGTCGGTCGAGGTAGCGGTGGCTGGCTCTCGAGTCATCAGGGAAAGTCTTGATGCTGTGGGCACCGCCGAATCCCCCTTTCGAGTGCAGATAGCGCCCAAAACCACCGGGAGAATCGAATACCTTCAGGTCCGCGAGGGAGATGCGGTTCAGGCTGGCCAAGTGCTGGTAAGGATCGACACGAGCGAATTGGAGTCTGCCGTGACACAGCAA
This sequence comes from Fimbriimonadales bacterium, assembly GCA_038210535.1. Classification (GTDB taxonomy): domain Bacteria; phylum Armatimonadota; class Fimbriimonadia; order Fimbriimonadales; family Fimbriimonadaceae; genus Fimbriimonas. Next base: position 24,821 of record JBBQWO010000030.1, on the reverse strand, counting down.
GCGGCGAACGTTGCGGAAACCCGCTCACGGCTCGCACAGGCTGCTCTAAACCAAGGTCCCACCGAAGTCGGCGTGCGGAGCCAGATTCAGCAGCAGAATGCCCTGCTCACCAGTGCGCAGGCGGACTACAACCAAGTTCAGCGGAATTACGAATCGCAAGTTGCGGCTGCGGATGCCGCGGTGGCGGACGTAGAGGGGCGGGTCGCATCTGCCGAGGCGCAAGTTCGCAATGCCCAAGCGGAAATCGAGCGCGAGCAAGCGAGCCTAGGAAATGCCGAGACACGGCTTGCGCGGATCCAGAGTCTCTATAGCCAAGGCTTTCTAGCTGCCCAGGAACTCGATGACGCAAAGACCGCAACAGAAGTCCAACGCAAGTCTGTGGACGTGGCCCGCGGTCAGCTCGCCGCGGCAAACTCCGCGGTGGCATCTGTGAAGTCGCAGCTCTCCGGATCGCGAAATCAGGCCCAAATCACGCGCCGAAAGGGGCTTGCTGATATTGAGAGTGCCAAGTCTAGAGTTTCGTCAGCACGGGCAGCAGTCAACGTCGCTAGCGCGGGCAAGGCTCAAAACCCCGCCTTCCGCCAGAATTTGGCGGCTCTCGAATCCAGTGTAAGGGCGGCGGAAGCGCAGCTTCAACAAGCTCGGACCCGTCTCGGGGAAACGGTGCTTACGTCTCCGATTGCAGGCACTATCACGGCGCGGAGCGCCGATCCGGGAGCTTTGGCCTCGCCGGGATCGCCCGTGCTCGTTGTGCAGCACCTCGGTTGGCTCTACGTCAGTGCCACTGTACCGGTCGAGCAGAGCGGCAGTGTGATGCCGGGGCGCCAGGTACAGATCAAGTTTGATGCGGTGCCGAATCAGACGTTCACGGGGCCAATCACTCACGTGAACCCGGCCGCAGACGTGGCAAGCCGTAAGGTGAGCTTTCGAGTGAAGCTGGCGAACGACGCGCGGCTCCTGAAGCCCGGGATGTTTGCAAAGCTATCCATTCCAACGGCGCAAGTCGATGCGACGGTGAGCGTTCCGAAAGAAGCGGTCAAAGTTGGCGACGATGGTAAAGCCACGGTGACGGTCATTGGGCCAGAAAACGAAGCGTCGGTTCGCGAAGTGCAACTCGGGGCCTCAGATGAAAAATTTACGCAAATCGTAAGTGGCGTGGAGCCAGGGGACAAAGTGGTGACCCTTGCCTATAGACCAGTTCGAGACAAGCAAGAAGTCAAGATCGGCAAGCCTGAAGAACAAGGACGCGGTGGCCCCGGTGGCGCACCCGGTGGTCGAGGAGGTCCAGGCGGCGCTCCAAGGAGAGCAGGTTGAACATCGCTCGTTTTTCGGTAACGCGGCCAGTGGCCGTTACGATGCGAATTGCAGCTCTCGTGCTGCTGGGCATCGTCTGTTTGATGCGGCTCCCCATCGATCTGCTCCCCAAGGTGGAGATTCCGACGGTTGCGGTTTCGGTTTCGTGGCCCAACACCGCGCCACAAGAGATGGAGACTCAGGTCGCCCGACCGATCGAGCAAGCGGTCTCGACGGTCCCTGGCCTGAAGCTGGTCACCTCCAGCGCATCACTAGGCAGTGCCTTCGTGCGCGTTCAATTTAACTACGGCGTAGACATCGACGCAGCCGCAATCGATGTCATGCAGGCCGTTCAAAGAGCAAAGCGGCGCTTTCCGAACGATCCGACGCTGAGCGAGCCTACGGTCTTCAAGTTCGATCCATCCACGCTCCCGATTCTGGCGTATGGGGTGTCGGGCAACAACGATCTCGTCAAGTTGCGGGACACGATGATCAACGACATCAGCCCGATCATCGAATCTGCGGGCGGGGTAGCGCAGGTCAACATCAGCGGCGGCCAAGATCGCGCGATCATCGTCGATGTCGATCCTGGGAAGCTGCAATCTTTGGGAATCTCGATCGCAGATGTTTCGGCGAGGATCAAAGCCGAGAATCTGGCGCTCCCTGCCGGCATCGCTCGAGAAAGCAACACCGAATTTTCCATTCGCTCCATCGGCTACTTCCAATCCGTGGAAGAGCTGCGTAAGGTTCCTCTGAAAGCCGTTAACGGCCAACTCATCACGCTGGACCAGGTAGCGACCGTCCGCGACGAGAGCCAGGAAATTCGCGGCTACGTACGGATGAACGAGAAGCCGGCCTTGATGTTCAGCATCACCAAGCAGGCGGAAGCGAACACGATCGAGACGGCAAAAAACGTTGAAGCGCGGATTGCGGACATCCAGAAACGCTATCCCAATTTAGAGTTTAAGGTCGTTTACGACCAGTCGCAGTTCATCGAGAAGTCGATCCTCGATCTTCAGGAGACGGCGGTCATCGGCGGCATTCTCGCCATCTTGCTGATCACCTTCTTTCTTCGGAATCTGCGAAGCACCTTCGTGGTGGCGCTCTCAATTCCAATCTCGATCCTGTCCACTTTCTCCCTGCTTTACTTCTGCGGCTTTACGATCAATACGATTTCGCTGTCCGGTTTGGCTCTTGCCACGGGCCTGATCGTGGATGACGCCATCGTTGTGCTTGAAAATATCTACCGGCATATCGAGCGGGATAAGAAGCGTGCGGCAGAAGCAGCCGTGAGCGGTGCGCAAGAGATCATGTCGGCGGTCTTCGCTTCCACGTTCACGGTCATGATCGTGTTTTTGCCGCTACTCCTTATCAAGGGGCAGGCCGGTCAGACTTTCACACAGTTCGCCTTGGTCGTCGTCTTCTCCCTGGCTATTTCCCTCCTCGATGCGACGACGGTCGTTCCGATGCTCGCCTCTCGGATGATAAAAGAGGATGAAGTGCATGAAGAGGCCCACCCCGAGTTGCGGGCACTGCACGGCAAGAAGACCGGCCCCCTCCTGAGGATGTTTGATCGATTCGGAGCCTGGTTTAACCACTTGGACAGCAGCTATCGCAATGGCCTTGTCTGGTCGTTGAAGCGCCGCTGGGCCATCGTGGGAATAGGAGCGTTGGCCATTGGCGGAGCAGCTCTTCTCTGGCCGAGTGTGGGCCGCGAGCAAATCCCTCAAACGGATACGGGGGACCTCACTGCCCGCGTCCGCCTGGCAATCGGTACGGCCCTTCCGATTACCGACGACGTGATGAGGCGGGTCGAGAAGATTCTCTTGGCCGACCCTGACGTGGATACGGTTATCGCTGGTGCGGGAGCCCGGGTCGGACTACGAGGCGGCGGCGGCAACGGACCCGGGCACGAGGGCTCCGCTCAGATACGACTCAAGGCGGATCGAAAGTCTTCTACGGAAGACGTCGTCAAACGCCTGACCAAACAAATTAGCGTTATCCCAGGCGTGAGGGCCCAGGTGAGTCCTTATGACATCGTCGCGAACATGCTGGGTGGCGGTGCGATGGGCATCTCGATCGACGTTTTCGGCCCCGATCTCGATGAACTGTTAGTCGTCGGCGGCACTATCCGCGATGCCATCGAGAACGTTCCGGGCCTGGAAAATGCCGACCTGAATGTTGAGGAATCGACCGCTGAAATTCAGGTGAAGGTCAACCGTGAAAAAGCTTCCCTGCTCGGCCTGACCTTCAGGGATGTAGCCTCCACGATAAACGCCGCGACCAACGGCGAATTGGCGAGCTACTACCAAGAAAACGGCCAGCAATATGCCATCTATGTTCAGGTGCCTCAGAACCTTCGATCAGACGTTGCGAAAATCGGCAACCTGCCGATTATCAGGCAAGGCGGCGGAGACCCGGTGCTGCTTAGCCAGGTCACGACGATCAGCAAAGGCATGGGCCCGAACCAGATCAACCGCATCAACCGCCAGCGCTACGTGAGCGTGGGCGGGCGAATTGCGGAGCGAGCAGAAAGTGATGTTCAGGCGGACATTCAAAAGGCCCTTCATAAGGTCCAGTTGCCTCAAGGCTATTACTGGTCGTTCGGGGTTCAGCAAATGGAGCGGCAGCAGGAGTATGCGGGCCTCGGGGTAGCGATCTTGCTCGCCATCGCGCTGATTTACATGCTGCTAGCTTCTCAGTTCGAGTCGTTCGTCTATCCGCTGGTTGTTCTCACTTCCGTGCCTCTCTGTTCGATCGGCATGGTCTTGGCGTTGTTTATAACCGGGCGCTCCTTTGGACTGACCGCCTTTATCGGGTTGCTGATGCTCATAGGGATTGTCGTCAAAAACGGCATTCTACTGGTCGACTACACCAATCACTTGAGGAGCCGGGGAATGTCCCGGGATGAGGCTATTCTTATCGCCGGCCCTACCCGGCTACGACCGATTCTGATGACGACGCTCGCCGCTATCCTCGGCATGCTGCCGCTCGCGATAGGAATGGGTGCCGGCTCTGAAATGTACACTCCGCTTGCCACCGTCGTCATCGGCGGCCTTGCAACATCCACTATGCTGACCCTCTTCGTTGTGCCCACTGTGTACGCGTCTTTCGATGACCTTGCTCGCAGAATGAGAAAGGACGACAAGGACCTTTCCCACGCGATCATGGTCGAGCCCAGCGTGGAATCTGCCGAGCGACTCCCCAGCGCGATAGCTGGCCGGAGGATGGAGGATTGACATCGCTTTCCACTTCTCTGCTAAGGCTGGTCCTCTTGGGAGCAACGTCGTGCTTCGGAGCGAGCGCCCTGGCTCAAACTCCCCCAATAAAGCCTCAAACGCCAGACGTTAAGGTTCCGCCCCCGATCATCCTGCCGGGGCCCAATGATCCTAACGTCGTAGTGGGCAGGGAGCCGTTAGCGGTTGAGGAAGCTGTGGCGGTCGCTCTTCAACGTCAAGTCTCGATTCGCGCGGCACGCGCGGGTATCGAAGCAGCCGTCGGACGTACGCAGCAGACAAGATCCGATCTGCTCCCGCAGTTCAGTGTCAATGCGGGCGTGAGCGAAGAAAGGCGCTTGCGAGGCGAGAGCGCCGGAACGCCCAACCGATTTTCAACTTCGCTTGGGGTAGACCAACTCCTTTTCGACTTCGGGAGGACCCGTAATGCGGTTCGTCAGCAGGAAGCTCTGGAGCGTGTAACTCGATTTACGTTGGAGCGGGAGTTGCAAGAAGTGGGCCTCCAAACAAGGCTTTTTTACTACGACCTTGTTGAGAGCCTGCAACTGGTGGCTGCATCCGAATCGAACTTCGCCAACCGTCAGCGGCAGTACGACCTTGCGAATGCGAGGCTCGAATCCGGCCTGGGGTCGCCTGCGGATTTTGTGCGCGCCAAGACGAATCTAGCAGAGAGCGTTCTGGCGCTCGAAACGGCTCGCCAGACCGCCATTGAAGACCGCGTATTTCTTGCCGATCAGATGGGCATCGATCCGAGGACTCCGCTGACTCCTTCGGAAACTTCCATGCAGGCCCTAACAAGTCTGCCGGCCTCGCCCGATCCCGGCGTTCTCAACACGTTTGTCGAGGAAGCACTCAAGCAACGACCAGAGATGGCGGAAGCTCAGTCGCGGCTCGTTGCGGCAGGCTTGGGAGTTGCCGTAGCGAGGCTCTCTAACGCACCTGCGGTGAACCTCAATGGCAATTTGGCGGCAAGAGGTGCGGACGATCCCTTTGGGTCGGCTACCGGCACGGTAGGCGTATTTCTGTCTTGGCGCTTTGCTGACGGCGGGTTTACGGCTGGACGCACGAAAGAAGCGCGCGCACAAGAAGAACAGGCGCGGGCGGGTCTTGAAGATGCCTCTCAACTCGTTGTCAATGAAGTCAGCCGATTTGTTGCCAGTGCAATCAGTGCGCGCAATCGCGTGGCTCTCGCTGAAGTTCAGCTCGCGAATGCACGAGAACTGGTCCGAATCTCCGAGGGCCGATATCGGGGAGAGATCGGGCAGTTCCTCGAGGTCTCGGATGCCCAAACCTCACTCTTTAGCGCAGAGAGAAACCTCAGTCAGGCGATCAGCGATGCCCGTAGGGCGGATGCAAGGCTTCAGCGTGCGCTGGGGCGACGATGACACGACTTGAGGGTTTCCGGAACCCCCTCCTAACCTCCCCCACCGCTTCGCGCAAGGGGAGGAACGCGCAAAGGTGAGGAACGCGCAAGGGGAGGAAGATGATCGCTCCTTGTGACACGGCTCACTAGAACTCGCGCCCTCAGTGCGGGGAAACAAAGTCGTCAACTTGCGTGTTCACTTCTTCCAGAACGGCTCCGCTTGGCCCGTAGTGCCTCTTCAGCCAGGCACACAATCCGTCTAATCCCGGGAAGAGCACGCGCTCGTTGATGTTCGCCTGGTCGAGCTTATCTCTCACTTCAGGTCTGAGTGAGGCCGGGACGAGGATGCGCTTGAACATTTCTGGGTGATCGCGGAGCCACTCGTCGAGACAGATCGAAGGATCTGTTAGCACTGAAAACAACGCGTACTGATTGACGATTCGCTGATCCACGGAGGGTGGCTCAAAGAACATCAGCAAATCGCCTCTTGTCCCTAGCTCGTTCAACGCCTCTAGAGAAGGTATCTCCGAGTTGAGCATTTCCAACGTCCAAACGTCGGATCCTTCTTCTTGGAGCGCCCTTCGCAGCTTGGATGGCAACAACTGGTGCGCCTGAACAAAGTCCACACAACACACGATAGAGTCTTCCCCTTGGTAGTGGGTGCTGTCCGTTGCAAAGTGCAAGGCCACGAACGGGGAGTACGTCCAATCTAGCAACCTTGTAGGGAGTCCGTGATGCTGGCCCAGCGCCAGCCAACTCCAAAGAGAGTCGCTGCCGATATCGCTTCGCTGCGCATACTTCCGAAAGTTTCGAAGAAGGTGTCGCTCGACCGCCGCATAATCGCCGCCGAGCCGGTTGAGCGAGGTGGTGAGACCATAGCTCGCGTTCGTTAACCCTTTATACACATAATGCGAGCGAAAACGACCGAGCGAGGGCTGCCAGCTCTCCTCAAAGAGAAGGCTGCACAGGTGCTCCCAACTTTCCGCCACGGAGGTTCGATGCTCGTTCATGTCCGGTACGCTATGAAAACTTGACGACCGAAGGCGGGCTCTCGGGCCAAACAATCTTGCGATTCTATTTCCCGCTGGCCCTCTCTTGGCTCTTTATGGGGCTGGAGGCGCCCGTTTGCATGACGGTTATTTCGCACATGCCGGCGCCCGAAGTGAACGCTGCGGCCTTCTTTATCATGATGAGCCTCTCGATCTGGATCGAGAGCCCTGTCATCGATCTCCTCTCGACTTCGACCACGTTGGCCAAGGATCGGGAGCGGTTCGCCCTCATCTCTAAGTTCGTTGTCTGGATGATGATCTGGGTGACTTTTGCACACGCGGTTTTCGTCTTCACGCCTCTTTACACTTGGGTCACGGAGGGCGTTATGGGAATCAAGCATGAAGTCGCGGCGGCGGCTCGTCCGGGAATGGCAATCTTGACGTTTTGGAGTGCAGCTATCGGATGGCGGCGGTACTTGCAGGGAATCCTGATCCGCTCCGGGTTGACGCGGATCATCGGCTTTGGCACGCTCAGCCGGGTCGTCACTATTTCCCTCACCGCCCTTCTCCTCTACCTCCACACATCATGGTCTGGCGTCGTGATTGCCGCATCCGCGCTGTTGCTCTCGGTGATCATCGAGACGACGTTTGTACACGTAGTGAGTCGCCCGGTGGTGCGGGAGCTGCAAAGGAAGGAGCCAGTCGAAGGCGAGGCCCTGACCATGGGGCGGCTGATGGCGTTCCACTTTCCGCTCTCGGCCACGACGATGGTCAAGTTACTCGTGCTGCCTATTATCGCGGCGGGACTGGCTCGCGTGGATCAGCCCGTTTTGGCCACCGCTGGATATCAATTTGCGGGCAGCGTCATCTTCTTGCATCGGGCTTTAGGAATATGCCTTCCCGAAGTAGTCATCGCCCTTTACAAGAATGAGCAGACACGGATCGCCTTGAGGCGCTTTTGCTTGGGAATCGCGGTGTGCACGTTTCTTTCAATGTTGGTCCTGAGTGTTACCGGCTTAGATCGGGTGATTTTCGAAGATGTCTTGGGTGCGCAAAGGAACGTTTCCGATCTGGCTCACCTTGTCTTTCTTCTCAGTTGTGCCGTTCCCTTTTTGGATGCCGTGCAATCGTATATCCGGGGCGTGCTCACGGCTCATCATTTAACAGTCTCTCGACTCTTGGCGGTGGGTGTTTCGGTAAGTGTTCTGGTGGCGGTTGTTGTCATCGGGGTGGTGCTGCACTGGAGCGGCCCGGTGGTCGCCAGTGTCTCTCTCACGGTCGCGCTCACGGCCGAGTTTGCCGTGCTGGCATTTTCTTGGGCTCTCGCGCAAAAGACAACTTCCATGCGACTCTCCTGATCGTCTATCGATTTGGATAGGTCTAACAGTGAATCGTGGAACTATAGCCTCAAAACATCTGTCGTTGGGGACAACTCGCGTCATAATGATAGTGCGATGCCTTGAGTGTGGATGGGTCCTGTTTCAGCATGAAAAAGCTTTTTTTTGGTGTCGCCTCAGCCGTAGTGGCCTCTAGCGCGGGTGTTTCGATCATGGCCGCGCGCTATGAAGATACGATCCGGCCCAATGTCTATGTTGGTGAGGTGCTTGTCGGTGGCTTGAACCCGGAAGAAGCCGCCAAGAGGGTGCGGATCTGGTGGGAAACCGATAAGCTGGAGACGCTCAAGCTTCAGTCGTCCAAGATTGCTAAGCCTTTGCCACGAATGAAGCCTACCGAGTTGGGGGTTACCATCGACGACATCGCGACGGTTGCCCAACTCCCCTTACAAGGCTTTCTTGATAGTGCGCAAACAACGCTTCAGCAAGAGGTCGTTGATAAGGAAGTATTCAATCCCATCTACAAGCCGAACGGCGTGGTGCCGGACAAACTCGCTAAGTTTATCAAGGAAGCTGTCGGCAAGCCGAGACCTGCACGTGCCATCTGGAAGGGCGGCGGACTGATTGAGCTTAAGCGAGAAATTACCGGCATGGCACTGGACACGGGCTCGCTCAGCGCAGCAGTCGTAATCGCCCTTGAAAGGGATAAAGTGCTCGAGCTGCCCCTCCAAGAGGCACCGAAGTTGGTTCCCGACGAACAGCTTGCCGAAATAAAAGAGGTTATCGCCGAGTTTTCTACCAAATTTTCCGCAAGCAATAAGCCGCGGGCTACCAATCTGAAGCTGGCGTCTTCGCACATTGATGGGGTGGTGCTTGCCCCCGGCGAACAATTTAGTTTTAACGAGACGGTGGGTCAACGCACGACCCGACGAGGCTTCCAAGTCGCGGGCGTGTATCTCAACGGGCGGCATGACACGGGTGTCGGCGGAGGCATCTGCCAGGTAAGCACAACGCTGTTCAATGCTGCGCTGCTGTCAAATTTGGAGATCGTCAAGAAGTCGAATCACTCGATGCCGGTGCCTTACGTGCCAGTCGGTCGGGATGCGACCGTCAACTGGGGCACCCATGACTTGGTGCTCCGCAATGGCTACGACACGCCGATCGCGATTTCCTCAACCTACCAGCCGGGCAAGCTGACCTTCCGAGTGTTGGGAAAGAAGCAGCCGGGGCTCAGCGTCAAGATCGAGCGCTCGGGTCTTCGATCCTGGAAGTCCGGCGTGAAGACGGTTTTTGACGGCAGCTTGGCACCTGGAAGGCGTAAGGTGATCGAGGGCGGCAGCAGTGGATTCTCAGTGCACACGCATCGCCTCGTTTATCAGGATGGAAAGCTGTTGAAGAAGGAACCGCTCGGGCGGAGCCATTATCCTGGCGGCTCCACGATTATCGCCGTCGGGCCAGCGCGGGCTGCTGCGCCGCCAGTAGCGCCTCCCGTGCAGAACGACAGCACGAGCGACGATCCCTACTTGGACCCTAGCGGACTTTAATCAGTCTGAACTTCGAGCCGTCCACCACCACTTCTCCCGCAGAGCTGAAATCAGCCATAAGCAATCCGGGGACGGATGCAGGAGTGGGGCTGATGATGTAGTTGGCTCCGCTCTTTGCCAGGATGTCCTCCTCGGGGACGAAGGCGCCGGGAAAGAAGAGCTTGGTTACTTCATTGCGGCGCTGTAAATAGTTTGGAGTCTCGCTCCAGTGGCCGGCATAGGTGTAAACCCCCGCAAGGCCGCTGGCAATGGAATTGTAATCGGCGACCAGGGGTCGTAGGTCGGCGGGCGCGGCTTGCTCTTGCTTGCCTTCGCCGAAGACTGGGGACCATTGGCCAGGAAGCGCAAGCAAGACCTTGCGACCGGGCTGACGGTTGAGATACTGCAGGATGCTCTGAATATCCTGATCCAGATACACCGGGTGAAGCGTGGTGTTGGACACGTTGGCGCGCGCCAGCATCAGTTCACGTGTCGCCCAGCGTAAGGATGTCGCGCCCAGAACCAGAACTCCCAAAGCCGTGATAAGCCGCCGTGCGCTGAATTCTTGCCGATTCAAGACGCTTGCGAGTCCCAGGGCAGCCAGAACGGACCACGGAATAGCGAGCCCCATTGCCAGCTTGCGCTGAAATAGGGCGGGGAAATAAACAGCCACCACGCCAACAAGCGCCCAAGAAATGAAGAGATTGACTGCCGGATTCTTCTCAGAGAGGAGGGCCGACGCCGCAACAGCGGCCGCAAAGGCGAGAGCCCAAACGGTCGGGGACATAAAGTAGCCGTCACTCAGATGCTCCGCCGACGCAAAGAACAGTATCACCAAGAGCAGGCCGGCAATTCCCATTCCTAGCTGCCACCGCTTCTTCTCATTCGCGTCGTCGGTCTTTCGAAGGCCGAACCAGACGGAAGCAAGAATCATCGGTAGCAAGAGGCCGAAGAAGACTTGTCGGAAATTGGGGGAAAACGTTTCTGTCGCAGCCCTCGCCTGAAAAACGGCGTCGTGTTTCAGCACATACAAGAACCACAGTGCAGCCGGAACCGCACCCAGCCCGATCAAAACTGCTCTGAGAACCCATGTTCGAGTGAGCTGCTTCTGAACGAACGAGCAGGCCAGGAGCCCGACCAGCACGAGAGCAATGATCAGTACGTCGTAGCTGTGAATGTTCATCAACAGGAACATCGCCGCGGCGCCCCACGCGACGGCTTTTTTGCTCTCGCGCGCCTCGAGCACCGCTAAGAAAGCGACGGCGATCAGGCAGAGGCTCACCATGAACAACCCGTTGCTGAGCATGGATGGGAATACGAACACCTCGGGCTGCCACACGTCGATGGGCAGCTTTCCAAGCATGAGGCTACCGAGAACGCTCGGCGTAACGATCGCCTGCCCGAACGTGTGCCATACCAGAAACCCAATGCCCCCGGAAAGCAGTGGCAGAGCGGTGCCCAATCGAGAAGCGTAGACGTCCAGGCCCATCTTTAGCACCAACCTATGCAGCAGAAACACAAACAGGAAGCTGAAAGCGAGCCGGGCGAGGTTGGAGGCGACGGCGATGCCGGTGACTTTCGCTACTAACCCAAGCAGGAAGAAATAGAGATGGATCGTTAGGCCCGGCTGTGGGTCCACGGAAAAGCGGTTGTCAAAGAGGAGTCTGCCTTCCATGGCCTGCCGCATCCAAGCGGCATACACCATGTGATCGTCGGTGTTGTAAACATGCCCGATGTAGGTTGACCCCTCGGGTGCCATGAGGGCACTAATTAAGCCGGGGAGTGCCGCCAACCCGACGGCGGCAAGCGCCAGGTACAGAACAAAGCGGCGGTCAGGCGAGTGGACGTGGGAAGTGCCGTTCACTCTTTCGGAATGGGCTTTCCAAGGCTCTTGTAAATCTGGATAATCAGCTCAGACTCAGGCTTAGCCACCGGATTCTTGGGATCGATTTTCAAGACTTCGCGATAGACGCGCAGGGCCTGGCGATATTTCGTGGAGCGGTCGAGCACCGGGCTCATCATGCTCTCGTGGCCAAACTTCACGGCAGTCGCGATGAAGTGCTTCTTCACCTTGGCATCCTTAGGTTTCTTCTTAAAGGAAGCCTTGGCCGCAAAGTAAGCCTTCTCCAGCGTTTGAAGGCGGTGCTTGTCTTGAGCGGTCGCTTTCTGGCCAGCTCCGGCGTAAGGCTGAGCTGAAGCAAACGACACGAGCACGAGTGCCATGAGAGCTAGAACCAGTTTCATACTCTATTCTAGCTTTTTCGAGCAATTCCGGGTCGGCGTCCACCGAGGAATGTCGACATTTCGCGATCGACGCGGTCCACCCTTCTTGCAGCCTCATGGCTGCTGGTGTCCTTATCCAGGGCTGCAGCTTCAAGATCGGCCATGGCTGTCCTCAAATCGGGTGAGAGAAGCTCGTCCCTACGGATGCGCTCAATATCTTTCGGCAGCTTGAGAGCTATGCGGAGTTCAGCGTCGGTTCTCCTAAGGGCCGTATTCATGGCAAGTTCGGTCGCATTGGCGCGGTTCATCGTGTCGGCCAATGCATCTACGAGTTCACGCGAACCTCTCTGCTTGGTTTTCTGCTCTTCTGCCAAGCCAAGGCGCTTGCCGAGGGTGTACACGACGACGAGACCGAGGAGCAGGAGTTGCTGCCAAGCGGCATCTGCCCAGGCACCGATGGTCTCGAGGAATCCTTTATTCTGGACATTGCCAAACGAGGCCTCGGTAAAGACGATTCGAGAGCCTTTCGGTGCGACCACGCTCACAAGCTTTAGCAGCAGAGCTGCGTTGTCTGCTCGATCGATGAAGCGATTGGTGCCGATAATGCCGTTCGAAAGAACGAAGGCAGTTCCCGAGCCGACCCGTACGCCGTCCACTAGGGCGCTCCCATCCTTATCTACCCACAGCCGCGCGACGGTGTAGTTGTCAATCAGCTCCTGGGTGGCTTTTCTTACGGGCACCTCGGGGCCGGCGAGGTTCGCCTGCAGCGGCGGTCCACCGATGACCGGTAGAAGCTCCACCGGCTCTGCGCTGAGCACCGTCTTGGAAGCGGCCAGAAAATCTCTTGTAAGAGGCAAAAAGATTGCCTTCCCTCCAGCGCTCAGGTGCTCCAAAATTTCCTTGTTAAACGGTTTATCCAGTTCCGAGCTCACTTCCTCCGATTCCGTCTCCAATTCCTTCTGCACCTCCCCCAGGAACGAGGCGGGCTCGGGAAGCTCGAATGCGATCACGAGGTCGTCTTGAGCAAGCTTGGGCCTCAGGCTGCGATCGACATCGACTTGGTATCCCTGCTGCTGTAAGAGCGCCGCCAACGCGGCCGCGCCGCTGGGGGCAAAGGAATCGGCCGCTGGGAAGGACTGGGTTTCCCTCTTGCCAAGAGACAGCATGATAGAAGCTAGCGCCAACAGCGCGAGACCCACCCACGCGATGCGGGGCAGTCCCTTCATGCGGGGCTCCGCGTAAGAGACTCGGTAATCCCCAGATACCACTGGCGGAATTGATTGACCTCTTCCCTGCCCTTGCCTTGATAGCCATACCAAACGCGGTCAAACAGGCCCGTGGGAGTGCGGAAGTCGAGGCCTTCTGGTTTCCGCGCACTTCCTTCGATGCGGTGAAGATGCTCCCAGTTGGTCTGTCCGCGGTCGAAGCGGGCCACCATCGACTCATCGAAGCGCAATAGGCATGCCAGATACAGGGCTCGCACGGCTTCGCGATAGCGTCCTTCCGACTCGAGTCGATCGGCAAGCTCTAGCCACTCGTCCAAGCTCCGTTCCGGCTCAGAGTCTTCCAGCAAGGTAGATGCCCTTCTCTGAAGCTGTTGCTTCCAACTGAAATGCTTCACGGCAAAATAGATGAGGAAGCCGAGAGAGGCAGCGATGACCGCCCAGAACAAATAGTAAAGCAACGGGCCCAAGGCCGCGAGCCAACTCATGTCGCCGCCCTTCGGCGTGTCGAAGTTCCACTTGATGTTCTTCAGGCGGTCGAGAGCCCGGTTGAGCCAGTTGGAGGTCTCGTCGATTCCGTTGTCTCGATAAAGGGGTGACGCCTTGATCTTCTGAACCGCTCCCTGGGAGGGAGAGGCTGCGGCCGGCTGCTCCAGCATGGCCCGCATGGAGACTGCGTCGATCAGGGACGCGGCCACAATGGACTGTTTTTCGGAAGTGAGATCCTCGCCCTCCAGAATGCTGGCGATGTCGGGATCAGCGGCGAGTCTAGAGTCTTCGGAAACGACTCGAATCACTTCGCCAGGATCTTTCAGGCCCTTTAGACGCGAAGTCATGTCGGCGTACTCGCCGGCGTTTGCCAGGAGTGCCAAACAGAACAGGCTAAACGTTAAAGCGACTCGCGCGATCTTCATGAGTCTGCCTCCCAAGAGCTTCAATATCGTATCCTTCCAGCCGTACCCGGCGCTCATAGTAAATGACGGTTAAGGTGGCCGCCCATGCCGGAACGAGAGACCAGACCACCAAATATAGGGGTGCCAATTCGATCACTTGCATGACGACGGGCTTCAGCCATGATCCCGCGAGCCAAGTGCTCAGCCGGTCGGGCACCGAAAAGATCATCAACGCGAACTCAACTGAAAGAATGAAGGCGAGACCGATGAAGCCGAGGAGGAAGTAAACACCGTATACCGTGCTGGCTGCCCCGCCACTGGTTTTCGACGTCTTCAGCAACTGCTGGCTCCTCTTCGCAGACTCCTTTCCGGTCGTGCCCTCGATCACCGCCACGGGCACCGACAGTGCATGTCGGGTTGAGATGCCTAGGAAGACAAGCACGCCAAGTCCCAACCCCATCAGCCCGATTGCCGCCACGACACCCGCGCTGGCGCTGTCGGTCGTGGTAACCATCGTTAAGAAGGAGCCAAACAGCAAGAAGGCAGTCGAGACAAGAATGCCGCTCATTGAGAGCACGAGCTCCCGCAAGTTGAGCCAGAAGAGCCGGGGAAGCGCTGCACGGGCGCGCTTGACTGCTTCAAATTCGTTTGGCGGGCGATTTTCCAGGATGTCCGACGTCAGCTGGACGACCAAAGCAGAAGCATAGGTCAGCCCAGTCAGAAAAATCGGACCGGCAACAAAGACACCGAGCCCCATGGTCAGGAGTAGCTCGCCCGCCTGGGTCGCAATGCTGTCTGGATCGGTAGTGGAGCCAAGGCCGGGGACCACATACTCCAAAATGAACGCAATTGCCGCAAGGCAGAAGACACTCGGGAGCGCCGTTAGACGTAGGAAGGTGAGGCCTTGGCGTTGGTACACGCGCAGGGCTGTGTCAACGACTTCACTGGGAGTAAGTCGCTCGATTGCGCCTCCGTGCGCTCCGCGCTGCGCTTGGTAACGGGCGATGGGGTCGGACGTCACTATTGGAAGTGTACAAGAGGTTCGCTGTTCTCGGTATTCCGTTATCAAACATCGAAGCCAAGCTTCTCTCGGGGAGAATAGACTAAAGCAAAATGACCAACCTTCTTGCTCTCGCGGCCCTCAGCATTGCGACACCACAGTCGACCAACATCGGCGACTACGTCTCGAAACAATTTGAAGATGCGACACTGACGGCGAGCGTTGTCAAAGGCGACCAGCGCGAGCTGCAGAAGATCAATGGCGACTTCGGACAGTCCTATCGGTTCAAGTCAACAAAGATCATGATCAAGGAGCCGTTCAAGCTCCGGATTGAAACGTCCAGTGAGGATACAAACATTCTGTACATCCTGAACGGAACGACTCAGGCGATGAAGATCCCCAAGGCGCGGATCAATTTGAAACAAAACCTGGGTGACAAGCCGGGGCGGCGACAAACGACGATGGATTTCGGGTTCTTGACGCCCGCTCTCTTCGCTGGAACTTTCTTCACCGCCAAGTTTGTGCGGCAGGATCGGGCTACCGGCGATGCCGTGTTTGATCTGACCTACATCAAGTCGTTAGACGACACGAGCCGTCACCGCGTGTGGCTCGACCCGGAGAAGAAGGTGATGACCAAACGCGAGTGGTACAACCAGCACGGACGTCAGCTTGCGACCTTCTTCTATGAGAACGCGAAGCAGTTCGATGGCACGTATATGCCGACGCAGCTTCGCGTGATGAACGTCGAGGGCAAGCTCGCCGGGCTCACCCGATACGACTCGATCCGTGTTAACACCGGCCTCGCAGAATCGCTCTTTTCGCTATGACGTGAGCTTTGAGTGCGCCCTTACGGGCGCACCTTTAGGCGCGGATCGTAATGGAAGTCACATCTTCCCACAGGTGATAGATCGGGTGCTTCCCGTGGAAGTAGAAAATGAGCCAGTCGCCCTTATCGATTCCCGTGACGCGAGTGGAAGAACCGTCCAAGACGTACCCGCTCGTGCCCGGATCGTGAGCAAACTTGAACTCAACTGAGCCCTTTTCGCTCTTCAATTCCCCTTCTTTGAGATAGCCCTCTTCGGTGAGAAGTCGTTTCCAGGTTGCGGCGCGGAAGTTTTCCATAACTCAGCGTAGCCGAATACGCCGTTTTTTGTTGCAGGGATTGGCCGACTTCATCGCCCTCGCTTTCACCGCGTCGATCTGACTGTTGTTGTTAACCTCTCTCCTGACCCCGAGTTTGTAGCTCTGGTCGTCCTGATCTCACTGAGGCAGCTATGAGCGCTACCATCCATTTTTTGGATCAGACGCTTCAGAGGGCCTGTTCGAGGTTTAAGCTGACCCGGTCCGATTGGCTTGATCTATCATGGGTATAGAGTATGAGGGCGCTTCAGCTGGTGGAATACGGGCAGTTCCGAGTCGTTGAGCGGGCGGTTCCCGGGCTTGGAAAGGGAGATGTGCTGGTTCGTGTTCGGACGTGTGGAATCTGCGGAAGCGACGTGCATGGCATGGATGGCAGTACCGGCCGGCGCATCCCTCCGGTGGTAATGGGGCACGAGGCCGCCGGCGAAATCGTGGATGTCGGCACCGAAGTAGAGGGCTGGTTATGCGGGGATCGGGTTACTTTCGACTCGACTCTTTATTGCGGACACTGCCCTTTTTGCTTGCGCGGCCAGGTTAATCTTTGCGACAACCGACAGGTCATCGGCGTGTCCTGCGCGGAGTATCGGAGGGATGGTGCTTTTGCGGAATACGTGTCAGTGCCCGCGCGGGTGCTCTATCGAATACCTGAGCAAGTGAGCGATGTGCAGGCGGCGATGGTGGAGCCGGTCGCAGTGGCACTTCATGCAGTGAGCCGTGCAGGCGTCAGCGCGGGTCAAAGCGTGGCGGTCATAGGTGCCGGCATGATCGGGCTGCTTGTGGTGCAAGTTCTTAAAGCCAAGGGCGCCTACCCAGTGACGGCCGTCGATATCGACCCACTCAAGCTTGAGAAGGCTGCCTCGTTAGGAGCCGATCACGCCTGCTCTTCGTCGCTAGGACTGGAGCTCGATGCAGTAATTGAAGCAGTTGGCATCTCCCAAACCGTCGATATGGCCCTACGGAGCGTCAGGAAGGGCGGCACCGTCGCGCTCGTCGGAAACCTTAATGTAACAGCCGAGATCCCCTTGCAAGTCGTGGTCACTCGAGAACTTTCGATCTTCGGCTGTTGCGCCTCGCAGGGTAACTACCAAGAGGCGCTCGATCTCATTGCCCATGGGGTTGTTAAGGTCGATTCGATGATCTCTGCAACTTGCTCGCTAGAAGAGGCACCCGGCCTTTTTCAACGGCTTTATGGCAAGGAGCCGGGATTGATGAAGGTGATGGTGTGCCCATAAACGAGTTTGATCTTACTGGCAGAACCGCGCTGATAACCGGTTGTAGCCGCGGCCTCGGCCAAGTCTTTGCACGGGCGCTAGCTGAGGCTGGCGCAGATCTCGTGATCACCAGCCGCGACGCCGCCCACTTAGTCGATTTCAAGTCAGAGATTGAGGCTCTGGGGCGGAAATGCACCGCGCTCGGATGCGACGTCCGTGACCATGACTCCATCAAGAGCATGGTTGAGCGCGCTCCCGCTGCTACTGGAAAGATTGACATCCTGGTCAACAACGCTGGCTGCAATGTAAGAAGACCGGCGCTCGATGTGACGTGGGACGACTGGAACCTCGTCCTCGACACGAATCTACGAGGCACCTTCTTTGTTGCTCAGGCTGTGGCACGGGTGATGGTTCCCCAGGGCTATGGACGGATTATCAACATCGGCTCGGTTACGAGCGTGGCCGGTTACGCCGGACTGGGGCCCTACGGCGCAAGCCGGGGCGGAGTGAAGCAGCTCACGATGAGCCTGGCAGATGACTGGGGCCCGTACGGCATCACCGTCAATTGCCTGGCTCCCGGATGGTTCCGAACGGCTCAGAACGCGGTCATGTACGAGGACAAAGAATGGGTGGAATATCTCACCGACCGCATTCCGCTCAAGAGACCGGGCCGACCCGACGATTTACGAGGGGCCATCGTGTTTCTTGCTTCAGATGCCAGCGCTTACGTAACAGGGCAAACGCTTCTCGTTGACGGCGGTATCTCTACGGGCGCGGTCCGCGCACTTCCTAGAACCTGAACTGATAGTCCAGCCGAGCGGTCCAGTTGTTTCGCAACTGGCCGTCCAGAATGCTGTGCTGGTAACTCACGTTACCAAGGAACAGGCTGAAATTCTGATGCGGGCCCACTTTCTGGTCATATTTCAGGCTATAGCGATGGATTGAGCGGCGCAAGCTCGTGTTGCTGGATTGCTCCAAACCATAGTAGAGGGCCAGCGGCGATCCGGTCGACTCGAAGAACTTCAGGTTAAGACCAGCGGTCCTGACCTCTGTCTTGTTCTGCTCGTCGAGCAGCTCATCCCAAGCTCCGCCAAACGTAAAGTTCTTGTTAGCACGGAAATCCATGCGCCACTTGTTCGCACGGGCTGCTTGCGGGACAGAGCCGAGAAACGCGTCTGATCGCATCACTTCGGGGTTGGTCTGCATCTGATGCGTCAACTCCAGGCTCTTGCTTGGCTTGATGGACAAATTGAAGTCTCGAATGGCGACGATTTCATCCCAAGGGAGGGTCCGAACCTTGTATCTCATCGAGGCGCGCAGCCAGTTCTTGTCGGATTGGTCCGTTGAGAAAAGGAAGGTTCGGTCAATTCCCCGATAGCCGCTTTGATGAATCTGGCTCCGATATTCGAATCCGACCTTGCCCTTGGCGATTTGGCCTTCAATGGCCATGAGGCGGTTCTCTTTCAACCACTTGCCTTGGTCTGCGGCAGTGTCGAGACCCACGTTCAACTTCACGTTCTGGAAGGCAAGGAATCGGAACGGTTTGGCGGTTGAGATATTGACGTTGGAAAACGACTGGGTTCGCCCATTCTGTTCATCGAAGGTGTTGACACCGTAGGCACCTCCGATCGACATGCCTCCAACATTGGCCTGCTGGACGCCGTTGGTCTGATTGGCTCCAATGACGCCGACATTTTGTCCGATAGCTGCGGACGACGTCATCGCACCTGCCTCTTCTCCGTTGAGGTGACGCGCGTAGCCGTAGCTCATCCGAAGGCCGTTGCCCAGGTCGAACCAGAAGCCGTAATTCCGCTTCTTTTCGTCGCGATCATCGCCGTTGCGGTCCACCTTCGTTTCGGTGACGCTCACGCCAACGCGCTTTGAAAGCTCGGTGCTTACCGTGTTCGAGTTGACGTCTTCCTTATCCCCGTTCTCAAACTTGGTTCGAGTCTGCTCGGTCTTGACGCTGGTCTTTTCGTTCAGCTTCGTTTCGTAGGCAAGGTATTGCTTGTGCCAGTCTGGCTGGGTGCCATCTTTGCCGTCGAACTTCACCTTCTCGTCCATGAACAGCAGATTGCCGTACTTGTCGAGGTTCCGAGCAATCGTCAGGCGCTGAATCTCGTTCGCAAACAGAACCGCCAAGGGATCGTTGGTCTTGTTTTCGAAGCTGACGTAGTTGAATTTGGTCTTCTTATCAGGCGACCAATCCACGACCATGTTGCGGACTCTGCGCATCTCGTCGGTCTGATCGTTTCGTGCTTCGGACATGTACGCCTGGATGCTGAACTTTGAATTAAGCTGCCAGTTGATTCTGCCTTCGGTTTGCTTAAAGCCTTTCATGCCCCCGAGCAGGTCTTTCTCAGGGTCCACGAGTTGATTTACGTTCGTAAAGCCGGGCGAAACTTCTCGCGTAGTGACCTGAACGTCGATCTTCTTGTCTTTGAAGGCAATGTTTTTGCGAGACGCGTTCTCGCCGCCGACGGCTGCATCCATCTGGCCGATGTCCAGCTTCTTGCCACCCGCAAACGAAAGATTCATGCCAAAATCGGTGCGGTTCAAACCGGCGATGGTGCCGATGCGCTGTCGCTCGAACTCCATCAAATTCGCAAGCTCGTGAAACTGCGCCCCAAGATCCTGCTTGCGGTAGTAAAAATTCGCGTTCTTGCCAGCTAGATCAACCGTTGTGATCGAGCCGCCATCCTTTTGGCCGTCCAGGTTCAGCTTGCCGCCGGAGAACTTCCAATTTTTGAAAGGCTCGGCCTGAAGACGCGTGTAGCTACGATCGATGCCCGCGCTCTTTGTGAACCAGCCTCTTTCCGCGCCGACGTTCGGTGCAGCCGCGTTGTACATGTTCGCCACCGTTGTAATGTGGCCGTTTATTTCTGCGTCTTGCAACGAGTCGAGTCGGTTAAAGCCGGCATCCACCTTGCGAGAAGTGTGCTGAAGACTCCAACTCTTACCGCCCGCGGACATATCCTGACTCTTAAAGCTGCCGTCCTTTGTGCCCACCAGGCTTTGGGAGAAGTTAAGCGGCGTGCTACCCCCGAAGATCGAGGCTTGTAGACCCATCCACTGACGCTTCATGCCCGCTTCCTTGGTGTAGCGGCCCTGTTCGTCGCCTAGGAGGCTCTGGAATCTCGTGAATCCTTCCGCCACATCTTGCTCGCCAAGACTAAATTTGATACGGCTGGTGTCAATCGCGTATTCCTTGCGGCTGATCTCTTTGCCAGTGGATTCGTCCTGAATGGCAAAGTTTTTAAAGCTGAACTTTGAGGCCTTGCCGTTTAGATCGCCAACCAGATTGTTACGGGTCAACCCGGCTTCTCGGGCTAACTGCTCCCGGTCAGCTTCGGCGATGTCCTTAAATCTTGCAAACGCCTGGTCGACCTTCTGCGAGGACCACTTGACGTTGAGTCCGCCTTGGTTGTAGCCGAAGCTCCTCCAGGTGACGCCGCCCTTATCATCCTTCACATTCTTGAAGGAAGAGCTGAATCCGCTCACGCCTTCCATGTTGAAGCCAAGCCGGGTGAGACCCTTCTCGGCCGTTAAGCGCTGGATGGCGGCATCGTCGTAACCTGAACCTTTCACGGTGCCGAAGTTCGAAAAATTCTTGCTGATGTCCTGATAATCGACGCTTATTTTGCCAGTGCCAAACTTCGATTGCAACCGCTGCAAAATGAGCTGCGACTTGCCTTCGTCGGTGGACGCATCACCCGGCTTCGACGTCATGCTCATGTTGAGCCCGGCGCTGGTGTTTGATTTTTCCCGGTCGCCGTAGACGTAAAGCCCGTTGACCACGCCTCCGCCTCCAAACTTAAAGTTGTTTTGGAAGCCAAAGACGTTGCTTTGCATGACCGTGCCATCCGCAGCGCGCTCGGTCATCCCGAACCCCATTAGCATCGTCAGCGACTCGGGCGCGATGGAGTAACGGAAGGCTTGAATTCCTGCGAACGGATTGCCGGCCGCAGAAGTGCCTGTCGCTGCGCCTTCCTTATAACGGTAAGCGACGGTGAGGATCTGGCCAGCCTTCTGAGCACGCTTTAGGTAGACGACGCCGGTAGCGTAGTCAAACATATAATCGCGGCCCGCAACCAACATCTCGTTGCCAAGCTGAACCCGTTCCGATTTCTCAACTACATTCCCGTAGCGGAGGGGGGCACCTGGACCGGTCGCCTTGAGCGTGATGATGTCGATGGCGGCGGTTCCGCCAAGCTCTTGCTGTTTGACAGCGCTCTTCTCAGTATCGACGTTAAAGGGCGTCTGAGAAACCGCTGCCACTGGCAACGCTCCCACTAGAGCCGCACTTATCCATCTTCGTCTTAGCCTTCCCATGGCACGTATCTTCGCGTAGAGTCCCGCTTTCCTAGCTTATTCCAATTTCTCGCAAGAAAAACCCACTTTCGAGGAGGTTCACATGAATCTGGAGAAAAATGGGCCCCTTTGCCGTTCCTTCTACTAGTAAGACTGCCAACAATCCAAAGAGGTACGCCTTAGTTGCAGGTTTTTGTTTCAGCTATTTCGAACGAGCTGGAGGCATCGTGCACTCGCCGAGCGGCTACAACTCAAAATATTCTTCGAGGCGGACGCACATCGCAGCCTCGGGATTTGCGAAAACATCCAATGCTCGGATGAGGGCGGCGGCGGTGTCGATGCTCGTGACGCACGGAACGCCCGTCTCGATGCACGCGCGGCGGATGCGGGCGGCCTCACTCTCACTGGTCTCGTTCAACGAAGGAGTGTTGATCATCAGGCTGACTTCGCCCGCCATGATTAGCTCCAGGATATTTGGCGAGCCCATCTGGATCTTGTTGACACTTTCACAGGGGATGCCAGCGGCTTCAAAGGCTGCGGCCGTACCCGGTGTCGCCGCGATGCGGCGGCCAGAAGCGTGCAATTGGCTGGCGATCTCAATGGCCTGGGGCTTGTCCAAGTCTTGAACGGTCACGAGCACGCAGCCCTCCCCTTTGAAAACGATGCCGCTCGCAATCATAGCCTTATACAGGGCTCCTTCAAAGGTCTTGTCGATGCCGAGAATCTCCCCCGTCGACTTCATTTCAGGGCCAAGACTGGGTTCGACCTTGGCGAGCTTTTGAAAGCTGAAGACGGGCGCCTTGATCGCGAAAACGGTGGGCGCGGGTAGTTTGTAAGTGCCGCTCTTGAAACATTCTTCAGGGAGGATATAGCCTTTATAGAAGGGTTCCGGAGTTCGTACAACCAGCCCAAAGGCACCGGCCATCGCGGGCAATGAGCAGGGTTCCTCGCCTCCTTCTCGTGCTTCTAAGCCCCCGGTCGGAGCGGTGCCGAGTACCCAGAGTCCGCTCGTGTAGCCCATCTCTTTGAGCGTCTTGCCCATCATGCACTTGGTGGCAAGCGACACCATGGAGATGCCCGTAACTTTGCTCAAGTAGGGGACGGTTCGTGAGGCGCGCGGGTTGACTTCGAGAACGAACGCCGCTTCGCGCCCGTTCTCATCGGGTGCCACGACGAACTGGATATTCATCAGGCCCTTCACCCCCAGGGCTCGAGCGATGGCGCAGGCTGATCGAACCATTTGTGCCTGAATATCATCGCTCAGGCTGATGGCGGGATAGACCGCCATGCTGTCTCCGCTATGAACGCCCGCACGTTCGATGTGCTCCATGATTCCAGGCACCAGCGTGTCGACGCCGTCGGAGATCACGTCTACTTCTGCTTCCTTTCCGAGCAGGTATTTGTCGACTAACACGGGCTGCCCTGGATTAGCCATTTCGGCCTCGCGATAGAACCCGCGCAGTTGACTCTCGCTGAACACGATCTCCATCGCGCGTCCCCCTAGAACGAAGCTGGGGCGAACGAGCACGGGGTAGCCGACTTCCCTAGCAACGGTGCGCGCGTCGTCGAACGTTCGAACGGCTTTGCCCTTTGGCCGCGGGATATCGAGTCGTGTGAGGAGGGCGTCGAACTGTTCCCTGTCTTCAGCCATCGCGATGGCTTCGGGCGAAGTGCCAAGCACCTTCACCTCGTGCTCTTGCAGCCCCTCAGCTAGGTTGATAGCCGTCTGCCCGCCGAACTGGCACACCACTCCCACAGGATTCTCATGGGAGATGACATCCAAAACGTCTTCGAGGGTGACGGGCTCGAAGTACAGACCGTCGCCCGTGTCGAAGTCGGTCGAGACGGTTTCCGGGTTATTGTTGACGATAATCGCCCGAAAACCCATCTCCTGTAAGGTCCACACGCAGTGAACGCAGGAATAGTCGAACTCGATGCCTTGGCCTATTCGGATAGGGCCTGAGCCGAGCACCAAAACGGTGGGCTTCATCGAAGGCTCAGCGTACCAGACAGATACTCTGCACCGCATGATCCTTTTCAGCGACGCGGGATCATCGCTCGGTTGAGTGAGCTTGACGGATCGAGATTGCAACTGGCAGGGTCGGTGGGGCTACGATCAGGGCCCCGGGATGAGCTGCGACATCTTAGGCTCAGCAGACCATCGCATGAAAGGCTGGAAGCGAGAGTTCGAGCGCACCCGCGAACCACGGGCTAAACTCTAGCCGAAGTTATGGATAAAGCAGTTAGGTGCGCGGTGATAGGTTATGGCGGGGCTTTCAATATGGGGAAGGCTCATGCGGATTCGATGATTAAGGCGGGGATGCAGATGGTAGCAGCGTGCGACCTCGATCCTAAGCGAATGGAACAAGCATCTGGCGATTTCCCCGGCATTCGAACCTATACGAACGTCGATGAGATCATCAATGATCCGGAGATCGACCTCGTCGCCGTGATCTTGCCGCACAACTTGCATGCGCCGATTGCGATTCATGCTGCCAAAACGGGCAAGCATGTGGTGGTCGAAAAGCCGATGTGCATCAGCGTCGCGGAAGCGGAGGAGATGATTTTAGCGGCTGCCGAGAACCAGGTGATGCTTTCCGT
Organism: Fimbriimonadales bacterium; assembly: GCA_038210535.1. Taxonomy (GTDB): domain Bacteria; phylum Armatimonadota; class Fimbriimonadia; order Fimbriimonadales; family Fimbriimonadaceae; genus Fimbriimonas. The sequence continues at coordinate 481 of JBBQWO010000030.1, read as the reverse complement.
GTTCCACAACCGCCGCTGGGACGGAGACTTTCGGAAAATCCGCGAACTGATCCAAGCCGGCACCATCGGCGATGTATTTCACATCGAGGCCTGCATGGGAGGCATGCGAGAACCGGGGACATGGTGGCGGTCCGACAAGGCAATTTCTGGTGGCGCAATGTTCGACTGGGGGGCTCACATCATCGATTGGATCCTGCACCTCATCCCTCAACAGGTTGCCGGGGTCGACGGATATTTCCATAAGCGACGATGGCTGCAAAGCTCCAATGAGGATCATACGGAACTCGTGATCCGGTTCGAGGGGGGAGAGACAGCCCAGGTCGAAATCTCCTCAATCGCGGCGGCTTCTAAACCTCGCTGGCGCATTCTCGGCACCAGAGGGGCGATCGTGATGAACGATTGGAAGACCATCGAAGTGACGGTGGACTATCAGGGCCACCTGGCCAAGTTTGAAGAGAGAGTCCCGGAATCGGATTCGGAG
>JBBQWO010000029.1:0-44037 GCA_038210535.1 Fimbriimonadales bacterium | reverse complement strand
GAGCGGGTTCGCACCCAACCCCTGTTCGCTATGCAACCAAGCGAGATGCAACCCGGCGCTTCCAAAGCAAGAGGTGGCGGGCATCTTCAATTGGTTCACTAACCGCCCCTTTCCTTAGAGAGGGAAGAGAGGAGTAATAATTGATTGGTATGTTGACCAGGGGCTCCAACCAGTGGCAACACATTCCTCCGCAGGGCACTTGCCTGAAGGGATGAATCAAGGAAGCAGGCACCGAATCCTACGAGTGGATCGTCGAGGGAAATTAAATCAGCTCGAGCACAACTTCTGAACAGAAGTGCCGCCCCTGCCTTGAGAGCTTCGCGAAGTCGCCCTCTCGCTCCACCCAACCACGCTCTTCCAAGCGCGCAACCACGCGCTGATCCAGTTCGTTTGCGGCAATGCCATCGTTCAAGCGCAGGCCCAGCATGATGCGCTCAACCTTCAGAGTCTGGGCATCTAAAGCTTCCGACTCGAACCGCAGCGGGAGGCCCCTCTCGATTGCGTCACAGTAGCCTTCAGGATGCTTCAGGTTTGTGAAGCGGGTCCTAACCCCTTCGATGTCCAGGGCACCGACGGCCCCTGGGCCATAGGCCGCATACTCTTCGCCGAACCAATAGCAAAGGTTGTGCCGACACTCTCGCTCAGGCTTCGCAAAGTTCGAGATTTCGTATTGGGCGTATCCAGCCGTCGCAGTCAGGTCCAGGCACTCTTCATACATCGCCACCTGTTGATCGTCCTCCGGCAGCGTGAGCTGCCCACGCAGGTTCTTCTTGTAGAAAGCCGTATTGGGCTCGATCGTCAGGCAGTAAAGGCTGAGGTGTTCGGGTTGCAACGCAAGCGCACGCCTCAGGTTCTGCTTCCATCCGTGAGCACTCTGATTGGGCAGTGCAAACATGAGATCCAGGTTGACGTTGTCGAAACCAGCTTCGCGAGCAGCGGCAAAGGCTCGCTCGATTTCGCTCGCGCGATGGACGCGGCCCAGGGCCAGCAGGTCCGAATCCAAAAAGCTCTGTGCCCCCATGCTGATGCGGTTGAAGCCCGCGGCCCGCATGGCGGAAAACTTCTCGGCGTCTACGGTGCCCGGGTTGGCCTCGCTTGTGATCTCCGCTCCATCGACGGGCGGATGCACCTTGAGGACCGCTTCGAAGACCCTGAGCAACTGCTCCTCTGACAGGAAGGTCGGCGTTCCGCCGCCGAAGAAGATCGTCTTCGCGGGCCGTCCTGCAATGGGTGAGCGAAGGATGTCTGAGATAATCGCCCGCACCGTCCGCTCCACGATCGCTCCATCCATCGCGTAAGAATTGAAATCGCAGTAGCCGCACTTAGTGGGGCAGAACGGGATGTGGACGTAAACGGCTAAAGGGACGGCAGAGGGCATTAGGTCAAATTACGTTCAACCACAGCCTCAAAGTCGGATTGCAGAGGCTCAGGCACGTGGCTTCATCGTACACCACTCTTGGTATCGCTCGAAGAGCTTGTGTGCGGCCGGATAGCACGAGTGAGGAGACATGAAGTGCGGGAACTCGAAGGTGAGGATCTTCTCGGCTACGACAGCCGCAGCTTCGAGTTTGAACCTTAGGTTTCGCCAGTCAGCGGGAGGAAACTTGATCGGCATATCTCGGTCGAAGGTCTCCACGTTCGACCAAATCTTGACATCGTATCGTTTGCCCAACTCTGCGATTCCTTCGTGGAATCGCGGGAGCTCTTGGTAATGAATCTGGCCATCTTGGAACGCGCAGACATCGAAGGAACCCTCCGTCTCGGCAAATATCCGGTTCCAATGATCCATCGATTCGTCCAGGCCCATGATGGCGGAGCCACTGAACTGCTTCGCGCCCTGAGGAAAGGGCGAGATGAGGACGGGGACGTCCTTTGCCGCCTTGCAATGCCGCCCGATGTGGTTGAAAAGCTCGATGATATTCACATCGTTCCGGCTTGTCTCGTGGCACAAGTACCAGCCCGCAAAACTAGCATGGTGCCCATACCGCTTCGCTGCTTCATCGACGAATGCCTTATTGACCTCGACCTCGTTCCACCAAGCGCCTCTCATCCAGTGCAGTCCAGAGTCGTAGGTGCCGAAGAAAACCTTCAGCCCAAATTCATCCGCCAAGGAGAAAAAGATCTCGCCAAGGTCTTCGAAAACCGGAAGCAGATCGGGAATCGAGGTCGCCTGAAAGATGCATCGGTTGCGGTAGCCAGCCCGGATAATGACTACCGTGTCGATGCCGATCTGGCGATAAAGCTCGAATTCTCGCCGCCAATCGGCTTCCCCCCAGTTCTGGGAGGGAATGTCATGCGTGATCTCGTCAAGAAAGGTCCCGGTGATGAGCATTAAGATTTACCGGCGTTTAAGCGACAAGTGCAGCGCTGACAGCAGCGAAAGCTCGCCCTTGGCGTCCTGATTGAGAGACCAAATCATGACCCCCGCCAGCCCTTCATCGATGACGTATTTGCCTTTGGCCCTGATGGTAGGGATTCCGTTAAACCAGATCGTGTCGCCCACCTGATCCAGGAGGTGCGAACCTGGGTAGCTGGCTAGGATTTCCTTGTAGGGATAGCCTTCGTTACGGAACGCCTTTCCAAACCCGTAGCCATAAAAGGGCACTCCAAGAACCAACTTAGACTTCGGCATTCCGCGTCCCGACCAATACGTGACCGCGCTCTTTGCAGCTTCGAGCGAAGAGTGCTGGCCGTGGCGGTCCGGGCTCCAAGGGCCCGTGTTGTCGTACGACATGATGTTCAGAAAATCGAACTGGGTCAAGGCCGAATTCGGCACCTGATCGCCCCCATAGCCTTGCGAGAGCGCAGCCGTCAGGAGCTTGCCTCTGGGCTTCAACGCCTTGGCGAGATCGTGGATAAAGACGCCATAGTCTTTCCCAATCGAAGGGCCCTCGATGTCCACATCCAAGCCATCATATTCATTCCGAACCACGTACTCAACCAGCTTCGCGACAAAGCCTGCTCGCTTTCCCTCCGAAGTCAAGTCGAAATACCGCTGCTGAAGGACCTTGTCAGAGGCCGCCGAGCCACCACCGATGGAGATCAGGATCCTTACGCCCTTCTCCCTGGCCCTTTTAATCAGTCGCGCATTTTGAGGGTTGGCCGACATCGTGCCCGCTCCATCGATCGGGTTTTCAAAGGCCAAGTTGATATGGGTCAACTTCGCAAAGTCGATCTCGTTCGAAAACGCGTCGAGATCGATCCAGTTCGGCACGTAGCCGACGATCAACTTGGGTCCACTCACCTGAACGGAAACCATCAATAACGCCACGGTCGCACTCAACATCTTCTCGTCAGAATACACGGAGGTGGCGAAGCGGAAGCAGAAACAAATCCGGCCGAGGAGCAGAACGCGACTTTATGGGAGGCAACCCCAACGTTTGACCAAATTCGTGAATCGCTACCCGTCCGACGCCCCCCTTCACCCCGTGAGCCGTAAGGACCCCCGAGCGGCACAAGCATCACGGCTTCCCGCTTTTGCGTACGCGGCAAAAACGAGGGCGACAAGGAAAAAGTCATTCCTGAGGAGGCGCAAGCAGCTTTGCCACATCCGGTGCAGCCATGTTCTCGCCGGTTACCAAAACCGCTCCCGTGTCGATTCGCTTCTCGACCTTCTTGCCCTTCAGATGGTCGACGAGTGTCTTAACACCTAGGTAACCCATGTTGTGGGGGTCTTGCAGAATCAAGCCATCGATCTGCCTGTTCTTCAGCCCTTCGACCAACTTCGGTGAGGCATCGAAGCCCACGAACCTTATTTTGCCGGCCCACTTGTTATCCTGGAGCACCCGAAGCATCCCGAACGTGCTTGACTCGTTGGGCGTGTAGATCCCCTGGATCGAAAGTGTCCCGTCTTGATTCCGATATCGCTGAAGCAGGCTCTCACTAGCGGTCTGCGCAGTCTCCGTGGTCGCCCCGGCATGCTGATTTGAACTCACGACCTCAATTCCCGGCGTCTTCGCAATTGCATCGAGAAAACCTCGCTCCCGGTTCATCGTGCTCGCCGATCCTTCCATGTATCGAAGCACGACGATCTTTCCTTTGCCGCCTAGAAGATCGACCATGCGAGCCGCCGCCATCTCGCCACCCTTGTAGTTGTCCGTCGCCACGAAGCTGACGGTGTCCACATCCTTCAGGTCCGAGTCGATGATCAGGACGGGGATCTTTGAATTCTGCGCATCCGTCACCGGTTGCCTCAGCGCAGCGTTGTCGAGCGGTGCGAGCACGATCCCATCGACTCCCTGAACCGTAAAGTCCTCCACGACTTTGATTTGGTCGTCTTTGTTATCTTCCTTAACCGGTCCCTTCCAAACGATCTCTACATCGTCCAATTCCTCGTCCGCATCCCTCGCTCCAGCATGAACGGACTTCCAAAACTCGTGGGTCGCACCCTTGGGGATAACGGCGATTCGGTAGGTCTTGCCCGAACTTGGGGCAGCTCCCGATTTGGAACCAGTCTTGTCCGACTTGACCCCAACATCACTACACCCAACAATCATCATCGCCGAAACGGCTCCCAAGGCAAGCTTTCTGAACTGCATCAAACCCTCCGCAAACATCTAGAGATTGGCACAAGCAGCAGAGACTGAGCCTTGCTCCGCCTCAACAACCAGTACAATCCCTATCATGATCACCGCACTTGCCTCTATTGCCCTGTTTGGATGCCAAACTCAGGGCGTGGCCCCAACAGCACCTGCCCAAGAAAAGACCTTTTATGACTTCACGATGAAGGACATCGACGGAAAGGACGTGAAGCTCAGCAAGTTTAAGGGCATGGTTGTCATGGTCGTAAACGTGGCCAGTAAGTGCGGCCTGACCCCTCAATACAAGGCCCTCGAGTCTCTCTACCGCGAGAACAAAGAGAAGGGGCTGGTGATTCTCGGCTTTCCGGCGAATAACTTTGGCTCTCAGGAGCCGGGGACAGAGGCGGACATCAAAGAATTTTGCTCGCTCAGCTATGGGGTGACGTTCCCGATGTTTTCAAAGATCTCCGTGAAGGGTGACGATCAGCACCCGCTCTACAAGTGGCTCATCGCGAGTAGCGATCGAAAAGAGGACATCGAGTGGAACTTCGCCAAATTCGTGATTGGTAAGGACGGCAAAGTAGTCAAGCGGATTTCGCCGAAGACGGCACCCGACGCCGCAGAAGTTACGTCGACACTCGAACCATTGCTCAAGAGCTGAGACCTACCCTCCCGTTAAGTCAGGGAGAGTCGATACCGGCCTCAGAACGAGCGTCGCCGGGTAGCTGCTGCCTGAGAGCGGGATAGTGGACAAGTTGATCGTCTTTGTGGCTCCCGGTTCGAGTCTGAATCGGGCGAGCCGCACCTCCGCCTTGGCCTGCATGAGGGGCAGCCGGATAAACTGCTCATCTAGCAAGAAGATGCCCCCCGAATAGCCGGCGCTCGTTTCGAACACCAGTTCGATATTTGCCGCTACTGCGGTCTTGTTTTCCGCTTTCGCCTGGATGTTGTAGATCACTCCAAAGTTCCCCTCAAGAGCCTGACCCTTATCCTGCCGCGCGATGGGACGATGGCCGATGCGGAAGAAGGAAAAGTTGCCGCCTACGCTGTACGTGAATTCCTCATCCTTGAAAGGGCTCGGATAGATCACCTGGGTGTGCTCAGAACTAAAGCTGGCCCCGATATTGGGAGGAATCCCCACTTCGCGCCAAGGCGTTGGCGTTCGCAAAGCGGCCTGCCAGCTCTCATTGAGCTCGTAGGGCAGTACCGCTTCCGTCGTAACGGTCAGAGTTTGGGGCCCGCCAGGCAGCAGTCTCAGGTAGCACAGCCCGCTACTGGTTTCTTGGGGAGCCAAGCGGCGAAAGGAAATCGGCAGCGTGGCACCCGGTGGGATGCTCACGACCTCGCCCGACCCATGAACCCACGATCGGAAGAATGGATCTGCAGCAAGCACTCCCGCGAGTACGGGATTTTTATCCTTGCTATCTCCCGGAATCACAACAACCGAGGCGGTCTTATCGCTCTTGTTCGCGATGAACACCTGTAAGAACAGCCCTTGAAAAGAGTCGTTGATGTGATGGTAAAGCATCCGCACAGGCTCGTTTTCTTGTAGCTGAGCCATAAAGAGCGACTGCGGCTTTTTCACATTTTCTGGGTCGTTGCAATACCAGAGGGCGGTCTCCCGCTTATGGGCGAGCCCGAGATTTGAAACGGATACATTGACGATGCCTTCACTGGCAAAGGCATTATTGGCGCTGGCCTTAACCCGGATGGGGATCGTGACCTTCTGTCCCGCCGAAAGCGCCTTCGTGTCGATGCCTGTCCACTTCCACTGCGCCCCCGTCACGCCTTGAATGCGCGTCTTCAGAATTCCTTCGACGACGCTCTTGATCGAGGACTCAGACGCCGGCGATCCCACGACTGTGGCCGAATGCGTTTGGGGAAAGGTCGCCGCGTAGGGCAAAACGCGAATCTTGATATCGCGCGCGTCTTCCGCCTCACCGACCGTGAGCGTAGTTTCACCAACCGCAACCGGCTTAATCGTCAGCTTGGCACCGGACCTCGTGACAGAAACAACCTCTTTCGAGTCAATGAACATAGGAGCCGTGCGGGCATCTCGGCCCACGATATCGACCGTCGCCGTTCCTTTAGTCGGGAGCGTGACTGCGGAGGCACTGAGCTTGACCGGGGGAAGCGACCAAGCCGCACGAAGGCTCTCGATCCAAGTCGACGCAAGTCTTGCCGTAGATGTGGCGTGGGCGGCTGCCTCGGCTTTGTTGATCAGAATCAGCACCGAGCCGCTCTCAAAAACCTTTGCCGATTGGGCGGTCGTTTGGACGGTCAGATTGATCTCCGATCGGTTGTTCAGCACCTTCGCCAAGGTGGCTGCCCGAGTCTTCGGATTCGAGTCTCCGACCGTTGCTCGCAACGTGAGCACGCGCATTTCATTGACGAACAACGTCGCACCGTCGGCCCTGGCGGTGGCTCCATAGGAAGCGGCGGCGCAGGCAAGGAGCAACAACAGGAACGCTGGGCGAATCATAGGCAGGATCAATTGAACCGGCTCTCCTCCGGTTATCACGCATAAGGTACCGCCGATTTGACCGAGACTTGGCCCACAAATTGACGATGGCTTGCCGCTGCTGTCCGAATCCGCCACCTGATGCCCCGCACTTCGCGGCATACTTGATAACTCGTAGCTCTTGGTCGAGCGCCGAAAGGAAACGGGATTGTCAGATAAAAAGGGAATCGTCATTGCCATCGATGGGCCGGCTGGTGCTGGCAAGAGCACGGTCTCAAAGGCGCTCGCCCACGATCTTGGCCTCCAATACCTGGACACCGGCGCAATGTATCGAGCGCTCGCCTTGAAGGCCTTTTTACATGGCATCGATTCTCAAGACGGGGACCGCATTGCGGAACTGATGGAAAAGACGGAAATTAGCTTTGGAACGGGCGACCCGCAGCAGGTGCTTCTGGATGGCGTAGACGTGACCGTCAAGATTCGCACGCTTGAAATAGGTGAGCTTGCAAGCAAGGTCAGCACCCATCAGCCGGTGAGAGCGGCCCTCGTGAGGCGGCAGCAAGCAATGGTCAGACAGGGGAACATGGTGCTTGAGGGGCGTGACGCCACCACGGTTATTGCCCCCGATGCAGACGTTAAGGTCTATCTCACCGCATCCCTCGAAGAGCGGGCCAAGAGGCGTTCTTTGGAACTCGGGCATAAGGGTGATTTTGAGAACGTCCGGACGCAGATCGTGGCCCGCGATCATCGCGATATTACGCGGCAGGACAGCCCCTTGCTGGTAGCGGAGGGTGCCGTATTGATTGAGAGTGGCGGGCTTTCTCCGGTGGACGTCGTGGCGCTTATCAAGAAGGCCATTCCGCAGGTCGATTAGGCGGATGGCAGGTAAAATTGCGAGCCTTATCGCACTCTTGCCGATCTTGCCCCAAATGCTGTACGCCGAAGGAGAAGTTGTCGTCTGCAAACCAGATGCCTTTTAAGCTGATCTTGATTGCAGAAGATAACGAAGACGATCTTGCCCTAGGCATACGAGCCATTAAGAAGTGCGAGGGCGACTATCGCGTCGTTACCGCACGTGACGGTGCGGACGCGTTAGAACTGCTGGGACTTGGCCCCGTGCCGAATCCTGAACCTCTACATCCAGACCTGATCTTGCTCGATCTCAAGATGCCCAAGATGAGCGGCTTTGAGGTTCTTGAGAAAGTACGTGCCTCGCAGGCCTTCTCATCGACGCCTGTCGTGATGATGACCAGCTCGGACGAACCAAGCGACATCTCCATGTGTTTTGAGGCGGGTGCGAACAGCTATACAGTCAAGCCCGTGGATTACACAGATTTTATTGAGCAGCTCTGTAGCACGATCGGCTACTGGACGCGAATCAACCGCACTCCGGCAAAGCATGCGACTCAGTCCACCGGAAAATTTGGCGCGGCGTAAGGGATTCGAACCCCCGACCCTCAGTTCCGCGTACCACTTCGGCTTTCGCCGCCGGCCACTTCGTGACCGTGCGTGGTCTGGACTCTCTCTTGACCTTTTCGCCTCAGCGATTTAGGTCCCCGCCGTCGAGTCTCTACACCTTCCCCTGTGAGGGGGCTTGGCTCGGGATTCCCAAGGTTGCCTAGGGTTCCCCGAATTTGACGAGTTCTACTCCGATTGTTTCCAACCGGGCACTCCGTTTTCGCTAAAGACTGATGCTCTATCCACTGAGCTAACGCCGCGCGCCAAAGAAGATATTACCCGCAGAATTGGGGGGTGTTAACTGTGGAGGTTTCGGGCCGACTGGAGCGCATTCGGGACAGTCAGATTCTCGCGGCATCGGCTAATCGGAAGACGGCGCAGATTGGACCGTTCGTAGCGATGCTTTCATTACATGACGATCTGCCCTGGATCAACTAGGCGGTGCCAAACGGGGAAGCGTCCGCCGAGCACTTAGATGCCTTAGAATCATTCTTTCGGGAGCATCAAAGGGTGCCTCGATTCGAATTCTTTCCCACACTCGTGCCCAACTTACAAGCACTACTGCTCTCCAGGAACTACAAGCTCCAGGGCGAGCTGCCTCTGATGGTTTGCGGAGCCGAGTCCTTTCGACCAGCCGATGGAATTGACGTCGAGGTCTTGTCGGCTTCCGATGATCTTATGACTCTCGGGACCACCGTTCGGCGGGCCTTTGGAAGCGAAGAGGCTCCCAATGATGAGGAGATTGCGACAACCCGAGAGGGCCTTGCGAGCGGGCGGATGCGGGCGGCGCTGGCTCGGGTCGATGGCATTGCGGCGGGCGGTGCCTACACCGTTGGAGACGCCGCGATCTGTGAGTTGGCCGGGGTTGGGACGCTGCCCGAGTTCAGACGCAAGGGCGTGGCGAGTTGCGCGAGTTCAGCATTAATGGCGGAGCACTTCAAAGAGCCAGGCACTCTCGTTTGGCTTTCTGCCGGCGACGATGTTGCGAAGGCCGTCTACGAGAGACTGGGCTTTCGCTTGTTGTCCACTCAGATGAACTACATTCAGGATAATTGAGCCGTGTACCAGTCCCTGCTGCGCCCCGTAGCGTTCAAGTTTGATCCCGAGTGGGTGCATGAGCGGGCTCTTGCACTGCTCTCGCGCGGATTAGTCTCGGCTTCCTCTTTTGTTGATTCTCGGCTTGGGCAGCAGTTGTTCGGCGTGTCTTTTGCGAATCCGCTGGGGTTAGCGGCGGGGTTTGATAAGAATGCGATGGCTCTCGATCATTGGCATCGACTGGGGTTTGGACATGCCGAGATGGGCACCGTTACGTATCATCCGCAGCCTGGAAATCCAAAGCCGCGAATGTTTCGGTTGCCCTCGGATCAAGGACTGATCAATCGGCTCGGATTCAACAACCTGGGAGCTGAGGCTTTGGCTACCCGGCTCGCTTCGGCCCGCCCGGGTTTGCCCTTCGGCATTAACCTTGGGAAGTCGAAAATAACGGACCTGGCTCAAGCGGCTGAAGACTATCAGAACAGCTTTCGGCTACTGCACTCTTTTGGCGACTACTTCGTAGTCAACGTATCCTCGCCGAACACCCCTGGCTTGCGCACGCTTCAGGAGAAGAGTGCGTTGCTTGAGATCCTTTCTGCCATGCAGACGGTAGATGCCTCCCGCCCCATTTTCGTTAAAGTCTCCCCTGATCTGGAACTGTCGGCTTTGGACGATGTCGTGCAGGTGGCGGTGGAGAAAAAGCTGACGGGATTGATCGCCACCAATACCACCATCTCTCGCGAAGGGCTTTCAAATGATCCCGGTGAGGCTGGAGGACTATCCGGAGCACCGCTTAGAGAGCGAGCGAACGAAGTGCTCCGCCATCTTTATAAAAATTGTCCGAAGGAGATGATCTTGATAGGCGTCGGAGGGATCATGTCTGGTGCGGACTTGTACGAGAAGATCGCGCTCGGGGCGCATATGTGCCAGGTCTATACCGGATGGATTTACGGCGGCCCCAGCTTCGCGCCCGCCGCTTTGCAGGAACTGGCGGGGCTGATGGAAGAGCAGGGAGTTGCAAAACTAACTGACCTGCGCGGTTCAGCAGCCTAATCCCCTCCGGGAACCCCTCCGGGAACCCTCTCCCCTCGCGGGAGGGCGCGGTGAGGGGCTGGGGTCAGAGGGGTACCGTAGCTTCCCCCTTCCACGGCTCCTCCGGGTTCCTCCCCTTGCCGCGAAGCGGGAGGGGGAGGTTAGGTGGGGGTTCCGGGTGCCGGGTGGCGGCTTCCATGTACCATTCGAATCCAGTTGTGCCCGTTCGCACATCGCTCATATCTTGTAGAGTATTTGGCCCGCCAGTCGGGCTGTTCTCTTAGCGTGGCCGGAGGTTGACCTTGAGAGCGGCGTAGCCGCCGATTTCGAAGTGCTCAATCTTGATCGTGTGCTTGCCTGCGCTGAGGGTTAGGTTGGCTGTGTAGAGTGTCGGGCCCTGGTATTTCCAGGCGTTGTTGATGACCTCTTTGCCGTCGATCCAGAGCCTAGCGCCGTCATCCGTCGTGAGCTCCAGCACGTACTCTCCTGGCGGAATTTCGAAGGTTCCTTCGGCGATCGTCGCGAATTTCTCCGTAGGGAGTCCCGGGTGAAAGGCACCGCCGGATGCGTAATCAAGCCGGTCGGTCTTGACCGTTCGAAGGGGCGCTCCCGCAAAAACCTCTCGAATGTGAGATTCAACCGGCGGGGAAGTGGCGACGGTGGGGTCTTGCTGCTGGGACCACTGATAGAACTTGACCGTCCAGTCGATGGGAGCGAAGAAGCGCTTGTAGCCGAACTTGACGGGCGTTCGGGCGGGTGTGACAACGCCGCGATAGTCTGTGATCGCGCCGCCCAGATATTCCAGTTCAATGTCGGTGAGGCCCGCCTTGCCCGCCGGCAAGGTGATGTCTACATAGCCGGGAACTGCGCCTTCCTTCGCCGAAATATGACTCGCTCCTGAAAGCTTAGTCAGCTTCCAACGCCCGGCGGGGCCTAAGATCTCGAATCTTCGGACGGTGGTAGCGTAGGGGCCGACTTGCTTGCCGGCCGCGTCGACTGAGATGCTCGACGCCGCTGCCACTTCGCCTCTGGGCCAGAGCAAAGGAGATTTGAAGTCGTACGGACCCCAGTGATCGACAAGGATGTAGCGCCTGCCCCGCAGGCTTCCTGCCTTGATGAACGGATCGATACCGCCAGTCAGGCGTGCGGGAGCAAAGCGCTGGATATCGCGCCGCGAGGCATCTCGGACGGAGTAGGGCTGCCAATCGACCCGGAAGCGATTCAAGTAGTCCTTCGTGTCCGGATCGAGCCCGAGGATGACGTTGCCGCTGGGTTGCATCGTCGGCGGCAGGGGCTTGTACTTTGAGTCGAAGGTGTAGCTTCCTTTCGTTCCCGCCACATCTTTGACCGCCATCTCTGCGGCAACCTGGACTACGTTTGCGTCAAAGGTAACTCGATCGACCTCCTCCTGACGCGTAAGAACCGAACCGACGCTGTCGAAGACGTTTCTGAGAATGCTAACGCCCGTTGTCCGGCGTAGACGAATTGCATCTGTCGGGATGTGGCTGAACACGTTTTCCGTAATCGTCCAATCCCGGCTCTTCGTGTCGCGAAACTTCGCGTAACCCCAATTCGGATCCTGCGTCGCGTTCGCCCAGATGTTGATCCCCATGTTGTCGCGGTGGAACACGTTCTTCTGAACGAGGTTGTTCTGCCCGTGCTCCCAGGCGATCGCCTCAGCATTAAGTCCAAACACGTTGCCAATGACCTTGCTGTCATAGCTGTACCCGCCCCAGATGCCATGCCAACATTCGAGGAGCAGGTTGTTGATGAAGTCGTTGCGCGAAAAGGTAGCCTCGATGCCGTTCGTGGGCGCATGGCTAAAATCGTTTCCATAGAGCAGGTTGTCGTTGCATCCGCCCTTGCCGGTGTCCATCGTCGTCTGGCCGGCCCAGAGAAAGAAGCCGTCTCCTCCGTGAGTCACCGAGTTGTAGGCAAAAACGTTCTTGTTGGACTGCTCATAGATGAGGATGCCGGCGCTGTCTTGGCCCCGGTTGTACACGCCGTGGCTGTACCCGCGCACAGCCCAATCCATCTTGTTATGCATGATCCGGTTGTTGCTGGAACGGTACATCCCCAGCGAGATCGAGCTTAGGAAGGAGAAGTCGTTGTTCCAGATGAGCCCGCGATTGCTCTCGGTGATCATGAGCCCGTTCTGCCCGCCGTGCGCCTTGTTGCCTTTGATCTCGAAATCGTTGCAGCCACGAAGGTAGATTCCGGCACCAAACCGCAGCCACTCGTCCTTCTCGTTCTGGTGATAGCTCATCCAGTCGCTGAGGTCCTCACGTTCGGTGGTGCTGAGGAGGCGCTGCTTCCAGTTATAGGAGAAATCCGAGTCGTGTATCTTCAAACCAGGGCTGTTCTTGGCAATCAGGCCGACTTTATAGCCTTGAACCTTCAGATTCTTGATCGTGACGTTCCGCCCCTGCACCTCAACGCCGACGCCGGTTCTCTTGTCAGGGTCGAGAGTCCTCTCTGAGCCCAGGAGCGTAGCTCCGTTGAAGTCGATCGTCAGATTGTCGCCCTGAATCACGATCGTCCCCTTCTCGTCGCCGGTGGGCGATAGCAGGTAGTTGCGAGCGGCAATCTTCGTCGAAGACGTGATCACATCCCCAGCACGCAAGGTTCTAGTTTGGGCGAGGCCAGGAGTGACGAGAATGCCTGCGAGTCCGATAAGAAGAATCTTCATAAGCTCTCTGGGTAAGACTACCGGGAGAGCCGTGCGTGCCGTTCAGTTGCTGCCGAAAACGCTCGCAAGCTCTATGGGATCGATGGGCTTGGTGAGGTATCGGCTCGCACCATGCCAAAGACCCTCGTTCACTTCATCTTCAGATGTCTGGGCGGTTAGGAGGACGATGAAGGTGTCTCGAGTCTCGGGCTCCAGACGGAGGTGCTGCAGCACCTCGAGGCCCGTCATGTGCGGCATCATGACATCGAGGACGATGCCATCGAAGTTGCCCGTCTTGGCAGCCTCAAGTGCCTTCTTCCCGTCCTCAACCGCAGTGACTTCGTGCCCCTGCTGTTCTAAAACGAATTGGACAAACCGGCGCATGCTCGGTTCGTCGTCGGCGATGAGCAGGCGCTTCGGTCCTGTCTCTAGCTCTTGCACACTCACGCGCTCATGGTATCAGGTTAGAGTGTTGGTGTGTTGGTTGTTGGCGTAATCGACGTTCGGCTTGCGGTGCCCTCTCACCAACAACCAACACGCCAAGCCCGGTAAAACCCTTCCATGGAAATAGTCTCATTCGCCGGCTGGCAAAGGAACGCTCGGATCACGTGCGGCGACGCAGAAATGCTCGTGACGCTGGACGTAGGGCCCCGAGTGATTTCTTACGGTTTTTCGGGCAGAGAGAATCTGATGGCCGTTCACGAGGCAACCGCAGGCAAAGTCGGAGGTGACAAATTTATCTCCTACGGAGGCCACCGCCTGTGGATTGCCCCGGAAGAGGATCCTCGGACCTTTCAGCCTGACAATGAAGCGGTTGACTACGCGCTGTACGGCGATTGGCACGTATTTTCAGCTTCCCCGGATCAGTTCCACCTGAAAAAGGAGTTCCGCATCCGGGCCGATCAGAGTCGTGGGTGCTTCGAAATGGTGCACCGGATTTACAATCTCGGAGCCTATCCCGTGGAGCTTGCGCCTTGGACGCCCACTCAGTTCGCTACGGGTGGCGAATGTATCTTTCCTCAGCCAAGGTTCATCCCTCATTCCGAGAAGGTCTTGCCCGCAAGGCCGCTCGTGCTGTGGCATTACACCAACATGAGCGATCCGCGATGGACGTGGGGGGAGCACGTCGTTCGACTCAAGTGGATGGATATGCCGCCCACCAAGTGTGGTGCCCTCATCGAGGAAGGCTATGTGGCATTTCACCTTCGAGGAACCACCCATCTCAGGCGATTTTCGCTCCAGGAAGGAGTGCCGTATCCAGATTTCAACTGTAATTTCGAGACCTTCACCAGGCACGACATGCTGGAGGTCGAGACGCTGGGGCCCATGCAGCCAGTGGCGCCGGGCTCCTATGTAGAGCATCAGGAGACTTGGTACCTCTTGGAGAACGAGCCGCCACCTCAAGATGATACAGCGTGTGCGGAGTGGCTACGCGATATGGCTGAGTCGAGACCCCTGTAATTACCGAACCGAGCAAGCAGCCATACCATGCTTCTCGTAGTAGCGCTGATGATAGTCTTCGGCCATCCAGAACGTGTCCGCCGGCTTGATCTCGGTCGCCACGTTTCGGTACTTGCCGGAGGCTTCCAGGTCCGCCTTCCAGATATGAGCCGCTGTCTCCTGAGCGGGCGTAGTCGTGTAAATGGCGCTTCGATACTGAGAGTCTGGATCGGTGCGCCATGCCGCGCCGGGGCTGTGCATCTGTCCGAACAGTTTTAGCAGCGAATCGAAGGAAAGAACGCTCGGGTCGTACTCAACACGGACAACCTCAGCATGCCCCGTTCGACCGGTGCAGACCTGGCTGTAGGTAGGCGCATCCGTGCGGCCGCCGCAGTAGCCCACGGCAACATCGAGAACTCCCGGGATAAGGCGGAACTCCGCCTCAGGACCCCAAAATCAGCCGAGGCCGAAGATCGCAAATTCGCTCATGATTCTTATAACGCTTTTCGACACTCCCGTGTCGCTAGGCCGGGCTGCTATCGAAAGTTGATGAAGTCGACGGGGAAGTCGAGCTCGAGCGATTTCACGAAGGTGATGGTCTTCTGGAGATCGTCCTTGCTCTTCGCACTGACTCGGATTTCATCGCCTTGAATCTGAGGTTGAACCTTAAAGCCCTTGTCGCGAATTTGCTTGATAAGCGGCTTAGCCTTGTCCTGGGCGATGCCTTGCTTCAGCTCCAGCTTGCAATGGATCGAGAGACCCGTGCCAGGCTCATTCTTCGTCCATTCCATCTGGCGCGCGTCGATGCCCCGCTTGATCATCTTTGAAAACACGATGTCGCGAAGTTGGTTCATCTTGAACTCATCGTCGGCGATCAGTTTGATCTCATCCTTTTCATGGACGATCTCGCACTTGCTCCCCTTGAAATCGTAGCGATTGTCAAGTTCCTTTTGAGCCTGATTGATCGCGTTCTTGACTTCCATCATGTCTGCCTTCGAGACGATGTCGAAACTAAAATCTGCCGCAGCCATGTCTTATGCCTTCTCCAAGTCGCCCGACTGCACGAGCAGCACGTAATGAGCGTCGAACTCCAATTCCTCTTTCGTGAACGCCTTCTTTTGCTCCTCACCGATCTGACTGAGGAATTTCTCGCGCATCCGAACGGTGGCCGTCTTGTGTACGTCGGCACTGACTTTGCTCAAACTCTCAGGTTCGACCTGCAAGGCAACCTCGAGCTCGTTATAAACCTGCTGAATCGTGCCGGTTAAGCCCGCCATATGCTCGAAGTAGCGGTTCTTCTTGCGGTCATCCTCCGTCACGGCACGCGACACCACGCGCACACGGTCACCCGCTTTCCAATTGGACATGCAGACAGTTTACTGCTGCCACGGCAGCTTTGCGTTGCTGGGCATGGCGTCGCCTTGCGTCGCGGGCTGGCCGAGCGCTCATAGGGTCTCAACCTCTGTCGAGGTGGATCACCCCTTGCCCCACCCATTGCCACTGGGGCAGAACCATGAACTGACTCCTTATTACTACGGACCGAAAAATACAAATTTAATATTTAAACTATTGGAATCTGTGATACTATGATCAACGAGCTGTTTCATTGAAATTAAGCCTCTTCTTTAGTCTCGCGTCTGCAGTTACCCTGGTAGGAAGCGCTGCGTTAGAGGCAAAAGCATCGCCGGGTAGTGAGTTCTCCGGGTTTCAAGGTGCTCTCTCCCTTGATCCGCCGAACCCAAATCCGATCCCGATGCGCGTGTCGCCATGTAGTCTGTATCAAACGTTTACCGACTCAAGAAACGACGTGGAAGATCAAGTTTGCGTCGATACGCGCCTAGTGGCAGGATCTACCGCGAAATAATCATAACGAACAGAAAGTATCAGTGCTCAAACGTTCCGGCGAAATACTATTGGATTTGTTCATCAGAAGTAGTCCAAAATTCGTTCACCTGCGAATTGTATAACCCGCGAACTTGCCCTGATAATAGCTGTGCGCCCAACTAGCCGCGTCAAGGGGGTCAGTTTAACTGAAGTGCTGATATGCGCAGCGGTCATCATGCTGCTGGCAGGAATACTTTTGCCCGTTTATTCAAAATCTGTTCGTGCCTCCTACAAAACGGACGACATGGCTCGGATGCACCAAATCGGCATAGCGGGCAATCTATATTCGGATCAATACGGTGATTTCCCGACGCGGGTGAATGCACTCGTTGATTCAGGCATCCTTCAGCCAAACGTTTGCTGGTCTCTCCGGGATGCAAATTCTGCAGGACTAGCAAATGTGGTTGTGGCCAAGTTAAGGCAGGGCAGGAGCACGGACATACAGCCTTTGCCCTTCAAATCGAGTTTCCTTGCCTATGGAGACTATGGTTACACCTACAAAACCTACCCCCAGGTTGTGGGGGCGAGTGCAGGGGGATGGCTCATCAACGTGCTGGACTCCGAAGTAGGTCCAGACGAACCGAGCACATGGAAGGGTATCTACCAGCGATTGACATTTGAAGGTTCAGTAGTGACGCGACAGCACTTGCAGGTCCCGAAGAGAGATGGCAAAAATGAGGGCCTGGTGAGTTCGCCCCTCCTTCTTTATCAAGACGCAACGAAAGAATGGCAAAACCAAGTTCTCGAATAGCACAGTTCAGCATTCTGATCCTCACGTCCCTACTGTTTCGAGATCTGATCGCCTGCTACCTTTACGGGGTCAAGCTTATCGCTTCAGTAGTGCTGACACTAGGTCACTACTATGGGCCCGGATTGACGCTGCTGATCGCCGGAACGGTCTTGGCGACTCAATGGGGCAAACCTCGATGGCTCATTATCTGGCCGTTTATCCTGGCTGCTGCGAGTGCTATCGTAACCGGTTTTTTCATGGCGCCCGAGAGAAGGTTCGCGGGCCCGTCCTTAGGATTCCAGATAGAACAGGTCCTTATCTGGCTAGTAAGCGGTGCCCTGGCGTCCTTAACAGCTGCCGCATTCACCAAGCTGGTGTCGGAGCGGCCAAAGCGCACAAAGAAGCCGCTGTACTAGCTCTCGTCCGCCCCACCTGAGCTACTTCTTGATCTGGAATGCTGGCTTTTGCTCGAGCCAACTCTGCAAGAGCTTGCCGACTTTGCCCAGGGAGTCTGCAGAGACTTTGTCCACCGTGTCGTTCACCGTGTGCCAATGCTCGTAGTCGAAGTCGATGAGATCGATCGTCGGCAGACCGGCCCTATTCAAAGGAATATGGTCATCCTCGATAACCGGCCCCTCGATCTTCGGAAAAGTCTTCCCGAGACCAATCTTCTCCGCATGGTCGTATACCGCCTTATGAAGCGTCGGCGCGTACCGCATGCTATTCGGTTCCATCGGAACCTGCAGGTCCTTGTCCCCGATCATGTCGATGAGGATCCCGTAGTCCGGCCGAGGCTTCGGCATGTTCTTGGTGAAGTGAACCGCCCCCAAAAACATTTCGCTCAGGCTCGGACCAAGATCTTCACCATCGGTGAAAAGATACGTCACGCCCACATCCGGCGGCAAAGTCTGCTTGAGGACTCGCGCCAGCTCGAGCAAGACCGCGACTCCGCTCGCCCCGTCGTTAGCGCCAAGTACGGGTTTCTTGGCCGCCGCAGCGTCCCATTCCTGATCGGCATAGGGCCGAGTGTCCCAGTGGGTGATCAGCAGGACGCGCGTCTTGGCGTTGGCCCAGTTCTGGTCCCCAACCACATTCCACATCGTCATACGCTTCGCTCCGCGTGACCAAAGGTGCGTGAATTCTTGCGTGCGAACGTTCTCGCTGGTGAGCTTGAGCTCCTCGATAATATGGTTCCGCCCCTTGATGTGTCCAGGAGTGCCCGGCACCCGCGGACCGAAGGAAAGCTGCTTCGTCAGATGAGTCCAGGCAAGACTCTGATCAAACGCAGGAGAAGTGACTACAGCCGCAGGGGCCGGGGGCTGCTGAGCAAGAGACCACAGGCTCGCCGCAACTACTGCGCCGACCAGCGTGAAGCGGAGCCCGCCGACCGCTTTCCGCGCAGGAGGTCTTCGATCGTTTTTCCGGTCAGTGTTCTCTGTATTTGCGACTTTTCCCATATCTTAAAGTAGCCCAGACCGCCCTTCGCTAGCGACGAGGGCATGGCAATAGTGTAAGTGCGAGCATTGTCAAGGGGGGAACCACTCATGCTGACGCTCACAACTCGTTTGTTCGAAGCCGCGCCCTTGTTGAAGGTGACCTCGATTCCAGACAATTGAAGGAAGCTCTTATTCGGCTGTGGGAACAGCGATACGGAAAGCTCGAGAGCCGCCCGAACCTGTGCGCCGGTCATTCCCACGATAACGACCTCTTCGGTCGGATACTCCAGGAGGGAAGCAAGGTTCTCCTTATCGAAGCTCTGCTTCACCAGTCCTGCCGGCAAAAATGCCCCATCTGTTCCTGCAGCCTGTCGGATCACATCCGCAGCATCCTGGGCGGCACTGTTGCCCCCGACATCGGGAGACTGGCCCATGACCGAAGCCGTGAGTGCGAGGAGAAACATTGCCAAGAAGACGCGTGCGTTAGCGAGCATAGTGGTAGGTCATCTATTTTGACTCTCAAGAAGCCAATACGTTACGCTTCGCTTCAGGTTGTGCTTAGGTTCGCAGAAAACCATGAGCCCCGCGGGCGGGGCATGGCTCTAACGGCAACGCAGGCGCGCCAAGACAGAAAGACTCTCAGGAACCTCCAGCTCGTAGCCCAGGGGATGTAATCGTGCCCCGTCCGGAATCCAGCGCGGTCAACGATTTGACTTAATTTTCGCGAAGCGGTTGGCTGTCCCGACAGGAGCTTCACTTCGCTTTGGAACTTCTCCGAATCTCGCAAGATCGTCGCTGTACTCTCTCATCCCTGGGAAGACACTCTGCCATTCGTTAGATCCGGTCTGATAAAGGCCGACTTTAGCAAGTGGCACTTGCTCTACGCGCCCGTCCATCCAGCCCACGATCAGAAAGCCGGTATAGGTAGCCCGCCCCTCAGTCGGTGGCGTGACGACAAAAGTTCGATGAACGTAAAGATCAGAGTAGAACGCGACCTGGCCCTTGAATATGCTAGGAATCTCCTCGTACAAGCCGCTACACACGAAGGTCGGTCGGCTCTGGCTACGCCACTCAGGCACTTGTGCGTGATCCTGATCTGGTACGCGGGCCAGGCGGCGATCGACTCGCCCCATATCAAAGTCGACGTACTGGATATGAGACATAAACGCTCGCGCCCGATCCATGGTGTCCGCTACATCGCCCTCCTTCACCAAGTTCTGTTTGAGTGGCTTGGATGACGACTTGTCAGATGCAATCGAGTAGCCCACGAACCAGCACATGGTCAAGGTGCAAAGGCTAATAACAAACAAGATACTAAATTTCTTCACGGGGAACTCCTTAAGGGCAACTGTAGGGTATTTGGCGCAGAGGCACCGGTGCTCATGCCTGAGGTAAATCCAACTATTCCGAGGATGAGAAAGCAACTGTAACGAACAAGACAAATAAACTGGTTCATAAAGAACCTTCAGCTGAGTATATGGCAAGTCGCGAATTTCGCAAGAAATTCGTCGAAACTCGCCAATTAATAAGGGATGAAAGCGTCGCAGGCTTTTCGGGCAGAAGTTACCGCTGACTGAGACTAACCGCAAACTCGTCAAGTATTCGCTCATACTCTCCCACCGTTGAGCACTTCGTAAGCCGCTCTCTCGCCTGAGCCGCCCCGATTTCGCCCTTGATGTAGATCGGCACTTGGCCCCGCAATGCCCTACAAGCTCGCAACTCAGCATCTGCAAAATTAGCCGAAGCCTGAGCCTCGGCAAACGTCTCCACGTCGGCTTCGTAAGCCACCATTAGGCGCACGTGCTCGAGTGCGGTGCGAATCCGATCTCCGATGGTCGGAGCGGGTCCTGGCTCCAGGCCCTCCATCACGAGGCGCATATCACGCAAGAGCCACGGGTTGGAGATGGCAGCGCGACCCACCATCACGCCATCACAGCCCGTTTCGCGAAACATCCTCGCGGCGTCTGAGGGCGTCTTCACGTCTCCGTTGCCAATGAGCGGCACCGTCACCGCCTCCCGCAGCTCTGAAATCAAGCGCCAATCCGCCTCGCCTTCAAAGCCTTGCTTAGCGAATCGCGCATGAAGCGTGAGCATCTTGGCACCCGCATCCTGAAACCGTCGAGCGAGATCAGGAGCAGCGAATAGGGAAAAATCCCAACCAGCCCGTACCTTGACCGTCACCGGAATCTTGACCGACTCAACCACCGCCCGAACGATTTTCTCAGCCAGCACCGGGTCCTTTAGGAGAGCTGCGCCCGATCCCGTTTTGCAAACTTTCGGCACCCAGCAGCCCATGTTGATGTCCACGAGGTCCGCTCCCATCTCTTCAGCGATGCGTGCCGTCTCGGCCATCACATCCGGGTCGCCGCCAAAGATCTGAATCCCAAGCGGCCTCTCCTTCGGATGAACCCGCATCTTGCGGAAGGTCTTGACGGCCCCATAGTGAATAGCCATCGCGCTCACGAACTCGGTAAACATGAGCCCCGGACCGGCAATGTTCTTGGCCATGAGCCGAAACGGTAGGTTCGTCACATCCTCCATCGGGGCAAGGAGGAGCGGGGGATCGACCTGAATAGAACCAATCGAGAAACTCATGGACGCCTTAATAGTGACGCCCAAAGTGAATTAGCTGCCGCATAGCCGGGGTCGAAGTTGCTACTCGCCAGAATCTCCGCCATGTGCGGCGCTTCCTCCCGCTGCCTGAGCCGCGGCCCCCATAGCCCGTGCCTTAGCCGCCTGCGCGATGCCGCCGCCAGTTCCTCCTCCCAGGCTCTCAGTTCCGGTCATGGGCGTGAGACTGCCCGTTGCCCCAGAAGTCATCGGCGCAACGCCCCCTTCCATTCGCCTTTGGGCGGCAGGGCTGGGAGGAGTCGTTGTGATGCTGCCTGCGGCGGGCGTATTGGGCGGCTCTTCGGCGGCACAGCCGAACAGGCACACGGCAAAGAGGGGAAGGAGTTTGCGCATGGCACCATGTTAGCCGTGTTTACCACTCACAATGCGCCGCAATGCCTTATACTTAACTGCGCCTCCGTTGAACCACCATGTTTCATCTCATTTTGATAACGCTCGCTCTTACCATGCAATCTCAAGCTGCTCCGTTGGAACACGTCGCTGTCGTCGACGCGCCGGTGGGCGAGGTTTGGAAAGTCTGGACCACTTCCGAAGGCGTCAAGTCTTGGATGGTTCCCTCTGCAGAAGTGGATCTGCGAGTGGGCGGGCACATCCGAACCAGTTACTCTCCCAACAGCGACCTAAAGGGCGAGGACGTGATTGAGAATACGATCATTTGCTACGATCCCATGCGCATGCTCTCGATCAAGGCCACGAAGGTTCCTAAGCAGTTCCCCTTCAAGATTGCGATGCAACAAGCATGGACCGTGATCTACCTGGAAGCGGTCGGTACAAGGACAAAGGTGACCTCCAGAATGCTTGGCTTTACGAATGAGCCCGAGTCCGTCGAGATGCGGAAGTTCTTCAACGGAGGCAATCAAATGACCCTAGACGCGCTCTCAAAGCGCTTTCAAAAGTAGTCCCGAAATCTCTCCTTCCTTGGGAGGAAGGAGAGAAATGGACGGCTTACTTGATCTGCTTCATCAAGACCTCGATGGCCTTGTCGAGCTGAGGGTCTCGTCCTGCAAAGAAATCCTCCGCCGTGATATCAATGTTGATATCGGGCTGAACTCCCATGTTCTCAAGCGGGGAACCGTCGAGACGATAAACGCCAGTTGAAGGCATACGGATAGGAGTGCCGTCCACCAAGCGACCGCCGTACGTGTAGATCACGTATCCCGGCGTCGGTTTGCCGACCAACGTGGCCAGCTTCCTGGCTTTCATTGCCGCAGGGAACATCTCGGCGTTCGAGAAGCTCGTTTCCGCATGCATGACGACCATTGGCATCGCAAGCGTCTGTCCAGGTCCGATCTGAATCGTCTCGTCCCGAATCTGATACTGAAGGTTTGGCTGGCGTTCGAGAACGTCGATGATCCGGTCGGAGGTGTTGCCGCCGCCGTTATTCCTCACGTCGATGATGAGGCCCTTCTTGTCCTCTGCGTAAGCCCAGACCTGCTGATTGAATCGGTCTAGTTCCGATCCGCCCATCCCCGCGATGTGAACATAGGTGAGCTTGCCGCCCGACACCCTCTCAACGTACTCACGTCGGGCTTGGAGCCGGTTGTTGAACACGATCGAGCTAAATGCGCCGCCGCTTAAAGCGCGATACTTGACGTCGCGAGTCTTGCCGTCTTTAGCCTGAACGGTCAGGGTGAGGTCCCGGCCGATCTGCTCGTTCAGAATGTCGGCGTACAGCTCCTCGTTTATCGAGACTGCTTTGCCATTGATCTTGGTGACAATCTCGCCTGGTTCAAGCTTCGTCTTGGTATAGCTGCCGGGCGTGCGGTTTGGAACCTCGAGAATCTTGATGCCAGGTCCGACATGAGAGTAATCGAACGTGAAGCCGAGGTGGGCGCTGCTTTGGCTGCCCGGGTTCCCGGGGGCCGCTCCTACTTCGGTGTGAGAAGCTTCCAACTCGCCAATGAGCATGTTCAAGACCGTTGCCATCTCGTTGCGGTGGGCGATCGATGGCAGATACTTGCGGTATCGCTCTCGGAGCATCGTCCAATCGCGGGCGTGGAAGTTAGGGTCGTAGAAGCTGCGGTTGTACGCGCGCCAGAATTCGTTGTAAGCGGCCTCTCGCTCCAGTTTCACATTGCGGGTCCAGTCCACGCGGAAGGCGACGAGTTCGACTGCGTTGTCAGGCTTGCGAATATCTACCAGGGCCGGTTGGCCGTTGCGGATGGCAGCCAGCTTGTTGGCTTCAGCGTTCCACTCGATGCCGGCAAAGCCCGCACCAGTCGTGATCTTCTTGCCTTCCTCACCATCGTATTGAGCGCGGAAGATGTCCCCAGCGCTCAGATAGTAGATGTCTCCCTTTTCGAAATCTGTGAGAATCTCGCCGTCTGGAGCCGTCGAATTGAGCTTGCGAATTCGGTTCTCGATATCTGCCAGCTCGATCGTGACCTTGACCGGCAGGGTCGGCTTTTCATATTTCAGTCGCAGCTCTGTCTCGCGAGCTTCGTCGGGGTTCAACGAGATCGAATAGAGGCCGTCGCCGCTGCGATTGCTGCGGAAGAGCAGATACTTGCCGTCGGGCGTAAAGGTCGGCAGCATGTGCTGCGCGTTGAGCTTCGTAACGTTAGTGGCTTTCTTGTCCACCGTGTCGTAAATGAAGATGTTGGAACCCGCGTCCCAGTAGTAGTAGCCGCTTCGCAAAAGGGTGTCCGTGTAGGCCACATACCGGCCATCCGGTGACCAGTTGTAGAACTGAGATCCACCTGCGCGAGCAAACACGAGGGTTGGAGTTCCCCCGCCAACAGGCACCGTGTAGAGTCCGCCACTTGCTCCCGCAATCCAGAAGCTGAGCTTGGACTTGTCGGGAGTGATGCGCAACGAATCAACGTCGGCGTCATAGTTCGTGATAGGCGTGAGCGCCTTGGTCTCGAGGTTCATGCGGAATAAGCGCTGTGCACCGCCACGGTCGCTGACGAAGAAGAGACCTTTGCCATCGGGGGTGTACTGCGGCTGATTGTCAGTGCCTTCCCACGTGGTGAGCTGCTCGGCATCGTCCTTGTTCGGACTTTTCTTATCTTCCTTCTTAACGGGCACAGACCAGAGCTCGCTTCGCACTTGGAAGATCACGCGGTCGCTCTTTGGACTGAACGATGCTGCTTCAGCACCCGTCGTCAGCACGATCCGCTCCTCCTGCGAGGTCTTGTCGTCGATGCTCGCGATGATCGAAATCTTCTTGGGTTCGGCACCCGGAGCCATCACGTACACGTCGCCGTCTTGCTCGTAAGCAAGCTTTGAACCGTCACGGGTGACCGTCAAGAAGCGCACGGGACCGCCGACATATTCGGTGAGGCGCTTGGCGTCACCATTCATTTCTACTGCATAAACATTGGGTGTTCGCTTGACCGAATCAACGACTTTGGGGATAGGCTTGCCGGCATAGCTGCTGCTGGGCGTTTTCTCTCCAACCGTAACCGTGAAGACCTTGCCGCCAGCAGGGTTTGGCCACAGGTGCTGAAGGTTGTTCGCCCGAACCTTGTGTCGCTGGCTCGTTGCCAGGTCATAGCGCCAGAGTTGGGAGGCTGCCGAGCCTTCATAACGGGCGCGGACCCATGGAAAGCCGAAACGGTTGTAGACGATGCTCCTTCCGTCCGCTGTAAAGCGAGGGTTGTTGATCGTCATCATGTCGAGGAAGAGGCGGTTAGTTTTGCCGGTCTTTACGTCGACGGTGTAGGCGCCGTTGTTGCTGTCATCCCGCGTCGTTTTGATGAGGATCGTTTTGCCGTCGGGAGACCAGTCTGCGGGTACATCGCTGCCCGTGTGCCAGGTCAACCGCTTGCTTTGGCCGCCTTCAATCGGGGCCAAGTAAATATCGTTGTTGCCGTTTCGGTTGCTGGCGTAGGCAATCCATTTACCGTCTGGTGACCAAACGGGATTGTCGTCGAGCTCGACGTGGCTAGTGACGGGAAACGCTTTGCCGCCGCCTACCGGCGCGACCCAGATGTCGCCCTGATAGCTGAAGGCAATACGGGAGCCGTCTTGGCTAAGGGCCAGACTGCGCGCACCTACAAGGGGTTGCGGCCTGGGATCATCGAGTTGAGCAGAGACTATTGAGGCGCTTGTGATCAAGAGCGCCGCTGCAGAGATTCGTCGCATGGCTTGTATGTAATATACGCCACGCTGAGGTTCTGCGGCACCCGAAGTCACTCTCCCTGACTCCGGGTGCCGCGAGTGAAGCTATCGAACGAAAACCGTGAGCACTGCGGCAAACAATGCGGCGACCGTAAAGATCTCATTGACGGGCGGCAACACCCGGCTATTCCTCCCTTCACGAACGGCTCCAACTGCTGTCTGAATGAACCTCATCTTGCTCTCCCCTTTCCTCTCATCAACCGCTCTCCCCGGCTGACACATTCACTATACCACGACTTATTGCGACTGTGGCAGCAATTTTCGCTGTTATGAGAACATTGCCGAAAAGACAGTACAGCGGCCAAATGCGGCTCGAAGTGAAGTCCGTCGCGCCGTCCCTCGGGGAACCCTCTCCCCTCGCGGGAGAGGCAGGGTGAGGGGGCTTCCGCAGACTAAAAAAATCTGTTCCCTCGCGGCAGAGGTCCGAGATGAACATACTAAGTGGATGTTGCAAACCGGCGAGGCATTCCCAGAATTTCAGCTTCAGGACCAGAATGGCGTCACCCGAAGTTTGGCTGACCTCAAAGGCCAAAAGGCGGTGATCTACTTCTATCCTAAGGACGACACGAGCGGGTGCACAGCGCAGGCGTGCGAATTTCGCGACGCAGTGCCCTCGTTTGCGGATGCTCGGGTCATCGGAGTTAGCCCTGACCCGATCAAGGCACATCGCAAGTTCGCAGACAAATACGACCTCAACTTCACACTCCTTGCCGATCCTGAACACAAGCTCCTCGAGGCCGTCGGTGTTTGGGTCGAAAAGTCCATGTACGGGCGTAGTTATATGGGCGTAGCCCGAACGACTTTTGTGTTGAACGAAAAGGGCGTGATTACGCGCATCTTCGAGAAGGTAAAGCCGCAGGGCCACGCGGCGCTAGTCGCCGAAGCCTTGGGCTAATAGCGGACGGTAGAATCCAGCCTATGCCCGAAAAGGTCACCGCGCCCAAAATTCGCGCGATGCGTGAGAAGGGACAGAGAATTGTTTGCTTGACCGCCTATGACGCCATGTTTGGCGAAATGGCGGACGCGGCCGGAGTCGATCTTGTCCTTGTAGGGGATTCGGTAGGAAATACCATGCTTGGCTACTCGAGCACGGTGCCGGTCACTCTCGATGAGATGCTTCATCACACAAGGGCTACTCAGCGCGGCGTGAAGCGCGCATTACTTGTCGGAGACTTGCCCTTCGGTAGCTATCAGGCTTCTTCCGAACAGGCGGTCTTGTCTTCCATTGCTCTCGTCAAAGCAGGCGCGGAGGCGGTCAAATTGGAGGGGGAGTACACGGAGGCCATAAGCGCGATCGCAAAGGCAGGCATTCCCGTTATGGCTCACCTCGGCATGACACCACAGTCGGTCCATCAGTTTGGGGGCCATAAGGTGCAGGGCAAGGGCGTCCACGGTGAAGAACTGCTCGCTGCGGCAAGAGCAGTGGAATCCGCTGGCGCATTTGCGGTTGTTCTGGAGCTCATTCCTGCCGAGCTCGCCGAACGTATTACAGCCGCCATTAGCATTCCGACCATCGGAATAGGTGCAGGAGTAGGGTGCTCCGGCCAGATCCAGGTTCTGCATGATGTTCTTGGTTTTTCGCGCCAATCATTTCGACATGCGCGGTCCTACGCCGATGGGTATGGCTGCCTCCTGCAAGCCATGGAGCAATATGCTTCGGAGGTTCGATCGGGGTCTTTTCCTGATGCGGAGCACAGCTTTTGAGGATTGTTCACTCGGTATCCGATCTGGATCATCCTCGTGACTTGACCACCGGATTTGTGCCCACGATGGGAGCCTTTCACGAAGGTCACTTGCAACTCATGAGGCGAGCCAAGGCTGAAAACGACCGCTGTGTGGTCTCCCTGTTTGTTAATCCGACGCAATTTGGCAAGAACGACGACTTTTCGAAGTATCCCCGCGACCTGGATCGTGACTCAAGCCTGGCCGCGTCTGCCGGAGTGGACGTGCTTTTTGCACCCTCTCCTGAAGCGGTCTATCCTCGTCTCTCCTCAAGAATACATGTGCCTGAAGTAACCGATAGATGGGAGGGCGCTTATCGTCCCGGCCACTTCGACGGGGTGGCTACGGTGGTGTGCAAGCTGCTCAATATGGTCCAGCCAACCACTTCCTACTTCGGCTTAAAGGACCTCCAGCAATGCATGGTGATTCAGCGAATGGCGGAAGATCTCAACCTTCCTTATGCGCTCAAATTTGAACCGACGGTACGTGAAAGTGACGGATTGGCAATGTCCAGTCGCAATGCCTATCTAACCTCGGATCAGCGTGCCCTGGCCCCTATGGTATATCGACAATTACTTGTCTGCAAGGAGGGGCTTGCATCGGGTGCCAATGCCGTAGCGTTATTGAATGAGAACCGGACAGCGCTGGAAAGTGCCGGCTTTACTGTGGACTACTTTGATCTAGTGCAGCTTCCTTTGATGGATCCGGTACCGGCTTATATCTCGGATAGTGCAATTATCGTAACGGCGCGACTCGGTACTACCCGGCTTCTCGATAATATTCTTCTTTGAAGTTTCCACTGTAACGCAGCATTTTGAGAGCGCTATTGCGTAGACTAGTGCTTAGCCTTGGAGATATAGATGCAAAAAACAGTTCAGAACGTCAAGAATTCGCTTAAGTTTAAAGCCGGTGAGAGAGAGGGAATTCTCTCCGTGAGAGTCGGAGTCAAGAAGTTTACAATTCCGGTCAAAGCTCGAATGCTCAGCGATTCCCAATATCTGTTTCTGTCCTTCACCGCCTCGTCCGAGATGTACAAAGTAGAAGGCAAGCAGCTTATTGCGCTCGATAAGGGTGACGATGCCACAGAAGCCTTCGAAGCGCTGAACCCAGGCAAGCGGCGCGGCGGCCGACGCAAATCGGGCGGAAGCGAGATGTCCAGCGATCTGGCCGAAGCTCTGAAGGGAATTCCCGCCGGCTTCCGGCTCGGCTACAGTGCTGACGGCACTCCGAAGCTGGTGAAAATGCGCACACGGCGCGGAAAGAGCGACAAGTAGTCTCTGCTTGATTTGCGGGCTCGGAAGCCGGGGCCACTTGCGAAAGTGGCCCCGGATGGTTCACCATCTACTGCTTTCCGAAGCCTTTCGTGGTTCGAGGAGCGCCGGATTAGCTCAGTGGTAGAGCGCCCGCCTTGTAAGCGGACGGTCAGGAGTTCGAGTCTCCTATCCGGCTTTAATCGCTTCGATGAGCGGAGCCCCAAAGTCGTGATACTATCGCATTGCTATGCGAAGTCTGCTTTGTTTTGCTCTCCTCGGATGCGTTGCCACGTCCTACTCGCAACTTGCTCCTGTGAACACGTATAACGGCATTAACCGGCCGATGTGGATCGATGTGAGCGTTCCAAGGCTAGAGCGAGGCGAAGCCGAGATTCAGCTCTTAACGCCCGTGACCGCTGCGATTGAGTTCAGCGCCAAGACCTCTGCGGGACGCCAGGACTTGGCCAAGCTGTTTCCTTTCCTATGGAACCGTAAGTCCCCCAAGCTGCTGTACGCTCAGCTTTTGATCGGAGGCCGCAAGCATGGTCCAGCGATCGTGCTCCAGCCAATGCTCAATCCCGTCCTCTCTCGCTTGGCCGCAGACGGCAAAACTCTTGAGTTCGTGCCGGACGAGGATGGCCCAATGTTTAATGGGATCCGGACCTACATCGATCAAAATATCGTGCTCGATACTTCATTGGGCCGCATGGAGTTTCGCACGAGACCTGATGCCGCTCCCAATACAGCCTGGACTATCATGCAACTCGTAGCGGGTGGCCTCTACACCGATGTAATTTGGCATCGTGTCGTTGCCAAGCGGGCGGACGGGACCCCGTTCGTGATTCAGGGCGGCGATCCCACGGGCACGGGAAGTGGGGGACCGGGTTTCGCCTATCCCCTCGAGAAGTCCCCCCTGCCGCATGACTTCGGGGTGATCTCGATTGCTCGCTCAACCGATCCGAACACGAACGGGGGCCAATTCTTCGTATGTTTGAGTCGAGACGGTACCAAGCACCTAGACGGCAGATACGCCTCGTTTGGTGAAGCAATTCAAGGTGGCGAAGTAATCCTTAAAACCGGAGCGGTTCCCGTTGGAGCAGCGGATCGGCCGAAGGATCCGCCTAAAATTTATCGGGCTTACTTGACGCCGGCAAAGCCTTACGGCACGGGCCCCCAGCCAGTTAAGCGGCCAGGCTAGTCTCAAGCAGCCACTTTGCGGCTTCCTCTGGACGGGACGAATCATTCTCGAGGATGATCCAGCCCTGCTCTTCAAGGCCAGAATTGCGAAAGAGGGGATTGAGCCGCGCGATTGTTTCGGACAGTATCGAAGCCTCAAAATTCTTGCCGGTCCGCTCAAGGTTTCTTCGTTGATTGATTTCCAACGAAGGAAGCACAACCACCTTGACCACCTTCCTAGCTTCAAACCGCCTCTCTACTAAGTGATCCAGGGTAGGAGGTCCACAGCAGTGATCGAGAGCGACGGCAAAGCCCGCGTCGTTGTATCGCAAGGCTAAGTCTGCGGCACCTTGCTCGGCAAGAGAGAATTGGCGAGCCGTTTCGTCCGTCCACCCCACGGGGTGCGCAATGCCTGACACCACCCATTCCCGTAGATCGTCAACCGGTATATGCAAGCCCCGGTCGAAATGCTGGAGCAATTCCCGACTGATCGTGCTCTTGCCCGCGGCCGGTGGACCCGTTATGACGAAGATGGGGGGAGCCATCTAGAAAATGCCAAACAACTTCTTTTTCGCGGGCGTTGCCGGCTTTTTCTCTAGAGTCTTTTTCTTCGTCGCCTCTAGCGCACTTCGTCCATGCCGCATTTCGTTAAGGGACTTAACCAGCCGCATGGCCGTCATTGCACCGACGATAAACGGCGAGAATCGCTCGAATTGCTTGGAAGCGGATTGAGCGATGAGCTCCACCGATCCGAGGATGCTGCTCGCCTTGAGGCTCACACTTTCGAGAGTTTCCCTGACGTTAGTAGCCAATTCCTCGACTCGCACGGCAACCTTGTCGACTTTGGCGGTGAGCTCGCTGACTTTGGCGCTCATCTGCTGCATCGCCGGTTTCACAACGAGAATAAGCACTGCAATGAGCGCTACGTAAAACAAAATGTTTACGACGAAGAATAAGCCGGCGGCAATAACCACCCAAGTAGGAATTTCGGTCATTCACAAACCTCTATATCGATGCGTGCCTTACCATGAGCAGGCATTTGGACGGGAACCCGGATGGCACCCCCTTCGACGGCATAGGTGATCCCGGCGGCTTGGCACCGCCTTCCCCACATGCCTTTGACGACGAGTTCGGTGACAAGGTCCTTGTCCGATGTATTTTGCAGCGAAACCCGCGCACTTCGCTTACGGGAGTCGAATCGCAACTCTTCCAGCATGCCGACCGTCGTTTCCACTTCCATTCCAACCTGCCTCACAATGATTCTCCGTCCGACGCCGTCCCAGGGTCGAATACTGAATATCTCCGTGTGCTTCTGCTCCTCCACGTCGAATTTGCAGCCAAACGTGAGAAGGCTCTTACCCAGGCTGGGCAGCACATAGGCCCCTGACCAGCGCAGGTAGTGAAACAGCGAAATGCCGATATCGCCGGTGGTTGGAGCCATCCCAAAGTGCGCGGAGGCAGCGTCTGGTGTAAAGGACATTCCGGCGGCACCATCCTCTCGGACCAAAGCCCAAACGCTGAGCATGCCCGCAAAGGCGAGCCGCACCATGTGCTCGGGCAGGTGCGCGTAATCACGGCCAAAGATGGAAAAGAGTAGGCAGGAGTTCGAGACGGTCGGAGCCCCCAGGCAGAGTTCGCCATTGTCCAGGGCTGCGTCATTACCTTCAGGTCCGTTCCCCCACCGCTTATCGCTGCCGTACCACCACCATGAAGGCGAGAGCGACTTGGCGGAGGTCAGGCATCGGAAAATCCGATCCTTGAGCTCAAGATTTCCCTCGTGCCGGGCGGCTGCAAGAACCTCTTCGAAGGCGTCCGCCTCCCAGAATCCCGCTGGAGCGAAGGCGTATCGCTGCTCTGCGAGGCGGCTCCAACGCTCATCGATCAGGAGCCGGAGCTCGCTGGCCGGCTCGATCATGCCCGCATGTTCTAACTGATCGACCAACCCCGGCATATAAGACATGAGGGGAATGGGCCCGTCCAGAACAGGATCGCTGAGCGCATGGGTCCACAAGGCGATGGCGGTTTCGCCGGCGAGTGCAAGATACTCCTCAGGCTTCCTTCTCGCGCCGTATCCTACGGCGACCCTTGCCATGGCGCCATAGAGGAGGGCAGTAATGGGATAGACATCTGGATAGCCAAAGCATGCGGCCGTGCCCGCAGTCGTGGGTAAGACGCAGCCAACGCTTCCGTCTGCGGGGTTCCGCAGAGTGGTCTCGACGAACATCTCCAGAAAATCGTCCACCGCATCGATCTCGATCTTCACGGGTAGCGACGCGTTCTTCTCGGCCAAGAAGAGCGCTTCTCCCAAACAGCATTTGATCGAAAAGGGACTCGCGAAATGACGAATATCGGTGAACGACTCAGCTGTCATGTTGTCCGCAGGCACGATAGCGCCCTTGAGCGGACCTTCACGGACGACCTGGTGATCGACAATCCAGTCTGCGCGCGCCTGAATGAGCTCGGAGATAGGCTTGGTGAACAGGACCTGCGTCTCGCTGTCTCGGCCCGCCGTGTCTTCAAACCCAACTCTCACCGTTCCAGGACCCTCGATGGCGGTGATATGACAAAAGCCGCCATGCTCGTCCGAATCGTTTTCCATCTCGACTGGGATGTCGCTCCAGAAACGAGTCGGGGTGGCCCCGGCTATTTCCAGAGAAATTCCCGTATCGATGGGCACCACGGCGGCGGGGAAGAGCTTGAAGGCCGGCCTCCCCGCCATAGCGAGCGCGCCGATCGGACCGTCCGTGAAAATGCGGTCGGCGGTCGCAAAGCGCATCTCGTAACGCCGGGTCTCTCCGGGCTCGAGCACCGTCGACGAATGCCCGTAGAACCATTCCGGCCATCCCTCTCGCTCGATGGCCGCGCGGCTGTGGACGTAGACGACGGGAATACCCTCCCACTGGTAGGTGGTATTGAGCGAGGCTTGCACGTGGTTGTAAAACTCCCACCGCGTATCGCCCCCCGGATAGATGAGGAGCCCCGGTCCGATTCCGGGCATCCGCTGAGCATAGACATAACTTGCGGCTCCTCCGATAAATTTGTGAACGTGCACGCGGTCGTAAAACATCTCTCGAGTGCCGTGATCTGTTCGAGGAAACCCGTCGAGGACGTTATTCAGCGCCAAGGGAAAGCCTAGTTCGCCAATTTCAATGCTGCGTCGGCTGCGGTTCTTGATCCCGAGCTCCCACACGATCTGGGGCATCTTCCCGCTGATCTCATAGAACTTGCCAGTGGCTTCCAGTTCCTCGAGGAAGCTGAATTCGTATTCAAATGTCACCACGCCGGGGTCGTCGTCATCGCCGGTGTGGGTAGCGCGAGCATTTCGACTCACAATCCATGGATCCTCGGGATCGGTTCGCGCCCCGAGAAGAATCGTGCCAGGGAAATAATCCTCCGCAAGCTCCTCCCCCATTTGAATAGGCGGCCCCACAAATTGGAACTCCTCCGACTCCTCCTGCGCGTTAGGATCGCTTGCCCAGAGCTGGAAAATGCGTCCCCCAGGTCCGAACTCAAGCGACATGAGCGATCCGTTAAGCTCGGGGCGATCCATGCCAAAGTCGTCCATATGGGGTAGGCAGGTTACCTGCCAGGCTGTTTTTTAGGTGCAGCTCGAGCGTCTCAGTGCAAGTTGTCGAGCCAGGAAGAGTGGACGAGACCCGTGAGCTTATGCTCCGCTCTTAGATCCATCGAACGTTGACGCAAGGTCAGTGGCCACTCTGTGGAACGAAATTCCCCAACAAGAAAACTGATTGGTATATTCTCGTCCATGAGCCTGTCCCTACACCCGGATTCTATTTGTCGAGTACCCGTGCGTCTCGAGTTGTATCGTCAGGAAGCGACGGGCCGAAAACCTTTGGGCTTCGCTACAGGATTCATCGTGAATTATGAGTCATCGACACTGCTCGTCAGCAATTGGCACGTATTCGCATCGACAAACCCTCGGACCGGCGAAAGTCTCTTTTAGCCCGCTTCCTTGGCGAACCAAGTGGCGGTGACTTTCAGAAAGGATTCAGGGTGGGTTAAATCCTACTATTCGCTACTTGACAATGAACAACAGCGAACGTGGACGATGCATCCGAGAGGAAGCGTAGTTGACATTGCGGCTTTGAACGTCTCGTTGCCGGCAGGCATAGTCGTTTCTACTCTAAGTGATCTCGATGGTATCGGTGACCGCCCTTTGTCAACACCGGTTCACATTGCCGGTTTTCCCTTCGGCTTGCATGCAAATGGTCGCCCGATCCTGAAGACAGCCCATCTAGCGAGCTCGATAAATGATGACTACGAGGACTTGCCGCAGTTCCTTACTGATGGGACTACGAGGTCAGGAAATGTCGGGTTCACCGGCGTTTGTTACCGACGCCGATGGCCGTCTTCGGGTTGCTGGCGTGTACGCAACGCAATGTGCCGAGGCCGAATTGGGTCAAGTTGTCAGAATCTCAGCGCTAAACGCAATAACCCGATCTGCAGTTCAGAAAATGCCGGCACTTCCTCTTTCTAATACAAACTGGCTTCCTACTTCGAGGTAGCCCTTTCCATGAGGGTGCCTTCCGTAGTTCCTGGTGGACAGGAGGCGCAGTCTAGGATTTCAACCGCCTGAGTTATCAGAACGTGGACGTTGCCACATTGGGGACAAGTGAATTTGAATGGGGTGCCCAATTCATATCCATCCTCATCCCGCGTGCAAACCTCTACGTATTCGTGCCGTCTCGGACACTCAACCGTATGCACGTAAGCCATAAATGAATTGTACAGTCATTTCCTGCGCGATGTAGAACGAGAAGGACACGTTTGGTGCGACAATCTCGCATGGCACAAGGTTTTTCCAGGCGCGACCTCTTGAGTGGAATGGGAGCGTTGGCTCTATCCCCCTCCTTCCTACTCAGACAGGGCAACGACAAGCCGGTCGGCTGGGCGGTCCTGGGGCTGGGCAGCTATGCGCAGAACCAGATCATGCCCGCATTTGCAAACTGCAAGCAGTCCAAGCTCGTCGCTCTGATCAGCGGGAGCGAGGACAAGCTTCAACGTTTGGGCGAGCGTTACAGCATCGAAGCCAAGAATCGCTATCTCTATGGGCGCATGGAGGAGATTCGCGATAATCCCGAAATCGATGTGGTGTACGTCATCACACCCCCGGGCACCCACCCGGAGTTCAGTATCAGAGCCGCAAAGGCGGGCAAGCACGTCTGCAGCGAAAAACCGATGGCCCCGACCGTTGCGGATTGCCAGGCCATGATCGATGCCTGCAAGAAAGCCGGAAAGCTTCTGCAGCTCGGCTACCGCTCGCAATATGAAACGCACAACCTTCGTGCCATGCGCTACACCCGGTCTGGCGAATTGGGCGCGATCAAGTCGCTTAGTTCGGACCACGGCTTCAATATCGGGCGGGGCTCTTGGCGCACGCAACGGGCGCTCTCCGGAGGAGGATCTATGATGGACATTGGCATCTATTCCGTCCAGGCGCTTCGCTACTTGAGTTGGCAAGAGCCCGTCGAGGTGACCGCGACCATTACCAATCCGCCGAACGACGAGCGCTTTAAGGAGGTTGAAGACGATGTCAAGTTCTCGCTCCGATTTCCAAGCGGACTCGTTGCCCAAGGAACGAGCGGCTATTCGTGGAGACCCGGCAAGAATCAATACGAAATCGCTTTCGAGAAGGGCACGCTGCGAGCCGTTCCCGCAACCGCCTATAACGGCAATCGCCTCACCCTCGACGGAACAGAACTGAGCGTGCCGAGCAACGATCAATTTGCCGCTCAAATGGATCACTTCTCCGACTGCATCCGTTCCGCCCGGCCCGTAAGGACCCCCGGCGAGGAAGGTCTAAAGGACATCCGAATTATTCAGGCAATCTACGAAGCCGCTAAAACCAACAAAGCTGTCCGAATCTAAGTCCGCCAACAACCAAGCATGGAGTTGGACACCCGGCACCGCTTCTACCTGGTTGGGGTGAAAGGGATCATGGGGTGAAGGGGGGCACCCAGATAATAGGGTATATGAATAATGTCTACAAAAGCAAAAGCATTAAATCATGAACTTAGAACTCCTTGGACCATATTGGGAAAACCCTAGGGAGATCTGGTGGCAACTGTATGGACAGTTCTTTCGCTAGTCTTGGGGGGGGCGTTGCTGTTGTTTGGTTTTGATACCCCAACCCACCCTCCGGAAAAAACGTCCACTCGCCCGCGCCGGCCGGGCCCAGGATTATCCATAGAATAGAGTGAGTAGCCGGTATAGACCTGCTTAAGATTTGAGCGGCAGGCGACTTGGCGGGCCGCCTCCCTCATCGGACTGGAGAGAGAGAATCCTAGTGCTCCAAGCAGTGAGATGATGCTGATGACCACTAGGAGGAAGTTGAGCAACTCGTGTTTTTGAAAATGGCGCTGATTTTGACGGGTCAAAAAGATTGGCGAAGACCGTCAAGGCGGCCTCTATGGCGATCCTAGAGCCAAACTTTTCACCCGTGGAAATCTGCTTGGAGTTGCTCAACACCCTCCTAGGACTTCCACGAAAGAAAAGGCCCTGGCTACTCGCATGGATTCTTCTCGCTACTCTTAACGCCTTGGTTCTCGCGGCTCCGCAGGTTCAGTTTCAGAGAAGTACCAGGTTGATGATTGAGAACGTGGATCCAGACGCCCAGATTTGACCATGCCAGAATCGAGAGAAATGCCCAGTGTCGCACCATCTTCCTCATCACTATTACAAGTATATATTCGCTTCGAACTGATTAACAAATGTTTATCGCATATTGGGGGGGGGGGCAAAACCAGCAAATTTATGGGGTGAGCCCTTTTCATGAGACACACAGTTTGAGAGCCTTTTCGGCGAAGAGCTTCTCAAAGGTTGCGGGGGAGATATCTCCCAGTGAAGAGTGTTGTCGAGTTAGATTGTAATCCTCGACATAGGTGCGGACTTCAAGAGCCGTTTCTGCATAGCTACGTGCTTCGCGGAGACTGACGATTTCGTCTTTGAACCTTGAGAAGAAGCTTTCCGCATAGGCGTTCTCAGCTGGGGAAGCCGGACTCGAGAATGAGGATGTGCCCGCGCTTTGGAGAACCTTCTCCCTGAAGCGCTCGCAGGCATATTGGGAGCCTCGGTCGGAGTGGTGGATCCAGTTCGGCTTCAACTCGCCCGATTCTAGCGCCATCGTGAGCGCATCGAGCACGAAGTCGCTCTTCATGGAGCGGCTGATGGACCAGCCTCGCACCCGCCGCGTGAACACGTCCAGCGTGATCGCAAAGTAGGCGAATCCACTGGTGAGGGGGATATAGGTGAAGTCGCTCACCAGGAGTTCGCCCGGGCTCCAGACGGGTTTGCACAGGTTCGGTGCCTCGACCGGAACCGGGAACGTGGTGCGCTTTCGCGGTCTTTTGCGCGCAACCATCAGCCCCAGACGGCTCATGCGGCCACGCATCGCCTTCTTGCTGATACCCGCCAGCACCGCCAGTCGACGGTAGAGCCATACCTTGCAAAGGCTCCCGCAAGGGCAACGAGCGATTCGTCCTCGGAGCGCTCTTCTCGCACCGGCCGGTAGACGCTTGCCCGGGAAACACCAAGCAGCCGGCAGCAATCCTGCACCGGAAGCGCGGTTTGGCGAGTCCTGATCAAGGCGACCTTCTCCCGGGCCGAATGCCGAGCTTTCCCACGGCCTCCTGGAGGAACTCAATCTCCAAATGAGCCCGCCCTAGCGCAGCTTCGAGTTCGCGAACCCGCGCATCGGGAGACTGGACGCTCTCGCGCCAGCCACCTCCGGCAAAAGCCTCCTCTCCCTTGGCTCGATACGGGTCGATCCACCGATCCAGCATCGCAGAAGAAAGCGCATGATCCCGGCACAACCGAGCCTTGGAAACCTCACCAGACTCAGCCCTTTTGGAAACATCAAGCTTGAATTCACGAGTGAACGTACGACGCATCATCCTATTTTCCTTGCCGAAACAGATGTGTGTCTCAGAAAATGGGCGCAGACCCTTACGTGTCGGAGACCCAGGTAGCTAAGATCTGAATCCGGAAACCTTCCTCTACTAGAGATCGGGCAGACAATGGCGAACATTTGGTGTTCTGGTGGGAGATTGAGTCACGAGGCCATCGGCTGTTGAAACGCCAACCTAGCCCTGGTAGGCAAGTAGATGCCTGCGGTCTATTGGTGCCAGCAGAGCCATGTCCCGGAAGGTGGTGCCGAAATTCTGGATCGTGAGAACGTCCAAACGCTTGATCTTTGGCGCTGGCTGTGTGTCGAGGTCTTCCCTGACGTTTGGCACTGTGCAATTTCGCATGAGTCCTCGGAGTCGCGGGCTTTATGCTCGTTCTCCATCGCACAAAATCGCGACAAGTCACTGTCCATTGCTTTGCACCGAGACAAAATCGAATTCAATTCTATATTGGGTGAGGGCCGATTAGCAGCAGTAGCCGAGTCAGTTGAGATACAGTACTCGGGCATCGAGGATGCCAAAGCAGGCTTGAAGGCCACGATCTCGCAGTGGTTGTTGAGTGAGCGGTTTTGATTCACTTTCTCCAATCCCCTTTCCTGCAATCGGGCCGGCACCGACACCACGTTCAGTTACGACAACGCGAACCGCACGACCTCGATGGTGGACTCCAGCGGCACGTCGTCTTGGACCTACGACAACGCCGACCAGGTCACGCAACTCGTGACTCCCGAAGGAACCATGTCGTACACATATGACGACGCAGGCAAGAAGCTTACGATGGTCGACGCGGCTGGCACTACCACTTATGGCTACGATGACGCGAACCGTTTAACATCGCTCGTCACGATCCAGCACCCTGAAGGGGTGCCGGAAATAGCGGAGAAGCAAGAACCACAAGCCGGTTCGCGTCGTATAATGCGAGCACCTTGGGAGTCTCCCTCCGCGCAAAAAGCCTGCTGATTTGGATAGCCCTGCCCTCGCTCCCATGGCTCGGAGCCCTCGCCATCGACGCCCAGTCCAGCCAAAAAGTCGACTTCGCCAAAGAGATCGCCCCCGTCCTCAAGGCAAAGTGCGTGAGCTGTCACAACGTCATCAGTCCATCAGGTGGCCTCCGCCTCGACTCGCTGGAAGCAATCCGAAAAGGGGGCGACACCGGCCCTCTCTTCAATCGAGCCAACCCAAAAGAGAGCCTCCTCCTCGTCCGCATCCACGGCTCCGACGGCAAACCCAAGATGCCGATGGGCTTCGCACCACTTGACGCGAAAACCGTCTCCACGATTCAGACATGGATCGAACAGGGAGCCGAGCTCCAGGCACCCCAGACCCAGCGGCATTGGGCTTACATTCCGCCCACGAAGCACCAGCCACCCAAGACAAAGGCAAAATCCTGGCCGCGAAACACCATCGACTCCTTCATCCTCGATAGGCTGGAAAGGGAAGGGCTCAAGCCGTCCGCAGAGGCACCGCCAGAGAGCCTCGCAAGGCGAGCCGCCCTCGACCTCACCGGTCTGCCCCCGACCGTCGAACAGCTCGACGCCTTTCTAAATGATCGCAGGCCACAAGCCTATGAGCGATACGTGGATCGCCTCCTTGCCTCCTCCCACTACGGAGAAAAGATGGCGCGTACCTGGATGGATTTGGCGCGTTATGCCGACACCAACGGCTACGAAAAGGATCTCCCCCGTTCGATGTGGGCCTGGCGAGATTGGGTGATCAATGCCTTCAACCAAAACAAGCCGTATGACAAGTTTGTAGTCGAGCAGCTTGCCGGCGACTTGCTCCCCGACCCATCCAAAGAGCAGTTCATCGCGACCGGCTTTCACCGAAACAGCATGCTGAACGACGAGGGAGGCATCGACGCGGAGGAGTTTCGCATCGTCGCCGTCATGGATCGGGTGGAGACCACTGCCACCACGTTTATGGGCACGACGCTTGCATGCGCGCAATGTCATGACCATAAGTTCGATCCGCTGAGTCAGAAGGATTACTACCGCTTTTTCGCCTACTTCAACCAGTCGCAGGACAACGGAAGGGACGTAGCTCCGGTCTTGTCTTTACCAAACCCAGATCAGACACTGGTGCTCGATCGGATTCGGACAGAGATCAAGAAGCTGACTCTGGCGATTGGCGCTCGAACGCCGAAAAGTAAGGCCGGGGTCGATG
The DNA here is from genome assembly GCA_038210535.1 of Fimbriimonadales bacterium. Classification (GTDB taxonomy): domain Bacteria; phylum Armatimonadota; class Fimbriimonadia; order Fimbriimonadales; family Fimbriimonadaceae; genus Fimbriimonas. The sequence continues at coordinate 4,378 of JBBQWO010000029.1, read as the reverse complement.
ATTGGGAACACCGATTTTCGCAGAACTGGCTAACCTCACTTCCTGAGGCAAAGGCCGAAGGAGCAACGCTAACCGTCTTGCCGGACAACTCGGTTCTCGCATCAGGTGCTGATCCAAAGGCGGATAGGTACTTGGTTTCCCTGCCCCTTGAAGGCATCGCACAACTGAGCGGCGTGAGAATTGAGGCGCTCCCTGACCCTTCATTGCCGCACGGCAGCTCCGGGCGGAATTTCAACGGCAATTTTGTGCTCCACAAAGTGATCGCGAAGCTTCATCGAGCCGGCGGTTCGGACGAGCCGGTCCTCTTTCAAACTTCAAAAGCCGATCTCGTCCAAGCTGGCCACAACCCAATGGATGTGATTAATGACGGCAGTGGCCTGGGCTGGGCTCCGGGGGCGTTCCTACCGGAAAACCGCACCGCGCATTCGATCGTTTTGTCCACGTCGGCCAAGGTGCTACCGAACGACCGATTGATCCTCGAACTGAGGCACCAAACGGTGCATCCGAACCACAATCTAGGCCGCTTCCGGGTTTCTGTAACTGCGGATGCCGACCTCGCCCGAACGGTTCCACCTCCTGCGAAAATAGTCTCGATCCTCGCCAAGAAGCAACGAACCCCCGCAGACGCTGCAGAACTCGCGACCTTCTACTCGCAAGCGTCTCCCGAACTGAGCGAACTACGAGCGCGGCAGAAGCGGCTGCAAACCCAAGCAGATCAGCTTCAGGCAAGAGCCCCCACCGTGATGGTTCTCCGAGAGCTGGAGAAGAAGCGGGCGAATCGATTGCTCAACCGCGGCGATTTTCGTACTCCCGGGGAGCGGGTTGAGGCGGGAACGCCTGCTTCACTTGGCACACCATCTTTAAGGCAAGATCGCCTCGGCCTTGCGAACTGGCTCGTCAGTCACCGCCATCCCCTGACCGCCCGGGTCCAAGTCAACCGCCTTTGGGAGCAGTGTTTTGGAAGGGGTCTCGTCGCCACTCCCGAAGATTTCGGGACGCAAGGCGATAGCCCAAGCCATCCCGAACTGCTCGACACGTTGTCGGTCGAATTAATGGAGGGCGGCTGGATTCTTAAAGCGATGCTGCGGAAAATCGTGACTTCGGCCACTTACCGCCAGTCCTCACAACTCACACCCGCGATGGCCGCCAGAGACCCGAACAACGTTCTACTGGCTCGAGCACCGAGATATAGAGTCGAAGCGGAGAGCGTAAGAGACATCGCGCTCGCCGCGAGCGGCCTGCTCAATCGAAAAATTGGAGGAAAGAGCGTGATGCCGCCCCAACCACCGGGCATTTGGGAGAACAGCTTCACCTTCTACGATACGAAGGATCGTTGGCTGGATGCCACAGGGCCCAATCGCTATCGGCGCGGGCTCTACACTTTTTGGAGGCGCACGGCACCCTATCCGATGGCTCTCACCTTCGATACGAAGAGCCGGGATATGTGCGTCGCAACCCGTTCGCGCACAAACACTCCGCTCCAAGCGCTCAACACTCTCAACGATCCCACCTTTGTCGAAGCCGCCGGCGCGTTGGCGCTTCAGCTCTCGCAGAAAGGTGTTGCCTACGGCTTCCGCTCCGTAACCAGCCGCTCCCCCAAAGCAACAGATCTCGCCGCATTGGCAGCGTTGCGCAAACAAGCCCGTGCACGCTACGAAAAGGACCCGTCGGCGGTCACCGCGTTGATGAAAGCAGCGGGATTGAAGAACCCGGGAACGCCTGATCTCGCCAGCTGGGTCCTCGTTGCGAGCGCCCTGCTGAATCTTGATGAGGCAGTTACGCGTGGCTAGATGCTAAGCCGCGCCGAATAATCAGCCATCATCTTCTCTGGATGCCTGGACCTCTCACTATGTCGATCGTCGCTGCGGCCTCTAATGCCGCAGGCCCCGCGCTCAACGGCCTCGCTGCCCTGACGACGGCGCTTAAGGAGCCGGGTGGAAAGCGGAAGATGGAGGAGCTGCGAAAGGAGTTTGCTCAATCCCTGGACGATCTTCACAACGTGGTTGACAAGTTCGAAGCGGCCATCAACGCACTGGAATCCGAAATAGAGCGCCAAGACCGGAATATCGATCACCTGAAAGCTCAGGTCGATTACCTCAGCCTGCCTTGGTGGAAGCGATTGTCCACACCAAAGCCTGAATCCTAGAGGAGAATTCGAGTGGTGTACTTGGGTGTTGCCAGCACAAACGAGGTCTTGATCTGCCCAATCCCCTTGATTCGGCTCAACCGCTCCCGAATCAGCTGCTCGTAAGCCCGCATATCCTTCACCACGATCTTCAAAAGGAAGTCGAACTCGCCGCTGACGTGGTAGCACTCCAGAATCTCCGGGATATCCTGAATCGCTTTCCGAAAGCGCTCGATCGGCTGCTCCTGGTGCAAGGAGAGTGACACCATGGCTAACGCCGTAATGCGGAGCCCCAGACGCTCATAGTCCAGCAAGGCTGCGTACTCCCGAATCAGCCCCAATTTCTCTAAGGTCCGAACTCGCTGCAACACCGATGGGGGCGAAAGACCAACCTTCTTGGCCAAGTCTGCATTTGTAATCCGTCCATCCTCCTGCAGGAGCGAGAGGAGTTGGATATCGACTTCGTCCAAGTGTGTTTTCATTGACCCGGCCTAGATTACGCGATAAACTCTCGCCGTAATGGCAGTCGCAACACAACTCCCTCGCTGGGACATGGACGTCCTCTTTCCCGGCCTGACCTCGACTCAGTTTGAAGCCGCCGTCCAAGAACTGGGTCAGGGACTCAATTCGCTTGAAGCCTTGTTCGCCGCTGAAGCGATTGACAAGGGCAATGCAAACGATGCCGCGTTCGACCAGGTGATTCAGGAGTTCAATCGCGTGTTGGAGCACACGCGCCTTGTCAATGGTTACGTGCAAGCCATCCTCTCCACGGACTCTCGCAACCAAATCGCCCAAGCCAAGGCGAGTGAAATCGATAACCAGCTTGCCAGTGTGCGGAAGCTCGGCAAGAGACTTACCGCATGGGTGGGCGGGCTCGACGTTGATGCGCTTCTGGCCAGGAGCGAAGTCGCGCGTGCGCACGAGTACGTCATTCGCAAAGCCGTAATCGGTGCCTTGAAGCTCATGCCTACGGACTTGGAATCTCTCGCAAGCGATCTTGAGCTCACCGGCAAGAACGCATGGGTCAAGCTCCATTCCAATGTCACGAGCCAGTTGGCGGTCCCGCTGAACGGTGAAAACGTGCCGATGAGCGCCGTCCGTGCATTGGCCTACGACGCTGATCGGAATGTCCGCCGACAGGCTTACGAGAGTGAATTGGTCGCTTGGAAGACCGCCGAAGTGCCCCTCGCCGCGGCCATAAACAGCATCAAGGGCGAAGTGAATGCCCTATGCGAGCGGCGTAACTGGGCCTCGCCACTCGATGAAGCGCTCTTTGGAGCCAACATCGACCGAGGAACACTCGACGCCATGATGCAGGCCGCCCGCGAGTCCTTTCCCGATTTCCGCCGCTACATGAAGGCTAAAGCGAAGGCTTTGGGCCTATCCAGACTGGCTTGGTACGACGTTGCGGCCCCGCTTGGGGGAGATGAACAAGCGTGGGAATATGACCAGGGCATGGCATTCGTCCGCGATCAATTCGGCAACTATTCCCAAAAGATGGCCGACTACGCGCAGCGTAGCTTTGACGAAAATTGGATCGACGTGCCTCCTGCGCCGGGCAAGGTGGATGGTGCCTACTGCATGGGCGTCCGAGGCGACGAGTCTCGCATTCTTATGAATTACAAGCCGTCTTATGGTTCAGTCAGCACGTTGGCTCACGAACTCGGGCACGGCTACCACAACCTTTGTTTGGCCGATAGAACTTACCTTCAGCGCGGTACGCCGATGACGCTAGCCGAGACGGCAAGCATCTTCTGCGAGACCATCATCCGCCAAGCAGTGCTGGAGACGGGAACATCCGCTCAGCGACTCACCGTCTTGGAGGCTTCGCTTCAGGGCTCGACGCAAGTTGTGGTGGACATCACCAGCCGGTTCCTATTCGAGCAATCGGTGTTCGAGCAGCGTCTCAAGCGTGAACTCTCCCCGGAGGAACTATGCGAACTGATGCTGGACGCGCAGAGGCAAACCTACGGGGAGGGTCTTGATCAACAGGCGCTCCATCCCTATATGTGGGCGGTCAAGGGCCACTATTACAGCGGCCGAAGCTACTACAATTTCCCGTATATGTTCGGCCTTCTGTTCGGCCTAGGTCTTTATTCCGTCTATCAGCAGCAGCCCGAAGGGTTTCAAGAGCGATATGACGATCTGCTTTCCTCTACGGGTCTGGCGGATGCCGCGACCTTGGGTCAGAGGTTCGGGATCGACATCCGCTCGGTCGAGTTCTGGCGCGGCAGCCTGGATCAGATTCGAGCA
>JBBQWO010000028.1:0-46021 GCA_038210535.1 Fimbriimonadales bacterium | reverse complement strand
TGCCAAAGAAGTCGGCACGGAAGGAATTCTCGGTGGACAGGCGAAAGTGCCTGGCGTCTCTGGAACGTGGAAGGCGCTCACCGACAACGTAAACTTCATGGCTTCGAACCTCACCACTCAGGTGCGAGGCATCGCCAAGGTTGTTACCGCGGTTGCGAATGGCGACCTGGAACAGAAGCTGGTCCTCGAAGCAAAGGGTGAAGTCGCCGAGCTTGCCGACACGATCAACTCGATGACCGACACGCTGAGCAAGTTCGCTGAGCAGGTTACGACCGTGGCCCGCGAAGTCGGCACGGAAGGAAAGCTAGGCGGACAAGCAGTGGTGCCGAACGTTGCGGGAACCTGGAAGGACCTCACCGACAACGTGAACTTCATGGCATCGAACCTGACCACCCAAGTGCGAGGCATCGCCCGGGTCGTTACCGCGGTTGCCGATGGAGACCTGAAGCAGAAACTCGACTTGGAAGCCAAGGGCGAGGTCGCCGCGCTTGTCGACACCATCAACTCGATGACCGATACGCTCTCGACCTTTGCCGAACAGGTCACGAGCGTTGCCCGCGAGGTGGGTACGGAAGGGAAGCTGGGAGGGCAGGCCGAGGTGCCTGGTGTTGCCGGCACCTGGAAAGACCTTACGGACAATGTAAACCTGCTCGCGTCGAACCTTACGAGCCAAGTGCGTAACATCGCGAAGGTTACGACCGCGGTCGCTATGGGCGACTTGACTCAGAAGATCACGGTCGACGTCAAAGGCGAAATCTTAGACCTCAAGAGCACGATCAACACGATGGTTGACCAGCTCAACTCCTTTGCAGACGAGGTCACCCGTGTCGCCCGTGAGGTCGGTACGGAAGGAATTCTTGGTGGCCAAGCGAACGTTAAAGGCGTTAGCGGTCGCTGGCGCGATCTCACCGAGAATGTAAACTTCATGGCAACGAACCTGACCACTCAGGTTCGAAACATTGCCAAGGTCACCACTGCGGTCGCTATGGGCGACCTTTCGCAGAAGATCACGGTTGACGCGCGAGGAGAGATTTTGGACTTGAAGGTCACGATCAACACGATGGTCGACCAGCTCAACTCCTTTGCCGATGAAGTCACCCGTGTTGCCCGAGAAGTCGGTACGGAAGGAAAGCTAGGTGGCCAAGCCAAAGTCCCCGGCGTCTCCGGCACGTGGAAGGACCTCACCGACTCCGTAAATTCGATGGCTACCAACCTAACGGACCAGGTGCGAAACATCGCGCTGGTTACCACGGCTGTTGCGAACGGCGACCTTTCTCAGAAGATCACCGTTGACGTTAAAGGCGAAATCCTTGAACTCAAGAACACGATCAACACCATGGTCGAGCAGCTTCGATCGTTTGCCAACGAAGTTACACGTGTGGCGCGTGAAGTTGGAACGGAAGGAATTCTGGGTGGCCAGGCTAACGTTACCGGTGTTTCGGGAACCTGGAAAGACCTCACCGACAACGTAAACTTCATGGCCTCGAACCTTACAACCCAGGTGCGAGGCATTGTGCGAGTTGTGACCGCGGTTGCGAACGGCGATCTGAGCCAGAGCCTGAAGCTCGAGGCGAAAGGCGAAGTTGCCGCTCTCGCGGACACGATTAACGCCATGACCGACACCCTGTCGACGTTCGCAGACGAAGTTACGAAGGTGGCGCGTGAAGTCGGCACGGAAGGCGTTCTCGGAGGGCAGGCCAAAGTGCCTGGTGTCTCGGGAACCTGGAAGGACCTTACGGACAGCGTCAACTACATGGCTTCCAACCTCACCACCCAAGTGCGAGGCATCGCCAAAGTCGTCACCGCGGTCGCTGACGGAGACTTGGAACAACGGCTCGTGCTGGACGCGAAAGGCGAAGTCGCCGCGCTCGTAGAAACGATTAACTCGATGACCAAAACGCTCAGCATCTTTGCCGAGCAGGTTACGACCGTGGCCCGTGAAGTTGGTACGGAAGGAAAGCTGGGTGGCCAGGCGAAGGTTCCCAACGTTGCCGGAACGTGGAAGGACCTCACCGACAACGTCAACTTCATGGCTAACTCGCTCACCGGCCAGGTGCGAGGTATCCAAGACGTTGCCACAGCCGTGGCCCAAGGTGACCTTACGAGGTCGATTACGGTCGACGCGCAAGGTGAAGTGTCGCTCCTCAAGAACAACATCAACCAGATGGTTGCCAACCTGCGAAGTACGACCGAGCAGAACAAGGAGCAAGACTGGCTTAAGACTAACCTTGCTAACTTTAGCCGCATGATGCAGGGGCAAAAATCGCTGGAGTCCGTTGCGGGCATGATCATGTCGCAACTCACCCCGCTGGTTCTGGCTCACCACGGAGTCTTCTTCATCAACGACGCTTCCCTTGGAGAAGAGCCGGTGCTCAAGCTTCTGAGGGGCTTTGGATTCAAGGAGCGCAAGAACCTTGCCAACCGCTATCACCTTGGAGAAGGACTGGTCGGACAGTGCGCGCTCGAGAAAGAAAGCATCCTGCTCACGAACGTGCCGGTCAATTATGTAAAGATCAACTCCGGTCTGGGAGAGGCATCGCCTCTGAACATTATCGTTCTGCCGGTGCTCTTTGAAGGAGAGGTGCTCGCCGTCATCGAACTGGCGTCGTTCCTACCTTTCAGCCAAATTCACCGAACCTTCTTGGATCAGTTGATGGAATCCATCGGCGTCGTCCTTAACATGATCCAAGCGAACATGAGGACGGAAGAGCTGCTCAAGCAATCTCAGAGCCTTACCCAAGAGCTTCAGAGCCAATCTCAAGAACTCCAGTCTCAGCAAGAGCAACTCAAGCGAACGAATGTCGAGCTTGAAACTCAAGCCAAGGAACTGGAAGAGAGATCAACCCTGCTTGCTGAGCAGAACAACAAGGTCGAGCTCAAGAACCGAGAAGTCGAACTTGCGAGAGCCGCTCTCGAAGAGAAGGCGGAACAGCTAGCCGTCAGCTCACGTTACAAGTCTGAATTCCTCGCCAACATGTCCCACGAGTTGCGCACACCGCTCAATTCGATGCTCATCTTGGCCAAGCTGCTCGCGGACAACCCGCAAGGAAATCTCGACGAAAAGCAGGTTCAGTTTGCGAAGACGATCCACGCCTCCGGCGGAGACCTCTTGGACCTCATCAACGAGATCCTCGACCTCAGCAAGATTGAGGCAGGCAAGATGGAGGTCGATGTCACCAACGTTGGCTTGGAAGACATGGGAGAGTATCTCTACCGCAGTTTCTCCGCGCAGGCAGGAGAGAAGGGCCTCACGTTTGATGTCGACATCGCGCCCGACGCGCCGGAGTCGATCGCAACCGATGGCCAGCGCCTGCAGCAGGTCTTGAGGAACCTGCTCAGTAACGCCTTCAAGTTCACCGAAAAGGGAAGCGTCAAGCTCACGATGGGCAGAGCCGACCGCGCGGTGGTCCTTGACAACGGCACCCTCTGTTCCGCTGATCAACTCGCTGCCTTCAGCGTCATTGATACCGGCATCGGAATTCCCAAGGACAAGCAAAATCTCATCTTCGTGGCATTTCAGCAGGCCGATGGAACGACCAGCCGCAAATACGGCGGGACGGGACTCGGGCTGTCGATTAGCAAGGAGATCATGCGATTGCTTGGAGGCCGGATCGAAGTGCATAGCGATCCTGGCGAAGGCAGCACGTTCACTCTCTATCTGCCGCTCGACTATCGAGGCGTACAGGCACCGTTCCCCCGAATGTCCGAAAGCAACCTGGCCGTCCAGGAAGCCATCCAGGATAGTGAAGTCCGCTCCGCGCCGATGGTGCTTCTCACGGCCGATGATGACCGCAGCAACATTCAGTCCGAGGATCGGGTGATGTTGATCGTTGAGGATGATGCGAGCTTCGCAAACATTCTGCGGGATATCGCCCGCAAAGAAGGCTTCAAGGTCCTGGTGGCCTATGACGGCCAAACGGGACTCGATCTGGCAAGAAGGTTCAAGCCGGATGCAATCAGCCTCGATCTGAAACTGCCGGACATGGACGGATGGCGTGTGCTGGATGAGCTCAAGCGTGATACCGCCACTCGCCACATTCCGGTGCAGGTCATTTCGGTGCTCGACAAGAGCCGGGCAACCACGATGGGAGCCATCTCTTACTTAGAGAAGCCGGTAACCGCCGATGCCCTGCAAGGGGCATTCCACCACATCCGAGACTTCGTCAATCGAGACCTGCGCGAGCTCTTAATCGTTGAGGATGACGACGACCAGCGAAGCAGCATCGTCGAGCTTCTCAGCGAGACGGACGTGAAGATCACCGCCGTCGCAACCGGTGAAGAAGCGCTCGCCGCGCTTGAGCAAAACTCCTACGACTGTCTGGTGCTAGACCTCGCTCTGCCCGACATGGGAGGCTTCGACCTTCTCAAGCGTATTCGCAGAAAGGACGGCCTCAAGGAACTTCCGGTGGTGATCTACACCGGCAAAGACCTCAGCAAGCAAGAAGAGGGCCAACTCAAACGCTACGCCACGAGCATCATTACAAAGGGTTCAGAATCTGCAGAGCCTCTAATTGACCGCACATCGCTGTTCCTGCACCGTATCGTGGAAAACATGAAGCCCGCGAACCGGGAAGTGATCGAGCGAAGAATTCGCGAAGCGGCGAAGGAAGGCTCGATGGTGCCAACAGGCAAGCAATCGAAGAAGAAAGCGAAGGCAGCGGAGAGAGTGATTCCGCCTCGGGACTCCAGCCTCGTCGGCCGTAGAGTGCTCGTAGTAGACGACGATGTGAGGAATATCTTCGCCCTAACAAGTCTGCTAGAGTCTCATGGCGTCAATGTAGCCTTTGAAGAAAACGGAAAGGATGCAATAGAAACGTTGACCCAAAGCGGCGATTTTGAAGTCGTACTCATGGACGTCATGATGCCGGAAATGGATGGCTATGAGACAATGCAGCGTATCCGCGGGATAGAGTCTCTGAAAGATATTCCGATCATTGCGTTAACGGCGAAGGCCATGGAAGGGGACAAGGAAAAATGTTTGGCGGCAGGCGCGAACGAGTACATTCCAAAGCCGGTCGATTCCGACCGCCTTCTGGCAATGATTCGATCTCATCTTGCCGAAGAAGCCTTTCTTAGTTGAGGAATGAGTGATTAGTGTGTCTGAACCGGTTGTCGGCATCATGACTGCCAAGATCTTGCTGGTCGACGACCGGCCGGAAAACCTGTTCTCGCTTGAGGCGCTTTTACATCCCTTAGGCGAGGAATTGGTGCTGGCCAAATCTGGCCTGGAAGCGCTCAAGGCGCTCCTAAGAGACGACTTTGCGCTGATCTTAATGGACGCGGAAATGCCGGAGATGAACGGCTTTGAAGCCGCCGAAATGATCCGCGCGAGAGAGAAGTCCAGCAATGTGCCAATCATCTTTGTCACGGCCCACGGACAAGAGCGGAAGCATATGTTTCGGAGCTATTCCGTGGGCGCAGTCGACTACATTCCCAAACCTTTCGATCCTGATGTTCTGCGCTCGAAAGTGAAGGTGTTCGTCGATCTCTACAAGAGGAACGTTCAAGTCAAACTGCAAGCGGAGATGCTTCACGAGATTGCACTCAGAGAGGCCGAACGTAAGCAACTTGCAGTGAAGCAAGAGCTTGAAAGGGAACACATCATTGCCTTGAATGAAGAGCTCGAAAAGCGAGTAGCCGAACGAACGACCGAATTGATGGCTGCGAACGCGGAAATGGAAGCCTTTTGCTATTCCGTCTCCCACGATCTGAGAGCCCCGTTGAGGGCGATTATGGCAACAAGCAAGATGCTGATTCAAGATGCCGATCACAAGCTGACGGACACCGAGAAGGGGCACCTAGACAGGCAGTCGAAGGCCGCACGAAGGCTTGCCGATCTCATCGACGATCTTCTCCAACTCTCCCGCTTGGGCCGAGCTGATCTACGGCTAGACTCGGTCGATATGAGCTCTATTGCGCAAGCGTGCAGCATCGAAGTGCTTTCACGACAACAAAGCAACAATCTGCAGATCGAGGTTCAGCCTGACTTGCACGCTAAGGGGGACGCAGGGCTCTTGCTGATCATGCTCGAAAATCTGCTTGAGAATAGCTGTAAGTATTCGCCTTCCGGCGGCACGATCCATGTCGGTAAGTGCAGCAAGAAGGATCAATCCATGTTCTTTGTGCGTGACCAGGGGATCGGGTTTGACATGGTGTATGCCCCTAAAGTCTTTCGCCCGTTTGAGAGACTCGTACGCGATGACGAATACGAGGGCACTGGCATTGGCCTTGCGATCGTAAAGAGGATCGTTGAAAGGCACGAAGGCAGAATTTGGTGCGAGGCCGCGCCCGGCGAAGGCGCCACCTTCTATTTCACCCTCGGATAGGCGTATAACTTAATTGAACAACGCTGCGACGTCAGCGTCTAGGCAACGAGTAACCCCTCCCAAAGAGTCTTAACCATGAAGAAATTGATCTCAACGCTCGTCATTGCTGGAGCCGCTTTCGGCCTCGTTACCGCTTCCTACGCCCAGGCAGCCGGCCCCAAGCAGGCCGCAGGCGCAAAGGGTGGTGTTCAGAGAGGTCCCGGCGGTGGCGGTAATCGCATGGTCCGCATGGGCAAGATGCAAGATGAGCTCTTCGCCAAGCTGAATCTCACGGCCGCCCAAAAAGAGAAAGTCAAGGCCCACAGCAAGAAGATGGCTGACAAAATGAAGTCAGCTTTTGAGGCCGCTCAGAAGAACCCAAGTGCCGATCGAGCTGAGATGCGCAAGAACTTTATGGCCATGCGAGAAGAGGGAGACAAGGGTCTAAAAGACATTCTCACCGCTCAGCAGTGGACCAAGTTCGAAACGCTGCGTAAAGAAGCCCGCGCCAAGGCCCGGCAGAACATGGGGGGCCCAGGAGGCCCTGGTAAAGCAGGTGGAACCGGTGGAGCTGCCAAGCGTGGTGGCGGAGCAAAGGGCGGCAACTAAGCCACTCTCAAAGTAATCAGACGGCGGGCTCATTGGGCCCGCCGTTTTTGTCGTCACGTAGCTTGCGCGGTGCAAAGCAAAGAAGGGCACAGCCCCCAGTCACCAGCAGCCATGCGAAATAGAGGGGCGAGTAACGGAATCTTTCGGTCACCAGATAGTGCAGGATGAAGCCAAAACTGATGACGAAGAGCAGCCCGCTCAACTTTAGCCACGCCCGCCCCTGCACGAGCGCCACCCCATAGCCAATACAAAAAGCCACCGCCGTGAGCCCCCAAAAAAAAGTGGCGGGGAGCTGAGCATACTCGCGGGAAGACCAGTGGCTCGTTACAATCGTGGCGCAAAGCATCACGAAGAAGGCAAACGCAACCAAGAAGGCACGACCCAACCGTCTTAGCATAAGTGCCTACAGCCGTCGCAAAAGAGCGACCGCAGCCAAAACAAGCCCACCCGCGACCACGTATAGGATCACTTCTGTGACGAAACCTGAATTTGAAACCGGCTGGCGCTCGGGGGTGGCCGGAGGGCGCGGTTGTGAGATGATGGGCCCAGGCAGACCTTGGAGGTTCGCCTGAGATGGGGCATTGCTGCCCGGAATTAAGGTTGCCGATGATCCAGGCTGCAGCGCTTTGCCACCTTTGCCCGGAAGCTGGCCGCCAGACCGAGACAAGCCACCATCAACGAGCAGCCCATTCTTGGCATCCACAGAACCGTAGAATTCAGCCCTTCCCACCCTGGCGGTCGCATTGTAAATTAGAAACGTTCGACGTTTAGGGCGAGTCAGCGCGCGAGTGTCCCGCAGCGCGCCGGAACCTCCCAGCGAATACTTCAGCTCGCTGACCTCAAGACTATCTGGGGTAACCCCATACACCTCCAGAAGACGCCTCTTCATACTCGCCTTTGCCACCTGCTCCGAAATAACCACCGTAGGCGTTTCATACGTGTAGCCCACGGCACGAATAAATAAAATTGCCTCCCCGGTAAAGGTATTGATCTCAATCGTTGCCAAATTGCCGACGCCTACCTTGTGCTCCTTCTTATCTTTAAACCTTAACAAGTAAGCATAAGGAATTCCATTTTCGACCTGTTGGAATGCCTCGTCCCTAGGGGGAATCGGAAATCCGGCTCGCTTGCACCAATCCTCGGCCGTGTCCCACGCCACGTCCACGGTAATCGCTTCTTGTCCGGCCGAAGGCGCTTGCGGCGCGGCAAGTGGGTCGTTGTTGTACCAAAGAAGAACCTGGCCCGTTTCCGAGTCGATTCCCACGCTCATCCGTTTAGAGTCGTACGACCAGAGGCTCCCCGCGCCTGGCGGGGGGGGCAATACTCCAACTCTCCTTCTGACCTAGAGCCGCGGCAAGTCGATCTGCAATACGCAAGCCGTCCGCTGGCTGGCCGTTAGCAAATGGGAATAATAGCATTCCAGCGACAGAAAGATATATCTTAAGCTTCATGACGGCATTGGGCCACCGCCGGCAGGCACAATCGCGCCTCCGCCAGCCACCGCACCTTGGCAGAAGCCGGTGTGGAATGCAACAGCGCAAATGCAAGCAAATATAAATCTCGCAAGAACATAATACAGATGTCCGGGCTGTTTTGCAAATCATTTAGCAAGCCGCGTTCACAAAAACCTCCTGCAAGCGTTTCAGCCCGGCACGCGAATTTACCGTCTAAGTACAAGTAATGAAAATCCTGTTCGTCTCCGCCGAAGTCGCGCCGTTCGCAAAAGTGGGCGGTTTGGCCGACGTAGCGGGTGCTCTCCCCAAAGCTCTCAAGGAGCAGGGGCACGATGTGCGTATCGTGATGCCTCTTTACCGGATGATCGAAGACGATCCACGCTGGGACTTGGCCACGACGCTCGACGCCTTCAATGTCACGATGAGCGCGCACTGGCAGAAAGTAGCCAGCTTCAAGGAGACAGAGCACGAAGGAATCCCCGTCGGCTTCATCGGCACCGACGAATGGTTTCCGCTCAGCACGGGCAGTGATACCGTTTATCAGCGCGGCGGAATGCAGTACCTCTTCTTCTCGGAAGCCGTTCTCACCGCCATGGAAGAGCTTGACTGGATTCCGGACGTGGTGCACTGCAACGACTGGCACACCGGCTTCCTCCCGCTCCTGATGCGGGAAAAGCACGGCCGCACGTGGGATCGGGTGGCAAGCGTCTTCACAATCCATAACTTTGCTTATCAGGGAGACTTCGGTATCGAGGTGCTCGACGCGCTCGATCTTCCACGGAGCCTTTACAATCCCGAGCAGGTTGAAGCCTGGGGAAGAGTCAACTTCCTCAAGGCAGGCTGCGTCTTCGCGGACAAGGTCAACACCGTCAGCGAAACCTATGCCAACGAGATTCAAACACCGGAATTCGGTCACAAGCTGGACGGCCTCATGCGGCACCTCCATCAACTGGGTCGCTTGAGAGGCATCCTGAACGGTATCGACACCGATGTTTTCAACCCCCAAACTGACGCCAACCTTAGCGCGAACTACACGCTTCGGAATCTCGCGGGCAAGGCCGAGTGCAAGCAAGCGCTGCTCAAAGAAGTGAGTCTCGATCCCGTCGAAGGAGCTCCCCTCCTCGGCGTAGTCACTCGCATCAGTGGCCAGAAAGGCATCCACCTAATCATCGAGGCTGCACAAGCGATGTTCACTCTCCCTGTACAGCTCATCATCCAGGGTTTGGGCGAACCGGACATGTGCGAATCACTTCGAGCACTGGAACAACAACATCCCCAGCACTTTCGGTACATCCAGCGCTTCGACGCTCCTCTCGCTCAGAGGGTCTATGCCGGATCCGACGCCTTTCTCATGCCAAGCGTGTTCGAGCCATGCGGTCTTGGCCAAATGATCGCCATGCGCTATGGCTCCGTTCCTATTGTTCGGAGAACGGGTGGGCTGGCAGATACCATCTTCGAAGGCCAGAACGGCTTTGTGTTCGATCGCATCGCGGCAATGGATCTGCTTGCCGCCATTGTAAGGGCTCACGAATCCTATGCCGAGTCAACGCGTTGGCAGGCGCTTGTTACCGCGGGGATGTCTCAGGATCTGACTTGGACTCAAAGTGCCGCAGCCTACGAGCAAATGTATCGGGACGCCATCAAGACTCGGCGGTTGTTCCTAGCCAAAGCTAGTTGATGGCAAACACCGTGGCGGCACGTTATGAAGCGGAATTGGGCCCGATCCTGTTTTCCCCCTATGCCCAAGATCTCGTCGAAAGGGTTCGGATTCAGCCGGACATGCGGGTTCTAGAAGTAGCGGCCGGAACGGGGCGTCTGACGAGAGAGCTTTGCAAAGCTCTTCCAGATAGCAGCACCCTAGTCGCGACCGATCCCAGCCGCTCCATGCTTCAAATTGCAACCAGAAGCGCAACCGAAGGTTCGGTTACCTGGGCACTCGCCGACGCTCTGCAATTGCCCTTCCGGAGTGAAAGCTTCGATTTGGTTGTCAGCCAGTTCGGCGTGATGTTCTACGGCGACAAAGGTAAAGGACACCGCGAGGCGAAGCGGGTCTTGAAGCCAGAAGGGTCCTATCTCTTCAACACTTGGTCTTCTCTAGATGACAACCCATGGGCCTCGTGCCTGCATCGGTCCATGGAAGCCTTGTTTCCAGACGATAATCCGATGGGCCCGAATGTGCCTTTCAGCTACCACGACCTGGAGCAGATCAGGACAGACGTTTCCCTTTCTGGATTCCGCCACGTCGAGATCGAGGTGGTGAAGAAGGAAGTTCGCGCTCTCGATGCAATGCAGCTTGCATCCGCGCTCGTCCAGGGCAGTCCCCTCGCGGTGTCTCTTCTCGAACGAGGCGTGACCGACCTTGAGCCATGCGTAAGAGCCGTGGCGAGCAGATTTCGCGCGGAGTTTGGTGCCGACCCACTTAGCGCGACAATGAATGCATTAGTTGTCAATGCTCATTAAAGCGGAAAGCTCAAGAATGTGCCAAAAAAGTGTGTCAGGAGGCTCCTTTTTTGTTATGGCGAAGAGCGTTTGATCGTCTCACTATTGGTAAGTCAAGCGGAACCGCACTTTTTGCGGTTTTCTATCCGTCTTACAACATGATTGACCCCCGCTGGTCAGGTTGGGACATTTGATCTATAATGTCTGGGGTGGGCTGGCTTTGCCATGCCTGTCACAACCTGTGCCCTCTTGGGCGCGAAGGTGAAAAACATTTATTCGGTTCTACTCGGTTTTGAGGTGTCGTACTTGTGCTCTTGATTAAAAATCGCAGACCGGGCCTCCTTATGCTTGGATTGCTCGGGCTTTTTGCCGTAGCTTCGGCAGAAGGCCCCAGTGTCCAAACTAAGTCGTCGGTGCTGACTCCGGCCCAGGCGCAGAAAAAGCTTAACCAAAAAGCTAGCCGGTTCATCCAGAATGCTGGCCAATGGAACGATAACGCGCTTTACCTCGCTCGTTCCAAAGGCATGGACATGTGGGTGACCCGTGAAGGCATGACCTATGACTTCTATCGCGGCGCAACGCGCGGCAAAGAAGCAGGTCGCGTTGGACAGGTTGTCCAGATGTCCTTTATGGGTGGCAGCGGCGGTTCCGCCAAAGGCGTTTCGCCCATGCGGATGATAACGCGCTATATCGACGGTCGTCGACAGAGCGCCCGTACCGCGGATAGCTATAGCGAAGTTCTGCAGAAGGGAATCTACGCGGGCATTGATGCTCGCTCCTATTTCGACAATGGCCTTCCGCGCTACGACTTGGTCGTTGCCCCGGGAGCAAATGCCGGCCAAATTAAGCTGGGCTTTACCGGTGCAAACGCGATCAGCGTCAAAAATGGCGAGATCGTAATTGGCACCAAGCTCGGTGATCAGAAGCACGGAAAACTCTTCGCTTATCAGATGGTTGGAGGCAAGCGCAAGCAAGTTGCCGCTAGCTTCAAAATGGTGGGCAAGAATTCAGTCGGCTTCAATCTCGGCAACTACGATGCTTCCAGGCAACTGGTCATCGACCCGCTCATTTATGGCACCTACTACGGTGGTGACAACGGCGTTGATGAAGTCCGCTCGGTGGCCTCTGACACAAAGGGTGGCGTGTACCTCACCGGTTACACCACTTCGCCGATCTTCCCCGCGATTTACGGACCTTACGGCTTTCAGCCTTTCGGCGGTAGAGACGGATTCATTACCAAGCTCCAAGGCGATGCCTACGCCCACGATTACGCCGCGTATTTCGGTGGATCCGGAAACGACTTCGGCATGCAAATTGCCGTGGACCCGTTCGGAGACGTGTGGGTCGCCGGTATCACCAACTCGGGCAACTTCCCCGGAGGAAACCTTCAGTACCTGAAGAAGACGTCCAACACGACTCCCACGAGTGGCACGTTCACGATCACCTATCCAGGCATCGGAACGACGCAGCCGCTTGCCTACAACGCGGGCCCCACTCAAGTGCGAGCTGCCCTTCAAACGCTTCTTGGTGTCACAACCATCAAGGTGACGTACAACTCGGGCATCGGCATTACGCTAAATGAGAACGGCGTCTACCGCATCATCCTTCCCGTACAGTTCCCGGCCAACCTGACCGTGGACTCGTCGAACCTCACCCCCGCCTCGACTTATGCAGTGCCGCCTCGGCAGCCATTCGTGTTTGTCATGCGCTGGGCGCAGAGTGCGGATACGGTTCTCGATCCGTTCCCTCAGGCAATCATGTACTTCGGCGGAGAGCAGGCGATCACGCTTGCCGCGTTCGCCATTGTGCCGAATGCAAATCCGACAACTAATGAGCCAGTTAGATTTTCCTTCGGCGGCATTCAGACTGCTGGTGGAACCAACAGCGACGTCCCAGACGTTCGCCCGGCTCGGCTTTCGGGCTATATGACGCGCTACGAGTACGATCGTGTCAGCAAAACCTTTTTCCGCGTGGATGCGCTCACCAAGTTCGTTGCTTCAAACGGCACGGCCAATGTGGACCTGAGCGGATTGGCAGTTGACCGTTTCGGCAGCACGTATGTAGGCGGCACAGTAGTATTCGGCGGCAACGTCGACACCGCTGTGAACCCAGTTTTCGCAACCACTCAAGGCGTGTTCCCTGAGGGCCGTCTTCTGCGAAGATCCGACCTGTTTGTTCGCAAATACTCAGCTAACGGAAGCATGATCTACTCCGCCCTCATGGGTGGCAACAGGGATGATGTTGCCGGTGGATATGACTTCGACTACACGGGTGCCAGCCTAAACACGGGCAACGCTCTCGCCGTAGATGAAGGGCTCAATGCCTATATCACGGGTATTTCAGGCTCGTTTAACTACCCTAGAAAGCCCGGCGTCTATGGTGAGGTCTTCAGCGACAACGCTAATGTGGTCGTAACGAAGCTCAATTCAGATGCCTCGGAGCTTCTTTACTCAACCAACCTTCGCACCACCGGACTCGTTCTGCCATCTGGTATCGCGGTCGACGCGAAGGGCAACGCATTCGTGACGGGCAACGTGCACCCCTACGGCATCGACTTCCCAGATGCTGCTGCAGGTGGAAATCCAACGTTGGCCGGTAACCCGAACGAGCCTAGCTTTCAACTACTCGGAATCATTCAGGTAACGGCGGACGCCCTCGACCCGAACAACACCTCTCCTGTGCCTCCGCTTCTCGGAACTCAGGAAGGCTTTATCAACGTCCTCAACGACACGGCCACCGAGCTAATCTACGGCTCATATGTGGGCGGAGACCTCGACGACCGAATCTTTGCTCCCTACGTGGATCAGTTCGGCGACGTCTGGTATTTCGGGTCGGTTGACACGCGACGCAACTATACTCGCTTCAACAACACGGGAGTTCCGACCTTTCGGAACGCGACAAGTGGTCTACCTGACGCTCTCATCACGCCTCTAGCGTTTAAGCGCTTCCCCGATTCCGCTGGTGGCGAGCAGATCCCCACCCGCTACGGAGTCCTCAATTCGCTCGCGGCTCTCGGCTATGTAGCCTTTAGCTGGCCCTCGAACTCCATGCCGCCGGGCTCGCCTCTGCCCACCGTAACGATGCTCTATCAAAGAGACGGCTTCGTTATCAAGCAGAGAATTGGACTCGCGGCAATCGGCTCGATTATTCTCACTCCCGCAAGAGCCCCAGGAGGACTCAACGTTCAGATTGCTGGCGTTGTGACCCTCACGGATCCCGCTCCTGTTGGAGGAGCCGAGCTAACGCTTACGCTAAGCGATGCCAACGCAGCCTCGTTCTCACCGACTGAGGTGCAAACGACAACGTCAGTAGTCGTTCCTAGTGGTGCCACCCAGGCTCAGTTCACGATCTATACACGGCCTGTTCAATCGAACACCAACGTGCAAGTTCGTGTCAACTACCAAGGCAGCTTTAGGATCGCGCAGTTTGTAGTCATTCCTTGGCTTCAGCAACTCGCACTATCGCCCACAAGCGTGGTCGGTGGCAACACCGCTAGTGGACGAGTTACTCTTGCGGCCCCGGCGCCGACAGGTGGCGTAGATGTCGACCTTTCGACGGACACCCCTTCGCTGATCAGCTTCCCAGCTGGCAGCAAGGTCAATGTTCCCGAAGGACAGACCTCCGCGGTGTTCACAATTGAGACCCAGGGCGTCAGTGCTCCCACCTTCCCAACGATTCGGGCATCCCTGCTCGGAGTAGGTAAGACTCAGACGCTGACTCTGACTCAAGCAAATCTCCAGTCGCTGGTGCTTTCGCCTCCTCGTGTTGCAGGTGGAACAACTGTCACAGGAACAGTCATCCTCGACGGAAGAGCCGGTTCCGCATTCACGGTGAACATTCTCATCGACGCGGGCACGCCAGGTTACGGAATCAGCCCTCGGACGATTACGTTCCAGCCTGGAGAATCGAGGAAGACCTTCACGATCAAGACGGCTTTCGAGACGTCGAACACAACCCGAAAGATTACGGCTCAGCGACTCCAGCAGGGTACGTACACGAAGCAGTCAGTGTCCGCAACGCTCTTTATTGATGCGGTGTTCCTCACTGGCTTCACGCTGACGCCTTCGACGATCGATGGTGGTCAAAAGGCGCAGGGTGTGGTTACGATTAGTGCACCGGCTCCGGCCGGCGGCGTGATTGTGAATCTGAAGTCGTCCAATACGACGGTCGCGACGGTGCCTAACACTGTCACGGTCCCTGCCGGCGCAAGCACGGTCGCTTTCGACATCACTGGTCAAACCATTTCTGTCGATAAGTCCGTGAATATAACCGCAAGCCGTGGTTCCACGAGCATTGTTCGGGCGCTCAACGTCCGGGGAGTGACCTTCACTGTCGACGTCTCACCGGCGTCGGTTGTGGGAGGTAAGGAAAATGCGATGGGAACGATCACGCTGAGTAACCCAGCTCCTGCGGGTGGTGCGATAGTCAAGCTGAAGTCCAGCAACCCCGCTGTAGCTTCGGTTCCGACTTCGGTCACCGTAATGGCCGGTTCCTCGACCGCGACATTCACAATTACGACAAGTCCTGTCTCGAGCACTCGTGAAGTGAACATCACCGCAACGCTCGGAACGAACGTTGTCGTCACTCCGCTCGAGGTGCGAGCCGTTGGAGTGAGTTCGCTCGAGTTCTCCAAGAATCCCGTTCAAGGCGGAGAATCTGTAACGATCTTCGTGACTCTTGAAGCCCCGGCCCCCGCTGGTGGCGCAAGCGTCTCCTTGTCCGCAAGCAACCCTGACGTGTTCCGAATCTTCCCGGCTACGATCACGATCGCAGCCGGACAGACCACCGGAAGCGTGACGGTAACAACGAACCGAGTGTCGAGAGACCTCGCAACGACCGTAACCGCCACGTACGGAGGCTCATCCGCTTCCAACACGCTGGAAGTTAGGCGCTAAACCACTTCAGCCCCACAAGGCTGATTGAAGACGGCAAGAGGCCGGAGAAGCGAAAGCTCTCCGGCCTTTCCCGTTCCGACTTCCTCAAAGGTCTCCGCACTGTGGAGAAGTGCCTCCGGGATGGAGGACCTAACTGGGTAAAACCCTTTACATGGGACGCGGCGGCAAGAACCTTATTCTCGGGATCGCAATCGGCGCAGTGGGCGTCTTGCTCGCTCTGCGCATCAAGCAAGTGAGAGAGCAAGAAGATCCTGACGCGATTCTTGAAAAGCTCACCGAACAGCTCGAAGTGATCGAGCGGAACTACGAGCATCTAAAGAAGCCCTAGTCCTTGCTCACCGGAAAGACGTTCGCATCAAATACGTTCTCGTTTCGCTTGATCGAAGCCAACGCGCCCTCAGAAAGTCCCTTGTCGAGTGAAATCTGCGCGATCGCAGCCTTTGCGCCCCCGAGAACGATGTTCTCCATCTCCTGAACACTTGTGCCTTCGTTCTTTAAAACTTGCAACACATCGGCCAGCACACCAACTTTGTCGACGTGGCGCACGACGAGCAGGTGCGTCGCAATCTCCGCGCGTCCGACATTGACCACATTCGGCACCACGCCCTTCTCCTTGTACTCCCGAACAATCCGCACGACTTCTTCGGCCACCGCCTCTTGAGCTTGGTCTGTGCTCGCCCCGATGTGATGGGTGCAGTAGGCAGCCGACCCACGAATCTCCCCGTCATAGTCGCCCTCGGCGCCAGAGGGCTCACCCTCAAAAACATCCAGCCCAAGCCGCAAGCTTTTCTGAACAGAGGCAGCAAGCATGGCCGCCTGATCCACCACTTCTGCCCGGCTCGTGTTCACAAAGATCGCTCCGGGTTTCATCGCGTCGAAGAAGGGCGATCCAAGCATTCCTCGAGAATCCTTTGTAAGCGAGACGTGAACCGATACCACGTCGCTCATCCTAGCGAGGTCCACTAGGGTCTCCGCCCGTGAGATGCCCAGGGCCGCCGCCACGTCCGGCGTCATCCACCGCGAGTACACCATCACCGTCATGCCAAAGGCCTTCGCCCGAGCAATCATCTCCTGAGAGATTTTTCCCATGCCGATAAGCCCAATCGTTCGGCCAAAGAGACCCTTCGCCTTTCCAAAGTCCTTCTTGTTCCACTTGCCTGCGCGGAGTTGGACCACGTTGTCCGGAATGCGCCGGTCACAAGCCAGGATCAGCCCAAATGCTAGCTCCGCCACGGCTTGGCTGTTCTTGCCCGGGCAGTTCGTCACGAGGATGCCCCGCTGGCTCGCAGCCGCCACGTCGATCGTGTTGTAGCCCGCACCCGCACGAATGATTACGCTCAGCTCTGGGGCCTCCAGCATGTCCTCGGTCACTTTGGTGGAGCGGACAACCAGCACATCCGCCTGAGTCGACGCAAGCGCGTCTTTCAGACTCGCGTCCTTCAGATCGGGCTCGAAAATGACCTCGACTCCCAATTCCGTCAACCCATCGATCCCGCTCTTCTCGAATTTATCTGCAACCAGAACCTTCATGGTGAGGGAGTTTATCTCTAAGGCTAAGTAAGCTACCCGCGCCAATGACTCTCTCGAAAATGATTTCTGCTGTTGACCTCCATGCCTGCGGAGAGCCGGGGCGCGTCATCGTGGGCGGCGTGCTCGACGTGCCCGGCGCAACGATGTTCGAGAAGATGCGCTATCTTGAGACCCAGGCTGACGATCTTCGCCTGAGAATGCTAAACGAGCCCCGTGGCTATCCCGCGTCGAATTGTAATCTCATCTTGCCCCCAACGCATCCCGACGCCGACGCCGGGTACGTGATCATGGAGCATGTGGAGTATCCCGGAATGTCCGGCACAAACACGATCTGCGTCGCCACCACCCTCCTTGAAACCGGCATGATCCCGATGAAGGAGCCGATTACCGAGCTCACTCTCGAAGCCCCCGCGGGCCTCATCCGTATCAAAGCTCAGTGCGAAGGCGGCAAGGTCAAACAAGTCACCTTCCAGAATGTCCCGGCATTCGCCACCCACCTCGACGCTCCGGTCGAAGTTCCCCAAGTCGGAACCGTGCTCGTCGATGTCGCGTATGGCGGCATGTTCTATGTGATTGCCAGCGCCGAAAAATTAGGAATCACTCTCGTCCCGGACGAAGGGCGGGACATCGTCAGGCTGGGAGAAATGATCAAGGCGGCCGCTCGCGAGCAACTTCCCGTGGTGCACCCTGATCAACCCGGCTTTGCCGGTATCACCATCGCCCAACTTTCGGGTCCAGCTCACAAGCAGGGAAGTCATATGAGAAACGCCGTAATCGTCTCTACTGCGGAATTCGACTGGGACAACCCCTCTACCTGGTCGGGCTGCATCGACCGTTCACCGTGCGGCACCGGAACCTCGGCAAGGATGGCCACCCTTCACGCGCGCGGCAAGCTCGGGCTGAATGAGGATTTCATTCACGAAGGCATTCTCGGAACCACGTTCACGGGCAGGCTCATCGAAGAGGCTCAAATCGGCGACTACCGGGCGGTCGTTCCCACCATCAGCGGCCAGGCATGGATTACCGGTTTCGCCAGTTACGTTCTCGACCCTACCGATCCTTTCCCGACCGGATACAAAGTGAGAGACATTTGGTGAGTCGCTCTTATAGTAAGACATGCTTAGTCTTCTCGTTGCCGCAACCTGCTTGCGATCCCAAGATTTTGAAATAGACCTGTTCCTAGTCGCAAACAATCGCACAGCTATCCAGGGGTTAGAGTGGCTCGACAAGGGGATCTCAGAGACCGAGACAGAAGCTTTACTGCTCCCCGCGCTGTCGACACTGGCCAACAAGCGCAAGCCCTTCATCGTGATCGACGGAGGCAGCATCTTGGAATCGTCAAGCCGCCCTCAGATTCGACTGATCACCCGCCTGTACGGCGAGGCGTATCCTTCAAAGACTCAAACGATCGAGGACGCTGGCATACGAAAGACGCGGGTGCTGGAGCGAGCCTCTTCGGTGAGTACTGGCCTGAGCATGTTTGAAGCAATGCCCTTTGGCTCAAACGGCGCGATCCACACGAACTACCTCTATCTCTCAGGAGGATCGAATCCAATTCTCATTCACGATCTAACTCATACAAGAACCTCGTTCATCGCGGTCTCCCCAATGAAAGAGAGCACTTAGCTCGCTCGCTGGCTTTTCCCTCCAATCGGTAAGAGAGACGAACGAAATCCTAAAGGAGCAAGTGCCGTCGTTCGAAGGGGTGGTCCTCTCTACCTGGGGCAGATCTCTCGTAGAGGCCCGTAACCTGGTCTCCTTTCCCCCTGAGAAGGTGGCCGGGCATTACAAGTTGATCGATAGTCAGGGGAAAATCGGTCTGCGCTGGATCGATTACATCCGGGCAAAGTGACTCGCTACGGATAGGTTCAGGACATGGACCGCACGTAACCGGGTATCTACATGAGAAGTGATTCCCCTCTTGGCGCTTCTCACCATGGCAACTCCCCAAGCAACCGTGCGCGTGCTCAATGAGCTGCCTGCTGGCACCAACGACTTCTACGTCGGCAATCGCGCCCCCCTGCTGCCTTCGGTTTTTCGAAAGCTGCCTGTAGGCGCCGTGCTCCCGAGAGGCTGGGTCCGAAAGCAATTGGAATTACAGGCGGAAGGCTTCATCGGCAACCTGACCGAGATCAGCAAGTGGCTTAAGAAGGAAAACAACGCCTGGTTGAGCCCCACGGGAGCCGGTGAGAACGGGTGGGAAGAGGTTCCTTATTGGCTGAAGGGCTTTGGCGACACCGGTTATATTCTCGGCGATCAGCGCATCATGGCCGAGGCCAAAGTTTGGATCGAAGGCGTCTTGGCGAGCCAGCGAGAAGACGGCTACTTCGGTCCCCAATCGAACAAGGTGGCGAACGGTGGAGCCGCCGACGTGTGGCCGAACATGGTCATGCTGAATGTCCTTCAGACCTCCTACGAGCACCGCCCCGACCCCCAGGTGCTCGACTTTATGACCCGCTATTTCGAATGGCAATCCACCATTCCAGACAAGCAGATGTATCTCTCTTACTGGG
Organism: Fimbriimonadales bacterium; assembly: GCA_038210535.1. Classification (GTDB taxonomy): domain Bacteria; phylum Armatimonadota; class Fimbriimonadia; order Fimbriimonadales; family Fimbriimonadaceae; genus Fimbriimonas. Next base: position 26,276 of record JBBQWO010000028.1, on the reverse strand, counting down.
AGAAGCACCGCATAGGCGACAACCTGGGAAGCATCTACTGGTTGTACAACCGCACAGGCAACCGTTCCTTACTCAAACTCGCCGAAAAGGTTCACAAAAACGGGGCGAACTGGATCGCCGGGGTGCCTGATTGGCACGGGGTCAACATCGCGCAAGCGTTCCGCGAGCCTGCCCAGTACGCCTTGATGAGCAAAGACAAACGCCATATGGCAGCGACGGAAACCGACTATCAAACTGTCCGAAAGCTGTACGGCCAGGTTCCAGGAGGGCTCTTCGCTGCCGATGAGAATGCGCGGCCCGGATTCGATGATCCTAGACAGGCATCTGAGACTTGCACGATGGTCGAGATGATGCTTTCCGACGAGCTGCTCTTAACGATGACCGGGCAGCGGAAATGGGCGGAGCGATGCGAAGACGTGGCCTTCAACTCCTTACCTGCCTCCATGACTCCCGATCTCAAAGCGCTTAGGTATTTGACGTCGCCCAATATGGCCGTGAGCGACGCAACCAGCAAGGCACCTGGACTTCAAAACAGCGGGCCCATGCAACTCATGGATCCCCATGATCATCGTTGCTGCCAGCACAACGTCTCTCATGGCTGGCCCTACTATGCCGAGCACCTCTGGCTCGCGGCAAACGGAAACGGTTTGGCTGTGGGCATGTACGCGCCCTCCGAAGTGACCGCAAAAGTCGGAGTGGGCGACGAAGTCAAAATTGTCGAGGACACGGATTATCCCTTCGGAGACACCGTCAAGTTTCGGGTGGCGGAAGGGCAAGGGAAGTTTCCGCTTCTTCTGCGCCTCCCCTCTTGGTGCACGAATCCTAAGCTCAGCCTGAACGGCCAGCCTCTCACCTTCCGCGGAAAGGGAGCCTGGGCGGAGGTCGACCGGGCTTGGAAAACGGGCGACGAGCTGACATTGACACTACCCATGGCAATCACGGTCGATAAGTGGCCGAAGCACGGCGATGCCGTTTCCATCAATCGCGGCCCCCTCTCGTATTCGCTCCAAATTGAGGAAGCAAACGTCCGAAAGGGCGGGACGGAAAAGTGGCCCGCGTTCGAGATTCGCCCCCAGAGCCCCTGGAACTATGCCATCGATCCCGCCAGCATCCGACTAGCCGTCGCAAAAAAAGCGACCGGTCAGCCGTGGAGCCTCGAAGAGGTGCCGGTAAGTTTGAAGGCGAAAGCCAGGCGCATTCCGGAGTGGAAACTCGACACGTTTGGACTCGTCAGCCCCCTGCAACAGAGCCCCGCCCTCACGAAAGAACCGCTCGAGGACATCACGCTTGTGCCGATGGGAGCCGCTCGCCTGCGCATCAGCGTGTTCCCGACTTTCTCGCTCACGAAAGGCACGAAGTGGACGCCCCCTCAAATGCCCAAGCCCAGCTTGCCCACCAGCGCCTCTCATGTCTTTGGCGGAGATTCTGTCAATGCCCTAAGCGATGGGCTTTTTCCTAAATCTTCCAACGATGCTCACATTCCTCGCTTCACCTGGTGGGATCACAAAGGATCGACGGAATGGGTCCAATACAATCTGTCAACCCCACTTGCGGCGTCGTCTGTGGCCGTTTACTGGTTCGATGACCGCCAGTCGAATGGCCTTTGCCGAATTCCAAAGTCTTGGAGGCTTCTCTACCTGGATGGCGGCACCTGGAAAGAGGTCCAGTCGTCGGGAACCTTTGCTATCGCTAGGGACAAGCTCAACGTCGTGCGTTTCGAGCCGGTCGTCGCTGCTCAATGGCGAATTGAAGCCGTCCTTCAGCCCGGCTTTTCGGCCGGCATCCTCGAGTGGGAGATCAAATAGCCGTTACCGTTGCCGGGGCCGGCTTTGCCGGAGTGGAGGCTGCATGGGCGATCGCAAGCCGCGGGGAAAACGTGCGTCTTTACGAGATGCGGCCGGTGAAGATGACCCCGGCGCACACGACTCCGCATTTTGCCGAGTTAGTGTGCTCAAACTCTCTCAAGTCCAAATCACCCACCTCCCCCGCGGGCCTGCTCAAGTCCGAAATGGACGCGTTGGGCTCGCTCGTCCTACGCATCGCACGCGAACACGAAGTGCCTGCCGGTGAAGCCCTCGGAGTGGACCGCGGAGCATTTGGGGAAGCGATTACTAAGGCTATTGACGAGCACCCCCTGATAGAAGTCGTGCGTGAGGAGTTCACCCCCTCAATGGCCGAAGAGATTCTGGCCCGAAAGGAGCTGCTGATCCTTGCCACTGGCCCTCTCACCTCGTCCGCTCTAGCCGAATGGCTGGCGCACAAAACGGGCCGGGCGCACCTGTACTTCTACGATGCCGTCAGCCCTACCTTGGAGGCGAGTTCAGTGGATCGCAGCATCGCCTTCGCTCAGAGCCGATACGACAAGGGAGAGGGCGACGACTATCTCAACTGCCCGTTCGAGAAAGACAGCTACCTCGCGTTCGTGCACGAGCTAGTTCACGCCGAGCGGGCACCCATCCACGCCTTTGAGTCTGGAGGCAAGCGGGACCTCGAGGCTGGCGAAATTGAACCGGAAGAGCAGTTTCTCGAGAAGATCAAGTACTTCGCCGGGTGTACGCCAATCGAGGCCATCGCGGAGAAGGGCGAACGAAGTCTGGCGTTCGGCAACTTCAAACCGGTAGGGCTCACCGACCCCCGCACCGGCCGCAGACCCTACGCCGCCCTCCAGCTTCGGCCCGAGAACAAGGAGAAGACTCTGTACTCGCTCGTCGCGTGTCAAACCCGGCTGAAGTGGGGTGAACAGAAGCGGATTTTTAGGATGGTCCCCGGCTTAGAAAACGCCGAATTCGTGCGGTTTGGAGTCATCCACCGAAACACTTACATAGACTCTCCCAACACCCTCACATCTTGGCTAGAGATGAAATCTGAACCTGGCCTGCTCATCGCCGGCCAGCTCACGGGAGTTGAAGGCTACGTTGAGTCGGCCGCATTTGGAATCTATGCTGGGCTTTCGGCCCTGCACCTCCTGGAAAATAAGCAGTTAGCCGTGCCTCCACGCGCGACCGCCTACGGATCGCTTGTCGCTCACCTCCAAGACTCTACGCCCCGAGAATTTGCCCCGATGAACATCAACTGGGGCCTCCTTCCCGATCCCCCCGAAGCAATACGAGACAAGGGTTTGAAGCGCGAAGCAAAGCTGGCCCGGGCCAAGGAATCGTTCGGCGAGTGGATAGAGCCGCTAAGGTAAGTTCATGCTCGCACTCGAGGAATACAAGCAGCTCAGCCAGGCGCCGCAGAGTCCGGTGGTGATGTACCAGCGATGGCGCTCGCTCCTATTCCTTCACTTCAGCTGCGATCCCGAGGAAGTGCAGCGACTTCTGCCGCCCGGCCTGGAGGTGGACACGTTCGATGGCAAGGCGTGGGTCGGCCTCGTGCCGTTCCGCATGGAAGGCATCCGTCCCAGATTCCTGCCCGCCTTGCCCGGTATCTCCGGCTTTCCTGAAACCAACGTTCGCAGCTACGTCCACAGAGCCGGCCGAGAGCCGGGCGTATGGTTCTTCAGCCTCGACGCAGCCAATCCGCTCGCTTGTCATGTAGGTCGAACCCTCTGGCAGTTGCCCTACTTTACGTCCGTGATGTGTTTCACCGCAGACAAGGACTCGCGGCGTTACACCGGCGTTCGTCAACAAGGTGAAATCCTAAGCCTTGTCCATGCCGAGGTCGGGGCGCCGATCAGCGATCCACGACCTGGATCGTTGGAATACTTCCTGATCGAGCGGTACCTACTCTACGCGAACCGCGCCGGGCAGCTGTACAGGGGCCGCGTCCATCACCCGCCATATCCCTTGCGAAAAGCGACCGTGACTCAATTTGACGACGGTCAAATAGCAGCATCGGGACTCACGCCGAGGCCAATCGAGCATGTTCTCTACAGCCCCGGTGTGGATGTGGAAATTTATGGATTAGAAGCAGCGTAATCCGCCTGATTTCTCCCTTACGCGAAGCGAGATAGCCTACGGTCTGATTCCTCCCCTTGCGCGAAGCGGAGGGGGAGGTTAGGAGGGGGTTCCGGAATGCCTCTTAAATCTGCTGCACACGACGCTAGTCGCGCAGCAGGTGCTTGTACTTCTCTTTAAACTTCCGAACCTTAGGCTCGATCACCACGCTGCAATAGCCCGCGTTCATGCCAGCCCGCTTAATCAAGTTGCCGCTCTCATACTTCTTATAGTAATCCTGGTGATAATCCTCTGCAGTCGCATAGTTGCGAAGCGGCTCGAGGGTCGTGACGAGCTTGTTCGGCCAAATCTTTTCTTTCGTGATTTCTGCCATCACCTTTTCGGCAAGTGCCTTCTGTTCGGGGGTTTCATAGAACACCACCGATCGATACATCGGGCCGGAGTCGGGGCCCTGCCGATCCTTGGTCGTCGGATCGTGCATCGTAAAGAACAGCGTCAGAAGATCGTGTTGCGAGATCATCTTCGGGTCATAGATGATCTTAACCACCTCTGCGTGTCCGCTGGAACCCGCTGAAACCTGTTCATAGGAAGGGTTGGCGCGGTGTCCACCTGCGTAGCCGGATTCCACGTGCTTCACACCCTTGATCATCTCGAACAGCGGCTCGATACACCAAAAGCATCCGCCACCAACCACTAGCGCGTCGCCTTTCATGTCTGCCTGAGGCGCAACTTCCTTCTGTGGGGCGGGATCAAAAGCGCCACATGCCGCCGCGATTCCTCCAATAATGCCCAGACCAACCAAAAAGCTCATACGCATGCTACTAACAAGCAATTTTAGACCAAGTAAGTTCCCCAGCCCATGTCTCCTATAGCGTTGGTTATCATCATGTAATGGACCTTGAAGAACTCTGGCAGCTCGTGCGGAGCATTCCGGAAGGGAAGGTCTCCTCCTACGGAGACGTCGGGCAGGCACTATCCACCCCGTCCTCAGGGTTTCAGGTCGGCCGCTGGATGGCTCGCTGCCCGGAGGGCGTTCCCTGGTGGCGAGTCGTCTCCAAGCAAGGCCACTTTCCCGTAGGTAAACGCGACCCAAAGCTCGAAATGGAACAACGCGAGATCCTGGAAAAGGAAGGCGTCGAAGTACAAGACGGCCAAGTCGAGATGGCGTGCTTCGCCTTCTACCCCTGATACGCCTGAATCTTTCTGGCGGAAAACCTGGGGAGTATAATCAAAGCCTCTCCTGTGGCAACGGCCTTCAAGAGAACACAACTTCATTCCCATTGTTTGGGAGGGTTTACGCAAATGGCAGCAGTATCATCACAACCAAAGCAGCAGGAGCGCTACGAAGACTCCTACCTCTATAAGCTGCGGCACTCCGCCGCGCACCTGATGGCTCAAGCCGTCCAAGAGCTCTATCTCGGAGCCAAGCTCAGCATCGGCCCCCCGATCGAGAACGGGTTTTACTACGACATCGAGTTCCCCGAGCCCCTCAAAGAGGACGATCTCGAAAAGATCGAGAAGCGCATGAAGGAACTCGCCAAGCTCGATCAGCGCATACAATGCATCCCCATCGCGTCCAAAGGGGAAGCCCGAAAGCTTATCTTGGACCAAGAAATCCCAGGCATGGGGGAGGCCGTCGCCGAGTACAAGCTTCAACTCCTCGACGCCATTAAAGATGGCGACCAAATCACGTTCTACGACCAGCAGCGCACCGATCGCGAGGGCAAGCTCCACCGATTCTTCGACCTCTGCCGTGGCCCTCATGTCGACTCGACCAAAGAAGTTAAGAACTTCAAGCTCATGAGCCTTGCCGGAGCCTATTGGCGAGGGGATGTCAAGAACAAGCAACTCACCCGAATCTATGGCACGGCTTTCGAGACCAAGGAAGACCTCGAACTGCATCTCCACAACCTAGATGAAGCCAAGAAGCGCGACCATCGAATTCTCGGCCGCGAGTTGGGGCTCTTCATGTTCTCACCCCGGGTCGGAACCGGCCTCGCCCTCTGGCTCCCGAAGGGCGCGACGCTGCGACATGTCATGCAGGACTTTCTCCAGAAAGAGCAGGTGCGCCGAGGATACGAGCCGGTGATCACTCCCCAGATCGCCAGCATCAAGCTGTACGAGAAATCCGGCCACATCATCACGTTCAAGGACAAGCTTTTCCCGTTCATGCACGATGAGGACGGCGACAAGGACACCTACATCCTCAAGCCCATGAACTGCCCGTTCCACATCGAGATTTACCAGTCTCAGATGCGGAGCTACCGCGATCTGCCTGTTCGCTACGCCGAATTCGGCACCGTGCACCGGTATGAGCAAAGCGGGGAAGTGACCGGCATCCTCCGCGCCAGAGGCTTCACCCAAGACGACGCCCACCTCTTCGTGACCCCCGACCAATTGCAGGAGGAATTCATCGGAGTGGTCGAGCTGACCAAGCTGGTGCTCGACAAATTGGGTCTAAGCGACTACCGCGTACGGGTCGGCACGAAAGACCCGAATAGCGACAAATACATTGGACACGATGACAACTGGGAAGCCGCCACCAATGCGATCATCGCAGCTTGCGAAAAGATGGGGATGGAATACGTCATCTCCCCTGGCGACGCCGCCTTCTACGGCCCCAAGCTCGACCTGATCATCAAGGATGCGCTTGGCCGGGAGTGGCAAATGGGCACCGTCCAAGTGGACTATAACCTCCCCGAAAGGTTTGAGCTGGAGTACACCGGCGAAGACGGCAAACCTCACCGCCCGATCATGATCCACCGAGCCCCCTTCGGCTCCATGGAGCGCATGATCGGCCTGCTAACCGAGCAGTACGCCGGAGCCTTCCCCTTTTGGCTCGCTCCCGTCCAAATCACGGTTCTCCCTATCGCAGACCGCCACAACGACGCCGCCCAAGAGATGGCGAACAAGCTCCGCGAGGTGATCTACGACACTCGGAATCTACGCGTCAGCGTCGACGACCGCCGTGAAACTCTAGGCAAGAAGATTCGAGACAATCAAATGCACAAGGTCCCCTACATGCTCATCCTAGGCGACAAGGACATCGAAGCCGGCACCGTCGGCATCCGTTCAAGAGAAAAGGGCGACCTCGGAGCCATGAGCTACGAGGACTTCCTGGTGAGTCTCGAGTAGCCCCAAGTTCCCAATAGAGCCGATCTCAGACAGGAAGCGTTGCCGTTTGTTCGGGCAAGGACGCTCCCGGAACGCTGCGTAGAGGAGAAGCTGCGCTAGGTCCAGTGGGGCGTCAGAGGGCTTTCGGAGGCTGCATCATCACTAGAATCATGCGCTCGGCAGGAATGTAGCCCTAAAAGGTGGCGTTTGGAAGAGGATATCTTCCAAAATAACAGCGTCCCCAATTGAAAACTCTCACCTCTTATTACGAAGTCCTCGGCGTCGGACCCACCGCAGAAGCCGAAACCCTCAGAAAGGCTTACCGGCGACTGGCGCGAAAGCACCACCCCGATGTTAGCGTCGATCCGCGTGCCCATGAAAACATGGCACGTATCAACCAGGCGTTCGAAACGCTGATCGATCCAGGCAAGCGGACCGAATACGATGCGCTGCTGGCCGGCACGGGAACGGAAGAAACGCGAAAAGAAGCGAAGAAGCCCGTGGTCGTGCGCCTGCTGCAGCGCCTTCAGTCACACAAAACTCCGGTTTATGCCTTGAGCTTTGCGCCTGATACGGGGCAGCTCATCAGTAGCGGTTTTGACAACGAAATTGTGTGGTGGCACATGGAGCATCCCGTAGCTCAGCGACGGACCCGGCTCGAAGCAGGCGTGATTTCGACGCTCCGAGCTTTTTCCATGGATCGAGTCGTCGTCGCCGGTTCGGCAGAGAGCCAAATTAGCGTTTGTAAGCTCGAAGGCGAGCGGGTCGAAAGTTTCCGCACGAGCCCTGAAGAGTGGGTGGGCTGTTTGGCAATTAGTGCCGACGGCAGCGCTTTGGCCTCCGGCTCCCTTCACAAAACGCTGTCGGTCACGGATACCGACAATGGCACCGCGCTCTTTCGGCAAAAGGGCCACACCGACGCGGTGACCGCCGTCGCCTGGTCGCTCGACGGCCGTCTTATTGCAACAGGCAGCGCCGATGCAACCGTAAAGATTTGGGATCCCGCCACCGGCGAGATGATTCGTGATCTGCAACAGATTCGGTCGACAGTTACGGCCTTGGCCTTCAGCAATAACGGCAAGTTTCTCGTGACGGCTGCCGTCGATCTCAGCATCCGCGTGTTCGATCTTTCGACCGGCGAACTCGTGAAAATGATGTATGGGCACACTAAGACAGTTGAAGCGCTGTCCTTCCACCCGAACAACTGGCTGTTCGCCTCTGCTTCCCGAGACGGTTCGGTGGGACTCTGGAATGCGGCAAAGGGTATAGGCAACGTCCGAATCGAGGCGTCGAGCCGCCCGGTGAACTGTGTCAGCTTTAGCGCCGACGGAACGCGCCTAGCAGCCGCCGGACAGGACAAGCTCGTGAGGGTTTGGGAAGTCGCGGCTAAGGATAACGAGGGATAAAAGTTCGGTGATAGTCAGCCAGCGGCTGCCATTTGCCGAATCACTTCTTCAGTAAAGCGCTTCGTGCCCGACTCGCCGCCGAGGTCCCCCGTGCGAATCGTGCCTTCGCGGAAGACGCGCACAATTGCCTTGCCAATTAAGTTTGCCTTCGCGGGCTCCCCTAAATGTCGGAGCATCATGATCGCGCTGAAGAGTAGGGCGGTTGGGTTGGCAATGTCCTTGCCAGCAATGTCGGGAGCTGATCCGTGCACAGCTTCAAAAACAGCACAGTTCGAAGCGATGTTGGCTCCAGGAGCGATCCCCAACCCGCCTACTAGGCCGGCGCAGAGATCGCTGACGATGTCGCCGTAAAGGTTCTCGGTGACGAGCACGTCAAATTGCTCCGGTTTAGTCACAAGCTGCATGCAGCAGTTGTCAATGATGATGTCGTTGCTTTCGATGTCAGGAAAATCTTTCGCCGCAAGATTAAACTCCTCCAAGAACAACCCATCCGTCAGTTTCATGATGTTCGCCTTATGAATGACAGTCACTTTCTTTCGACCCTGCGTGCGCGCCATTTCAAACGCGAAGCGGCAAATCCGGCGGCTATTGGGCCGAGTGATCACCTTTACGGCCTGGGCAATGTCTGGAGAGATCAGGAACTCGATGCCGGAATACAGATCCTCGGTGTTTTCGCGGACGATAATGATGTCCACCTTCTTCTCGCCAAGGGGGCCCGCCACACCGGGGAGAGATTTCGCTGGCCGCACGTTTGCGTAGAGGTCCAGAGCCTTTCGGAGCTGCACATTTGCACTAACGTGCCCGCCACCTGAAGGGGTCGTCGTCGGAGCCTTGAGCGCGACACCAATCTCTCGGATCGCATCGATGGTTTCCATGGGCAAAGCTGGGTGTCCAGCATCAATTGCTTTTTGGCCGGCGAGTAGAGGGACCCAAGTGGGGGTGAACCCGGCAGCCGTCAGTATCTCGACGGTTGCCGCCGTAATTTCCGGCCCGATGCCGTCGCCTTCGATAAGTCCTACACGCAAACCGCTCATGGCTCTATTTTGGACGATCTGTTTCGGCGCATGTCATTTCATTTGCTGCCTAGCCGACCAGGTAAAGACCATACACATAGAAGGGCGCATGCTCAGGCACGCGTTTGTCGGTTAACAGCATGAACTCCTCGGCAGTTGCGATGTCTGTGAAAAGATGATGCTCGTTGAGCTTGTCGGAGAAGCGCTCCCGCAGTTCAACCATGTCTTCGTCAGTGTAACCGCAGTTCATCAAGCCGCTCAACAGAAAGTAGTCGGCGACGTCGTAACCCAAGAATTCCCAGCCCTCCTGAACCTGGCTTGGGTCGCTGACTTCAGAACCAATGGCACCTTCGTCTTCCTCAGGCATCTGGGTGATCGCAATTATGCGAAATCGGTCGAGTTCGTTGGCTTTTGCACACGCCACCAGTGCTTCAAGGCTCTCCCAGTTGTTTTGTCGGGGCCCACGCCATTCCGGGACTTCCAACCCCTCTCGATCAAAGACCGACCACCAAATGGCATCGTCCACGGAAAGGGGCTTAAGGATGTCCGTCCGAAGAAGATAGCCTCCCCCATAATTTGGCGGGCCGGATTCGCGAGTGTCCCGCGCGTCGTAGCCAATGACCGGAAAAGGGGGCGTGAGTTCCACCAGAACAGTTTAGTGTGAGGAATCACGCAACTGCCATGAAAAAGCGTCAATCTGCATCCCCGCAACGTAGGTTAAGTGTGCCTCGCTGTCACGCTAAAATAGGCTGGCAAATGGAATCACGCTCGGGATAATCTTCCCGTAACGCTCTCCGCAACGACGCGGACCCTACGCACAATCGGAGATTTAGAACCTTTGGCAACGACATTCACAGCAACTGCAGAAAAAAGGAAGCCCTTCCTTCACCAGCTCATCACGGATTTGATCATCTTCGGACCGCTACTCGCGTTTCCCGCGGGCGTCTATGATCTCTTCACCAGCCCTCCCAGCGGTTGGCAGAGCATCACCACGTTCATCGCCACGGCCTTCTTGTTCACGGTCGTAGGCGCAAAGCTCCGCCTGTTGGGCATCTCCTTGGGCTTCCATCGGCAAGGCACTCATCCCTCGTACCAGGCCAAGCCATGGGTACGCGGCACCTTCTTTATGCTCGGCTGTATGACCGCGCAGGGCAAGATGGTCAACTGGCTCTCGGACCACCACCATCACCACATCCACTCTGATGGCGATGAGGATCTGCACAGTCCACGGCACGGCTTCTGGCATGCCTACATCGGCTGGCTTCGTGGCCTCATGTTCGATCGACACATTTATCCGCAGTTTGAGAAAGACAAGCAGGTGATGTTCTTCAGTCGAACCTTCTTCCTCTGGCTCGTTCTCGGCCTCGCAATCCCATCGGCAATTGGTTGGGTGACTGGATTCGGTGCGTTCCGTGGTTTGATCTACGGAGGCGGACTCGGCATCTTCTTTGCCAATTACGTGACGTATTGGGTGAATGCCGGATGCCACACCTTTGGAAAGCGACACTTTAACACCGAGGATCTGAGCACCAACTTCTGGCTGGACGGATTTTGGGGCCACAAGGTCAGTTGGGCCTTCGCCTATATGTCATGGGGCGAGACCAACCATAACAATCACCACGCCCGGGCATTGTCCGCAAATCACGGCATGTTCAAGGGCCAGCTTGACCCTTCGGCCAACCTCTTAAAAATGCTTGAGAAGGTGGGATGGGTCTGGAACGTTCAGTGGACCACTCCTGAGCAGGCTGCAGAGCTTCAAAAAGAGCTGAGCATGACCAAGGAAGAGAGGAAAGCTTACGCGCTCGAGAAGCACCGCGCAAAGCTGGCGGCGGCTGCCAACAAGGAAGAGCAGCTCGTTTCCTAGTCCGGTCTTTGAGCATCTCGGAACTCGCCCGGACGGATTGAGTGATAGAAGGGCAGTTCCGAACCCGCGGCCAAGAGGCCCTATGGTGATCGAATTCTGCGCCGAAGTCTGGTTCTGGAAGGGTCCCGCCCCTTGGTACTTTGTGAGCGTTCCAGACGAGCCTTCGGCTGAGATTCGCGACGTCGCTGCGGCTGTGACCTACGGCTGGGGCATGGTCCCCGTGAAAGTTCGTATTGGGAAAACGGAATGGACGACGACCTTGTGTCCGAAGGACGGCTGCTACGTGCTGCCGCTTAAGGCAGCCGTAAGAGCGGCGGAAGGCATCGAGGTAGGCGACACTGTGAAGGCCCTTTTGGACATCGTCGGGGTGCCGCAGAGTTTTCGATAAGTGTCGGGGTCTGCGCAAATTCGGTCGGGGGCACGGATGAGCGCCCGGTAACGCAAGCTCGTAACGGGAAGCTCTTTGCTGGAATTTCATAAGGTATTTTGCGATGTCCGTCGCAAAAACTAAGCTATATGCTAGTCGTTCACCTAGCACATTTGCTAGTTTTGCCATAAAACGTAGCCAAGTATCTCTAACAAGGTGATTATTCGCCTAGATGAACGTGGAAATGGACTGTTGTGAAGCAGTTCTGCCCCAACCCCGTTCTTTCGAAAGCCTTGCTCGGAGCCTGTCTTTTGCTCCCGGCTTTCGCTAACGCGGACACCTTCAAGGTCTTCACGGGGAGCTACGGCCCTCGCAACGATGTGCTGGTCTCCATGCCCGCCTTCAAATGGGAGATCTGGCCAAAGGTGGGCACGGCGCGCCCCAGCGAAATCGACTTCAGAATCAATGGCCGGAAGGTGGCCGCGAGATATGACGCGCCAGGCAAGGCCGTTGTTTATACGCCCACAGCAGCACTTCCCAACGGTACGCACCGAGTGGATGTGGCGATCACGTTTGACGGCGTCTACAAATTCAACAAGAGTTGGACGGCCACAGTAAGCACCGTTTCGCTGGCTGCATTGCCGCCCACCTCCTCGGCCCAACACGAAATCGCCAGCAGGGTGAATCAGCTACGGCGAAGCATCGGCTTACAGCCGGTTCAAATTGATACGCGCCTCAACACGGCGGCGCTCAAGCACTCCGAGTATTTGACCGCAAATGGCATGATGGGGCATAACCAGCGGCCAGGCACCAAGGGTTTCTTCGGAGAGACTCATCAGGACAGGCTCGCCGCTTATGGCTGGTCTAACGGGGCCTGGGAAGGTGTAACGTACGGAAGCGACAGCATCGAAGAAGGCGTTCAGCAACTCTTCGACGCTCCGTATCACCGACTCCCGTTCCTGCAGCCAGGCGTCATTTCCTTCGGCTCCGGTTTCGCCGGATCGAGAATGACGATGGAGTTTGGCGGGCACGCAGGCGACGCAACCGTCGTTTCCCCTGCCAATGGACAGCGGGATGTGCCAACCCTCTGGAAAAACGCAGAGAGTCCCAATCCCATGCGGCTTCATGGCTCGCAAACGCAGACTGGTTATCCGATCGTGCTGGCGAGATTCGCAGACAATGTGCGAAAAATCAAGATTACCGAGGCAAAGCTGACCCTCAAAGGCGCAAGCGTCCCTATCTTCCTCAACACTCCAGAGAACGACCACCATCTGGAATTCGCAGCCATCATGTTCCCTCAGAAGGGTCTCAAAGCGGGTGCGAGCTACACCGCAACTTTCCGAGGAAGCGATAACCAGGGCCGGGCGATCGCAGTGGAAAGCACGTTCCAGACTGCCGGATAATCCGCCACCTCGCTATACTTATGGGCTGTGAGTAAGAACGCCCCAGGGGTGCGATATGCCGAAATATATCGCGAGACGGCTGAGACGCGCGTGCAGGTGGTCATGGACCTCGACGGAGGGACCCGTCAGGACATCACCACCGGCATCGGCTTCTTCGATCACATGCTTGCGCAGCTCGCGTTCCATGGCTATATCGACGTAGGGATCAGCGTCGAGGGCGACCTGAAAGTGGACGACCATCATACGGTCGAAGATGTGGGGATCGTGCTCGGGCAAGCTCTCCATCAGGCTCTCGACTCGGACCTTGGCATTCAGCGCTACGGAAACAGCATGACCCCGATGGACGAAGCGCTCGTGCTCGTGGCCATCGACATCAGCGGGCGCGGCGGTCTCTTTTACGATGTGGAGTTTAAGCGGGAGAAAATCGGCGATCTCTCGACTGAAAACGTCCGAGAGTTTCTACGGGCCTTTAGCAGCCACGCGCATTTGACGCTGCATGTGCGAAAGATCGCCGGTGAAAACGACCATCACATTTGCGAGGCGATCTTTAAGGGCCTCGGCCGCACGCTCCATCAGGCAACCCAATCGAAGGAGCGACGAAGCTCCAGCTCGACCAAGGGGTCTCGGGACTGATCACCATTCTCGATTACGGCCTGGGCAACCTGCGATCGGTTGAGAAGGCTCTGCAGTTTCTTGAGGCGCCTTGTGAGATTCGAAGCGATGTTCGGAATGCCAAAAAGCTGATCATTCCCGGAGTGGGAGCGTTCGGCGCGGCAATGGATCGACTTCACCCGTTGGCCCCAGACATTCGGGCGTTCGCGAAGGCAGGAAACCCGCTGCTGGGAATTTGCCTCGGGCAGCAACTCTTGTTTGACATGAGCGAAGAGATCGGGGAGCATGAAGGGCTCGGGCTCATACCTGGCCGGGTGCGCTATTTGCCGCGCGACAAGGGACTGAAAGTGCCCCACATCGGCTGGGGCGCCCTAACCCCGACGGAAGGTAAGGAAGTCTGCCAGAGCGTCGCGCCCGACGAGCAGGTGTATTTCGTCCATTCGCTCTACACGGACTGCGCTGACTCCGCGGACATTGCCGCCACTGCCGACTATGGAAACACCTTCCCAGCGGCTGTTCAGAGAGGCAATGTATGGGGAGTCCAATTTCATCCCGAAAAGAGTGGCGATGTGGGCCTTCGTATCCTTAGGACCTTTATTGAATGCTGATCATTCCCGCAATCGACATCCGGGGCGGACGTTGCGTTCGCCTGATCCAAGGCAACTATGCGGAAGAGCGATCGTACACTGCCGATCCGGTCGAGATGGCCCGGCAGTTCGCGCGGGACGGAGCGCAACTGATCCACGTTGTAGACCTCGACGGAGCCAAATCGGGGGAGCCACAAAACTGGAGCACTCTGGCCGCCATCGCCCAAGCCACCTCAGTGCCGGTGGAAATGGGCGGCGGAGTGCGAACCCTGGAAACGGCTAGAAAGCTACTCGACTTAGGCATCGCCCGCGTGATCGTTGGCACGAAGCTGGTGCAAGACGCCTTGCTAGCCGCAGAGTTCTTCAAAGAATTAGGGGAGAAAGTAGTCGCCGGAATCGACGCTCGAGGAGGGATGGTGGCTCTGCAAGGCTGGACCGAGCAAAGCGACCGGCCCGCGAGTGAATTGGCGCAGGAAGTGGAGCGCCAGGGTGCCCGCCGAATCATCTTGACCGATATTGGTCGTGACGGAATGCTAAACGGGCCCAACCTAGACTTGCTTGCCCAAGTCTCGTCAGCAGTCTCCATTCCGGTCATTGCCAGCGGCGGCATCGGCTCGATTGCAAATTTGCAGTCGTTGACGTCGGTGCTTCCAACTCCCGAGGGTGTAATCGTGGGCCGAGCACTCTACGAAAACTGCTTCACTCTTAGAGAAGCGTTAGATGCAGTTAGATAAAACGTATGTTATAGGCACTATTGCCTAAGGAAATCTCAGGATGCCTTATACTGTAGGCATGCCCGGACCTGGCACCATTGCCCTCTTCATTCCCGTTCTCATCTTTCTGATTCCGATCATCGCTATCCTTACGGGGCACCAGCGAAAAATGGCGGAGATTTATGCCCAACAGGCTCAGCATCAATCCGATCCCGAGCTTGTTGCACTGCGCCAGGAGATCCAGGAGCTTAAGGCTCTGATCCACCAGCAGGCAATCGCGATGGACAACGTCACGTCAGGCCGAGTGAGCGTTCCGACCGCGACGCCGCAGATTCATGATCGCCTTAGCTCAGGTGGCTACTAACCATGGAAGAGATGGCAGGCATAATTTTTGCGGCGCTGCTCTTCGTGCTTGTGCCGGTCATTTTCATGTGCCTGAAGCACCAGCAGAAGATGGCAGCGATCCTGCATGAGGCGGCCACGGGCTCCCTGCGCAGTCCACCGACCCGATGCTCCTGAATGAGATCGCACGTTTGCGAGACGTGGTGACGCAGCAAACGATTGCTCTCGACAACCTGACTTCGAGTCATCAAAGGCTCGAAGTCAGGTTAGTCGAGAGTGAAGAGCTACGAGACCGTCTTAAGGCATAAACCTAACAGCCGTCTCGTTGCTCGGGATCCGGGTCGAGGATAACCACGCTCGTAGCTTCCAGATAGACGCCGCGCTTGCCCGCCAAACCGCGCTCGTCGTCTTTGAGGCCCCAAGAGGAAGACACCTTACGATCGGGCATGTTCTTGACGATGCCATCGATTCTCACGCGCTGCCCATTTTTGAAATGCTGAAGACAGTCGGTCTCGTGGGAAATTCTCACGAGAATCGATTCTTCTCTGCTCGGACCGACGGTGAAGATTCGGTCGCCCACCACGTCCACGACCGGGCCATCTGTAATCTCGATTCCGACTTCGCCATAGGTGTCCGCATTTCGAGCTTCCAGAAGCTCGACAAAAGGGACTCCGTCTTGGCGTTGCTTCACAATCACTCGTTGAGCACGGCCGTCTCCGCCCTGAGCCCTTCGTTCGTAAACCACGACTCCCGGATACCGGGCGACGGTCGTCATCTGGGTGCCAGCTTTGTTTGCCGAGCCGCTAACTATGAAGTAGGTTGCAAAGGCGACAGCAATGAACAGGATTCCTGCTCCCCAGGCCATCAAGTTGATTCGAGCCCGTTGTTTTCCTTCGGTGGGCTTGGGAATTCTTACATCCGAGTTACTCATTCAAAACACTCTCCGAAGTGTCTGACTGCGACAATAGGCAAAATGTGCACAAAGGCCCACAACCACTCCTCCGGTTTGCGCTAAACGGGGAATTGCACGCTTGTTGTGAACACAACACTAGCGAGCGGGAGCAAGGATCTGGCTCATTTCTAAGACCATGCGCTCGAGCGTGTCCATTGTGCTGAAAGAAGGCAAAGAGCCCTTGAGGCGAGCGTCCGTATCTGCGAGAATCTGAAGACATTGCGCCAGACCCTCGAGGCTCACCTTTCTTGCCGACGTCATCATCGCGCTCTGCCGATAAGGCTGCTCGGCCATCAGGTTCGGTTTCTCGGGAAACTGCGCTTCGATTTCGGGTGGAGCGTTATCCGGTGAGCATCGTGCGTCGAGACAAATTCGCGCCTGCCACAGCAGGCGCAAGGTGCGGGCCACCATCGGGAGTACCCGGCCGATCGCTGCATCTTCGGGCTTGGCTTGGGAGCCGACGAGCACTCTAAGCTGGCGGAGCGCCTCCGGGACTGCTCCGGAAACAATCGAATCGATCATCTTAAACACGTTCCACTCGCGTGAGGGCACGACTATTTCGCGAACGTTGATTTCTGAAATCTGCTCGTTCTTGCCCGAAAACGTGATGAGCTTGTCTAGCTCGTCGAGTGCCTTGCTGACGCTCCCTCCGGTCATTTCCAGCAATAGATCGATGGCGGTCCCGCTAAACTTTTTGCCGGCCTTGGCAGCTTCCGCCTTGACGGTTTCTTTAGCGGCCTTGGCTTCCATGCGGAAGTCCTCCACGTGCCCCCCGGCGTCCGCAACGGCCTTCTGCCATTTCGTTCGGAGCGTGCCCAATTTGCGAGACTTATCCTCGCCTCCTGTTGCCTCCTCATCTGCCACCAAGATGAGCAGGCTGCTCTCGGGCAGGGAAGCTAGGCTCACGCCCTTGAGATCGTCCACATCACGCCGCAGCAATGAGCGCACCACGACGATCCTCCGCTCTGCCATAAACGGAGCGGTGCCAGCGGACGCATACCAATCCACAGGCCGGGTTGCATCGCCGGACGTGAATTCCAGATCGAAGTCATCCTTCTGAACGCCCAGAAATTGAAACATGTCATCCAGGGCCCGGCGGCGTAGTTGCTCCTCTTCGCCACTCAGCATGACGAGCCGCTTTTTGAGAACCTTCTCGGCCGAAAAGCTCATGGACGGGGCTGCCTTGGAAGCTGCTTCAGCTTGTCTTTGAGCGTCGCTACCCGCTTCTTCATGTCCGCGATACCATCTTCCTGAAGCGGACCGGGCGCGTAGTAGGCCTTCACAAATCCGTCGCTCGTTGCCTTCACCTCTGCGGCCAACGGGCCCATAGAGGGAGTCACCGCCGCAAGATACTCATCCGCGGTCACTCCCATCCCTCTGCGGATGCCAGAGGTGCGATAAAGCGCCTGGGAGAAATTGAGATAGACGCGATCTAAATCGGATCGAAGATCACGATTGAGCCCCCGGTTGCGGAACGTCTGGTACGCATAAACTGCTCCACCAAAAGCCAGAGTGAGAGCGAGGCCATCGAGGATGGTCGCAAACCACTCGCGCTGGTACCAGGGCCGCTCGTCAGAGCCGTCGCCCACGCCTCCTCCGGGCACCTCAATCGCACCTTCCGTGGCATCGAAGGGCACCCACCCTGCATCCTCGAAGTACAACTCCGCCCAGGCATGTGCGTTCTTTTCCAATACGAGAATTGAGCCATCGCCAAGCCGGTTCGCCTCGTCTGGCAAAAAGCCAGTCGAATACCGCGCCGGAATTCCAACCGACCGAGCCATGAGAACCATGCTGCTCGCGAAAATATCGCAATAGGCCTCCTGCGTATCGAGAAGAGTGTAGGCCACTGGATCTTCGCCTCCTGGTACTGCAGTGGTGTTGATGTTGTATCGGATGCGCCTTGCGATCTCCTCTTTGATGAGGACCGCAGCTTGCCAGTCGTTTGCCGCTCCCTTTGCGGCCGCCTTTGCCAGGGCACGCACTCTGGGGTCGATGTTTTGGGTGCTGGTCAGCTCTGGAAGCAGTTCCCCAGCTTGGGCGGCCTCTACCGGGTACTGCGGCTCCAACGATTGGCCCGACACCTCCAGCCAACCTCGGCTCGATCCTGGCAATGAAACCGTGCCGTCTGGCTGAACGGTCAGGGAAGGGCTGGAGTTGACGAGCGTCCCCGGAATCGGCATCGCGCGCAGCGGCTGCTGAAGCCTGATCCTCCATCGAAAAGTGTTGGGATTCTTTATCTGCTTTACGGACTCACTGTCCGCAGCGTACAGGACGGTTGGTGCCTGAGCGGAACGAGCCCACCCGCGCCCCGTGTAAATCTGATACGACGCGTTCCGCAAATAACGTAGGCGGTCAGTTTCCACGTCTAGAACTGGCCTCTCTGTGAGCCTCACCGCGCCCCTCCCGATCCCGACGGTCGCACTCACCTGAGCGCTGGTTACCAGCGGTGGAAGTGTGCTCGACTGCCTCATCCGGGGCACTGCCAAACGCACGAAGCCTGCCACTCCCTGGACTGACGACTGCACCACCGGTGCCCCCACTAGGCTGATGCCGACGACCACCAGTGCAGACGCAAGCGCCCACTCTGGTCCGGCCGCCCATCTCCAAGGTCCTTCGCGTAGTTTTGTGCCCAAGCCCGGAGTTGTCTCGGGCCGAACCGGCGCCGCTCCAGGTGCCTGGGCCCGGCTGAAATAACCTGAGCTGACCGACTCTTCAAGCATCTGTCGACCATGCGCTCGGGCGAAGAAAGTGGCCAAGCAGACTAGGAAGCCGTAAAAGGGAAAGATCACGGCCCGATAGGTGTCGTAGCATCCGACGAGCCCAAAGAGCGCGATCGCAGGAACCGCTTGAAATAGCAGGGTCGAGTCTCTCCAACTCACAAAACTGCCAAAGATCATCATCCAAGAGAGCCACCCCGCCCCGAACAGCTCGATCGGAAACCCTCCCTCCGGCATGAGCGTCATCAGACGGCCTGCAAAAATGGCCGAGCAGATCCCGGCAATCGTGTAGAGCACTCCGTCCGCACGAACGAATCGGCTGCTCTTTCCTAGGAGGCGCACCATGTAGCTGAAAAGGGTGCCCGCAACAACCAGGCCCGCACTGAAATAGCCGACCTGCTCCGAGCCGATCGCCATGCCTGCCGACCAAACGGCAAGCGAGCCTCCGAATCCCATAAGCGCGTAATCGAGCAGGCCAAGACTGGTCGTGTCCCTGTGCACGATCCTGTTAAACAGTGCTCCCGTCGAGTCGATCGCTTTAGCCATTTGCGCCCTCCATTTTCATCAGAATCGGTGATGCCCCAGCTGCCCGAAGCTCTCTAACGAAGGCAGGATCGACTGCCGACCTGATCCTTGTGGCCGGATCATAGAGCATCGCGTCATAGAGCAAAGGCGAAACGACAGTTCCCTTCGTGGCCAGCGCGCCAATTGCCGCCGGAAGAGAGTCGTCCGCTACTGAGAGCAAGACAAAGAGAATGCTGCCGGGAGGAAAGCGTCCGCTGAGGTCTGAGGCCTGATCCCCCAGGCTACGTTTAGAATTCGCCTGCAGACGCGCAAGCTCCTCATATATTTCGCTGAGTCTTTCATGCTGCGAGCCGTGTGAAGGATTTCGGTCCAATCCGGGCAGCTCGATCCGCGCACCCTGAAGCAAGAGCTTTTCCGCAAGGAAGACAGCGTGGCTCTTCATCAGTTCCAGAGTTGTCTGGGCACCCTTGCCAATGTCGCTTCCTTCGCTCGCTTGCAGGAGAAAGGCCGCCGCCGCATGGGTGCCTGCCTCAAATTCTTTGACGAGCAACTGGCCCTTTCTTGCAGTGGAGCGCCAGTGGACGTGTCTGAGCGAATCTCCGTGCACGTAGTTTCGGATTCCCCAAGGCTCTAGGCCGGCACCGCGAGTGTGCCCACTCTCCGCCTCGCTTACACCCCAACCGGCGGCCGAAGGCAGCTCGATGTGCGCGGCAATGGCTCTGGGCAAAACGGTCATTTCGGCTTCATCGGTTTGATAGGCCAGCGCGTGCGTGACGAGGCCGAGCGCATCCGTTCCGATAACCGTGAGCCCCTTCCACGTGTAATGCCCACTCTTGAGCGGGCGAAACTGATACTGGGTGCGAATCGGGAAGTCGTAAGCAGGGGCGATCGGAAGGCTGGGAGTGATGTCGGTGGCGATCAGACCCGCGGGTAAGTTGTCGGTGATCGTGACCAGCGGACGCCTGATCTTGCGCTCGCTCCAAACGATGATTTCAACGGTCAGCAACTCCCCGACTTGCGCCGAGTCCGGTGCAACACGCTCGAACCGCAGCCGCTTGCATGCCAGTTGGGCCTGAAATCGGCACGCCGCAATGGTGGCAATCAGCGCCGTGCCCATGTAGAACAAGGCTGGGGAATTCACCATAATGGCCACCACCGCGATGAACGCTGATGCCCATGTCAGAGCGAATCCGGCAACGTTTCTCAATACTTAACCTACGGGTAGCGGAGTCGGAACGGAATTCAAGATGCCATCGATCACCTGATTTGTTGAGTGGCCCCGCGACCGCAATTCCGCCCGTCCAAGCACGCGGTGCCCCAGCACGACCGCCGCCATCGCTTTGACGTCGTCGGGCCGAACGAACTCGTTGCCGTATAACGCGGTATGGGCCTGGGCGGCTCGCATCAGATGGAGTGATCCCCGAGGAGAGGACCCCATTAGAAATTGATTGCTTTCGCGGGTCGCTCGTACCACGTCGACGATGTACTCTCGGATCGTCTCATGAACGAACACGTCTCGGATAGCCGACTGCATCTCCAGTAAAACTTCCAACTCCACCACCTGGCTCACCGAGTCGATGGGATGCTTAACCTGCTGTTGAGCAAGAATCGCTACTTCCTCCGATCGCTCTGGGTAGCCGAGTGACAGCCGCGAAAAGAAGCGATCCAACTGAGCCTCCGGGAGCGGATACGTGCCGGTCATCTCAATCGCGTTTTGGGTTGCAAGGACAAAGAAGGGACGTGGTAACTGATGCGTCTCGCCCTCCAAGGTCACCTGCCCTTCCTCCATCGCTTCTAAGAGCGCGGCCTGAGTCTTGGGAGTGGCTCGGTTGATTTCGTCCGCCAACACGACGTTGCCGAAGACGGGCCCTGGCCTGAACTCAAATTGAGTCGTCTTCTGGTTATAAATGGAACTTCCGGTGATGTCCGAGGGCAGGAGGTCGGGCGTAAACTGAATTCTTCTAAAATCGCCCCCAATACTCTTTGCCAATGCCTTCGCCAGCGTGGTTTTTCCTACGCCGGGAATGTCCTCGATGAGGATGTGCCCGCCGCTGAGCATGCTCACTACGGCCTTGGTGACCGTGGCTTTCTTTCCGACGATGACCCGTTCAACCTCGTCGATGACTAGATTCGCATGTTTGGCGATATCCGAAATGGTCAAAAAATTTCCCCCAACCAGGCAATTCTTCCGCTCATGTTCTTCAATTTACGCTAACCCGGGGCATCGATGCCGCGTACCCTGCTACAATCCGCCCCGATGAGCAGGCAGTGCGTTGTCGGCGTTGATTTGGGTGGCACGAACGTCCGTGCCGGAGCTTTCTATGAAGACGGGTCCGAGGCGGGGCAAAGTTACAGCAATCCTTCCCGAGCCCAAGAAGGAACCGAAGAGATTATCGAGGCGATGGCGAGCACCATCCTCGCGGCCATCGAAGCCTCTGCAGTGAGGCCCGCCTCAGTCGGTTTGGCCATCCCCGGCCACATCGACGACGACCGGGGAATGGTCGTTTGGGCTCCCAACTTCGGGGAGACCGTGAACGGCGTTTTTCACTACTGGGTGGATGTTCAAATTGGGGAAGAGCTTTCCAAAAGGGTTGGCCTGCCTGTGTTGATGGGCAACGACGCGAACCTTGCCGCATTGGGCGAATATCGATTTGGCAGCGGAAGAAATACCGCCAAATGCCTCGTCATGCTCACCATTGGCACGGGGATCGGTGGCGGCGTGGTCATGGCTCCCTCCGCGGTTAAAGGCGAGGCACGGGGGCCGCTTGTGTTGCTGGGAGGCAACAAAGGCGGGCTCGAACTCGGGCATGTGGTGGTCTCCTACCTGGGCCCTGACTGCAATGCTGGAGAATACGGTTCGTTGGAAGGCTATTGCCAACGAGACGCCATCGTGAAGCGCGCGCAACATCATCTCCGGCGCGGACGGGATTCGCTGCTCCTGGAAATCCTAGAGGGCGACTTTTCGAAACTAACCCCTAAGCACTTGGATGAGGCCGCTGATCGAGGCGACGAAGTCGCGATTGAAGTTTGGGAAGAGGTTGGAACGATGCTGGGGGTGGGAATCGGCAATTTCATCAACATCTTTGCGCCAGACATTGTAGCCATCGGCGGACAGATTGCCAAGAGCGGGGAATGGCTGCTCAAGCCTGCAATCAAGTCCGCGAGGAACGTTGCCATCCCAAGCCTCTTCAGAGATGCAAAGATTCAGATTGCAGAGCAGATCGATGACGCCGGCATGTTGGGTGCGGCCGCGTTAGCCTTGGAGGCAATGAAATGGAAGAGCTAGGAAAAATCGAGATGCACAAGGAAACCGTGGAGATCAGCGGCGACCGAAACCTCTATATGTACACGTTCGTCTTCGAGCCGGAGACGGCACCCGAAAGGTAATCTCAAGGGGTGAAACTTTGCCGTTTCGAACTAAAGGCCGAGCCGGGCGTCATCCGGTCCGGCATGGTGTACAGTGGCAAAATTTACGAGACGAGCGGGGCAGAAGCGATCGCTGTGCACGAGGCTGAAGATGTACGGCCTCTGATGCCCATTCCCAACGCGCCTAGCCTGCGCATCTTCCGCTCGGACCTTCAGCCTGGGATTATTCCGGGAATGGATTCTGAGGATCCGAACTACTTTTACGCGAACCCCACGGCCCTGGCCGGGGCCAGCCAGATTCTCAACCACCCTGCGACTCTCAGTGAAATGAGCGTTGAGCCTTACCTGGCGGCGGTCGTGGTGACTGATGGCTATCAGATCGATCTCGAAATGGCGGACGATGTGATCCTCGGCTTTACGATGATCCTGCTGCTCGTCAGCCATACCGCCGAAAGGGAAGAGCGACGAATGGGCATTATCGGTCGCTCGCACGACTTGGGCGGCGTACTTGGACCGGTGGTGACCACACCTGACGAGCTTGAAGAGTCCTTGCTCGAGACGGACACCGGCCGAGCCTATGGCTTGGAAGCAATTCTCCGAGTAAACGGCGTCGAGAGAGCCCGGGGCAACACTGAGAACCTGCCTTTCAGCTTTGCGCAGGCAATCTCTTCCGCCAGCCACAACACTCCTGTCCGGGCTGGCGATCTGATTGCCTTCGGCCCCCTCGTCGACCCCGAAGAACCGATCTTGTTAGACCCCGGCGACGAAGTCCAACTTGCCGTCGAAAAGCTCGGCGCCCTGTCCCTAAAGATCTCCAGAAGCTAATGAGCGAAATACAGAAATTTGTCCTTGACAACGGTGTCCGCGTGCTCGTCGAGCCCGTCGGACACGTCAAATCCGCCGCGATCGGCCTCTGGTGCAAAACCGGTAGTCGCCACGAACACGATAACGAAGCCGGCATTACTCACCTTATCGAGCACATGCTTTTCAAGGGAACCGAGAAACGCACCGCCAAGGAGATCGCCGAGGCCATCGAGGGCCAGGGCGGCTCTCTCAATGCGTTTACGGATAAGGAATCGACGTGCTACTACTGCCGCGTACTGTCGGACAGCGTCGAGAACGGCGTCGATGTCCTCACGGACATGATGCTGCACAGCCTCATCGACCCCGAAGAACTCGAGAGGGAAGAGAGCGTGGTCCTTGAAGAAATTAAGCGCAGCCAGGATGAGCCCAGCGATCATGTCCACGAGTTGCATCTCGAGCACCGCTGGGGAAGTCACCCGCTCGGCAAGCCCATCATCGGCACGCCGGAATCAGTCAGCTCCTTCAAGAGGGAAGACATCTGCACTTACATGGATCGCCGCTACCGTGGCGAGAACGTGCTCCTGGCCGTCGCTGGGAATATTTCTGCCGAAGAAGTTCGTAGCTTTGCCGAAAAGGCTCTGGGCGGAATCAAAAGTGGAAGTTCAGACCAACAGCCCTCCCGACCGGGGGGCGCATCAAAGGTCATCGCTGAGGAAAAGGATGTCGAGCAGGTGCATTTCTGCATCGGTACCGACGGGACGTCTCTGTACGATGAAGACCTTTATACGATGGCCGTCTTCGACGCGGCTCTCGGCGGCAGCATGTCCAGCCGGCTCTTCCAAGAAATTCGTGAGAAAAGGGGCCTTGCCTACTCGGTGGGCAGCTATACGCTGAACTACGGAGCAGGTGGCGCCTATACCGTTTACGGAGGCACCAGCCCCCAGCACTGGCCCCTCGTGCAGGAGCTTGTACGAGTGGAATTCGACAAGGTGATGAAGGACGGATTCGAGGCGGAAGAGCTGAACCGAACCAAGCGCCACATCTCCGGCAATCTCGTGCTCGCCCTGGAAGGTATGAGCTCCCGCATGATGCGCATGAGCCGCAACGAGCTCATCCATGGGCGAGAGATTACGGTCGAAGAGACTTTGGCGAAGATCGATGCCGTGACAAACGAGGCGCTGACCACGTTGGCGAACCGAATTCTGGCACCCGAGCTAGTAAGCACCACGTCGATAGGTCCTGCGGCGGAATAGCTGAGACTCATGCGATCGTTATAGGGCATTCTCCTTCGGTGTGATTCCTGATGAGGCAACGCGGTCACTTGACAGGCCGAGCGGATTGAGTCATAATCAATGACCTGTCTGGGCGACCTTGTGTCAACTAGCAGGTTCACTGATCGAGGAGGCGAGGCCCAGGTTTTAGAGCGATTGCAATCATCAGCCAAGACCGGACCGACGTTCCCCTCGCGCAAGTGTTGTGTGGTGGGGTTTTTTGTTGCCCTAAAGACGAAACAAAAAGAGAGAATGAATGCCAACAGTTAATCAGCTAGTGCGAAAGGGCCGAAATGCCCCGAAGACGAAGTCGAAGTCGCCGGCTCTCAAGGGAAACCCCTTTAAGAGAGGCGTCTGCACGATCGTCCGAACGATGACCCCGAAGAAGCCCAACTCCGCGCTTCGCAAGACGGCACGTGTGCGCCTCACCAACGGAATCGAAGTTACCGCCTATATTCCGGGCGAGGGCCACAACCTTCAGGAGCACTCAGTCGTGCTCGTCCGAGGAGGCCGAGTTAAGGACCTTCCCGGCGTTCGCTATCACATCGTGCGCGGCACCCAGCAGACGGCCGGCACCAGCAAGAGAATGCAGGGCCGCAGCAAGTACGGCACCAAGAGACCGAAGGCCGGCGCAGTAGCAGCCGCAGCAGGCAAGAGGAAGTAAGACATGCCAAGAAAAGGACCTCCAGCCAAGAGAGTCATCGCGCCGGATCCAATCTACGGATCCGAGCTCGTGACTCGATTTATCAACCGCATGATGCTCGACGGGAAAAAATCTCGCGCCGAGCAGATTTTTTACGGCGCGATGACGATCTGCGAAGCCAAAGCAGAGACTCCCGCCCTCGAGATCTTCGAGAAGGCCATGCAGAACGCGATGCCGTCTGTCGAAGTTCGACCCAAGCGCGTCGGTGGACAGACCTATCAGGTTCCTATGGAAGTGCGAACGGATCGGCGACGCACACTGGCTCTGCGATGGATGATTGCCGCAGCCCGTAAGCGTTCGGGCAAGTCGATGGTCGAGAAGCTCTCCAACGAGTTCCTCGACGCATTCAACGGAACCGGCTCCACGATTAAGAAGCGTGAAGATACGCACCGAATGGCCGAAGCCAATAAGGCCTTCGCCCACTATCGATTCTAATATGGAGTAGGTGGTAAAGAGAAGGGCCGGAGCACATGCTCCGGCCCTTGTTGCGTTAGTGTGTCGACGGATATCGGTTTTTCGTGACGGACAAGCTAGAACTTCAAGTCAAGTCCAACAGAATACGTTGGGCTAATGCGAACAAAGCCAAGCGAGGGGTTGCTTCCACCGTGAATGGAGAAGACG
>JBBQWO010000027.1:0-46559 GCA_038210535.1 Fimbriimonadales bacterium | reverse complement strand
CAACTCCGAGCAGATTTCCACGGGTGAAAAGTTTGGCTCTAGGATCGCCATAGAGGCCGCCTTGACGGTCTTCGCCAATCTTTTTGACCCGTCAAAATCAGCGCCATTTTCAAAAACACGAGTTGCTCAACTTCCTCCTAGGTTAAGGAGAGATGAAACTACCTAACCGCAAGATCGTTTACAGCGGAGTATTTGTAGTTGGGATCATCCTGTTCGTTACAGTATGGCTCCTCACTACAAGGACAAGCAGCTTGGAACGTCAGGCTGCGAACATCCTTCGACAGGTGGAGAGCGGGGATGCTTCTTTATATGATAACGGGTACGAGCATGAGCGGAAGGCGCTCGGTCTCACTCCGGAGAAAGTAGAACGTCTCTATCATCAACTCGTTCTACCGAGATTTGCAAAGTACAAGCCCCTTGGCGAAATACGAACAATGGTCAATCGGAGTCATTCGCAGGCAGTCGCTTGGAGAAGGTACGAGAATGAGAAAGGGCAGATCTTCGATCTGAATGTTAGTCCTTGGGCTACGCCTGAGGGGGCGCGTCAAATGATTTTGGCTCGTCTGGCGACAGCATGGGTCGTTCAGTATCGCATGGACCGAAATCTAGATGAAAATGACTCCGAAGGTGTGCTCCTGGCTAAGTTGGAGGGTTTAAAAGCCGACCGCGCGGCCCTGGAGCAAATTGGAATACCCGGTTTAGTGGGGGACAGTCCTAGCACCCCCTTCCGTTCTTGGGATGCATGCGAGCGCGAGTGGCGGCACCTCCTTCAAGACCTGCGAAAGACACGCGAGTTGCGCGGGTCTAGCTCGAACCACTAGAAGCTCGCTCTGCGGGGCCTGTTGTAGCAGTTGTGTAAGCGCATTAATGCTTTGCACGCCCAAAGGCCGTGATCACTCTGGCCAAGGGCCAGATGCTTGAAGACTACGGCGTCTAGAGTCGTTCTGACGAATATGGGCGGGTCCGTGTGTGCGGACTCGCCCTTTTTTTGCGACCACCGGATCACTCAGAAGGGTCGTCAGACTGATCTCTGATGTAGGCAACGAACTCGTGGCTGCGGCCGATTCGGCTGATTTTTAGCAGAATTCGGAACTCGTCGCCGTCCCTGCGAAGAGCCCCGACGGATACGGGTGTGTTTAAAATGGTGGATTGTCCAGTCACGAGATAGGAGCCAAGACCAGCAAGATGGCGTTCTCGAAAACGCTCTGGCATGATAATCTCGTGCATAGGCCGCCCAAGGACCTCGCTGAGTGACCAGCCGAAGAGGTTCTCGCTCGCTGTGTTCCAGCCGATGATCGTGCTGTGACGGTCGATGATGACGATGGCATCCAGTGAGGTGTTGAGAATCTCTCGATTTCGTCGCTCCTCGTTTCTGAGGCCTTCTTCAAACTGCATCTCGATGCTGTCATCGCGAACCCAAACGAGGACGGCTTGTGCTCCTTGAAACTCGATGGACTCGACACGGACGGAAACGTTGATCCACTCGCCAGAAGCGCTGCGGTGACGTCTTTCAAACCACTCTTTTGGAGATTGCACGAACTTCTGGTAGTCGGCAACTAGGTTGTCGAGTGAGTCATTGGGTCGCAGAAGGTAGAGCTCCGACCGAAGAAAGGTCTCTCGGGTGTATCCGTATCGCTCGATGGCAGCCTCGTTGACTTCCAAGAAGCGCATCGTCTCCCTGTCGATAATCCAACTTGGAATCGGCATGTTATAGAAGAGCCGCTGAAGCAACTCGTCATCCGAGCCAGCCCAATTGTCTCCTTGATTGCCGATGTGGTCCGGATCCATGGTTCAGTATGTCGCCATTCTGATCGGATGTCGGAGCCCGAGCGACGATAGGGCTTGGCTTTGCTTGGCGGTTGCTTTGCTTTGCTCACGCCCCTGACCGGCTCTCCGCGGACGGGGGGTTCTGAGATTCATCAATGGCTTATACAAACGATCCCCTACATGTGTTGCTTCCTAGCAGAATCCTCTATAATTCGTGCGATGAGCAACGAGCCTGACTCGCCTTCGGAATCTATCGAACCAACTTACCTTGTCATTGGTGCCGATGGTTCGACTTACGGACCTGTTGACTTGCCGACTCTGAAGCTGTGGGCAGCTGACGGCCGGATTTTGGCTAGCACGATGCTGATCAATCAGCAAACCCAAGTGCGGCTACAGGCTCGATACATCCAGGGGCTTATTTCGGAGACGGCAGAATCGGATCCGCCGTCCGCCTCAGGCGCGACGTATGATGCACCAGTTGAGCGGAAAAAGACCTCTACTTGGCTTGTCGCAGGCATTGTGGTGGTGGGTGGCTGCTGTGGTTGTGGCGTGATCGGTGCGGCCATTCTCTTCCCCGTCTTTTCTCAGGCGAAGCAGGCGGCCAAGAAAACGATGGCTCTCTCAAACCTAAAGCAGGCTGCCGCCGGGATCATGATTTACGGCGGTGATTGGGACGATAAATTCCCGCTACGCATGGACACCGGTTCAAGTATCGAGCAAGCAATCGGCGACTATACAAAGAACCCCCAACTATTTGTCAGTGTCAACGAAGCCGGGGGAGAAATCTTGGGAAATCCCCGACTCTCGGGCAAGAGTATGGCGAAGGTGGTTAACCCCAGTCGCACCGTCATGATCTACGACAGTAAGCCGTGGCCGCGAGACGTCGCAGTGGTGGCCTATGCCGACACAGGAGCTTCTTCAACCCAGCCATTTTCGACGGTGATGAGCGAACTCCAAGTCGATCCGTTTAAACCCTAACTACTCTGCGCGGCCGTAAGCGAGATCTACAATCTTTTTGGCTCCGCCTCTGACGGTTTCGGCGGGAATAATTTGACTGCCGGCCAGGAGCCTTCGTCCCTCTTCGACGGCGGTGCCTTCGATGCGGGCGACGACGGGTACGGTCACCTTCATCTCGCTGAAGGCGGAGAGAACGCCTTTGGCAACTTCGTCAACTCGCGTAATGCCGCCAAAAATGTTGATAAACAGCCCTTTGATGTTACGGTCCATTAAGATGATCTCGACGCAATTGCGCACTCGCTCGGCTTGCGCTCCGCCACCAACGTCGAGAAAGTTGGCAGGATTGCCTCCCGCGGCATTGATTTCGTCCAGGGACTGCATCACAAGGCCCGCTCCGTTGCCCATGATGCCGATGTCTCCGCCCAAGCGCACATAGGCGATGCCGCGCCGGCTGGCTTCTGCTTCGATCGGATCCTCCGCGCTTTCCGCGGTCGTGGCGGCATAGTCCTTGTGACGGAAGAGCGCGTTTTCGTCGATGGCCACTTTGGCATCCGCAGCAATGAGCTTGCCGTCTGGGGTGAGCGCGCAGGGGTTGATCTCGACCATGTCGGCATCTGAGGCAGCATAAGCCTTGACCAGATTCTTGATCATGGCAACCATTTGGGACTGGGCTACTTTGGGAATTTTGGCGTCTTTGACGGCTTCTCGGAGTTCAAAATCGCACAGGCCCCAAGCCGGGTCGATCGGCACTTTGATGATCGCGTCCGGGTTGTGCTCGGCGACCTCTTCGATCTCCATGCCTCCCTCGGCACTCAGCATGACAATGTTTCGCTGGGTGTTTCGGTCGAGCAGGATTGCGACATAGAACTCTTGCGCAATGTCCACGGTTTGGGCGATGAGAACCTTTTCAACTCTCATCCCTGCTGGGTTTTGAATGCTGACCAGCTTCTTGCCGATCAGCTCTTCGGCAAAGCGTCCGGCGTCGGCCGCGTTGTCGAACAGCTTGACGCCGCCAGCCTTTCCACGGCCACCCATCAGAACCTGAGCCTTTACGACCACCTTTCCGCCGAGCCGCTCCGCAATGGCTCGTGCCTCGGCAGGGTCAGAAGTGACCTCTCCTGCCGGGACAGGCACTCCGAACCGGGACAACAGCTCTTTAGACTGGTATTCGTGAAGCTTCATTGACGTGAAGATTACCCTTCGAGACCTTGACTGCTTCTTGCAAACGGCCTCTGACTAAAAGCCTTCCTCGTCTGCGAGCACTTCGTTTATCTTGCTGGCCGCCCGCCTCATGGCCGCACCGGCGTTTCTCTCTCGCCCCGAATAGAGGTTGTCTTGTTCTGAGTTCAACACCTGAGTCCACTCCGAC
The DNA here is from genome assembly GCA_038210535.1 of Fimbriimonadales bacterium. GTDB lineage: Bacteria > Armatimonadota > Fimbriimonadia > Fimbriimonadales > Fimbriimonadaceae > Fimbriimonas. Next base: position 42,466 of record JBBQWO010000027.1, on the reverse strand, counting down.
CAGCGCTGATTGATCGGCAGCTCACGCGCGTTTTCAACCGCGGCAAGAAAGACATCGGTTTGGAAGGGGCGGGCCTTTGGCTTAAGAAACTCGTCTGAGTACGCGACCGACTTGCGAGTCGGAAAGTTTCGGCGGTTGTCGACGTACAGAATCTTCTCCACTTTTGCGCTCGTGAGGTAGCGGATGAAGCGCCACGCGGCTTCGGGATCTTTGCTTTCGCGGTAGATCACAAGCTGGTTGCCTTTGATCATGCTGACATTGCCGTTGGGGCCGGTTGGGATCGGGCAGATATCCCAGTCAAACGTCTTGATCGTCTTGTTGTAGCGAGGTGCGGAGCCCATCCAGCCGAACTCCATTCCAAGCTTGCCGCTCTCAAAGCTGTAGGCAGATTGAGCCGCCTGAGCTGGGGTTGGGGCGCACTGGTGCTTCCAACGCAGGTCAGCAAGAAACTGAAATGCCTCGATGCTTCCTGGCTGATCCAGCATGCTCTTCTTCATATCCGGGGAAAGGATCTCGCCGCCGAAGGCCCAGATGGTGGGAACGTTCATGGGGAAGGTCGGGACGGCACAGCCGAAGGTGGCTACTCGGTTTCCCTGTCGCTTGGTCAAGGAGATCGCATGCTTAAGGAATCGATCGTAGGTCCACTCCCCGCGCTTGGACAGCTCATAGGGATCCTCCAAACCGGCTTGCTTGATGAGGGTCTTGTTGTAGTACATGATCTCGCCGCCAAACATCACGTTCAAACCATACAAACCGCCCTTGTATTTGGCTTCGGCAATCGTTGTAGGGAAGAAGTCGGTCTCCCTAAAGCCGTCATCCTTCTTCGCAAGGGTCGTGAGATCAAGAAAGTAGTTCTTGCGCACGAGATCGGGGAAGTTGTAGTGGTCGATGCGCACGACATCGGGCGCGGTCCGCGAGGCGAACATCACGATCGCCTTGTTGAGGTAGGCCGAGCCTGGTACGCGAAAGAATTTAACCTCTACGTCCGGGTTCTCCCGCCCGAATTCTTGGCATAGCTGCTCTTCAAGCGCCATCTGCTCTGGGTTGCCCCAGGCCATGTAACGAAGCTTGATCTTGCCGTTGTCCTCGGGACCGCAAGAGAGCAGGCAGATCGCCGCGAGTCCGAGAGAGATACGTTTCAGTTGCACAGCCACATGCCTATGATGACCCTTCGCCGGTTGGACCTGGAGCTAGAATCTGAAAATGAAGGTTGGAGTCGTTGGTGCAGGCATTGTCGGGCTCAGCGCGGCTAGGATGCTCGCGAAGCGCAAACACCAGGTGACCCTCTTCGATCGTTTCCCGCTTTTCCATGACCAAGGCAGCTCGCATGGGGCCTCTCGAATTGTGCGACGTGCCTATGCCGATCCCTTCTATACAGCCTGCATGATGGAGGCGTATCCGCTGTGGGCTGAGCTTGAGTCTGCGGCGGATGAGCAACTCATCCATGAGGTGGGGTTGCTGGTTTTTGGAGATAAAGATAGCGAACGCATGGACTCGATGGTGTCTGGGCTCGAAGACTGCCAAGTGCCTCATCGGGTGCTGGATCGGAGCGGAGTTCAAGCCATTTTTCCGGCGCTGCAACTCCGAGAACGAGAGGTGGGAGTGTTTACGCCGGAAGCGGGGTGGGTGGATGCCGCAGCCGCGCTTAGAGCTAGTTTCAAAGTTGCCGCCGCGAGCGGCGTCAAGGTGCGTGCGCCGGAAACGGTCGATTCAGCGCATCTGGAGGCGAACTTTGACGCTTTTGTGGTTGCGCCCGGTGCTTGGATCCGCGATTTTGTCGACATTCCGGTGAGGGTCACCTGCGAAACCTTTGGCTATGCCGATCTGCAGATCGAGGGTCCCGTCTGGATCGATGACACGGATTACGCCTACGGATTTCCTTCCGATGTTCATGGCCTCAAACTTGGTGCGCACCAGACCGGCTACGAGGTGAGTCCGCACGATCAGACGAGGCCGCCTTCGCCGGCGAACATGGTCATGATTCAGGACAAAGTTCGGCAGCGGTTCGGGTCGGATGCGCAGGTGCGCGGCTGGAAGGGCTGTCTTTACACGACCACTGCCAACGAAGATTTCCTGCTCGGCCACATCGGTGCCAAGGGATTCTTCGCCTCCGCTTGCAGCGGACATGGATTCAAGACGGGCCCCTGGATCGGCAAGCTCTTGGCAGATTTTGTCGAGGGCAAATCAAGCCCACGGGCTTACCCAAGGTTCTGCAATGCGCCACGTTAGCTCAGGGCCGCGAGCGCTTTATCAACAATCTGCTTTTCAACGTCTTCTAACTCCACGAGCGGAAGGCGGACTCGTTGAGAGTCAAACCCCCGGAGGCTCATCGCATACTTCACCGGCACGGGGCTAGGAGAGCTGAACAGCGCCTTGATCATGGGCATCACCGCATGATGGAGTTGCTTAGCCCTGGCTGGCTCGGTGGCGAAAGCCTGGACCATCTCCATGATCTGCGGGCCCATGATGTGACCCGCTACACTGACGACGCCGTAGCCGCCGAGCGAGAGGATCGGGAGCGTGATGCCATCGTCTCCGCTATAGACCCGAAAGCCATCAGGGGCCTGAGCGCATACATCCGAAATCTGAGAAATATTGCCGCTAGCTTCCTTCACGGCCACGATATTCGGGATTTCCGCGAGCCGCATGAGCGTAGGCGTTTCCAAGTTGATCGCGCTCCGGGGCTGGATGTTATAGATCATCACGGGCAGTCCAACTTCTTTCGCAATGGTCGAGAAATGCGCGTACATTCCGGCTTGTCCGGGCTTGTTGTAATACGGATTGACGAGCATGATTCCATGAGCGCCGCGCTTCTCACCCTCGCGCGCCATGTGAATGGACTCGGCCGTATTGTACGAGCCCGCTCCAAACACCACCGCCGCGCGGTCGCCAACGGTTTGCAAAACGATGTCGAGGATTTGAAGCTTCTCTGTCTCTGAAAGGGTGGGCGATTCGCCGGTGGTGCCATTGACGACGATGCCATCATTGACCTGCTCATCCACGAGATAGGCCGCGACTCGCCCGACCTCTTCGTAATTGACCGTTCCATCCGCGTGAAACGGCGTAATCATTGCGGTCAACATCCGCCCCCAATCTCGGGGCCCGAAGAATGTGCTCATGTAATAAGGGTACCGGCTAAAGGTGAAGTCGCCTCGTCTCACCCTCGTGCGAGGAAGCCTTGGCCTCTGCTCCCCTTAAGGGATCTGCCACAGAGGTAGGATTGATCCAAATGGCTCTCGTCAACGTGTCAATTTTGATTTATGCGATCCTGGCAATTGCGCTCGGCGCATACGGCTATTGGGAGAAGGGGAGTGTCGTCTCAATCATCGCCGGCGGGATAGCCGGGCTTTTGCTGCTTGGCTCGCTTGCTCTTGCGAAAACAAACCCCCGCGTAGGGCGTATTGCCGCTGCGGTCGTTGCACTGCTGATGCTCGGCCAAATGGGTCGAAAGGCATTTGAGGACGGCACGTGGCACACGATAGCCATGACCGTAGCCTCACTCATCGTTATCGGAATCCTCGTGGGCGGACACTTTAGCGCGATGGCTAAGCGGAAGGCTGGTCAAGCCGAGTAATTAGCGGCATGACTAACACCTGAACGTCTTGGCCATCGATTTGCACCTGAGAGTTCTCTTGGCCCACTTCATTTCGAAGCCTGGCCGAGCCGATCCATCCCAAAGCTGGTGAGTGGGCGCTGCTCGTTACGATTCCTGCGGAAGCACGGCTGTGGTGTTCGACATTCGCTCCCACCGCTAGTTCTGCCTCGGCCCGAAGCCCCGCCCACGTCCAATTCGTGTGTCCTCTACTGTGAATGCGCTGCAGAATCTCTTGCCCCGTGTAGCAGCCCTTGGTGTAGCTCACATACTTAGCTTCAAATCGCGGACCCATTTCTGGAGGGAGGGTTTTGGGGCCCATGTCTACACCCCATACCGGGATTCCGCGCTCCAGTCGCCACGCTCCGAATGCCTCGTCAACTGGCGGGTAGGTCGGGCCCTCCTGACTCTCGGATTGCCACACCTCGATAAAGTGTTCAGCTCGCAGCACGTAATCGGCTCCTGCAAGCTCGGGCTCGCCGTTGCCGATTAGCCAGGTCAGCCTTAGAGTATTCGAGATGTCCTCGCCTTCGACATCCTCCATGATGACCATGTGATCGATTCGATTCATCAGCGCCGCCCCGCACGCCTTGTCCGTGCTTAAGAGAATGTTGTCTTCAAGTGACCAGGCTTCGACCACCGCTTCAATCTGACCGGTAGGCGAGCACAAGCAGAACGAGACTTGGCCGCCGCTTAGCTTCGCCATGTCATTGCTCGCTTGGCCCTGGAGCCACTCAAGCCGATCTTCACCGGTGAGGCGGATCAACGATCGAGACGCCTCGACGACTCCGAGTCCTGAGCGCAGGAAATCATATTGGTCGGCAGAGGTCACGACAAAGAGTCTGTCACAGAAAAGCCCCACTTCCTTGAGAAAGTGGGGCTCAGGGGTCAATCGGAGCTTCGGCTAGTTGCCGCCGCCCCAGCGGCCACCTTGGTTGCGACGCTGAGGCTGGTTGATCCCCCAGCGATCATATTGATCGTACACAAGCGGTCGCAAGGCTGGGTAACTGTTCGCGTTTGTTTGGCGAATGCGATTTTGAATACGAGATATTCGCGCACCGTCCGACGGGTGCGAGCTCAGGAATTCAGGTGCCTTTCCGCCTCCGGAAGCCTTTTGCAGGGTCGTGAAAAGGTCCACCATGCCCTGCGGGTTATAGCCGGCTTTCACCATCATGTCGAAGCCCTGCTCGTCCGACTCCGTCTCGTGCTTTCGCGAGAACGGGAGGTCGATAAGCAACTGAGAACCGATGCTGGCAAGGTCGCCAACCGTCCGATTTGCTCTCGTGAGGATCAGCAAGACCGACAAACCGAGGTTCTTACTCTGCTGGTCGCGATACTGGTAGGCCCAGTGCTCTTTGCGGACGTGCGTGAGCTCGTGAGCCATCACCGCGGCAAGCTCGTCTTCAGACCTCATCCTGTCCATCAGACCTGTGTAGATAAAGGTGGGTCCGCCGGGAAGGGCGAAAGCATTTACCTGCTTGTTGTCGATGACGTCGAATGAATACTCCCAGGGATTCTTGTCATTTCCGGCCGCTGACAGGAGGCGCTGGCCAACTCGGCGTACGGTCTGGACGCGCGGATCGCTGCTTGGCAACACGCGTTCCTTTTGCCGAACTTCCTGCGCGGCTCTCAGCCCAAGCTTCACCTGCTCGGATTGACTCGGCTTGCCGAACTGCGCGGAAGCGGTGGCCGCCGAGCCGATGGCAAGTGCGGCTGCGAATGATAGCGCAAAGCTTGTTCTCATATGAAGTTAGACGGTTATAGCCCAAGGTTGTTTTGCTTGGCCTAGTCGAATTACTGGGTTGGCACTTATGAGGCTCAGTCAGGAGTGCAACGGTTTGCGTGAAAGTACGCCCCCCGGGCCGACTCAATCTATTTGATCTGGGACCAGAATTGTAGGTTAGGGGAGACCTCGATCGTGTAGGGGCCGAGTTCGCTCGAAGTCGAGCCGATCACGATGATCTTGTAGAGCTTGGTGTTTAGGGCCGTGAAATCGACGTGCGCCTCAAAATCTCCGTTGGCGACACTTTGGGAAATGAGATTGCCCTCGGTGTCGTGGACTCTTAGTAGAGCGTGAAGACCTACGGTCCTGAGTCTCACTACGGCAGGGCCGGTGCCTACGGCTAGAAAATCGTACGGATCTGCTCGTTGGCTGTCTAAAAACAGAACGTCACCATCAGTCAAAGCTCCATTAATGGGCGTAAACACCATCTCCGGCACCCCATCGCCCCCGCCGCCGCATCCGAGAGCGACGCAAACGAGGACCGCAAGACTCAAGCTTCGCACCATCTTTACGTCTCCGACTGCCACCCCCTGCAAAAAGCTCCCATTCGGATTCAAAATAGTGGTCAATGCGACTTCAAGCTCCACGCGGCACTCAGGACGTCCTTCCGAGCGACTCGTATAAGTGGCTGCATCTTGAACGTACGTTTCGCGAGCTGGTGAGCCTTTATGGCTACGAGGAGATTCGCACGCCTACCTTTGAGGACACGGAGTTGTTCACCCGAACGGCGGGTGAAACAAGCGACATCGTTTCCAAGCAGATGTATTCGTTCCTGGACAAAGGGGAACGCAATATCACGCTCAAACCCGAAGGCACCGCGCCCGCGATGCGATCGCTCATCCAGCACAATCTTTGCCCCCCCGGGACGGTCACCCGACTGAGCTATCTCACGCCCGTGTTTCGCTATGAACGGCCTCAAAAGGGGAGGTTCCGCGAGCCGCATCAGTTTGGCTTGGAACTCGTGGGTTCGTCCGCCGCCGCCGCAGACGCGGAGGTCATCGAAGTCACCGTACGCTTCTTCCAAAGGGTCGGGGTGCCCGATCTGTTCGTTTTGCTAAATTCGATTGGCCGGAGCGAGTGCCGCCAAGACTACAGCGAGGCCATCCTACGCTCGACGTCCGGCTTCCTCGCAGATCAGCCAAGCGACTTTCAGGACAAGGTTCACAAGAACCCGCTTCGGCTACTTGACAGCAAAGACGAGGCCATCCAGTCTCTCTTAAAAGAGCTTCCGCCGATCTCAGACTTTTGGGAGCCGGAGACCCGTGCGAGGTTCGACAAGCTCCAGGAACTTTTGACGGCTAGCGGTGTCCCTTACCGTGTCGCACCAGAGATCGTGCGGGGGCTCGACTACTATACAGAGACGGTTTTTGAGGTCCACTCGAGCTACCTAGGCTCGCAAAGCGCTCTTTGCGGAGGCGGGCGCTACGACAATCTGATTAAGGAGTTGGGGGGTTCGGATCTGCCAAGCGTCGGGGTCGGAATTGGTGTCGAACGCACGTTGATGGTGGTAGACGAGGTCGGCGCCAATCCCAAACCTCCTACGCCGGATGTCTTTGTCGTGGGCGCGGGACAAGAGGCGTTCGATCAGGCTCACGTCCTCGCCCGAGAGCTTAGAGATGTCGGCTTGAAGACGCTCATCGATCTTGACCTGCGCAGCATGAAAGCCCAACTTCGCCAGGCGGACAAGGCAGGGGTGCGGTATGCGTGCATCCTCGGGGAAGATGAACTGCAGAAAGGGGTCGTTCAAGTGAGAGATTTAATCGGAAGCGAACAGCAAGAGCTACCCCGGGAGGGGGTTGTCGCTTGGCTGGCGTCTCGTTCTGAGCTTAAGCCCCAACCCTAACGATGGCCTAATTCGTCAGAATCTAGAGCAATTGCCTATGACTCGCCGATGCACTCCTCTTCTAGCCATCTTATGTGGTCTCGCGGCCACTTCGAGTGCGCAAATCCCGGACGTTCGCGTCAAGTTTGACCTCACGTTCAGCCTACGGACGGAAAAGGGGCAGCCGGGGCTTTTGACCGCTTACAACGTGCTGGGCAGACACAGCACGGTGGGGCTCATCTTCTTCCTAGAGCCCGGATTCCGAGGCTATGTCTCACAAAAGCTGCAGAAATTTTCGGGCGAGGTTGACGAGGAACCGCTTGAGGAGTACTACATCGAAGATGAAGGCATCTGGCGGCTCGGCAAACAGTTCATCCCATTCGGCTCCGGTTTGATTCTGCGCGAGAGCGTTCTGGCCGCCCGCGCGGATACCAACCTGGTCCTCGAGCACTTTCCCATCTCCTTGGCGGCCTTTGACGCGGGCACGGGTCGGCAGCGGGGTTTGAGTGGTCGGATCGGCACTCAATATGGCTTGAGCGTAGCTTCAGGTCGGCACATCGGTATTGCCTCCACGGCCCTCACCTACCTGCGAAGGCCCGAGGATGCTCCGGGCGTTGGACGCGGCTGGAAGTTCGCCATCGGTGCCGATTACACGAGGCGGTTCTCGCAATTTATTTTTAAGGCAGAGGGGATCGCCTTCAGACGCGGAGAGACCGCGAGGGATGGAGACTTGGACTTGGCGGACGCTAGTGTCATGTGGCAAAAGAACCGTGCTCAGTCGATTCTCTTCGGCTGGACCCGAATCCTCCCATCGGGGGGAGACGTCTTTCGGTTGTCAGGCTCCTTCCGCATGTCGAACACCACCCAACTCGAGCCCATTCTTCGCTATCGAAACCAGCGACTTTTCGACGCCGCTATTGAAGTGCGGGTGAGGTTCTAATGCTCAAGAGTGTTCTCGGCGGCCCATCGCTCATCTTCCTCGCCGCCGCGGTCGTGTTCATCGTGCTCGGCAACTATGCGCTGGTGGGGCTCGCCCTTACGCTCTGGGTGGCGCTACTTGCGTTGAAAACCATGCGGGAACAAGCCGCACGGGTCGCCTCTGACCCTCGCGAAGAGATGGACGCGGAGAGCCGCAGCCTCTTTTCGCCGATTCACCGTCTGGCGAACGAGATCGAAGAGGTTGTGGATCGGAACTCTGACTCGACGGTTATGAAAGTCGTTGGCAAGGAAGCGCGCGACGAAGCGATGCGGATTCACGATCAGGTTGCCAAAGCATTGGCCGTCCGAGACGACCTCAAGCGGTCTTTGCGTGAGAAGAACGTTTCCCGAGCAGAGGCCGACAAGCTGCTGGCGAAGGCGGAGGCCGAGCAGGACCCGAGCGTGAGGGCCACTCTTCTAAGCGCTGTCGAAGCGCGTCGTATCGAGCAGTCGCACTACCAAGTCGTCGAAGATACGATCCAGAAAATCGACTCATCAGTTGCTCAGGCGGAGGCCGCACTTTCCGAGATGAAGGCCCGACTGTCGACGAAAGCTTCCGGCGAAAAAGCGATGTCCGCGACGGACGACGCCGAGCTTCGCGACACGATCAGCAGAATGAAAACCCTCAGCGTCAGCTACGATGAAGCCGAGCAGCTCCTTCGCGACTAGGTCTAGGAGGTCTTTCAGTATCTCGCCGTCTTCTGTCGCTTGAATCGCCTCTTCTCGACGCCCAGATGGCCGTCGCTGGTGCCTAGCAGCTTTCGCATGGCCTGAATCTCATCTCGAACCGCGGCTGCCTTTTCGAACTCCATGGCCTTTGCTAGGTCTTTCATGTCTCGCTCGAGGCTGGAGATCAAGATGGGGATGTCTTCGATCCTGATGGGCTGGCCGTCTTTGCCGAGTTTCTCGTGCGTTTCATCGGAATACTGTGCGGCCATATCCTGAACCGCCTCATACGCTCGCACAGTCTCCCTGATGACCTTATTGATCGTCACAGGCTCCAAACCTCTTTCAACGTTGTAGGCCATCTGAACCTCGCGGCGGCGGGAGGTTTCGGCCAAGGCTCTCTCCATCGAGCCGGTGATGACGTCCGCATACATGATCACTCGCCCCTTCACGTTTCGAGCGGCGCGTCCGATGGTTTGGATGAGGGAGGTGTCGGATCGAAGAAAGCCCTCTTTGTCCGCGTCCAGAATCGCGACCAGAGTGACCTCGGGCAAGTCGAGACCCTCCCGGAGAAGGTTTACGCCGATGACGACGTCGTAAACGCCCAGTCGGAGGTCTCGCAAAATCTCGGGCCGCTCAAGCGAGTGCACGTTCGAGTGGATGTATTGAACCTTCACCCCCAGGTCCGCGAGATAGCCGCTTAGATCTTCAGCCATCTTCTTGGTCAGGGTTGTAACGAGCGTCCGCTCATTCCGTTCGACCCGAACCTGGATTTCGTGCATGAGGTCGTCGATCTGGCCAGTCGTCGGCCGGATGTCGATTTCTGGATCAATGATGTAGGTCGGCCGGATGATCTGCTGCACGACCTGCGCCTGCGTCTCGTTCTCGAAGGGTCCGGGAGTCGCACTGACGTAGACCATCTGGGGCACTCGCTCCAGATATTCTTCGAACTTAAGCGGACGATTATCGAGGGCGCTGGGGAGCCGGAAGCCGTAGTCGACCAGCACCGATTTGCGCTGCTGGTCTCCGTTGTACATGGCCCGAATCTGGGGGAGCGTCTGATGGCTCTCGTCGACGAAAACGATCGCATCGCTTGGAAGGAAGTCGAGGAGGGTGTAAGGGGCGGTGCCGGGAGCGCGGCCGTCGAAGTAGCGGGAATAGTTCTCGATGCCGTTGCAGAAGCCCACCTCTTTCATCATTTCGAGATCGAATTCGGTGCGCTGCCGCAATCGCTGAGCCTCCAATAGTCGGCCCTGAGACTCGAAGTAGGCGCATTGGGCCTCCATTTCAGCTCGGATCTGATCCATGACCGAGTCCATCTTTTCCCACGGCGTTACGTAGTGGGTGGCGGGGAAGACGGAGATTTTGGTCGGCTCGTCCAGCACCTCGCCAGTCAAAGGGTCGAAGAGGCGAATGCGTTCGACCTGATCCCCAAAAAACTCCACGCGGGTGACGATTTCTTCGTCCTTTGGCTGAATCTCCAAGGTGTCGCCGCGAACTCGAAATGTCCCGCGCTCCAGCACCATTTCATTGCGCGTGAACTGCATCTGTACGAGTTTCGCAATGGCGCTGTCGAGGTCAAATTCGGTCCTGCTTTCAAACGTGATCACGGCCTCTGCGTACTCGCTTGGCGAACCCAGACCATATATGCAGGAGACCGACGCAACGACGATAACGTCTTTTCGCTCCAGCAACGATTGGGTCGCGGAGTGTCGAAGCCGCTCGATTTCGTCGTTCGTGGACGAATCCTTCTCGATGTAAAGGTCGGCGGAAGGCACGTAGGCTTCCGGCTGGTAGTAGTCGTAATAGCTGATGAAATACTGAACGGAGTTCTCCGCGAAGAATGCTCTGAACTCCTGGCAAAGCTGAGCCGCAAGGGTCTTGTTGTGTGCGATGATCAGCGCGGGACGTTGCGACTCCTGGATGACTGATGCCATCGTGAAGGTCTTTCCTGTGCCGGTTGCTCCGAGCAAGGTTTGGTATCGAAAGCCCGCATCCAAGCCTTCGGTCAGCTCCTTTATCGCCTTCGCCTGATCTCCTTTAGGTTCGAAATCACGGGAGATTTGGAAAGGCTGGTCGTACTTCACGATAGCCATGTGTCTACCAATTATACGCCTGCGGCAGCTACGGTGAACCGTCACCGGGACTAGCGCGCTTCGTCGAGTCGAGATGGGGAAGAACGCAAGGGCGGGTGACGACAACTCTTGGGGGAAGCATGATGCTGTAAGGCCCAGAGGCATATCTGTTCTGTCGGGTAGCCAGCGTCAGGGGTCTAGGATCCATTACTTAAAGGTAGCATTGGAGATTGATCGTGCCGATCAACCCTTTGAATCCACGCAGGTGGGCGTGGCACATTCCAGTAACGTTTTGAATCCTGCTCTTGCGACATGCGATTTTGAAAAGAAACAACTTTTGTTTTCAAAAAGCTTGCATTCTAGTGAAACATCATGCATGTGAGGTTTAGCCACCTACTTTTATTCGTTTGCCTCGTCTTGCTAGAAGCAGTGGGATACCTGGGGCTGGCATCTCCAACGGGCTCGCCTAAACGTTCGGGGTTAGCTGAGGACCTCACGAGAATAGAAATCCCGGAGCCGTTATCAAGGTATCAGACTCTCATCATTGCCCCCCTATGCTCCGCATGCTCGCTCGACCATTCGGTGCTTGCCGAAGCGATGCCAGCTAAGCTGCGATCCCAGGTACTGATTCTCAGCGAGGATGCAACGATACCAACCGTATGGCAAGCAAACCGATCCTCTTGGCGACTTGACACTGACCACAAGCTCTTGCCATTCCGAATGTATTCTCAGGCACCCGTAGTGTTATCCATCAGAGACGGCCATATTGACAAAGTGAGTTTCACCTTGCCGTCCAGTTGGAGTCAGTTATGAAGCGCACCGGGTTCACGCTTGTCGAGGTGCTTTGCGTTATCACGATTTTAGTGGTGCTTGCCGGGCTCACCTTCCCTGCATTAGGTCCCGCCGTCCACGCCTCGAAGAGATCTTCAGCCGTGTCGCAGCTGCACCAGCTCGGAGCCGCGATGATCATGTATCGCACAGACTGGGATGGAGACGGTCGCTACGGAACTGCAAGTGTTATGGGGCTGCCTTCGGAGTGGCTAGTTGTTCCCCCTGTAGATGGCTATGCAAAACACGTGCCCGGAAGCGACAACCTCTGGATTTCGCCCTGCTTTCCGCATCCTCTCAAGAAGCGAGTGGAATCAAACACGCCCAAGATGTCCTACCAGTTTTTCTTTACTGACGATGCCGACGAGTATTGGCCTAGCTACTCGCCAAAGTATCAGGCCGCTTCAATGCTTTTCGTCGATGAAGATTGCTCCGATGCTGCGTCCGATCCGGATGTAGGCTATCGTTCCAAACTATTGCTGGGGGTGACTGTCGAAGGGCAGCTCAGACGTCAAACCCGGCGCACCCGGACCCCACTCTTCGAGTGGCACGAAGGACAGCACGATCATGAATAAATCTAAACACTTCATATCATCATTCGGGTCACTACTTCGCCTGACCTTGGCAAGGGGCTTGAGCCTTTCGCCGCAGGCTCAAGCCCATTGTGTGTGGAGTCAGCGATGCCGCAGCGTCCCAAATGCAGCGACCTATCGATGTTGTCGTCAGGGCATGCGTTGCATGGTCTACGATCGGAGTACTTGTCAGTCTGACCCGGGCAAAAATGTTTTACACCTTGCTGTCCAGCACACTTGGGAGTGCTCTAGTACAGGAAGCGTCAACAAGCCTCTGTTCTACTGCTTGGCTATTCCAGAGTAATGACAAAAACTGAGCGGGTCTGGCTGTTCGCGGCTTCTGTAGCGGTGCTTTTCCTGGTCGGAAAGGCAATCTGGGATCGGCTGCCACAGCCGCAACTTTCGGATGCCCTGATCTCTGCGGACGCCGCGTTGGCCAAGGACGACGCCTCCACCTTGATGAAATTCATCGATCCTCTCGAGCGTAAGGCTCTCGAGATGGATCGTGAGAAACTTCAGAGATTGCTTGAATGGCGTCGCAAGCTGGTCGGAAAGGAATCCGTGACAAGCAAGCCGACGCTCATCACGGATGATAGCGACCATGTTGCCGCACTCGACACCTACCACGACGCTTCGGGCAAGGAGCTTTATGTCGGACTTGGCGCTTATCGCGCCGAAGACGGTCCTAGGCTGAATCTAGTAGGCGACCTGGTCGTGTTCAGCCTGTATCACGCCTACGCTCCCCGGTTTCCCGCACTAGGAAAGGTGGACCGCAAATGGCCCGCCGTTGCGTACGGTTTAGGGATCCACCGCAAAGAACTGGAGGCAATGGGTTTCGCGGGCTACTTCTCCGGCCCTCCCGACTTCAAGTTCGTTTCCTGGACTGATCTGCAGCAATTCTCGGAACGGAGAATGATGCCGAAACAGTCGACCGGCGGTTAGGCATCGGGATCGGAAAAGTCGTTTTTCTACAAATTCAGGTTACGTCTACTTGTTTGATAGCTCACAAACGTCTACTATTCACCTGTCTACCGGAAAAGCTGAATTACCAGGTTTTCAATCAACCGGCGGGCAGGAGGAACGAGATTATGTCAGTGGTATGTCAGACACCTAGCGAATTGGCGAGGGAGCGAGAAATCGAGCGAGTCACGGAACGAATAAACCATTTGCGAGAGGAGTATCGAACCTCTTTTGCGTGTTACATGGCCACTCTGTGCTTAGGAGCAATCCTGCTTCTCCATGGCATTTCGGGATGGCATTCAGCACTTTTGCCTCTTTACGTGCTGCCCATTTGGGTTGCCACTCATTTCGACGGATTGAGATCAGGTTCTATCCTGGTCGCGCTATGTGCGGGGGCCGCGACCTTCTTCCACTGGCGGACCGGTAATGCGGCGACGGTTGCAGAGGTTATCTTTTCCGCGTTGCTTAGCAGTCTCACCTTCGGTGTCATGTTGGTCGTAATGGGCTGGATGAGAAGCTTGGTGAATGAGACCAAGGAACTCGCTCTGAGAGATCCGCTTACGGGTCTTTTGAACCGCCGAGCGCTGACGGATATGGCGACGCGTGCGATCGGCCGCTGCATTCGCGACAATCAACCTCTGATTGTAGTGGCGATGGACTGCGACGGCTTCAAGCAGTTGAACGACACCCACGGTCACAAGGCGGGGGATCACGTGCTTCGCATCCTTGCAGGAGTGCTGGACAAGCAAACCCGCGACACCGATATGGTTGCGAGGACCGGCGGCGACGAGTTTCTCATTGTGCTTCGAGGAGTCGAGTCGTTGAAAGCAAAACAAATTCTCCAAAGAATCGAGAGTGAATTCGAGCATGCAGTTCGAGTTGCGGGCTACGAATGCTCAGTAAGCATGGGCATGGCAATATTGGACGAGGACACCGCGACCATTGACGCGCTCATCGATACGGCAGACCAAGCGATGTATGTCGGCAAAGAGCGGAAGAAGTCAACCGCCTATCTAAACTAAAGAGTCTTAGCTATATATGGGGTTCACTCATGCGGTGACTCCAGAAGAACGGCTTGCCGAACTAGACAGCGGCCATGCTCCGCAACTCGTCGCACGAATGGCGAGCGGATTCGCGGTGATGGCCGACGTGCAATTTTTACGGGGCTATTGTTTGCTTCTCGCCTACCCGCAGGTAGGTCAACTGAACGAACTTCTTGGCGAGCGACGGGGCCAGTTCTTGGCAGACATGGGGTCGCTGGGCGATGCGATTCAGAAGGTTACGGGCGCGGCCAGGATCAACTACTCGATCTACGGAAACCTCGATCCCTTTTTGCACGCCCATCTCTTTCCCCGTTTTGTAGACGAGGACGCAGCCTTTCGCACACTTCCGCCGTTCCTATATCCGCCGACGGTTCGGGAGTCTGACGAGCACCGCTTCTCGGAAGCTGGGCATGGATCGTTGAGGGACCAGATCCGGCAAGCCCTAGCGGCCCCCTAAATGAGACTTTCTAGTCGGTGAGCGACCTGGGCGAGCACCTTGCCACGATGGCTTATCCGATGCTTCTCCTCCGCAGTGAGATCAGCCATCGTTCGGCCGATCTCGGGAAGAAAAAAGATCGGATCGTATCCGAACCCGCCGCCCCCGCTTGGGCTCAGCGCAATTTGCCCCTCACAGGTAGCACTGAACGTCTCGGTAGCAGACTTTGGGTGGGCCAAAGCAACCCAGCACCGAAATCGCGCCCCTCGGCTGGCTTCAGGACGAGCCCCCAGATGCTCTAGGATGGTAGCCATTTTCTCGGGAAATGGCATGTGCTCTCCACCAAATCTCTTCGAGTACACCCCCGGGGCGCCGTCGAGAGCATCTACCTCCAGTCCGGCATCGTCCGCCAGACACCACTCCTGGGTAAAGGCCGAGGCGCTTTCAGCCTTGATGCGGGCGTTTTGCTCATAGGTGGTGCCCGTCTCTTCAGGCTCGGGAGCGCCATCGAAGTCAGCCAGAGTGAGCAGTTCCAGAGCAGGGAAGCGCCTCGAAAGAATTTGAATCATTTCTGCCGCCTTCTTTCGGTTGTGGGTGGCGATGACGAGGCGTTTCATTAGAGCGGTTGAGGCAAGTTCAATGGCGATGATTTTCGTGATGTTGCCGCAGCAAGTCCTTCCCATAGTCGTTGCCATTTGGCGTCCTTACGACGGTATGAATGTGCTGCCGCGTGGGTCCACCCTGCCCAAGCGCAGCAGGGCGTTGATGATCAAATTCAATCAGGAGCACCGGGCTGTGGATTCGATAGTAGAACACCCCATCCGCAGAAGTTGAGCCGACCCAGGCGAAGAACGTTTGGTGGAGGTGTCGCTCGACCTCAGACATTTTGACCCGGGCATGCGGTTGCCGCAAGTTGCCGACATATTCGCCGATCAAGTCGAGAAGTGACTTTTTGTGATTCTCGCTCAATGCCGAAACGGGTAGACCCGCAAAGTCCAGTTGAACGTCGTCTCGATAGGCTTCCGCCACATTGTTCGCGTCGCCCTTCTCAGCAGCGATCCTTGCCTTGGCCTGAAACTCCGGTGAAAGGGAGAGCATAAACGCCAACCCTTTATCCTGCTCCGCTTGCATCGCTTTGGTGCCGGCAAATTTTCCCGCGAGGGCCACCGCTGGCTCAGTGCCCATAAATACGGGCGTCATGACGACCTGGTCGCCCAGCACAAAATAGTTGATGTTCAGATGGTGGCCGTTAAGCTGCCAACCCCACGGTTCGCTCACAGAAGGTTTTCCGAAAATGGAAATCCAATAGCGCCACTCTCCGTAACCTTGAGGGCGCTTGGTCAGCTCCCCTAGTGTCTCATCGAGCCGCATGACGTCCCGGCTCTTTTGCAGCCCTTGCGCGCTCAAACTCTCTGTCAGGAGCGCCAGCACGAGCTTTCGCTTCTCCTCGCCGAGGTCTAGTAATGACAATCCATGCCGGGCGGCACCGCTGCGATTGTCCCAGCGCCGCCAGTGATCATCCTCGACTGAGAAGGAAGCCGTTTTTGCCTCCTCCTGCGACAGCCCACTCAGGAGCCTTTCGGCTGCATTGCGGATCGGCAGCGTGGAGGCACCGGTCTTGCGGAGAGGGAAGAGACCATTCATGATTTTGCCTTGGGCAATGATTCCTCTATAGGGCTCGAGGCCACCCTGAACCGGAGTTAGAATCATCGCAAGTAGGAGCGCAGGAACCATGCTTCAGGTTAGACCAAAAATGAAGTCATAATAGTGAGACCGCTAAGGAGCGCTGCGATCTGAGAAGGACCAGGCTTGGCGGCATGTTGAAAGACAAACGGCGCTCGTGAGATAACCGCTCACGAGCGTCTCTGTGTTTGCCCTTTTGGGCAATGGGTGAGACGTTAGTGGGCATTGTGAAACCATGCAAACCGTTCATCCCATCCAAACAGACTTTCATGTAGCCGACCTGGGCCTCGCCGATTGGGGCCGCAAAGAGATGCAGGTCGCCGAGACCGAAATGCCCGGCCTGATGGCCATTCGCCAAGAATACGCGGCAACCCAACCGCTCAAGGGTGCGCGAATCGCAGGTTCGCTGCACATGACCATTCAAACTGCCGTGCTTATCGAGACGCTGCAAGCTCTTGGCGCGGAGATTCGTTGGGCGAGCTGCAATATCTACAGCACTCAAGACCATGCCGCCGCAGCTATCGCAGCCGAAGGTATCCCCGTGTTCGCCTACAAGGGCGAATCGCTGGAAGAGTATTGGGAATACACCCACAAGATCATGGAGTGGGCCGACGGCGGAACACCAAACATGATCCTGGACGACGGCGGCGACGCTACCATATTGGTGCTCCTAGGATCACAGGCAGAAGAGGATGCGAGTGTTTTAGACCATCCGAGCAGCGAAGAAGAACGCGTGCTGTTTGCTTCCATTAGAAGGCGGCTCAGCGATAAGCCTGGGTTCTATACGAGGATCAGGGACAACATTAAGGGTGTAAGTGAAGAAACGACGACCGGTGTTCGGAGGCTCTATCAGCTTCAGAAGGAAGGGCGGCTGCCGTTTGCCGCCTTTAACGTCAATGACTCCGTAACCAAGTCCAAGTTTGACAACCTTTACGGCTGTCGGGAAAGCCTCGTGGACGGCATCAAGAGGGCAACCGATGTGATGGTGGCGGGCAAGATCGCCGTCATTTGCGGCTACGGCGATGTCGGCAAGGGCTCTGCTCAGGCGCTTCAAGCTCTGCGAGCCCAGGTGTGGGTGACAGAAGTCGACCCCATCTGTGCGCTGCAAGCCGCGATGGAGGGGTATCGAGTGGTGACCATGGAATATGCGGCCGATAAAGCTGACATTTTCGTCACGGCAACCGGCAACTATCACGTGATCACTCACGACCACATGGCTCGGATGAAAGATCAGGCGATCGTGTGCAACATCGGCCATTTCGATAACGAGATCGACGTGGCGTCGATCGAGGGTTACCAGTGGGATGAAATCAAGCCCCAAGTCGATCATGTGATCTTCCCGGACGGCCACAGAATCCTTCTACTGGCCAAGGGCCGCTTGGTTAATCTCGGTTGCGCCACTGGACACCCGTCCTATGTCATGAGTTCCAGCTTCGCGAACCAGGTGCTCGCCCAGATCGAGCTCTGGGGGAAGCAAGGCGAATATGCCCCGGGCGTCTACGTGCTGCCGAAGCATCTCGATGAAAAAGTCGCTCGGCTGCAGCTAACCAAGCTCAACGCGGAACTCACGCAACTCAGGCAGGATCAGGCCGACTACATCGGCGTCCCGGTGGAAGGTCCGTACAAAGCCGAAAGTTACCGCTACTAGCCGCCCTATGCCCTTCCTCGCACAGGGGGAAGGGTTTCTTCCAGTTAGCGGACGGCATTAATTGGCCGCGAGGAACTGGCTAATGTGGCGTTGATGGAGAACTCACGTCGGAAAGGAGCCTAAATATTTGTTGGTGGGCTTAAGAATCTAAAAAAAAACCCGAAAAGAAGCAGCTAAAGTTAGGCGCTTTCGAGGGTAGACTGGCTGTTCGCGCGAAACTTCTCCACTCGAACCGTCCCTTTTGATAGAAGAATGGGGTGCTCGGGGTGAATGGGTGAATGGGGTGACAAAGACGTCCGACTCCCATCCATCTTTCACTCTAAACACTCTTTCTCATTTCAATATACGACGTTTTCGGTTCGTTTGGGGGAAGAAAAATTGAACCCCATGCCAGACGTCAGCCTTTTCGACAAGATCAAGATCGGCATTGCCAGCGGTGAGGACATCCTCTCCTGGTCCCACGGCGAAGTCAAAAAGCCGGAAACCATCAACTACCGTACGTTCAAGCCCGAGCGTGACGGACTCTTCTGCGAGCGCATCTTCGGACCCGTCAAAGACTGGGAATGCGCCTGCGGCCGCTACAAGAAAATTAAGTACAAGGGCATCACTTGCGAGCGATGCGGAGTCGAGGTCACTCGGAGCAAAGTGCGCCGCGAGCGCATGGGCCACGTGGAGCTCGCCGCTCCCGTATGCCACATCTGGTACCTGAAGGGCGTGCCTTCGCCTCTCTCGCTGATCCTGGACATCTCTCCAAGACTGCTTGAGAAGGTCATCTACTTCGCCAGCTTCATCATCATCGACATCGACAGCGAGAAGATCCAAGATCTCCTGCCCGAGGTTCGTGTGGCGGTCGAGTCTGAGAAGGCGCACCTGCAATTGCAGATGCGTGAACTAGAAGAAGAGTCGTTCAGCCGCTTCGCGGAAGACCTTAACAACAACCGCGACGAATATGATGAAATGTTCGCCCGAGAGCGAGCCAAGGCCGTTAACGATCGAATCCGCGCCGAATACCGTGACGCCGATGATCGACTAAAGGACCTGGACATCGCAGTTGACATCCTCGGCAAGCTCGAGCGCAACCAGCTCATCGACGAGGACAAATATCGGGCCGTGTCGAAGCTGCTGGACAGCGTTGGGAACCGCTTGGGCCACGACCTCCGCAGTCTCGTGCGAGCCAACATCGGCGCTGAAGCCATCAAAGAGCTTCTCACGAGAGTCGACCTCGAAAGACTGGCCCGTGAGCTCCGACAGGAGATCATCATGACCACCAGCCAGCGACGCGCTCGCGCCATTAAGCGGCTGGAAATCACAGAGGCCCTGATCTCTTCCAGAAGCCGGCCCGAGTGGATGATCCTGGACACCGTTCCAGTTATTTCGCCCGAGCTGCGCCCTATGGTCCAGCTAGACGGTGGCCGATTTGCCACGTCGGACTTGAACGACCTCTATCGACGCATCATCAACCGCAACAACCGGTTGAAGAAGATCATCGAAATTCACGCCCCGGAATCGATCATCAACCACGAGAAGAGACTCCTTCAAGAAGCCGTCGATGCATTGATCGACAACGGAAGAAGGGCAAGACCCGTCGTAGGTTCAAATAGCAGACCTCTCAAGTCCCTGAGCGACATGCTCAAGGGTAAGGAGGGTCGTTTCCGAAAGAACCTTCTCGGTAAGCGCGTGGACTACTCCGGACGATCGGTTATCGTCGTTGGACCGCACCTGAAGCTTCACCAAGCCGGTCTCCCCAAGGAGATGGCGCTGGAGCTGTTCAAGCCGTTCGTGATGAAGTCGTTGGTCGAAAAGAAGATTACGCAGAACATCAAGACGGCCAAGCGGATGATCGACCGAATGCATCCCGCAGTCTGGGACGGTCTCGAGGAAGTGATCCGCGAGCACCCGATTCTTCTGAACCGTGCCCCTACGCTTCACCGGCTCGGCATCCAGGCATTTGAGCCAATCCTAGTCGACGGCAAGGCGATTCAGGTCCACCCGCTCGTATGTCACGCCTATAACGCTGACTTTGATGGCGACCAGATGGCTGTGCATATCCCGCTAAGCACGGAGGCGCAGGCTGAAGCCCGGGTCTTGATGCTTTCCACGCAGAACCTCTTTTCACCAGCGGACGGACGACCGACTTGCGCCCCTGTGCAGGACATCATCCTCGGCAACTACGCGCTCACGTTCGTTGAGAATGCGGCGCGCGAGAAGCTGGAAGAGCAGGTGCGGAAGTTCGAGGAAGATCCCAAGAAGAACCGCGCACCGAAAGTCTATGGAGACGTCGATGAGGTTCTGTACCATCTTGAGCACCCGATTACCGAAAATCGCATCAACGTCAATGGCCCGGTAAAGGTCCGCATCAAGCGTCCCCTATTCCGTGACGACGCTGAAGTCGATTTCCGAGATCCGGCAACGGGCCAGGAATACCACAAGGTCATCACGAAGACCGACGAAGAGGACGAGTTTGAAGAGCTCGTGCCGTACGAGATGGAATACGAGTCGGTCATCGCGACCTGCACTCCAGGCCAGCTCGTGATGAACACGATCCTGCCGTATCCGCTGAAGAATGCAGACGAGTTCCTGAAGGTGGAACTCGGCAAGAAAATGCACTCCGAAGTCATTCTCGAGGCACATCGACGCTGCGGAATCGGAGCGACCATTAAGCTGCTGGACGACATGAAGGACCTTGGCTTTAAGTGGGCCACGCGTTACGGACTGTCGATCGCAATTACGGATATGGATCCGCCCGAGAAGCGCGAAGAGATTCTGAAGGACGCGGACAATCAGTCGAACGACATCACCCGCTACTTCCGGCGCGGCGCCATGACCTACAACGAGATGACCCAACAGCTCATCAACCTGTGGACGCGGGCGTACGACAACATCGGCCAAGAGATCGTCAGTGGTATGCAGCAGCTCAATCCGCTGTCCATCATTACCGTCTCCGGTGCACGTGGTTCGGTTAAGCAGCTTGCGCAGCTTGCCGGTATGCGCGGCCTCATGTTTAACCAGTTCAACGAGGTTATTTACGAGCTTCCCGTTAAGAGCTCCTTCCATAAGGGCCTCAACATGCTGGAATACTTCGTCACCACTCACGGTGCTCGTAAGGGTCTGGCGGACACTGCCCTTCGAACGGCTGACGCTGGCTACCTCACGCGACGTCTTTGCGACGTTGCTCAGGACGTCATCGTCAAGTCGCCCGATTGCGGAACGACCGACGGAATTCTCGCTCACCGGATCACCGATCAGGGCGAAACCATCGAGCCGATCAGCGACCGCATCTTTGGCCGTGTTGCGCTCACAACGGTGACGCACCCGGACACGGGCGAACTGCTCACGGGATACCAGGAAGCGATCTCCAAAGACGCGGCCAAGGTCATTGCCGGAATCGAGGTCAAGTACTACAAGGAGCTTGCGGGGCTAGAGACCGACGACGAGCGAAATGCTTTGTTCGAGAAGTATCGAGGCTACGGCTTTGATGCCGACGATCACGGCCAGCTCAGTGTCCTCATCCGAAGTCCGCTCACCTGCGAACTCGAGCAAGGCATTTGTGCGATGTGCTACGGATCAGACCTCTCGACCGGCAAGGTCGTTGAAGTCGGTCTCTCCGTTGGCATCATCGCCGCGCAGTCGATTGGTGAACCCGGAACTCAGCTCACGATGCGAACGTTCCACACGGGTGGTGTTGCGGGTTCGGCGACCATCGCAAGAACGAACCAGTACAAGACCGGTAAGTTCATTCGCCAGTTCATGGAGGACTTCGCGACCGCGACAGACACCGATCTCAAGCAGTTCGATCCCACCAAGCTTCTGGAGAGCCAGGAACTGATCGTCAAAGGCTTCTTCAAGGGTGCCGATGCTCCGCTGGTGATCAATCAGGAAGATCCGGCCGCTATCGATCCAACGCCGAAGAAGACGGCTCGACAGACCAAGGCCGCTCAAAAAGCTGCGGACAAGCTCGACAGCGACTCTCGAAAGCTCTGGGAGCGGTCGAGAAAGACCTTCTTCTATGCCTGGACGGGTGAATCGTCTGGCATTGTCCGAGTCGAGGAAATTTTTGAGGCACGACGCCAGCCACGAGGTAAGGCGATCATCTGCCCCGTCAGCGGAACTGTCCGCGACGTGGCCCCTTCGAGCTTCGGCCGATGGGTGATCATTGAGTCCACGGTTCCAACCAATCAGGCGATCAAAGATGCTTATATCGGCGACGTTCAGGATTGGCCCACGAACGAGATGGGCGAGTACGACAACGGTCTGCAAAAGCTGATCGGCCAGAAGCTCACGACTGCCACGATCGCGCTGCTCCGAAGAGGGGAAGCCGCGAAAGTTGCGATCTACTATCCGATCCTCGTGCCGCCTCTTGGAAAGCTGCCCGTCTCGAAGGGCTCGCGCGTCATCAAGGGCGACCCCCTAACGGAAGGTCCCCGCGATCCGCACGAGGTTCTCGAGCTCGCTGGCGCGTCGGCGGTTTACGACTACTTCGTCGAAAACCTGCAAAGCGTCTATAAGAGCCAAGGTGTTGACATCAACGACAAGCACGTCGAGGTCATCATCCGCCAGATGCTGCGAAAGCGGCAGGTGAAGGAGCCCGGCGATACGCCGTTCCTGCCTGGACAGATCGTCGATCGCTTTGCATTCCAGCGAGCGAACGACAATGTGCGAAAGCTGCTCGAAGAGGGTCGCAAGATCCGCTACGTCGATCCGATCTCGGGTGAGAACGTCGAGCGAAGTCCTAAGGAGGCAACCGTCACCTGGATCCTTCTCGGTATCACCGAGGCGTCGCTCGCAACCGACTCGTTCCTGTCCGCGGCTTCCTTCCAAAAGACCACCCGAGTCCTTACGGAAGCGGCTGTTCGCGGCAAGAAGGACTACCTGATCGGCCTAAAGGAGAACGTCATCATCGGACGACTGATCCCTGCAGGCACCGGCGTCAAGCAGTATCGCGACATCGCCATCGACGTACAGCGAGGACCAAGCTGGGCAGAGCAGTCGCTCACGGCGCTGGTCGAAGCTGCCGAGGACCGCGACATGGACGACACCTTCGGAGCCCTCAACTTCCCATCGCTCGCCGACATGGCAGCGGAAGAAGATGCGGTCGAACTTACCGAAGACAAGTAACTCCTGCGCACCTCTCCCTACTAGATGGGAGAGGTGCGCGAGTCTTTAGCTGGATGGATACAGCAGCGACTCGGATCTGAGCGGTTCGAAGATGCTGCTCTCTTGAAGGAATCTTTGCCTCACTTCAGGCAGAGGCGAGAGTGACTCGACACATTCACGCAACCATGCATTGCCTACGAGGATGTCGATTGGCAGCTTCTCAGTTTCGTATTCATAGGGCGGCTGCTTCCATTCAAATTTCCCTTTCGCTTGCTTCATCGCCTCTTGCATGACGGCCACGTAGGCGAGTACAGGTTCAAACGAGCGGGGGTCGGTGACATGCAGAAACGCTCCTTCACAAAGGGTGCGGGCGTGCTTTTGAAACGTAGGCTCGAACTGAGTGGCTCTGAAGCGGCAACCCGGAAGCTCCAACGCGTTGAGGGCGTGCGCAAACTTCCAAGCGTCCAGATAGGGGGCTCCAAACGTCTCGAACGGCCGAGTCGTCCCTCTGCCCTCACTCAAATTCGTGCCCTCGAGCAAGCAACCTCCCGGATAGACAATCGCCGTATCGGGTGTTGGCATGTTGGGCGAAGGCATGGCCCAGGGCAGGCCGGTATCTTTGAAAGAGTCGCTTCTGGACCAACCCTGCATGGGCACAATGCTCAGCGAGAGGGAAGGGAAGTAGTGTCGCCCCAAGTAGTTCGCGATCTCCCCAACCGTCATGCCATGACGAACCGGTAGCGGATATAGACCCACGAAGCTCGAGAAGGCTGGATCGAGCACCGGACCCTCCACTTGTAAGCCGCCCAGCGGATTAGGTCGGTCTAAAACAGTGACCGGTATTCCAAGCTCCTCACACTTCTTCATGCAAAGCGCGAGCGTCCAAATGAAGGTGTAGTAGCGAGCGCCGACATCAGGGAGGTCCACAAGAAGGAGATCAATGCCCGAAAGCATCTCGCTGGTCGGCTCGCGATGCTCGCCGTAGAGGCTGTGAACGACGAGCCCGGTGCGAGGATCGGAGGATCCCTCCCACTCGACCATATTGTCTTGCGTGTGGCCGTACAGCCCGTGCTGCGGTCCAAACACCGTTCCAAGCTTGAGAGACGGCTCGTCTAGAAGCAGCTCCAGTACGTGCTGATAATCGCTGGCGATCGAGGCCTGATTGCACAGCAATCCTAGCGTTTCTCCTCGGAGCGTCTGGAACCCCTCGGCAACGAGAAGATCGAGCCCGGTCATCGTTGGCATGGTCAAGGTTACCGTTAGCTTCGCAGGTATAATCTTCGAGTTCAGAAGGTGGCAGCGTCTGCAAGTCGGACCTGGGAATTTCTGAGCCCAGAACTAACATGGCAGGCATAAAAGTAAGAATTCGTCTTCGTGCGTATGATCATCGCATCATCGACCAGTCGGCAGAGAAGATCACCGACACCGCAAAGCGCACCGGCGCCCGCGTTAGCGGACCGACTCCTCTCCCGACTAATATTCGGCGCTTTACGGTTATCCGAGGCCCGCATATCGACAAGGAGTCGATGGAGCACTTTGAGCTGCGGACGCATAACCGGCTCATCGACATCCTAGAGCCAACCAACAAGACCATCGATGCGTTGATGCGGCTCGATCTCCCAAGCGGCGTCGATATCGAAATCAAGAGCGCTTAAGCGCTTAACATGGCAATCGCAACAGAAAACCCGGCCACCTAGCCGGGTTTTCTGGCTTTTAAGCAGCCTCTTCGGCAGGAAAACCTGCTTCCGAAAGCCGTCGCTCTAAGTCCTTGCCCCCATCTTGATTGGCAGTTGCGGCCCTGACGTATCCCCCACGCCAATCTACATCGACTTCACTGATGCCAGGCGATACCATGAGCGATTCGCGGACAATCTCGGCGTCGTCCATGGTCTTCACGTCCGGGCAGCGAAAAGTAAGCTCAAACACGGTCATCCTAAGGCTATAGACCGCATTGATGGGCGTGCGGTTCGGCGGGTACCTTTCAGGACGTGACTTGGACGATCACCGCCTTCTACCGCTTCACCCCCCTCACAGGCCGCGTCCTTCACTCATTGCGTTCCGAAATCCGCTCGTGGATGGAGCAAAATGCCATGCTGGGGCTCGTTGTGCTCAGTGAGGAAGGCATCAACGGTACCGTCGCGGGGTCTCGAGCCTCGGTCGAGGAGTTCAAGGGCTACGTTCAGCAGCTTCCCGGCTTTGAGAAACTCCGATTCAAGGACTCTGAGAGCGACGTCGCACCTTTTCTTAGCCTCTCCGTCGATATCAGAAGCGAGATCGTCACCTTGAAGAAGCCGGGCCTAGTGCCGGAAGAAGAAGTGAACCGGCATCTTTCCGCAAAGGAGTGGCACGAGCGTCTGGTGTCCGACGATCCGAAGCTTATCATCGACACACGGAACACCTACGAGACCATCGCGGGCAAGTTCAAGGGCGCGATCGACCCGCAGTTAGAGAACTTCGCCGACTGGAGCACCTATCTCGAAAAAGCGGAAATCCCCCGCGATCTTCCCGTTCTTATCTACTGCACGGGGGGAATTCGGTGTGAGAAAGCCATTCTGGAAATGAGGGCTCTTGGCTATGAAGAGGTCTTTCAGCTTCGCGACGGCATCCTCGGATATCTCGAGGAATATCCTGACGGGTTCTTCGAAGGCGAATGCTTCGTCTTTGACCGGCGCGTCACCCTCGGGCCCGACCTAAAGCCCACAGGCCACTTTGGCGTTTGCACCGGTTGTGGGACGACGACGGATCAGCGGATCGCTTGCGAGACTTGCGAAGCGGTGAGTTTCATTTGCCCACAGTGCGCGACTAGGACCGAAGTGGTGTGCTCGAAAGCGTGCCGGGACAAGGTTCTGCAGAAGCGGCGCAGATCGGTGGCCTGAAAGCCGCGGAAAGCATGGCGGCTAGCGAATTTAAGGTACACCTGCTACAACGAATGGCAGCGGTCGCAGGCGTTCAACTCGTCAACATTTCTATTAACGACATCGAGCTTCAGGTGCCGAAAGGCGAACTGGTTGTCGAGGCGGTCAAGCGTCTTGGGCTTGAAGTCCCCATCTTTTGCTATCACCCGCGGATGAAGCCGGTCGGCATGTGCCGCATGTGCCTCGTCGAGGTCGGAATGAAGCAACCGGACGGCACGATCCGCAAGATGCCGAAACCCCAAACGGCATGTACTCTGCCTTGCTCTGAAGGGTTGGCGATCTATACGGACTCCGAGCTCGTGCATGCGGACCGGCGCGGCGTCCTTGAATTCTTACTCATCAACCACCCGCTCGACTGCCCCATCTGTGACCGGGGCGGCGAATGCCCGCTGCAGAACAACACCCTCTTCTACGGTCCCTCGACATCGCGATTCATCGAGTTCAAGCGCCACGCCCCCAAAGCGTTCCCGCTCAGCGAGTACGTCACGCTCGACCTGGAGCGATGCATCCAATGTGGCCGATGCGTCCGCTTTACCGAAGAAATCTCTGGCGATTCCCAACTAGCGTTCCGCTTCCGGGGAAGCAATATGCAGCCGGCGACGTACCAGATGACTGACTTCGACTCGAAGTTCTCTGGCAACGTGATCGAGATATGTCCGGTTGGAGCGCTGACAAACAGTGCGTATCGCTTCCGTGCCCGTCCATGGGATTTGCAGAGCCGACCTGGGATCTGCACCCTCTGCAGCAACGGCTGCAACGTCTATATCGATTACCGACAAGACGAGATTGTGCGCGTCAACGGTCGCACGAACGAATCGGTCAATGAAGAATGGACCTGTGACCGAGGCAAATTCGGCCACTATTCGTTTAATTCGGAGGAGAGACTTACCACCCCGCTGATCCGACAGGGAGATGAGCTTGTAGAGAGCAACTGGGCGGCAGCTTATACCGAAATGCTTCAGGCGCTGCCGGGATCGGTCTCCGCTTGTTTGGCCGGAGGCACACTTTCGAATGAGGATTATTACGTCCTTCAGCGCGTCTTCAGAACCGAGCTGGGATCGGACAATCTCGACCACCGGTTCACCCGGCATCTGCCAGACCCGGACACTCAGCGCAAAGACACGATCGCGTCCTTTGAGGATCGGAAATCGATTCTGCTCTTTGGCACCGCATTGGCCGACGAAGAGCCGATTCTGTTCCTCAGGGTTAGGAAGGCTTGGTTTAACAACAACACCCGTGTGGTCGTGGCTCATCACGAGCCGACCGATGCGGATTCATTTGCCCATGTCGTTCTGACCTACCGGCCAGGCACCGAGGCGGTCGTTGCCAGGGCGCTTGCAGAGGGCGGTGATTCGGCGCAGATCGAAGCGCAAACGGGCATCCGGGCCGCTGATTTTGAAGAAGCGCGAAGAGTGCTCGGCGAGGACGCGGCTGTGATTACGACGCGAGCCCTTTTGAACCAGGCGGAGGGTGCGCAAGCAGCGGACGTCTTGCGAGCTTGGGCTGGGCGCAACTTCAATCAGTTCGCGCTTGCAGCCAACGACGAAGGCGCAGCCCTCCTCGGAATTTGGCCGCAGAACGGTGGCATGAATACCCATGAGATTCTTGAGGCTTGCGCTAACGGGTCAGTTAAGGTGCTTTGGCTTGCGGGTGTAGATCCGTTTGAGAAGCATTGGGACAAGGACTTGGTGCGTCGCGCATTGGAAGGCGTGGAGTTCCTGGTCGTCCAGCATTGGCTCGAAAGCGAGGCGGTGCACTACGCGAGCGTGGTCTTACCGATGGTCGCTCCGGCAGAGACCGAAGGAAGCTATACGAACCTGGAAGGCCGCGTCCAGCGGATGTCTCAGATACTGGGCGAGCTTGGCGAGGCAAAGCCGTCTTGGCGAGTGTTCTCGGAGCTGTCTCTCCGGCTCAAACCAGCGACTCCTTACTTCAACGCGGGCGATATTATGGACGCGATCTCGCAGAACGTCTCTGCCTACGCAGGCGTGAGTTACGACCGGCTGGGCGGCGAGGGCTTCCTGCTGGGCCGAGGGGAAGACCTCGATGCGACCCCACCCAAAGAGTTGGAAGTTCAAACTAGCAACGGCTAGGAGGGTGTTGAGCAACTCCGAGCAGATTTCTACGGGTGAAAAGTTTGGCTCCAGGATCGCCATAGAGGCTGCCTTGATGGTCTTCGCCACTCTTTTGACCCGTCAAAGTCAGCGCCATTTTCAAAAATACGAGTTGCTCAACTTCCTCCTAGTGTGGAACGGCTCTGAGGCCAGCCTCAGGTGGCAACGTTGGCCCTGGTCGGTGCCACTTTCCACGCATAGAACACGGGTGTGAGCGCAATGAGGTTGATGAGCGCCACTCTTAGAGCAACCCATATCACGCCCAGTACGGGGTAGGCAAAGCTTACATTTGAAAGTAGAGCTAAGATGCTAGGCGTGAGTGCCAGAATGATGGCTACTCCCGACGATAAAATCGCCACTTGAAGTTTTGACGAACCCCAAAGGAAGACCATTAAGCCGTTGCACCGAACAGTATGACTGAGAACGAAAGCTCCTGCCCCATAGCTGCCGCCAAGGGAGTGCCCGAAAGAAAATTCAAGAAGAGCCTAAAAATGGCGCAAACAAGTAGTGCTCCCGCAAAGTAACTGAGACAGATTCTTAGCCTCTCTTTCTTAGCCATAGACGATTAACCTCTTCTGTTCCTCCGTAAAATCTGCAAAAAGAAAGTAAGGCGAAAATCCCAAGAGTTCACTCCCGTTTTCGTTGACCTTCAGCCAACTCGCTTAGCGACGAGCAATCGATCCGTCCAAAAAGCAATCTCAAGTAGGTTCCATGAACAATTCCGGCATACGAGTTCAAGTGTTCAGTCTTAGTCGAACTCAGACTCACGAGCCATCCCGCCTGAGGTTGATCCCTGACCCTTGCGAACGACTCATTAACTTGTCCAAATACAAGAAAAGAAGGAAAAGAGCTTCGATACGAGGCCACTTCATTTCGATACTTCATTTTGATGTGAACCGCCTCTGCAACATTATTAGCAATGCCATTAAGAGTGGGATCTAGCGAAGAACTAAGCAATCCTTGCGGAACATAGCCGAGATCCACCAGCAAGCTGGTTCCGTACTGCTGGCGTTCATAATCGCTCTCATACAGCGCAAAAGCCGTGCTAAGTTGTCGGAGACGAGAGGTCTCATCCGCTACTAATGCGCTTTTGCGTGCCTGGATAAAAGCTGACATTGGGATAATTGCTGCGAGGGCAGCAATTATCCCAATGCATATAAGCAGCTCCACGAGGGTAAATGCTTTCTTCATGATTAACTAAGGATCGAAAGAACTCGCGGGGCAAACTGGATTATAAACGGGGGATTCAGTGTCGCTACATCCTCCGTTCGTACTACGGCACTTACCGTCGCCGCAACGAAGAAGGCGTTATCTTTACTATCGGAAACCAGTGTAGCACTACCCCATGCAAAACGCCAGGACTTTTTTGAAAGAGTTGCCGTACAGTCCGTCTGCCTCGTCCTCATTAGTTGGTCTTCGACGCTCTCGAAGCTCGGGCATACCCGCCCATCGGCAACGCCCATCAGGACTCGGCCGCCGTCTCATTAAATGCCAGGTTTCGGCGTTCGCGATGACAAGTAGCCCCGTTCTGACTCGATCTGTCCAAGGGTAACCCGGCCTTCCAATTTCTTGGTGAGCTTGGTGGAACCTTGGTGCTCTTGGTGTCCTTCGCCCGCTTGGAGGGCACCAAGAACACCAGGGGTAAGCCTGGCCTTTCCAATCTATTGGCGAGCTTGTTCGAACCTTGGCGTCCTTCGCCCCTTGGAGGACACGGACTCGCTCCGGCTGATCACCTATAATGCGGGCATGGTTACGCTGCTCGTGATCGCTACGCTTGCTTCCGTCGGTTTGGCTGGGCCCAGCGTCTATAGTAATCAGGTGGACCCCAAACTGATCAACGAGATGCTGCGTAAGCGCGTCACAGACTTGGCATCGAAAGGCGGAGAAGTGGCCGCCAGCGAACGGCGTAAACATCTCGCGCAATCGCTGGGGCTTGATCCACTACCGCCAAAGACGGACCTCCGTGCTCAGGTTACGGGAATCATCCAGCGAGAGGGATATCGAGTTGAGAAGATTCGCTATGAAGCGCGACCAGGTGAACTCGTGACGGCGCACCTGTATATGCCCGACGGTGATGGCCCGTTCCCGGTGGTCCTCAATCCACACGGACACTGGAGCCATAAGAAGAGCACCGCGCACCTCCAGTCCCGAGGCATCAGCCTCGCACTCTACGGATTCGCGGCCCTGATCGTCGATTCTCCAGGCGTCTCCTGGGATGACAACATGGCGAACGAGCGGAAGGCGATGGGCCCTCACGATGATTGGTGGGCAAGCATGGGGGCACCACTGCAGGGGATCTACGTTTGGGACCTCATGCGAGGACTCGACTACCTCGAGACCCGTAAAGACTGCGACACGAGCAAGGTTGGAATCACGGGAGCTAGCGGAGGGGGGACCGCCGCGATGTACGCATTCGCAATGGACGACCGCATCAAGGCAGCCGTGCCCGTTTGCTACATCGCCAGTTACGAAACGGCCACAACGGATGGCTGCCTCTGCAACCACGTGGGAGGGGCGATCCTCCTGGGCGACCGGAGCGATATTATGGGGATCCGCGCCCCGGCACCCGCGATGATCATCGGGGCCACGGTCGATGCCGACTTTCCGCTTGAGGCCACCAAGCTGGCTTATGAGAGGCTCAAGAAGATTTATAAGGACAAGCGAGCCGAGGATATGTGCCGGCTGGAGATTGTGGAAGCGAACCACGACTATAACCGCCGCATGAGAGAAGCGATGCTCGCGTTTTTCTGCGAGCACCTGAAAGGCGAACCCAAGCGAGGCTACAAGCCGGAACTCCGACCCTTGACCGATGGCGCAGAAGTGAATTACCCGAGCGGAACGGTCGATGCCGAAAGCGAGGAACTGCTGGTGACCCATCCAGGAGATCGCCAGACGATTTCGATGCGAGACATCCTTAAACGATCTCTACTCGAGCCGTATCCTGAGCGATACGAAGTTGACAAGCGGCTCGTGCGATGGGCCAAGTACGGACGGCTGCCTCAGATTCGCCCAGGCGCGATCGTTGCGATCCACGATTCGACACTCGATACGGCAAGAGAACCCGGTTCGATAGCCTTGCCCGTCAACCAGCTCAACCAGCGCGAGCTTATCTACGTCGGGCTCAGCGTTTACGAAATCCTCGCCCAGTTGCTTCATCTTTCGTTACCGGGGGCTCCGGAAGGTTGGGAGGCCAGCAGCGTTCTGGGCTCGGATGCCCTTACCTCGATAATCGCTTCCGTCAAGACGCTTGCCGGTTCGACAGGGCCTGGAGAGCCCCCCAAGATGATCGTGGCGGAAGGGCCCGTTTCCAGCATGGTAGCAAAGTTCCTCAAGATCTATCGACCGGACCTGCAGATCGAAGTGAGTCACAAGTGGACGTCCTGGAGCGACCTCTTGGACAGCAGCATCAAAGAGCTCTCTCAGCCTGGAGCAAGGTACATGGCGTGGCCGGGCTAGGTTAGTGAAAGCTGGCTATTGGATCTGCCTTATCGTGTGGCTAGGGCTTGTCTTACTCGCAGCGGGCGTACTGATCCGGGGTTATCAGACGGCGATTCCCGATGAAATCGGATTAGATTTCCGTGAGCGGGATCTGTCGGCGGGTTTGCCAGCGCTATTGGCATTCATTGTGCCCATGTTTTCTGTTGCTTTTCTGCCAAGTTGGAGAGGGGTGGTGGGGTGTATCGCTCAATGGGCCATAACCGTTCTTGCGGCGGTAGGCGCTAATGCCTACGCTAGCCACATCGAGTTCGAAAGAACACCGCCCTGCTGGGGCATTCACAGCGTTGATCCCGGCTCGGGAGTAGGATGCCCGAAAGGGATGAAGGAGGACTTCACCCCGGACCAAATCAAAGCGTGGTATGCCGAGCAGAAGGTCAGCGAATGACCCGTACTGCGCGCGTAGCCGAATAGCTGTTGCCGAACATGTCCACCGTCCGCACCTCGATCTCAATGGTTCCAGCAAAGCGAACGCTTGGGAGGGTCCCTTTCCAAAGGTGAGTTGAGACATCGGCGCCTGTCAATGGCCTGTAAGGGAGCTTCACGTCTTTGTCCCGGTTAGACAATCCTACAAAGAATGGGTCCTTTTCAAACACTTGATCAAGCGATATCCAGGACCCGCCGGCGACGCGCATTTCCACCTTTGACTTCGAAGATCCGTTGAACACGTTCGCGTAAACAGCGGTGCCCGCCACTTCCGACAGCCGTGTTTCCTCCGGCGCAACGATGTTCATCTGGTAGGTGGCGGGGCGATTTACTGCCCGATACTCCATCGTGAAGCGGCTCCGGTCGAAGCCGAAGATCGAGTAGCCATTCGGGGCGCCGTCACGCATGGTGCTGTGCGGGATTCCCAGCCCATCCGGAGCTCCCGTCCACCAGCTTCCGCAAACCGCACCGTTGATGATGTGGTGATGAGGCTCTTTGCCGCGCCAGCCATCTTTGGCGTCAATGAAACGGTGCTCCTGCATATGGGTGTGAGCGGCAACGGAGAGCGCGTAGGGCCGCTCTTCGAGGATGCGATACAACTCCTGTCGATCCGTCATCTCCGTCATCGGAATGTGCATAGTCAGGACCACGCGCTGATGCTTTGGAACGAAGGAGAGGTCCCGCCGCAGCCAATCCATCTGCGTCTTTCCAAGGCCCGCAGTGTAGCCGCCCCTCGCGTTCGAGGAGTTCTTTGCGCTGGTCCAAACAATGTCGTCGAGCACTACGAAGTGAGTGGGTCCATAGTCAAATGAGTAGTAGTTTGGGCCAAATTGCTTCGCCCAACGCTCATTAGACTCGTTGTCGTTCTCAGCGTCGTAGTTAATGTCGTGGTTCCCGGGCACGTAGTACCAAGGAATTCCAATCATGCCGATTGAACGCGCGAGTGGCTCCGTCACATCGAGATTATCGAAGACCACGTCGCCCAGCACGATACCAAACGACCGCTCAGAGCTATGCCCCACCAAGGGCTCTACCACTGCTCGGGAGACATAGTCGACCTCCCGCAAGTCGCGTGGCTGGGTGTCGCCGAAGAACAATGCGGAGAAGCGATCCGACTCCCTTACGCGCGTCAGGGGAAAGTCGATAGAGGCGGGCAGCGGACCTGTCGGAGCGATGCCGTCGTACTTGAGCTGTCGTGAACCCTTCGGTTTGTGGACGTAGTAGAACCGAGGCACGTTGTCCTTGTCGAGGCCGGTCATCCATCCGCGGGGCTTGACGACAAAGAAGATCGTGTTGTCGTTGGTGGGAAGCTGCCACGACCCGTTACGATCTGTAGCCACAACGTCTCGCTGGTTGGACACCCTAACTCCCGCCAAACCCAGTTCCCCAGGTTCGCGCCGCCCATTCCCGTTCTTATCCTCAAAAACAACCCCGCGAGCCGTTCCGTTATCGGGCTCCGGCGGCACCACCTGCCCAAAAGCCACGACCGAGCAGAAGAGTGCAAGCCCACAAATCAAGAATCTCATAAGAGAATCCTAGCAGGAACGCGAAGCCACGCTTCCGCTAAGCCAGCCGAGCCAACAACCGGATTGAACTTCTTCATGAGTTCGGGCACCTCCCGGTCATGGTCCACATTCTGGCGGGAGCGACGGATGTCACTGAGCAATGCCCCTAACCACCCTGTGCTGATCCTTCATTGAGCCTCCCTATAACCCACTGATGAGCTTCTTTCTTAGGAGGCTGCAATATTTGGTCTCTATCGCAAACGTAGGCGCGTGATCGGTGAAAAGCCTGTGCGACGAGTCCCGGACTTTGCGGGACCCAACGCAGGCACGAGCCATCCTGCGACTACATTGCGTGATCTGCGCTCTTGGGTCTTGGTTTAGTCAGCCGTGGCTTCCGCGCATTGCCAATTGGCTGTACTGTCTACTCGTGGACGAAGCAACGCTTGACAACGTACGGGCGCGACTGAGCCGGGTGGAGGCGCGGTTGTCGGAGCAGGATGACAGGCTCGCGGCCCTCGAGCGTGGCCGTGAGGAGAAGGTAGCGATACCGCCGGCCTATATGGCCAAGGAACCGATGTTGCCGAAGCCGAAGCAAGGGCCGCCGCCGGTCCAGGTGGCAAGAAATCCGCGCGTTTACCCACCCGTACGCACAGCCGAGGAGGCGGAGTATCAGATTGGGGCCCGGGTTCTGCCCTACACCGGAGCAACCGTCGTGATCATCGGGCTTGCCTACCTGGTGAGTCTGGCCATCGGGCGTGGGTTTATCACGCCAACGATGCTGTGGTGGGGGCGAACCTTCTTTCGCTGGCGTTTATCGGACTTGGACAGCTCAAGCGTGACGAGAAGGAGCAGTTCGGGCCGATCCTGACCGCAATCGGAAGCTGCGGCCTCTACTTGAATTTCGCGGCCGGACATGTTTATCAGCGGCTTTACGGCGGCGAGACCTTGGTGGCGCTGTTTGTCGCGTACAGCCTGGTGAACCTCTCCTATTCGTTCTTCCGCTCGTCTCAGCCGTTCTTGGGTTTGGGACTAACCGGGGGGCTGATCGCGGCAATGATGCCGCTGGACAAGGGCAACTTCCCGGTGCATCTAACCGGAATTCGGCAGTTGCGGTACATGAGCTTGGCAATATTTGGATTCACTTTGGTGAAGGTGCTGATGGTCGACTTAGCGGCTCTCGATCAGATTTTGCGGGTGTTTATCCTTCTTCTTCTCGGCATGGTTATGCTGGGCGGCGGCTATTGGTACATCAAGTGCGCAAAGAGTCTTGGAGCGGGAGGTCCGTAACGGGTAAAACGCGGCGCGATGAGGGCTTTACTTGTAGGTGCGGGTGGGATGGGACGGAGCTGGGCCAAGAATCTGGCGTCGAACGCTGGGTGCGAGCTTGCTGGCTGGATCGATGTTCGCGAGGGGGCGGCTCAGATGGCCGCTGGGGAGCTTGGGCTTTCGGTGGCGTATACGGGCACCTCGTTGAAGGAGGCTCTCACGGCCGTTCATCCGGATTTTGTGGTCGACGTGACCCCGCCGGAGGTTCATCGGGAAGTTACGGTGACGGCTCTGGGCAGCGGATATCCGGTGCTTGGCGAAAAGCCGATGGCGAGCACGATGAGGGAAGCTCAGGAGATGGTCCAGGCTGCAGATACCGCAGGCAAGCTGTACATGGTGAGTCAGAGCCGACGCTACAACGGTAACGCTCAAGGTTATCGAGAACTGATCTCTCGAACGTTGGAGCGGGTCGGCATCTTGAATGCCGACTTCTACATCGGCGCCCACTTCGGAGGATTCCGAGATACGATGCCTAGCCCGCTGGTGCTGGACATGGCCATCCACACGTTCGATATGGCTCGGTTTTTGACGGGCAAGGATCCGGTGTCGGTCTACTCGCGAGAGTTCAACCCGCATTGGAGCTGGTACCAGGGAAATGCTTCGGCCCAGTGCTTGTTCGAGATGGAAGACGGGCTGCAGTACAACTATCGCGGAAGCTGGTGCGCCGAGGGTTGCGCCACTTCTTGGGAAGGCGAGTGGCGCGCAGTGGGCAAAAGCGGCTCGGCGAAGTGGGATGGGGACGCGTCGTTCTATGCCGAAACCGTGAGCAAGCCGGGCGGCTTTATCGCAGAGTGCCAGCGAGTGGAAGGTGCACCCGTCGCAGTCAGGTCTGGAATCGAAGGCTCGCTAGAGGAGTTCCTAAATGCCCTAGAAACTGGGGTCACTCCGATGGGGGAATGCCATGACAATATCAAGAGCTTCGCCATGGTGATGGCGGCGTACGAGTCTTCGCTTCGGGGCGAGACGGTGCAGATCGCGGAGATGCTCGGCTAGGTTTTTATGGGATCACTAGAATGAGGTCGATCCGTGGCAGATTTGCGCGCCCATTTGCCGCATTTCTTCCCGGACCACCTCGACGGCCATTCTGCCGTCGTCAGGAGTCACCCGGGTCAGTCGCCGCCCGCTCTGGATGCAATCCAGGAAGTCCTCTATCTCCGCTTCGTAAGCGGACTTCTCCGAGGTTTCGAGGTCTTGAACCTCTCCCTCGCTGAAGAGCTTGAGTCGGCCGTTGTCGATCGTGGAATCACAGCAAAGGGTGGCTCGCTCCATGATGACTTTGAAGGCAAAGCGAAACGGCCCTCCGTTGTTGTCCCAGGCTCCATAGAGGCTGACGACCGGGCCCTCGTTATAGCGCCATGTGGCGTCCACGACTGTTGGAAGGCTTCCCACGCAAATCCCGGTCGCATGTATCTGCTGCGGCTTCCCGAACCACCAGAGCGCCGCGTCAACATCGTGGATATGCAGGTCGAGCGGCGCACCGCCGCTCTTTTCGGGTCGCCGCATCCAATCGTCGGTCGACCAGTTGGGGGTGGCTCCTGATCGATGGAATCGGGCGTATAGAGGGCGGCCGAATTCTTCGCCTCGAATGATTTCCTGGGCTTTGACGTACTGCGGCCAGTATCGCAAACAATGCGCGACCATCAGCTCTTTGCCCGACTCTTGAAAAGCCTTTTCCATCGCCCAGCATTGGCCCTGATCGAAGCCCATGGGCTTTTCGCACAGGACATGCTTGCCCGCGTGAAGAGCATCGACGCCCACTTTTGCGTGCAAATGAGTGGGCGCACAGATATCGACCGCCTGTACCAGTGGGTTTGCGAGAAGCTCGTGGTATTGGGTGGTGCGCTGGATGTTGGAGAAATCGACCTGTGCAGTACCGGTGTCGCCTAAATTCAGGTCCAGATTAGCCCAGTCTCCGTTCAGCTTCTGCTCGTCAATGTCGCAAATCGCCACGATGTTCGCTTTAGGGTTTTTGGTGTAGCACTCGTAATGGACGCGCCCCATTCCGCCAAGGCCAATTAATCCCACTCCGACTCGATCCATGGACAGCATCCTATCATAGAGTGCGATAAGGCGTGCGGTGGGCGATTTGGGGGTTTCCGTGATCTTCCGGATCGAGGGCGTTTAACCGACTTGCGGGCAAAGCTGGTCTCGGGACTCAAGGACTGCGATTCTGGAGAACGATACGATCAATCCTCCCGGAAGCCAATATCCGGTAAAAATACTTCTGAAAACAGTAGTTGTTTGGGAAACTTGCTGTAATATGGACTGATGAGTAGTTCCCGTATAGGAGAGACACTTATACAGATTTGCTTTTTGGTGGCGCTTTGCTACAGTGCATTCGCGGTCAGTCACGTAGTCGTGAACGGTAACCGCAAGTTAACGAAACTCGAGCAAGGCACGACTGCTCAAAACGAGGGAATCCCCCGACTTTTAATGCCTGAACTTGACCATTTCGGCAGAAGTATTGCCAAAGACAAAAAGCTGCTGCTCGTGTGATAGCTATGTCCGAATCCGGTGAAGATGGCACGGCTTTTCTTCGGAGGCACCATTGAAGCTACTTCGAGGCTATTCAATCATTGAACTACTATGTGTCATGGCGATCAAACTTGTCCTTTCGTCGATTTTGTCACCTGTTCTCGTCAGCGTCCGGGAGTCTGTTAATGTTCGCTCTTCTCAGCAGAGACTGAGACAGCTTCATGCCGCCGTGTGGCTCTACCAGTCAGATAGCGGAACCGAAGGGCCTTCAAGCGATGCTCTTCCCGCGCACTCTTATGTGTATTCGAGCTTCTTCAATCTTGGCTCGAGCTTCTTTGTATCACCGTGCGGATACAAACCTGATATCGAAGAAAATACAAGAAAATTAAGTTACAGCTACTGGAATATTGATGCCTCTGATTACTATCAGCGTATGGGAGTCAACGGTGTATTGTTCGCTGATCCACATTGCAATGATAACGGTCAGGTGTGGCAGTCTAAATACTTGCGAAAGAGAGGTCTTGCCGTTCTGTACTCAGGGAGTCTTGTGAATCACTTTAAGCCAGGAGACGTAAGCTCTCCGGAGTGGTGGTCACGTCCGTGAAGAACTTGTAACAAAGGATAACAATGAAGATGAACATTCGCTTAGCCGCCATTGCAGTGATTGCACTGGCCATTGGCCCATTTGCTGCCATCGCTCACGCCATTGATGAAGAGCCGATGAAACCGGCGCAGGAGGGACATGCACGGGCAGCCCTCCAGGTGCCCCTTCGAGCTCTCCATGCAATCCAGGAACGACCACCTGTACTCCAAGAACTCCGCCTCCTACAACTTGGCGGTATCTTTGCTGCTATAACACGGGGCCGCTTGAATCGTGCGTGCGAGTTTACTGGCGCGTGCAGTGTTGCCCGGTTGTCACCTAACGTTCCCTATCCGGCCGGAATTGAAAAGATGAAGTTCCTGCTCGGGTATGTAAACGACGTGCGAGGGATTTGGGAGAGTGCCGGTGTACGTCGATATTCGGTCCCCAAGACCGTGGAGGATGAATCAGTGGACACGGTCTTGCGGTACCGCTCGTTTGACGATGCGGTGACGGGCTTTAAGCAGGGCCTAATAAAGTTGCAAGCGATACCCCCTCAGGGCTGACGGCGTAGACACTCAGACCCCTCTCCCTCGGAAGGGTGAGGGGTTCTGAGTGTGGGGTTAGAGGGTTTCGGTGATCTTTTGGATGTGGCGCGGGTCATCCGGATTGAGGGCTCTTGCGCGCGCGGCGAAGAGTGCCAGCCATTGGCCGTAAAAGATCTCCCAGAGGGGGGCCTCTTCTGGGGCGACGGGGGGCTTGTCGGCGAGCAGTATTTCGCACCCTTGCCTTGCCAAGTCGGGCTTGGGACCGTCGAAGCTGATGGCGGCGCTTCCGTGTCCGGCGAGCGCTTTCGGTCCGTGCTCGAAGTCGGCGGAGGAGTAGGCTTTGGCGGGAATCAACGCACATTCCATCAGCTTTAGAGCCGTTTCGTGTGCGGAGCCATAGCCGTATCCGCGCCCCAGAGCGAAGATGGGGTTGCTTCGAACGACGATTCCGTTGGTGTCCGTGGCGAGGTCCCTGGCTCGCTCGCACCAGTGTTCATCCGGCAGCTTGGGCTCAGGCATGGCCGGCGAGAGCGTGCGAGCTAGTTGATAGAGGGCCAAGAGGGAAGCGGTGTAGGTTTTTGTTGCCGCGACGGAGCGCTCTTGTTCGGCATCAAGAAGGATGGAGAACTCTGCTTCCTCGGTGACTCTTGAACCTGCCGTGTTGGTGATGGCCAAAGTCGCATGGCCCGCTGTCTTGAGCGCGCCGAGCACTTCGGCGACGTCGGGTGCGGCACCGCTCTGGGAGATGCCGATTGCAAGGCACTTTGGATAGCGAATCGACTTTTGAAAGCGGGTAAGCACCGATGGAGCTGCGAGACAAACTGGGATGCCAACGGCGACTTCAATCCAGTAGCGGGCGATCAGAGCGGCATTATCAGAAGAACCTCGAGCCACGAGGAGGACCATGTCGAAGCTCGTGCCCCCCAAGGCTTGTTTTGCCTGGTCGGCATACGCTTGAGCGTTGCGTCGCAGTATCTCGGGCTGCTCGAGAATTTCGCGTTCCATCAACCTGCCGAGCATTGCTGATTATGCGCTGGTACGCTCATGGAGTGGCCATCGATCCGGCGCTGTTTGAGGAGAATGAGCGGACTGCGCCTTCGGCTGCGGTTCGGCAATATCTCGAAATAGGGTCGTTGCGCTGTGAAGCTGGGCAAGTTCTAGAGAGTGTCACCGTCGCTTATGAGACTTGGGGCACGTTGAATGCGGCACGCGACAACGCGGTGCTGATTTGTCATGCGCTTTCGGGTGATTCGCATGCGATCGGTTGGTGGAGCAGGTTGATCGGACCGGGGTTGCCGATCGACACAGACCGCTTCTTTGTGATCGGCTCGAACTCGCTTGGCGGCTGCCAAGGCACCACGGGGCCCGCCTCGATTGCTCCTGACGGAGCGCCTTACCGATTAAGGTTTCCGATCATCACGGTGGGAGATATGGTGGAGGTGCAGGCTCGGCTACTCGATCACCTCGGCATCGAGCGCCTCTTTTGCGTGGCCGGCGGGAGTATGGGCGGCATGCAGGCGCTCGAGTGGGTCGTCCGCTTTCCTTCGCGGGTGGCGAAGGCTTTTGTAACCGCTTCTTGCGCCGCACATTCAGCCATGCAGATTGGATTCAACGAAGCAGCTCGGCAGGCCATTATGAGAGATCCGGCATGGGCTAACGGGGCCTACGAGGCACCGGGACCCGTGGGCGGATTGGCGGTAGCACGGATGCTAGGGCACCTCTCCTTTTTGAGCGAGCAGGCGTTTACCGCCAAGTTCGGGCGGCGGCTACGGGCGAAGGAAGGATTTGAATATTCGTTTGCTACCGAGTTCGAGGTGGAGAGCTATTTGAACTACCAAGGCACTAAGTTCACGTCTCGATTCGATGCGAATAGCCTGCTCTATCTCACCAAGGCAATCGACTACTACGATCTCAAATCGTTTGGTGGAGCGCAGGCGGAATTGCTATTTGTCAGCTTTACTTCAGATTGGCTGTATCCCAGTCACCAGAGCGCTGAATTGCATCGGATGGCTACTGCTGCGAACCTACGGAGCAGGCATGTGGAGGTCGATTTGCCGTATGGGCATGATGCCTTTCTCCTGGATGGGGATCTACAAGGAGCCGAGGTTCGGCGGCTTCTCCGAGACTAGCCAACTGGCCTGATCGTTGAAACAGGAAAGTTGAGGCAACAGTCGAAGGTTCGTGCCTTTTCGCTTCATCGAGCCGGACCGCTGGGCGCGGTTTATGTACCCGCGGACCCTGATTTTCCTGTGCGTGTTGACCGTGGCGCTGGTGCTTCTTTCGATTCTGGTGCGCTCCCGGTGGACGCTTCCATTCGATTTGAAGGCGACTCTGAGTCTCCAGCGCTGGTCCTTTCCTCTTTCAGACGGCGTCATGCGATGGCTCACCTGGATGGGGAACAGCTTAACGATTGTCGTGCTTTGTATCGCATGTGCCAGCTTTGCAGCTTATGTGCAGGACCTACGAGCGGCGCTCTTCATTTGCTTGTCGCTGCTCGCGCTGCCCATCAATATCGTGCTTAAGAATATGTTCAACCGGGAGCGCCCTGGTGCCAGCGAGGTGAAAGTGCATCCCGGTCCGAGGTGGGGCTTCAGCTATCCCTCTGGCCACTCGATGGGCGCAGCCGCCTTCTACGGATTCCTAGCGGTTCTGGTCCTCTTGCATGTGCCCGATTTGCAGACGCGGTGGCTAATGATGAGCCCCTTTATCGCCATGCCGCCCTTGATTGGGATGAGCCGCATCTATATGGGTGCCCACTGGTTATCGGATGTCGTCGGGGGTATCACTGGCGGCGCCATTCTGATCTCTTTCTTGGCCGTCTTGTATCCTATTTAGATTCTTCGCTTAAACTGATAAATCGGGATCGCTAGAGCGTTACTCTCATCCTTTCAGCGAGCGCATATTGTACAAGCTCTTGCCCCAGCGGGCTGAGCGCGTGGATATGGTTTGGATCAAGGGGTTCGGTCATATAGGCCATCCTCAGCATGTCGCCTTGTTCGGCGAAGCAGGGACCGATTCCCAGAAAGGAGAAGCCTTGTGCTTCCGCTTGGTCGATGGCTTCCGCGGTTGCCGGACAGTCAAGCGGGAGGTTAAGGTAGATGGTTTCGCAGCTGTGATGGATCAGCTGTTCGCGAAGCTGGTGACGGAGGACGGTGCTAAAGTCGAAGCCGGGTTGCAGCACGCGTAATTCGGCAAATTGATCGTGCGGCAAGTTCGTGACGGAGAGTGAAGTTGTGCCCTCCAGCTGGTGAGAGGTTTCGCCGAACGCATAGGCAACGCCTAAATTATCGTAGATCAGGGCCAGGATCTTGTGGTGCCCCTTTGGAGCGTAAATGGTGCGTCTTTCGAGCGGCTTGAGGGGCATGTAGTAGAGGAGGGTCGAGACTCTTTGCGCGAGCGATTCCTCTTCGAAGCCTTTGATCGAGATCGGGCTTGTGTCGCTGAGATTCACTGAGCAGAGTTTTGCTCCGAAGTGCTCGTTCGCCTTTTGGCTTATGGTGTGGATCGTCCAGGGAAGGAAATAGACACCCGTGAGTCCGAGGCGCTGGCCCTCTTCCATGGCGAAGGCCCGCATGCGCTCCATGAGGCCCTTTCCTCGATGATCTTGGTTGACCACTGCCGAGGATCCCTCGTAGAGGGTGGGGGGCTCGCGTTGTTCTAGGAAGCTGTTGACCAAGACTGCGATGCTTGCCTGACATCGGTTTCGGTCGAATCATAGCGTGTTTGGGGCCTGTTGGAGTGCTGGAGCTTCGCCCTTTAGAGGTGCGGATTGGTCCGCAGGGCCAGTTTTGCGAGCCAGAAGCTTCG
Organism: Fimbriimonadales bacterium; assembly: GCA_038210535.1. Lineage (GTDB taxonomy): Bacteria > Armatimonadota > Fimbriimonadia > Fimbriimonadales > Fimbriimonadaceae > Fimbriimonas. The sequence continues at coordinate 95 of JBBQWO010000027.1, read as the reverse complement.
GCGAAGGGCCTTTTGGCTCTTCTTGCCGGCTTTCAGGCAGCTCGTGACATCCGCCTCAGGTTGTAGGCGATGCAGTAGAGGTGGAATTGCCAGTC
>JBBQWO010000026.1:0-49767 GCA_038210535.1 Fimbriimonadales bacterium | reverse complement strand
CTTATGGGCGGCTGGGCGGGTGCCAGCAGCGAACCGGGCAAGGGTAGCGAATTTTGGTTTGTCGTGGAGGTCGAGGAAAACACGAAGCCGGCAGTCGCAGAGCCCCCGCGTCATGGAGAGGCGGTCGTACCGCCTGGATTGCGAATCCTCCTTGTTGAAGATAACCGGGTGAATCAGCTCGTGGGTACAAGGCTCTTGCAGGCCGAGAAGTGCGTGGTTACCATTGCGCAAAACGGGCTCGAGGGCGTTCACACTTTCCGCAGCAATGAGTTCGACATTGTGTTGATGGATGTCCATATGCCCGGAATGGACGGGCTTCAGGCCACCGCCGCCATTCGCGAGCTCGAGGAAGGCACGGGGCAACGTATTCCCATTATTGCGATGACTGCCGACGCCATGCAAAGAGAAGTGCGCCGCGCTCTGAACGTGGGCATGGATGACTATCTGAGCAAGCCGGTGCGAGGATCAGAGCTACGAGAGATGCTGGTCCGCTGGTCACCCTCTGTCGAACCAAGCTGATCTCTGACAAAATCAGGACGATGCAGCTTGCGATAATTCTCTTGAGCGCAGGTTCACTGCTGCTGCTCAGTATTCTTGCGAGCAAGGCCAGCATCAAGCTGGGTGTACCAGCGCTTGTTCTTTTTATCGGGCTGGGCATGTTATTCGGCTCCGATGGCCTCGGCGGCATTCAGTTCGATAACGCGCTGCTCACACGTGACATCGGCACTGTGGCCCTCGCGTTCATCCTCTTTGCCGGTGGTTTGGAAACCAAGTGGGGCGACGTCAGGCCTGTGCTGCTGACGGGTGCCTCGCTTGCAACGTTCGGAGTGCTGATTACAGGCAGCATCATTGGCGTCGCCGCCAGCATGCTCTTTGGCTTTCCTCCTTACGTGGGGCTGCTGTTGGGAGCGATCGTTTCCTCAACCGATGCAGCCGCAGTGTTCAGCGTCCTAAGAGCACGCAATATCCACCTGAAGCCGGGGCTTGGACCACTTTTGGAACTAGAGTCGGGCAGCAACGATCCGATGGCGGTCTTCTTGACCACGGGGCTGACCGCGCTCGCCTTGAACCCCGCGCTCCCAGTTCTACCGTTGCTCCCCTCGTTTGTCACCCAGATGGCTCTTGGGGCCATCGTGGGTTACGCGTTAGGCACGAGCGCCGCTTGGTTCGTGAACAGACTGAAGCTTGAATACGCGGGTCTCTATCCGGCTGTGACCATCGGTTTTGCTCTGCTTTCCTTCGGCGGTGCTGAGATCATTCACGGCAACGCGTTCTTATCCGTGTACATCTGTGGTTTGGCACTCGGAAATCGCAACTTCCTGCACCGCCAAAGCCTTATGAATTTTCATGACGGACTTGCCTGGCTGCTTCAGATCGCGATGTTTCTGGTTCTCGGCTTGCAAGTTTTTCCCTCGCAGCTCTTGCCGATCGCGGGACCGGCCCTGTTACTCTCCGCCTTGCTCGTCTTCGTCGCTCGACCTTTTGCCGTTCTAATCAGCACGGCGGGTGCCAGGTGGATGAGCCAAAACGATCGGCTCTTTGTCTCTTGGACCGGGCTGCGAGGTGCTGTTCCGATCATCCTGGCTACCATTCCGCTCACCGCGGGTCTGCCAGAGGCAAAAGTGATTTTTAACGTTGTGTTCTTCGTAGTCCTTACCTCGATCATGGTCCAGGGCACCTTTATTGGCCAAGTCGCCGATTGGCTCAAGGTTACGGCTCCCGGCTCGGTCTCCATTCCGCACAACTTGCAGAACACCTCAGAAATCCTTCTTACGGGAACCTCTCCTTCGGTGGGCAAACTTGTCCTGGACCTCAACCTCCCGCGTTGGGCACTTCTTTTGCTCGTCACAAGAGAAGGATCGAGCTTTGTGCCTCAAGGCTCGAGCATTCTTAGGAAGGGTGACGTGCTGCTGCTCGCAACCAGAAAGGAAGACCTGATCGAGCTCGTATCGTTGATCGGGGGGCCTGATGCGGCGGTATCCATCCCTGACGAGGCCGGTTAGGGATTAGGCGATATGCTCAGGGCCAGCAAAAGTGCGTATACGCTCGCTACAGGTGAGGCGGGGTGAGACAGGCTCACGATCCTGAATGACGTTATGTGGCCGTCTTCACTGCGCCTCTTGCGAGACGAAAGCGCTGATCAGCGTTGCGGGTACGCATCAGGTTTGGGGTCGGCGTTCAGCCTGAGTTACACTCGGAGAGTGGCAAAGGCGGCTAAGAAAAGGTTGGGAGGTCTTCCGTTCCTAGCTCCAAAGAAGCCGCGGGTCTCTGCAATTGAACTTTCTGAGCGCTATGGTGAGCTGTTTCGAGAAGTGAAGGAAGCCTTTCTCCACATGCCGCACGACCAGCTCGAAGTCGTTCTTGCCGAATATCGGCGAGCTTATGGGAAGGACGCGCACGAGCATGCTGTCAAGTCGCTGCCGAAGTGGCGAACTGGCCTTGTTCGCATGCAAGGGGCCACGATGGTGCGGCTATTGGAATTGGTGCCTCTGCACCTGCCGCTAGAGGGCAAGATGCTGCTCGTGAAGAGCGTCAGGCAGCTTGCTCAAAGGCGGCGGGGGAAGGCGCGAGTCTGTATGTCACTTCCGGCAGATGGCTCGCTCAATCAGGCGTTCAACATCGCGGTAAAGCTCGTTCGCAAGCAGATAGAAATCGGGATGCCCGAGGGGCTCACTGAGATCGAGGGATGGTTGTACCAGGATGACATCAAGGCGCTGCAGCAGGTGCTTGTCGAGCAGGAGCGGGAGATGCTCTACGCCCAGGTTGCAGACCTCTATTGGAATCTCAAGTTGGCTCAATGGCTTCGCACGGGGATTCGAGGGCGGATGGTTGCGCAGGTGCGATTTGAGATTCCTACGGCGCATGTTATCATTGAGGTTCGAAGACCGAGGCGGACGAAGCCAGTTGAGGTGAGTGAATTGAGCATGCAGGACCAAGACGTCATCACGCAAATCATGCGCGCGGAGAGCGATTCCCGCTATGCAGAAGGTCAGATGACGGCTCAGGAATATGTGCTGAGGAATATCGACCGTTATTTTTCACCTCAGCAGCAGGAGGAGCTGCGCTTGATCGCCGCCAAGCAGGGCCTGGAGCTGGACAAGATGAAGACCGAAGTGGTCATGCGCGGCCAGTCTTCCGCGCATGATGTCGAGCAATTTAAGAAGTTGCTGGATGATCTGAAGAAGTCGGGGGCTCGGGCGGACGTCGAGGGGAATTATCAGACCCCAAGCGGTAGCGTCTCGATCAAGGCCAAAACGAATGCACTCGGATGCTCCACGCTGCTTTTTGGAGTGCTGATGCTAACCCTACTATTGGCGCTTCTGTAGGTTTTACAGACAAAGGCCGTCTCAACTGCTTTACAGTTTGTGCGCGGATCAAAGCTAGACCTAGTTTGCGGACGAAGAGGGGGAAAATGCAGCTATGTCAGGTGAGTGCTTTCATGGCGGGGCGTTTTGGGACGCGATTGGAGTGGATTTCGGAGGGCTGCAAAGACGGCACGATGTCGTCAGTGCGGATGTTCTGGACGCATGGTTTCCCCCTTCGCCGCAAGTCGTCTCCGCGTTGATCGAGTGCGGTGACTGGCTTTACCGCACATCTCCCCCAACACATGCGGCTGGCCTCGTGCAAGCGATCTCGAGGATCCAGAACCTTCCCTTCGAAGGGATCTTGGCCGGTCCGGGATCGTCTGCTCTCTTGTACTTGGCGCTGGGCAAGTGGCTCCGGCCCAGATCTCGCGTTGTGCTCATAGAGCCGAGCTACGGTGAGTACGCTCACTTCTGCTCACATGTCGTCCCCTGCGATGTTCGGTTCACCATCGTCAAGGCAGACATCGGCTTCGCTCTGGACTTGGATCAATGGCTGAATGATCTGCGCGATCACTCTGCAGATCTCGCGGTGATGGTGCGACCGAACAATCCCACAGGCGTAGGCACTCCTTTGCCCCAACTGCACTCTGCTTTTCAGAGAGTTCCACTTTCAACCCGCGTACTGATCGACGAAGCGTACATCGACTACACCAATCTGGATTCGGCTGAGTCCATTCTCTGCGAGTTTCCTAACGTGTTCGTGCTCAAGTCCCTCTCTAAGTGCTTCGCCCTTAGCGGCTTGAGAGCTGCGTACTTGGCGGGTGCTGCGGATGAGATAGCCGCGATCTCACGAAAGGCTCCGCCTTGGTGGGTGAGCTTGCCCGCTCAAATTGCAGCAGTGCGGGCTTTGAGTTCCGAGAACTACTACCAGGAGCGATATGCTCAAACCGAGGAACTCCGACTTCGAATGGCAAGGGACGTGGGATTAGCACACGTGGGAGCGGCCAACTGGCTGTTGATGCAACTGCCCGAAGGCGTGCTGTCCTCTGAGGTGATCGATTGGGCAAGGGAAGAGGGAGTGTATATGCGCGACGCGGGGCGCTCGGCTCCTTCTCTAGGAACGAGATGGATCCGGTGCGCGGTTCGAAGCCGCGACGAAAATGATCGAGTTGTTCAGGTGCTACGCAAAGCGTTCGCAACCTTGCCGCGTTGACTTCGATAGCAACACAGACACATAGCGGATCAACTTATGCGATCCAGGAGCCGAAGGACGGCTCCTTGGAGATCATCGGGGCAAAGTGCTGCGGGAAGCTTTTGCTTACCGCAGCACTTTGAAACGGGTTAGTCGTTGTGAGGGGTGTGACCTATGGTGAGTTGGTTATCAATCGTATAATCGGCCCCGGCTTGGTCCTTCGCGATCTGCTCGGCTTTCGTCTTTCCGGCTTCCGTGTCGATCGAACCCTTTAGCATTACGGTCTTGCCCATCGTGTCCACATTGATGTGCTCAGAGTCGATGCCTTCTGCTCCCATGAGCGCAGACTTGATCTTGCCGGTCATGGCGGCATTGGCGGTGGCATCGCCGACGTTCTCACCAGTCTTTTCGGCAGCCCTCGCCATGTTGTCGCCAGCTGCGTCCATGTTTTCCTTTGATTCTTGAGTGCAACCTGCGAGAAGTCCAACACTGAAGACTGCGGCGCAAGCCGCGGTTAAAAATTTGCTGTTCATTTGTATTCTCCTCCGAGGCGATGCTCTGCCCTTGGCAGAGAATTCCTGCAACAGTAGACTTTGGATGCAAGCTGACTGTTCCAGATTTGGCATGAAGCGCGAGCGGCGGTCTATAGTCAATCCATGGTGATCGAGCGGCTCAGTCTTTCGGGCGACTTGCTGGACAAGAACCTTCTTGCCAAGGTTCTCGACGTGCTGAACCATCACGACGTCAAGTTTAAAGTCAGGCGGTTCAAGCTTGGCGAGGTCACTGGGGTGGCTTCTCTGGTGGAACTCACGGTGACCGCAAGGGACTTGGAAACGATGCGCGCTGCGCTAAAGGACTGCGTGGAGCACGGGGCCACCTTCAGCATGGCGGAGGTCGCTCTGGTGGAAGCGGACATGGATGGGGTTCTTCCGGAGAACTTTCACTCGACCACCAACTTCACTACCCACATCCTCGTGGACAACCATTGGGTGGAGGTTGAGAATATTGAGATGGACTGCGGCATTCGCGTATGGCAGGCAGAAGGTCGCTGGCGAGCCGAAACCTGTGCGATGCATCGGGTCCATCAAGGGGACCAACTCGTGGTTGGTTATGACGGGGTGCGGGTCACGCCCCTCGATGAGGAAACGCGGGATGACGACGAATTTCGCTTTATGAGCAATGAAATCAGTTCAGAGCGGCCTAAGGGCCGCATGATCGCTCATGCTGCTACGGCCATCCGCAAGGCGAAAGAGGACGGGAAGAAGGTGCTGTTTGTCGGTGGGCCCGCCATCGTGCATAGCGGCAGCTCGCCGCTCCTCGCAAAGCTCATCGAAGATGGATGGATCGATATCCTTTTTGCAGGCAATGCGCTGGCCGCTCACGATATCGAGGCAAATCTGCACGGAACCTCCTTGGGAGTCAATGTGACCACGGGGGCAGGCTCTCCGCACGGGCACACACATCACTTACGCGCCATTAATCGCGTCCGGCGCTCGGGTTCAATCAAGGCGGCGGTTGACGAGGGCGTTATTACGGGCGGCACCATGTGGACCTGTGTCAAGAAGGAGGTCCCTTTCGTGCTCTGCGGGTCGATAAGAGACGATGGGCCGTTGCCCGACGTGATTACCGATGTCGTCAAGGCGACCGACACGATGCGGCAATACACCGCAGGCGTTGGCGTGTGCCTGATGGTTGCGACGACCCTTCACAGTGTCGCCGTCGGCAACATCTTGCCTGCTTCGGTAAAGACCTACTGCGTCGATAGCGATGCGGACTCGGTGATCAAGCTGACCGACCGTGGAACGCATCAGGCCATTGGGCTTGTTACGGACTGTGAGTATTTCTTGCACCAGCTTGTGCGAGAACTGGAGAGTCACGTTTGACCCGTTTCGTGGAGCGTTCACCGTGAGTGCGATGGTTCGCCTGCTTCGGCCCAAGCAGTGGACGAAGAACTTACTCGTATTCGCGGCCCTCCTGTTTACCGGCAGTTTCAATGATTCAGGGCTCCTAACAGTTGCCGTTTTCGCATTTGTGTCGATGTGCGCGGCAAGTTCCGCGACGTACGTCTTCAATGACCTTAAGGACGTCGAGCGGGATCGGGCTCACCCCAAGAAGAAGAATCGGCCCATCGCTGCGGGTGCCGTTTCAAAGAGTGTTGCGATAGGGTTGGGGATTGTGCTGGCGGGCCTCGGCCTGAGCGTCGCCTATTTGCTCGGTACCGACTCGCTGATAATCGTGTCCACGTACCTGGCGATTCAGGTTTTCTACAATCTGGGATTGAAGCGTGTGCCGGTAGCGGACGTGTACGTGATCGCCCTTGGGTTCGTGCTTCGCGCCGGGCTGGGGGCGGCAGCAATCGAGGTGAAGCTGTCGGGGTGGCTCATTTTCTGCACAGGTGCTCTCGCGTTAATGCTGGGCTTCGGAAAGCGCCGACACGAGTTTATACAGCAGGGCGAGGAGCGGGAGACAACGCGGCAGAGCCTTGTGCATTACAACCGAACTGCGCTCGATGCTCTCGTGATCATGTTTGCGACCGCTGCTGCTCTTTGCTACGGCCTCTACACGCTAGAGAGCAAGACGGCCGAGCAGTATCCGGGCATCATCCTGACTGCGCCATTCGTCTTCTACGGCATTACGCGTTACGTGCTTCTGGTGTTCACGGCCAACGAGGGGGGTGAGCCGGAGGAAGTGCTCTTCCGAGACCCACACCTTGTATTCAGCATTATCTTGTTTGTTATCGCGGCGATCCTGGCGATTCTCGGCTACCGGCCGCCTCTATTGGAGCGATGAAAGAGTTTAAGCACGCCATGATCATTGGGGCCTCGTCGGGTATTGGGGCCGAACTCGTAAAGCTGTTGTCCGCCCGTGGTACCCGCGTGGCTGCGGTGGCGCGACGCGGAGAGCGGTTAGAGCAAATGGCATCGGCGCTTGGCTCCAATGTCATTCCAGTCGAGCACGATGTCACGCATTATGATGAGGTACCCGCGCTTTTTCAGCGAGTGGCGCAGGAGCTTGGCGGACTGGATTTGGTGATCTATGTTGCGGGAGTGATGCCGCCGGTCGGCCCTCATGAGTATGAGTTTGCGAAGGACAAGCTCATGATCGACGTGAATCTGCTGGGTGCGATCGCGTGGTTAAACCAAGCTGCGATCCGGCTCGAGAACACGCGGAATGGCAGCCTCGTTGCGGTGGGGAGCGTCGCCGGAGATCGTGGGCGGTCTGGCCAGCCAGTTTATAATGCGAGCAAGGCGGCCCTCACCACGTACATGGAGGCTCTGAGGAACCGGCTTGCCAAGCTGGGTGTTTCCGTTGTTACGATCAAGCCTGGACCCACAGCCACGGAAATGACCGCTAGTTTGCACATGAAGATGATGCCAGCAGACAGGGTCGCGGAGTTCATCCTTGAAAAGGCGGATAAGACGGGTGAGCATTATGTGAAGGCTGCGCATTGGGTGGCGTTTGCGGTGATTCGGAATATTCCAAGCTTTTTGTTTCGCCGGCTTAAGATCTAAAGTGGAATTGGGCCAAGTTCGTCTTTATCAGCACCAACCGCATGCCCCCCCGATCAGCAAGTAACGAACCTTATGGGCGTTCAACAAACTCAAGAACTCGTAAAAGTCTTGCGGAAGCGCAATCTCCAGAGAATCTTTGCCTTAGCGCTTGAATCGTTGCGTAGCGCTCGTTCATGGGGCGACTACGCCAATACTCGGCCTCACGTTGGTGTGAGGCAGCCGGTCCAAAAACGAGCTTCGTGCGGTCGACCCTTGGATCCTGCCCTATTTCATGTTTCTATCATCTGGTTGGGGGGTGGACAAATCGCGTGAAGCTCAGTTCCAGGTTCAAAGCATTTTCGAGGACACTTCCGGCAGAGCGGATTGCTCGTATTTCAGGATTCGGCACTCGCTCTTTTTCCGACGGCTACCTTTATCGGCCCACTTCCGTGGATGAGATCAAGGAGGTCTTCGAGGTTGCACGAGGGGCAGATCGGCAGGTCGTTCTTCGGGGTGCGGGAAGGAGTTACGGCGATGCGAGCATCGCCGACGAGGCCATCATCCTCGACATCACCCGAATGAAGCGGATCCTGTCCTGGAACAAACAGAGCGGCGTCATCGAGTGCGAGGCGGGCGCGACGATCGAGGATCTCTGGCGCATGTGCATCGAAGACGGCTTTTGGGCTCCAGTTGTGAGTGGCACCATGTATCCCACGCTGGCGGGGGCTCTTGCCATGAATATTCACGGAAAGAACAATTTCTGTACGGGAACCCTTGGCGAGCACGTAACAGAGTTCGACGTGCTCTTTTCCACTGGCGAGCTTAGGACCTTGCGCCCCGGCGATGATCTGTTCGCCAGCATCATTAGTAGTGCTGGGCTCATCGGGATTATCACACGCGTGGCGATTCGGATGAAGAAAATCCGGAGTGGCGACCTAGAGGTGCTCCCGGTCGGGTGTCGCAATTGGGACGAGCAGTTTGCGACCTTTGAGGCATTTCAGAACGACGCGGACTATATGGTCAGTTGGATCGACTGCTTTGGAAGGGGGGATCAAGCGGGACGAGGACAGATCCACGTCGCCTGGTATGCGCATGAGTCGGCAGAGCTTCCCGCAAGTCTGCGGCCCGAACACCAAGATTTGCCAGATACCATTTTGGGCAGATTTCCGAAGGCGACGGTCTGGCGAATTCTACGACGCTTTAACAGCAGGCTCGGCATGCGAAGCATCAATTTTGCGAAGAACAGCGCTTCGAGAGCGCTCGGTGACCGCAAGATGCATCACCAGAGCCTTGTCGGCTTCTCTTTCCTGCTCGACTATGTGCCGAACTGGCGTAACGCATACCATCCGAGCGGGTTCATACAATATCAGTCGTTTGTGCCCAAGAGTCACGCACGAGAGGTCTTTGCGCGACAGATCCAGATGCAGCAGGATGCGGGACATGAGGCTTTCCTGGGAGTGTTGAAGCGTCACCGCCCCGATGAGTTCTTGTTGACCCATGCCGTAGACGGGTATTCGCTGGCGCTCGACTTCAAGGTGACCGATAAGAACTGGCCACGAATCGAGCAGCTTTGCCACGAGATGAACGACGTGGTACTGGCGGCGGGCGGGCGGTTTTACTTTGCGAAAGACAGCACGATGCGTCCGAGTGACGCGCGTGCCTTTTTAGGTGAAAGCTTGCTCAAACTTAGGGAGCTTAAGCGTGAGTTCGACCCTGAAGGATTGCTGACTTCTAAGCTAGCAGAGCGACTCGAGCTCTTTCGCTAGCATGGCATCCGCTAAAATGCATGTCTATGCTCACCCTCGCCGCAGCCTCGTTTTGCCTGGTGCTTCAAGCTCCGCCAACCATTACTGAGTTGCGCAGGAACATGGCCGAGGACATGCGAAAATTGACCGGCTATTCAGACGAATGGAAGGTTGACTTGCCGAAGGAAGCTGCAGGCGGCGACCTTGGCTTTCGGCGCAACATCGACGGTCCGCGCAGCCAGCTCGTGGTCTTGTTCGACGGCAAGCCGATGCTGGAGAGCGGCTACGACGGGAAGAACTCTTGGGTCATCAGCCATGCCGTAAAGGTTTTCGCCGACGAGACGGCTCCGAATACCGCGTTCGAGAGCAAGCCCCACCTGGGTCCGCCTGAAGGAGCAGAGGATGGTGCCTTTCACTTTACGTTCAGCGGGCCCTATGATTTCAGCATTTGGGCTAAACCTGACCTTGTGGTGAAATCTATCGATAAAGTGAAGCTAGGAGAAGTTGAGACACGGAAGTTGACCGCTGTCGCCGTCAAGCCATCTGGCAAGATGGAAGTCGAAATGTGGTTCGATCTCGATCGCTGGCGCATGATCAAGGCTCGAGCTCATGGCGGTAAGACCGGCGAAGCACCGACCGAAGTCGTGATGACGCTTTTGAAAAGCTCGTTTGCCGAAAAATATTCGGCGGCATTTTTCGCGCTGGAACAGGCGAAGGTCAACGGCTATGCCAAGAAGACCTTTGAAGAACTCAAGGGCGGCGGTGTGTAGCGGCGGTGCCAACGCTGCAAAGTTACGCAAGGCTAGCGCCTTTCTCTCTCGAAGAGTTGGTGACCGCGGTCAACAGCATTCTGCGAGATCGACCTGCCTTAGAGGTTCAGGCCCGTACGATTCGATATTATGTATCAAAGGGGATCATCCCTCCGCCAGGTGGCTCTCCAAAATTTGCAAGGTATGAGCTGACGCATCTTCTTGGCGTTGTGTCCACAAGAGTTCTCCAGGACCAGGGCATCGGCTTAGAAGCGGCAAAATCTCTGATCGCTACTCAATCCATCGATGAAGTGCAACTGATGGTCGAGACTCCTGCCGACCGACAGCACGTTTCCGAGCAGATGGCTCGGGAGCATCAGCCGCGTCTCTTGGGCGAAACAGTTACACGGCTTCACTTAACTGAAGGCGTGACATTGGAGATCGCGTCCCATCTCGATCAATCGACAGCACTAGAGCTGGCAGCGGCCGCAATCCGAGTAATACACGACAGTAGATAACAGCACTAGACACTCTTGGTAATGTATACTGTCGAGTAGCCCAATGTGGGTGTTGGAGGTCTCGAAATGAACAGTCAGAAAACAGCCTTGCCAGGAGTGGAGGTCACTCTTACAGCCCATGAAGACAAGCGAGCTCGTCTTCTGATGGCGAGCTTTACCGCCTCCGAGGATGCGACTCAACAGACTTCGCCCGCGATGGTCTCCGTGGTTATCGATCGCAGCGGATCAATGTCGGGAAGGAAGCTGGAGATTACAAAGGAGGCGGTTGCAAAGCTCATCCGCTCGCTTAGCCCAGTGGATCGTCTGGCAATCGTCACCTATGATGACAAGGTCGATCTGCTATCCGGCCTCGCCGCCCCCTCAGAGTCCCTAGCCCGCAAAGTTGAGGCGATTGATGATGGGGGCAGCACGAACCTCTACGAGGGGTGGTTGACGGGTGCGAAGGTGGTAGGCAGAGGAGGGCGAGTCATTCTCCTGAGCGATGGCCAGGCTAATGCAGGTCGTTACACACACGCGGACGAACTCCGCATCCACGCAAGCCGCACTTACGAGGCATTTGGTGTAACCACTACCACTATCGGTGTGGGGACCGATTATGACGAGGCTTTGATGGCGGGAATGGCCCGTTCGGGTGCGGGGAGCCACTACTTCGCCCACACGGCCGAGGCGATTGACGATGCCTTTAGCCGGGAGCGTTTTAATATCGGAGCGATAGCGCTTGAGCGTGTTTCGGTTCGATTCCAGGGCCGTACCGTGCAAGTGGGGCACCTCTGGGCGGGTGAGACTAAGCACATCGTGTTAGGTGTTACCGAGCTGGAAGGTGAGCCCGTTACGGTTCGATATGGTTTGAGAACTAGCGGTGTTCGGAGCACACACCCGTTGCTCATGCCCACGGTTTTCGGGCATTCCGACGACGTCACGCTTGAAGCACTTATCGAAAAGGCAGCAGCTATTGAAGAAGAGGCAAGTTCTGTTAGAAATCCCGAAACTGCGAAGGCGCTTGGCGTCAAGGTTCGCGAAGTGACTCTGCTCTTGCTAGCGCACTCACTCGCCGACTCCGACCTAGCCAGAGCGGTTGTTGCCCGGCTTCAGCAGACCAGAGAACGATTGGCGGGGCTTGAGCGGCATTACGATGTGGAAGAGGCTTCAATCCATCGCAAGCGATCCATGCAAAGCAGCATGAATGTTCGCGACCGAGCGAAGTCGTTCAGCTCCTTCGAGGAAGATCGTGTTGTAGAGGATGTGTTTCTCTTGTCTTCGATGGTCAGCGAGCCTGTCCGAAATTACGCCGACTCACCTGAGGCGTTCTCTCGAGCGAAGCCCGCAGACTGGAAGAGGTGGAAAGCCTTCCCGGTCACGACGCCTAAGGGCGACATCAAGCTCCTAATGGCGAATCCCAAGGATGGGTTTACAGTTAGCGAGATTCAGAAAGCAATCGGGATGCCAGCAAGGCCAGCGATGCAACCGCTCGAAGAATCTGCGATCTTCGAAATGATTGACCGCGCGACCGGTTTGTGAGCTTTAGAACGCAATCTCTTAGAAGGGTTCCTATAGGTGGCCTTTGTGTCCTCCCCCGAGATACCGGGATACAAAGGGCAGGAAGGATCATAAAGTCCACGAAGAGCCGTGGGTGCCACGCTGGGCCACTTCAAGTGGTTTAGGGCGCCGCAGTCTAAAAGCAAGAACGGCCACCCATCGCTGGGTGGCCGTTCTTTTAACTGCCGAAGACTTACTTGTCTTCGGGAGTCTCTTCTTCGACCAACAGCTTACGCTTGGTTGGAGTCGAAGGAGTCGAGCCTTCTTCAGGAAGCTCGTTGATGGCACCAGTGGCAACGGGATTGCTGAACTGGTGGTCTCCGGCTGCGCCGACCTTCTTCGCGGCCTCCATTGCGGTCGACATCGAACCCTTTTTCGAGTAGTAGATCGAGATCGCGAGGAGAACGAGTGCGATGAGCGTGATGGTGACGAGGGTGCCGGTCTTGTGCGGCATGATGATCGCCGGAGCGAGCAACAGGGCCACCAAGTTCATTACCTTGATCAGCGGGTTGAGAGCGGGGCCAGCAGTGTCCTTGAACGGATCGCCGACCGTATCGCAAACGATACCGGCCTTATGAGCCTCCGTGCCCTTGCCACCATGAAGTCCATCTTCGATGAGCTTCTTGGCGTTGTCCCACATGCCGCCAGAGTTGGCGAGGAGGACAGCAAGGAGTTGACCCGAAAGGATCGCACCGGCAAGGAACCCGCCGAGTGCCTGGGCACCGACGAGGTTATATTCCTGTCCGTTGATCACCACCGGCGCCTTGCCGATCGAGAAACCGAAGCCGACAGCTACGGGCAACGTGATGGCGAGGATTCCTGGCCCGAGCAATTCCTTCTGAGCGGCTGCGGTGACGATGGCCACGCATCGAGCATAGTCCGGTCGGCTTGTGCCGGCCATGATGCCTGGATCTTCTCGGAACTGACGTCGCACTTCATCGATAAGCTGGAAGGACGCGCGTCCCACGGCGTTAATCGCGAAGGCAGAGAACAGGAAGGGAGCGGCACCACCAATCATCAGACCGAGGAAAATCTCGGGGATGTCGAGAGGCAGGCCGCGTCCTTGAAGCATGGACGCTTCGATGTAGGAGTGGAATAGCGCCACCGCAGCGACAACGGCCGTCGTGATTGCAAAGCCCTTGGTGAGAGCCTTGGTCGTGTTGCCGGCTGCGTCGAGACGCTGAACGGCCTTGGAGCCGTTCACATTGTCGTGTCCCTCGCCGCTCATCTCGTAGACGCCTTGCGCGTTATCGGAGATTGGGCCGAACGTATCCATTGCGAGCACGTAGCCGGTGGTGGTCAAGAGACCAAGACCCACAAGCGCAATGCCGTAGAAGCTCAGAATATACGTGCCGTATTCAGCGGGATTAAAGAGATACATCGGGACCAGCAACCCGATGACGATGGCAAACACCATGAACACGCTTGACTCGGCCGCATAGGCAAAGCCCTGAATGATCATCGGTGCGGGACCGGCGGTGGCGACTCCTGCGACTTCCTGCACCGGCTTTCGGTGCGTGGAGACGTAGTAGTCGGTCAACCGTTCGATTCCGAAGGCCATGACGATGCCGAAGAAGATCGCCGCCCAGAAGGTCCACCAGGGTACTTCTTTAGCGTTAATCGCGACGAGCTCAGGGTTCTGAGCAGGAGGCGTTTGTGGCATCGCACCAGGAGCGGTCGGCTCCGGCGACTTGTTCATCTCGTCGGCGGAGAGCTTGTAATAAGCGAACTGACCCCATGCCTGGCTACCAGGTTGGTTCAGCATGTAGGGTCTGGTGACCATCTGAGGGACACCGAGAGCCACGTCGCCTGCGGAGTTCGCGTAGATCGTGATCGGGGCTCTTTTGACCACGTCGATGTTGACCTTGACGCCTTGCTGCTCAGGTGCCTTCTTAATCTCAGCCACACGGCTGTCAAAGTACTCTTCCTGGATCGGTCCGATCCAACTGAGCGTGTCACGCTTGTCCGCGGGACGTGCCGGCATTCCACCCTGGGCGGGTTGAGCCGGAATGTCGACTTGCTCCCGAACTTGAGCGACGATGTATCGCTTGGCACCAGCGCCGCCGAAGAACGAGCCGATCGTTTGGTACGGCTTGGTCGGGTCGGTGACTTGGCCAGGAGTTAACGCAGCAGACCTGATCGCGTAATTCGCCACCGGGTTCTTAGGATCGGCGAGCTCTGCGCTCGTCAGAACTCGGTAGCCGCTGACATCGGGCGGCGTGGTCAGTTCGCGTTCGGGCTTGTTGAGCACGACGTTTACGAACATCTCGTCGTCTTTGGTCAGACCAAGTGCCTTCGCAGCGGGAGTCTCAAGTAGCTTCTTTCGGTCGATCTTGTAGACCGGGACCTTTTCGGCTTTCGCAAAATCTTCCGCTATGCGCTGAATCTTGGCGTAGTCCTCTTTCTGAACGGCGGTTGCCGCCTCGATGCTCTGGCTAATGATTGCCTTGTTCGAGTTGGGCATTCCGCCCATCATGAACCAGGCCAAGGCCAGCGTTCCGACAGCCGCGATGGCTGCCGAGATTTTAAAGCCTGAACCAATTCGGACGAGCGGATCGGCATCCAGATCGTCGGTACCGCGCACGAGGCTGATACCGATGATCGAGGCGACGATACCGACGCCACGCGCCATCAGAGCGAACAGGATGAGTCTCATCCACGTCGACTGATCGAAAATTGCGGCGGTTGCGGCACCAAGGATGATCGCTGCAACGAGGGTGACTTCGTAAGACTCGAAGATGTCTGCGGCCATACCGGCGCAGTCGCCTACGTTGTCGCCTACATTGTCGGCGATGGTTGCTGGGTTTCGAGGATCGTCCTCGGGGATACCAGCTTCGACCTTACCGACAAGGTCGGCACCGACGTCGGCAGCCTTGGTGAAAATGCCGCCGCCGACGCGCATAAAGAGCGCCGCAAGCGAACCACCGAAGCCGAAGCCGACGAGGTAAATCATCGAGCGCTCGCCCCCAAACCAGAGGATGAGTGTGGCCCCGATAAGGCCCATGCCGACCGTGACCATACCGGCCACCGCACCGCTGCGGAAGGCGATTTCAAGCGCACTCTTATAGCTAGTCAGAGCGGCATGCGCGGTTCGCATGTTGCCGTTGACTGCCATGATCATGCCGAAGAAGCCGGCAATGTACGAAGCAGCGACACCGAGCACGAACGTAATCGCGACAACAATCGCCGTTTGTGGTCCGAGTCTCTGATAGAAGAAGAAGAGGCCGACTGCCAGCAGGGCCACGAAGATGGACATCGTGCGAATCTGCTGATTGAGATAGGCCAAGGCGCCATCTTTGATGGCGAGGCCCACTTCTTGCATTTTGGGGCTGCCGGGGGACGTCTTCATAACGCCCATGGCCAGGTACCAGCCGTACGCAAGAGCCACGAGGCCCAAAACGAGAGAGATGGTCAGATAAATCTGATCGCCTTTTCCGAAAACGAGCTTTACATTCTCGCCTTCGGCAGCAAAGGCTGCTTGAGGAATAAGTGCTCCCATTGCCACCAGGCAAAGAGTGAGAGCGCGGCGCGACAGGATGCTAACATTGCTCCCTAACGCATCTAATAACAACTTCATGTTGAGCTTGGAAACCCCCTACAGGTGTCTTCACGCTTCCGTGCAGAGACGCACTTGGCCGCTGGATAATTCGCGGCTCAGTATATCAGGTGTCACCGGTTAAGACCACCTTTTGAATTAGTGACAGTCCGCTTTTGTGCATAACGTGTCGGGCGGCTTGTCAAGATGGCTGCGTTGCTGTACAACAGGGTGCTGCAACCTCTTACTATGACAACTCGAACCTCCAACGATTTCTTTGTTTCGGGCGGGACCCTCCCCCCGTGGATCGGCCAGCTATGTCGAAAGAGGTTCGGATCAAGCGTTGTTTGAAGCGCTGCACCTTCGGCGCTATTGTTACGTTCTGAATTCGAGACAGATGGGAAAATCCTCCCTCTCGGTGCGAACCATGTCGCAGCTCGAGAGTCTAGTAGTCCGCACCGTCTTCCTCGATCTGACTCAGATCGGCGGACGAAATGTGACGCCGGATCAATGGTACACGGGCATCTGCGGCGAAATCGGCAGGGCTCTCGGTCTGCGAGCAGAGTTCCTCAGGCACTGTAAGGAGAATGCGGCAATCAGTCCCATGCAGCGGCTCTTTGGAGGCTTGCGTGAAGTGGTGCTCGCCGGAATTGGCGCAACGTGGGCCGTCAACTGACGATGCAGAGTTTTACGCTTGAACAGACGATGGATTTGAACGAGCGTTACGGCAACCCGATCAAGCGCCGCTCAGATGTCGAGGCTCTTCAGTTCCTCGTGGCGGGACAGCCCTTTCTGACCCGCAGGGCTCTGGACCAAATTGCAACCGGGGTGATGGACTTCGCAACGCTGATTGAAAGCGCCGACCGTGAGGATGGTCCATTTGGAGACCATCTCAAGCGAATTTTAATCTCCGTCACGCATGTACCATCGGTCCTTGCCGCTCTGAAGTCTTCGCTGGATTCCCCTCCGCTGGCGGACTCAGATGCGATGCACCGCTTGGTGGCAGCAGGCGTTTTAAGGGAACTCCCCGATGATCGTGCGGCGGTGGCTTGTGATCTGTACGCCCAGTATCTCATTCGGCACTTGAGGTGAGCCAGGGGATGAGGGGTGAATGGGGTGACGGGGGTGACGGGCTCCCAGTCCCGCCTTCCGTCCCTTCACCCCACTCACCCCCGTCACCCCACTCACCCCCCACTAATCCTCTCAGATTTCCCGCCCCAGACGCATGCCCTGGTAAGTGGCTGCTTCGACGTTGGCCGGCTTATTGGCGTCTCCGATGACGTGCAGTTCCTTGACCCTGCCCCTTAGTTTCGCCGCGAGAGCATCGTTAGCAAACGAGCCCACTGCGCCGACGACTGCATCTACGCCGCCCAGATCTTGTTCTTGGCCGCTTTGAACGTCCCTGATGACTGCGTTCCCGCTCCAGAATGCCAAGTCGAATCCCGGATAGATCTCGACTCCTCGCTCCAGGAAGCGGCGCAGCAGTTCGTCGCGCGTCCAGTGCTCGCAGTGGGGGGCGAAGGTTAGGAGGGGCGTGACGAAGTGGACCTTGGCGTCGAGCGCGGAGAGACGGTCCGCTACGACGAGTGGTCTCATAAATCCTTCGTGATCGACGATGACGACGGTCTTGGCACCATCTGCCACGCCTTCCAACGCTTCATGAACAGTGAGGCTGCCTTCGATCTTGAGGCGATCAGGGCTTGAGCCTGTTGCGACAATGACGGCATCGGGGTTGAGCGCCAAGATCGCTTCTGGATTGGCATCGACACCCCGCCGGACTTCGAAGAGACCCTTGCCTGCCTGCCGCTCATAGAATTCGGCGATCCGCAGCCAGAGTGCGCGCGTTGGGGACTGGGTTCCGACGCGCACCTGCCCGCCAATTTGCTGAGATTTTTCAAGCACGATGACCTCGTGCCCCCTTTTTGCAGCGGTGAGAGCTGCTTCCATACCTGCGGGCCCTGCGCCGACTACGATGATGCGCTTCTTTTGGGAGAGCGGCGGGAGGTCGGACCATTCGAGCTCCCTCGACGTCAAGGGGTTGTAAACGCAGGTCATGCGGTGCATGGCGTGGTGGCAGCCTTGGAGGCAGCGCGTGCAATAGCGGATGTCTTCGAGCCGGCCCTCGAAGACCTTCTTGACGAAGTGCGGGTCGGCGATGTGGGTCTTGGTCATCACCACCACGTCCATCGATCCGGATGCCACGGCCTCTTCGGCCATTTCTGCCGTCGTGATCCGGCCCGCGTGCATGACGGGCAGTTTTGTGCCTTGGCGGAGGGATGAAACGAGGGGAATCCACTCTCCATCGGGGCGGGCCATCGGCCCGTGGTGGAATCGGGCGTCGCCTCCGGTGAGCAGCACGTAGTCGACGAGCTGCTCTTCTTCGAGGGTGCGAATGACCTTCGTGTAATCGGTAGGGGTGTCGCCGCGCTGCTCCATGTCGTCGGCTTTGAGCCTTACGCCGACGACGAGTTCGCTACCCGCCTCTCTCCGCATGGCGCGGAGGGTTTCGAGCATGAAGCGCATGCGATTATCGAGAGAGCCGCCGTACTCGTCGGTGCGCTCGTTCCACATCGGGTTCAGCATTTGCGAGTGCAGGAACCATTCGTGGCTGTGCAACTCGACGCCATCGACTCCACCCTCCGCAGCCCTTTTCGCAGCTTGGCCGAAGCAGGCGACCATGTCCTGGAGTTCATCGATGGAGGGGACGTGGCGCTTGCTTGCATAGCGGTAGGCCGGCTGATTGGAAGCGGCAGCTGGGACGGGAAGGGTCAGCGGAACTCCCGGTAAGGGTGCATAGCCGGGGTGGCAGAGCTGAGCGATGATGGGCGTGCCATGGCGATGACCCGCGTCCACGCACTTCCGGTAGTGGGGGATCACGTCGTCCGAGATGTTCTCCAGCCATCCGGAGCCGGGCTTCGGGGAGGTGCAGCCGATTACGAAAAGGCCGACTCCGCCCTTCGCGCGTTCTTCGATATAAGCGACGAACTCATCGCTCGGCATCCCTTGGTCAACCCACCAACCGGCATGATGGCCGCTAATCGCGATGCGATTTCGCATCTCCATGTTTCGGATTCGGATGGGAGTGAAGAGGTGGGGAAAGTGGGGATGCAAGGTTTGTACAGTATGCCTTCCCGCTTACATGGACTGCAGTGCTGGCCTAAATCTTGCTGGGTCGATGCAATCAGGTGCTCTCGATCCCGAAATGAAAGCCGTTACCAAGGCTCTCGCCGTGCTCTCTCAACCTAACCACGATCATGAATGTCTTGAGAGCGAAGATGATGACGACAGCCAAGAAACCTCAGAGATGCCTATTGCAGTCCGAGCGATTCTTCTAGGCCAGCCATTACATTCATGGCGTGGACCACTTGGGCGGCCCCGGCTTTGCCGTGGAGATTCGCAGATACGCTGACTCGCAGGAGGCTCGCACCGTCCCCTGGCGTGTACTGGAGGTGATAGGTGGCGTAGGGTTCATTGGCGGTCATTTCCGGGGTCCAGTCATCCACTCTTCTTACGAAGAATGACTTGGAGAAGCGCTCATCGAAGAGATCGTCGATGTCGCTCCAGTCCTCTGGGGTCGAAATGGCGGCGATTCCGACGAGCGAGATTGCGGTGCCTTCAGTGAGGGGATAAAGCTCCGTGGTCGCTCCCCCAGACCATCCTGCGGTTTCCAACCAATTCCCAACGTCTTCCGGTGCATTTGCGAGACCGACGATCGCCGGAGATTCGAGCAGCAGTCCAGCCCATGCTAATGGGCCTAGCGCGATGAGAGCCAGAGTTGCGGCGGGGGGAGGGACGGACACTCGGTCGGCGCAGACCATGGGATTATTGTCGATCAGCTCGACCAACCCGCGTATCTCGGTTGAGGGATCCGCGACCACGACCGAACGTTCCCAAGAACCCATGCGGAAGTCGACTCCTACATGGGTTCCTTCGATGACTTGCTGAACTTTAGGATGCCGCGATAGGATTTCTCGCACGTGCGGGTCGCTGCTCGCGGCTTCCTGAATCATACGCGCTTCATTTCCGAGGAAACTTTCATGTTGCCAGCACCCGCGTTAAGCGTAATGTTGGCGACATTCGAATACAGTGTGCCATCCGAAGCCAGCAACTGAAGCGTTCCGCTGCCAGTGACGCCGCCGCTGAGGGAGTAGGTGACGATAGCCATGCTCTTGCCATTGACTGTCTTAAGGCCCTGAAACTTGTACATCGCTTTGATGTCACCGCCGGTCATGCCGGTGGTATCAGCAATCGGAGCTGCCATTGCCCAGGTTTGGCCAATCTTCACGGGCTTCAATGGGAACTGGGCGCCGGCGATTCCCGGTGCACTCTTTGACTTTGCGGCGTTTGTCGGCGACAGTTCAAGGACCACGGTCTGAGCCTTGCCCATTGGGTTCTTGCCGATCATCGCGGGACCGGTCGTGACGCTTGTTTTAGCGTAGCCGTTGGATACGTCGCTAATCTTCATCACCATCGGCATGGTCACTTTCATAGGCTGGCCGCCGCCTTGGGCACTCGTGAGCGTGTTCACGGAGTTGTACTTCAAAGTTTGCCCCTTCACGTATTTGACACGCAAGAGGTATCCGGCACCGGACTTGGTGACCTGCGCACCTGCGGTCGCCGAAACGAGGAGGCCCGCTCCAACCAAAGCCATGAGGCTAAGCGAGCGTGGGTTGAGCTGCGAGGAAATCATCTGGTGAAACATATCTATATCCGTACTGCGTCGCAATCGCCTCGAGCGTTACCTCGCCTCCAGCAACATTGAGTCCTTTTCGTAGGGCATCGTCGTCCTTTAGCGCATCTAGCCCCTGGTTTGCCAATTTGATCACGTAGGGAAGGGTCGCATTGGTGAGCGCAAACGTGCTGGTGTGCGCTACTGCGCCGGGCATGTTTGCGACGGCGTAGTGGACGATGCCGTCCACTTCATACACAGGATTCTTGTGCGTGGTGGGGTGGGTCGTTTCAAAGCAGCCTCCCTGGTCCACGCACACGTCTACGATGACGGCCCGGGGCTTCATCAGCGAGAGCATCTCTCTCGTCACCAACACAGGCGTTCTTGCTCCTGTGACGTAGACCGCTCCGATAAGAAGATCGATCTCGGTGAGCACCTGCCGCAACGTGCCGGGATTGCTGTGGAGCGTGATGACGTTGTTTGGGAAAATGTCATCCACATAGCGAAGCCGATCAAGACTAACGTCGAGGACGTAAACCTGGGCTCCAAAACCTGCGGCTATCTTCACCGCATTGATTCCGACGACGCCGGCTCCGATCACGGCAATCGTGGCCGGCTTGACCCCGGGAACACCGCTCAAGAGCACTCCGCGGCCGCCCATCGGGCGCTCGAGATACTTGGCTCCTTCTTGAATGCTCAGCCTTCCCGCGACCTCGCTCATGGGGGTTAGCAGGGGGAGCGATCGGTTCGGGAGCTGGACGGTTTCATAAGCGATGCAGAAGGCACCTCGCTCGACCATTCCGCGCATCAGGGGCTCGCTGGCGGCGAAGTGAAAATAGGTGAAAAGGATTTGACCGGGTCTAATCCGGGCGAACTCTGCACCTTGAGGCTCTTTGACCTTAACGATCAGCTCGGACTGGGCCCAAACTTCCTCTACTCCGACGATGGTTGCACCTGCAGCCGCATATTCGTCATCGGTCAGATGCGTGCCTGCCCCTGCCCCTGTCTCGACCAACACATCGTGCCCTGCTTGGGTTAGGGAGATTACTCCGGCCGGAGTTAATGCAACGCGATATTCGTCTTCTTTGACTTCGCGCGGAACGCCAACGATCATTGAGTGCAGTTTACTCGCCGGTGAAGTGGAGAGCGTGCTGATCTATCCTATTGCTCCATGGTTGCCAGCTTGTAGAGAATGTGCGCGTAGATGCGGCTCATTTTGTATAAGTGCTCTACTTTCAGACGCTCGTCGGTTTCGTGCGCCTTCCCATCTCCTTCCCACCCGGTGCCGATGCTGACGGTGTTGGGAATCGCCCTTGCATAGGTGCCTCCGCCCATTGTGCCGGGCTTCTTTGTTTCGCCAGTTTCCTCCTCGTAGACTGCGCAAATTGTTCGTACGAGAGGATGATCGAGAGGGAAGTAGAGGGGTGGGCTGTCGCGGGTAACGGTCAGTTCGAATCCGCTTGAGAGGTCAGCGAGATACGTGCTGCACATCGACTGGAGCTTTTCGCCTGTCCAGGTAACGGGGTAGCGCACGTTGAACAGTAAGTTGACGTGGCCAGCGTCTGAACTGACGATGCCTAGGTTGCAGGTGAGATCGCCGCTGGCTTCGTCCGAGCCCGCAATTCCGATGCCGGCTCCTCCGATGTGCGTGGTGGCAAATAGTTCATCGAAGAACCTGCTGGAGTCGAGCGGGCTGATCTCATGGAGGAAGCGTAGAAGACGGGTAGCGGCCGAGTCTCCGAAGTGAGGCGTGCTGCCGTGAGCGGCTTTGCCAATGGCATAGACCCCCAGCACGTCTCCTTCCCAGGCGAAAGTTACATTCCTGTCCCAAGCGTCCGAAAGTTTCTCTTCTACTTCCTTTCTGGATTCAGTGGCGACTTGGACCTTAGCCGAGGCGGAGTCGATCACGATGTTGGGCCGCTGTCCTCCGGCGAGTTCTAAGAGACGCATGGAGCCGGTGTTGAGCGGCACCGCGATCTCGATGTTTGAAATGCCCTTCTCACCGTGGTATAGGGGCCAACCTGAGTCGGGTGCTACCCCATAGGTGGGCGATTCTTCGGTTTCCACGTAGCGAGCGACACAGCCAAAACCGGACTCTTCGTTGCAACCAAAGACCTGTCTCATGCGTGCGCCGATCTCTGGGCAAACTGCTTTGATGGCGCGCATGGCGTAGAAGGAAGCCATCGTGGGGCCCTTGTCGTCGGTGGAGCCACGCGCGTAAAGATAGCCGCCGTCGATTTCGGCACCGAAGGGGGCATGCTTCCAGCCGGGTCCAACCGGCACCACGTCGAGGTGCCCTAGAGACATCACCAGCCGCTCCCCCTGCCCGAATTCTCCGTAGCCAATGTATCCGTCCAGGTTCTTGGTGACCATGCCCCACTCGGTTGCCTTCGCGAGCGCGAAGTCGAGTGCTTGTCGGTTTTCTAGACCGTACGGCGCGTTGGGTGCAGGATCGCCTTCGATTGAAGCGATTTGCAGCATCTGAATCGTGTCGTCAAGCAGTTCCTGCTCGTGGGCTCGCAGCCAATCTTGAATCTGGGCGACCTTTGCGTCGGGCATGGAGCAAGTATACGAGCAAGGCGCATTTTGCTTCAGCGGGCTTCTCCATCCCGGGCGCTGCGAATGACCGGGGGAGCAGTTCAGTTGATCATCATACTCGTCCCCCCTAGGGGTTGTGACGTGATGACCAAGGCGCGGATTCGCGTTTTCGGCAGGTTTCCACCGCTGGCAAGGCGAGTGACCTGGCAGGCGGTTTGGCAATCCATCTCGGCTTGTTACTTACAATGATGCGAGAAGAAAAAAGTCAACCACTTCTTCTGAAAAAACTTCTCGAATTCTTGTCTCGGCTCACCCAAGAATTGCCGACGCAATCTCGATCGCGCGCTTCGCCGCTCGAACGTCGTGGGCGCGGATGATCTTTGCTCCCTTTGCTTGCGCCAAAACTTGTGCCGCCAACGTTCCTTCGAGCCTCTCCGAAGAGGGCAGCGGATCGTCGTGCGACCGAAGCACGCGACCGATGAAGGCCTTGCGGCTCACACCGATCATTACTGGGTAGCCCAGCTCAACCAATTTGTCCAGGTGCCTGAGAAGCTGTAGGTTGTGCTCGGTGGTCTTTCCAAATCCGACGCCCGGATCGAGCCAGATTCTCTCGATCCCCTCTGACTCTGCATAGTGGGCTCGTTCGCGCAGCCACGCACCGACCTCACCGACCACATCCGCATACTGCGGCCGAACCTGCATCGTTTTTGGCTCACCCTGCATATGCATCAGGCAAACGGTGCACCGGGAGGCGGCGCAAACCTTCGCCATCTCCGGATCGCGCAGCGCGGTCACGTCGTTTACGATGGACGCCCCGGCGCTCAGTGCCTGCTTGGCCACCTCTGCTTTCATCGTGTCGACTGAGATTCGATAACCGTGGGGAGCCAGGGCCTGGATGACGGGCAGCACACGCCTCAGCTCTTCTTCGATCGAGACAGGGTCAGAACCGGGGCGAGTCGATTCGCCGCCGATGTCGAGAACGTCTGCCCCCTCGGCGATCATCTGGTGGCCAGACTCAATTGCGATCTGAGGATCGAAGTGAATGCCTCCGTCACTAAACGAGTCCGGCGTCACGTTTAGAATGCCCATCAGCAGGGGCCTCGGACTAAGAGGAATTGCCAAGCTCCTTGGCAATGTCGATCTTGTTCAGCAAGAACAATTCAGCTTGTCGCTGCATACAACACTTGCTTATCGACAGCGATGGATCTTGTGAAGGCTGGGTTCACCTGCGTGTCTAGATCGACCAAATCTACTTTCCGGCCGAGCAGGTCTTCCAGCGCAAAAAGGAGCCCAAAGTAGCAGTTCCTATAATCTCGCGGTGACAATCTTCGAAACCGCACGGCTATATCCACATCGCTGTCGAACAGATTAAAGTCGCCTCGCGCCGCCGAGCCAAAGACTTCGACCTCCGCTACCGAGTTGCGCGGGCAGAGCTCTCTGATATCGCTCTTTCGGTCAGTTAAGAGTGAAATCACAATGTTATTGTGCCTCAGCTATCGCACTTCTGCCAAACCAAAGCGTTCGTGCAGGAGCCGCACCGCTCGGTTTTGCTCGGCCTCGGGAACCAGGACGCTTAGGGAGTAATCGCTGTCGCTCGTTTGCAAAACGGTCACCTGGCCCTCGTAGAGCGTTTTTAACACGGCCAGAAAGACCCCTGGTTGCTGCATGTATTCGTGGCCGACAAGGGAGACCATCGTGCAGCCTTCGGTGAGCTGTGCCGCGATGCGACGAACCTCGCCTAGAGTGCCAAGTAGGGCCACCTGAGTTTCAACTTCCCTCGACGGCGCCTGACCCACTTGAAACACATAGATACGTCCAGAGATGGGCACCACGAGGCCGTCCAGCACATTTTCAACGATCGCATACTGATCTCGAGGCACGGCAAACCCGGTGCTGCCGGGAGACATGTTCAGCATATGGAGACCCACGCCATAGCGGGCGATCGTCTCATAAATGCGTTGTTCGATTGGCACCCGGTCTCCATCTTCCGCATTCTTTAGGTCGAACTGCAGATAGACCAGCTTGCCCGTGTGGGTCACGCCGGTCACGCGTCGCCCGGGAAACTTTTCGCGGGTCACGATCTCCGTGCCTTCATCGTCCGTAAAGGTGTTCTTTACCCACAGTGGAATCCCGTGATTCATCGCGATTTCGGCGGCTCGCGGATGCACGACCTTCGCGCCCAGATGCGCGATCTCCGCGACTTCGTCATACGTGACCTTTCGCAGAGTAGGCGCGCCCTTCACGGCATCCGGATCGGCCGTTTTCACGCCGTCGACATCCGTGTAAATCTCAACCGACTCCGCCTTCATCGCGGCACCCATCGCCGCACCCGTGGTGTCCGAGCCACCTCGTCCCAGCGTCGTGAGCTCGCCCCCAGGAGAACCGTCACCCGGGACCCAAACTCCCTGGAAACCGCAAACGACCGGGATGTGGCCCTGCTCGATGCTCCGAAAGAGCGAAATCGGATTGATGCCCACGATGCGAGCGTTTCCATAGACTCCGTCCGTCCGGATGCCGGCTTGGCCCCCGCGAAAGGCTTGTGCCGTGTGGCCCAACGTTTTTAGGGTGTGGGCGAAGATCACCGCGGAGAGGATTTCTCCACAGGCGACAAGCAGATCCAGTTCACGCGGGTCGGGCTCGACGCTCTGATCGATGTCGCGGAGCATCTGGATGAGGGTATCGGTGGCATACGGCGCTCCCCTTCTTCCAATCGCGCTCACAACGACTACGGGCTTAAATCCCTGCTCCTTAGCCTGAATGACGCGGATGGCCGACGCCAAGCGGGACTCGTGGGTGGCGACGCTGGTGCCACCAAACTTCATCACTTTGATTCTCAAGAGACGTTCTCCGCTGGCTTAAACTGATTCACGACCCGGTCCACATCTTCGGTGCGGACCACCATCAGCAGCCGATCGTGCATGTCTCCGACATGATCGACTTTGGCGCAGGTCGTGATCGTCGTCTGAAGGATGTTTGCGATCATGCCTTCTTCGTCACGGATATTCACGGCGTAGACCAGGACGATACTGCGGCCATTGCGAACCGAGAAGTGCACGCCGGTGCCCGCCAGGATCTCCTCAATTGTCGCCGAACAGTCCTCGCGCACCATGAACGACATGCCGGTAGGGGTCAGCTTTAAGAAGTCCATGCTGATGCCCGCATCCGCAACTCCCTCAAGCACTCGGAGCCTCGTTTCCATCACCCGTGTCTCGATCTGAGAGACGTGAACCTGGGCGTAGCCATGACGCGATTCTACGCGGCTGATGCCCCTTTGCTTCTCGAAAATCGTCTCGAGCCCTGTCGGATAATGGCTGGCCATCAGCCTGCGAGGATCGCCTCGGCCTTTGTCCAAATTTCCGGTGCCAATTCAATTCCACTGGCCGACGCGTTCATCTCAAGCTGCTGAGTCGATGTGGCCCCGATAATCACCGAGCTCACTTGCTTTTGTCGCAGGCACCACGCGAGCGAGAACTGGGCGAGCGTGTAGCCCTGTTCATTGGCGAAGGTTTTCAACTGCTGGACCTTTGCAAGGTTCTCGTCGGTCAGCATGTTGGTCATGAACATGTTGGACTTATCGTCGGCACCTCGCGTGCCGGCTGGAGCGGGTTGTCCAGGCTCATACTTGCCGGTCAGGATTCCTTGGGCCAAAGGAGAAAACACAACCAGTCCTAGACCGTGTCGTTCACAGGTAGGAATCACAGAGGACTCGATCCCCTTCTGGAGCATATTGTAGGCAGGCTGATTGCTTGCCGGAGGGTTTGCGTTGAGTTGGCGGGAAACCGCCACCAGATCGGCGATTTGGTCCGCAGACCACTCGCTTACGCCCCAGTAGAGGACCTTGCCTGCCTTCACCAGATCATCGATGGCTCGTACGGTCTCGTCCAGAGGAGCTTCCGCGTCGAAGCGGTGAAACTGCATCATGTCCACGTAGTCGGTGTTGAGACGGCGCAGGGAATTGTGAACGGACTCTGTGATGTGCTTCCGGCTCAGGCCCCGATCATTCGGAAGGTCGCTCATCGGAAAGAAGCACTTTGTGCCGATCACGACGTCATCTCGCCGCATGCCGTGCAGAGCTTTTGCCAGCGAAAGCTCGGCCTCACCGCGGTTATAAACGTCGGCGGTGTCGAAGAAGTTGATACCCAAGTCTCGCGCTTTAGCGACGATCTGGGTCGTGGTGTCGTCGTCGATCGAGCGCCCGTGAGTGAGCCATCCGCCGAGGGATACCTCACTCACTTTCAACCCAAAACGACCAAGCCTGCGATAGTTCATCTGGGCCAAGGTTACCCCCCGGCCCCAGCGGCTAGCCCTTTCGTTTCTTGATGGGTGCCTTCTTGGCGGGCGCCTTCTTTGCGGGAGGGGCGGCTGCCGCGGGTTGAGCCGGAGTCACCGAATTGAACTGCAGGTAACCCTGATCGTTCACGGTGATAAGGGTCGTTCCGTCGGCGGTAAAGCAAAGAGGGGACCCGACATAGCTCTGAGCAGGGATATCCGCGACTTTCGCCCACGTCGCAGCATTCCAGACTTTCACGGTCTGGTCTGTCGAACTTGTGGCGATCAGCTTGCCGTTTGGCGAGTAGGCGACATCGACGACCCAGTCCGTGTGGCCCTTCAGGGTTCCAAGGGCCACGTCCTTTTTCATGTCCCAGACGATGGCGTTTCCGTCACGGCCCGCAGAAACTGCGCGGGTGCCGGCCAGGTTGTAGTCGACATCGAAGATGCCCTGATTGTTATGGCCGGTGATAAAGCCTCTGACCGAGCCGGTATTTGCATCATAAACCCGGCCACCTGCGCCAAGCATTCCCGTTGTAAACGTGCTAGGCAGGGTTGGGCTGAAGGCGGCACCGTAAAAATTCGCGCCCTTACCGAGGATGACCCGAGCTTCTTTGGGGCCTGGTTTGTTGATCTCGTAGACGTTGATCTGATCGTCCTTACCAGTACTGATCAGCATGTTTGCGGCAGGATTGAAGCTGAGCTTTTGAATTCCTCGGGTGTGGGTTCGATACTCCTTCAATTTGGCTCCCGAGCGGGAGCTTGCGATCCAGATGCGTGCGGTTTCATCTCCGGTAGCGACGATGTTGCCGTCCGAACTCCAGGCCGCGGCGTAGGCAGGTTGTGGGTGCTTGTCTAGGTCTTTTACGGTCTCACGGGTCTTGCCATCCATGATCTTTACAGATCCGTCTTCCATACAAGCAATAAACTTCGAGCCCGACGGAGCGGGAGCAAAGGCGATGGGTCTGAGATTCGGGATCACCCTACCCACAACGACCTGAATCGCCTGTGGTTGAAGTGTCGGTGTCAACGCGAGTGCGGCAGCGAGAATGCTCATAGTTCCTCCATGAATACGTCCGAGACGCCCGAAAGGTCTTCCCGTAACGTCGTTTACCGCAACTGCTTTTGCAGCGGTTGTCGGCTTCCAATCGATTATGAGCAAGTTTTATCGAGAAAAGCCCTGTCCAATTCGTTGTGCTGCCTCGTCTTGAGCCTTAGTGGTAGAGATTCCAGACATTCTCCTGAACGGCAATGTGGAAAGATGTCCGCGATGTGGATCGTTCCTTCGCGAGGAAAGGGCGCATTTTCGATGCGAGCAATGCGGCATTGTCGAGGCTTGTTGCGAGGGACCTGCGCCAGCACCTATCGAACAAGTTGGGTCAAGTCAGGTTTAGGCGCATGGCTGATGCTCCGCGAGCCGTTGCGAATGCTTTCTAATTTAGTGCTGATCGCGGCGTTCCCCCCGGTATCCTTAACAATGTGACGCCACTCGAACTCGATGACCATCCGAAAGAGGAATGCGGCGTCTTAGGAGTCTACGCTCCTGACCAGGAGGCATCCCGAATTGCCTTCTTTGGATTGTTCGCTTTGCAGCATAGGGGCCAGGAATCTGCGGGAATCGCCGTCAGTGACGGCCACAAGGTGCGCATGCACAAGGACATGGGTCTGGTTAGCCAGGTCTTCACCCCCGAGGCCCTCAACTCGTTGCCTGGCCACATGGCTGTTGGGCACACGCGGTACAGCACCACCGGCGCCAGCGTCCTCCGAAATGCCCAGCCTGTTTATTGCCAGAGTCTCGTTGGCGAGATCGCGGTGGCTCACAACGGCAATCTGATCAACACCACTGAACTTCGCCAGCAGATGGAGGCCGAGGGGGAACACTTCGATAGCACCAGCGATTCCGAGATTCTTGCTCGCATCCTGGTGCGGCATATGCACGAGGGACCCGAGGCGGCGGTCCGGCAAGTCATGACGCGCGTGAAGGGAGCTTACAGCGTGACCGTCATCACCCCCAAGCTCCTGATTGGCTTCAGAGATCCGGCGGGCATCCGCCCGTTGGTCGCGGGACAACTAGACAACGGTTTTATGATCGCCTCCGAGTCTTGCGCCTTCGGCCCAGTTGGGGCGACGGCAACTAAGGAACTCGAACCGGGCGAGATGGTGATTATCGAAAATGGCGAGATGCGGTTCGCGCAGGGCGAGAAGGCCGAGCGGGGCGGGATGTGCCTATTTGAGTTCATCTACTTTGCGCGTCCGGACTCGAATATGTTTGGCACCTCGCTCTACACGGCCCGAGAGCGGATGGGCGAGCACCTGTGGGAAGAGCACCCGTGCGAAGCGGACATCGTGGTTCCCGTGCCAGACAGCGGAATTCCGGCCGCTCTGGGTTACAGCAGGGCGAGCGGTATTCCGTATCGGGAAGGGATGATGAAGTCGCGCTACATCCACCGAACCTTCATCCAGCCCGACCAGCGCATGAGAGACCTCGGAGTGAAAATGAAGCTGACTCCTTTGGTCGACCATATTCGAGATCAACGGATCGTGCTCGTGGACGACAGTATTGTCCGGGGAACCACGACCAAGCAGATCGTGAAGTTGATGTTCGAGGCCGGTGCGAAGGAAGTTCACGTCAGAATCACCGCACCACCGATCAAGTTTCCTTGCTTTTACGGCATCGACATGGCGAGCAAAGGGGAATTGGCGGCCGCCAAAATGTCGATCGAGCAGCTCGGAACTTATATTGGAGCGACTTCGCTTGGCTACCTCAGCATTCAGGGTGCTTACCGAGCGGTTGTGGACGACGAAAGCAAATTCTGTTTGGCTTGCTTCAACGGCGATTACAAGATCCCCGTTCCGACGAATTTGAAGAAGCACGCATTCGACGATCCTCCAGAGGTTGGCGAACTCGCCGGCTTGACCGAACGTGGGCAGCTGACCCTTATTGAACACTAGCTGCAAATTGCGGATTCTTCCTCAGCTTCCAATATACAAGGGGGCTTTTTCTGCTTAACCGGCAATTATGCCGGTTAAAATTGCGGTGCTTTGTATAGAAAACGCTCTCTAGGTGAGGCGAAATCTTGCCGAAGTATTTATTGGAGTCATTGAACCAAACCAAAAATGAAAAATATCCGCAATAGAAAGGGTTTCACGCTCGTTGAAATCATGATCGTCGTTCTCATTATCGGCATTCTCATGGCAATCGCCGTGCCGAACTTTATCAGCGCACGTTCGAACTCGCAGAAGAACACCTGCCTCAGCAACCTGAAGCAGATTGAGTCTGCGAAAGAGCAGTGGGCGATGGTTAACAAGAAGGGCGCAACTGACAGCCCGACCAGCGTCCAACTGGTTGGCGATGCCACGACCGGCTTCCTGAAGGCCTACCCAACGTGCCCAACCGGCGGCGCGTACACGATCGGTGATATGTCGACTCGACCCGTCTGCAGCAAGTCAGCTGACGGCCACGTACTCGGTTAATCTCGTCAGGCTGTAGGAGCCCCAAAAAAGACCGGCCCACATGGGCCGGTCTTTCATTTATAGTTAGGTGAGAGTGATTCAACCCTCGTGATCTTGAGCAAAGTAGCGCAATCAGATCGAATCACCCGATTGGGCGATAAAAAGGTGCCGCACAAGGCGATCACTGGCAAAATTACTGAGATAATCCGGCGTGCATATGGAATGAATGAGGTGAGGTAGTGAAGGTTGATTAAGCGGAAGACAAGAGGTTTTACATTGGTCGAAATCATGATTGTGATTATGATCATCGGCATACTGACGCTCATTGCGGTGCCAAACTTTTTGAGTGCGCGCATGAATAGCCAGAAGAACAGTTGCGTTGCGAATCTCCATCTCGTCGAGGCCGCGAAGGAGCAGTGGGCAATGGACAAGCAAAAGTCCACAACAGATGTTCCGACGTCCGTCGAGCTGGTTGGTACGGCAAGTGATGGCTACATGAAGCACTACCCTTCTTGCCCTGGCGGGGGCTCGTACGTGATCAACAACATGATCACCCGTCCCACTTGCAGCATTGCGGGACACGTTCTCAACTAAGATTTTGATTTTGTGGCTATCGAGTGACTTGTCCTCGAGGCTCATCTATCGCTAGACCTTCTTGTGCTTCCAGTCTCCTCGTCTAAAGGCGAGAATCGCGAGGATGCCTTGAACAGCCTGCGTGACCGATAGCGCAATCCAGGCGCCTACGGGCCCCATCCCTGCTCCAAACGGCATTGCCACTTCGCGCCCGAAGAGGGTGAAAAGAACCTGTCCGGTCGATACGGCCAGAACCAGCGCCAAGGGCACTCGAAGTCCCCACAGAGCGAAGATCGTGATCCACATCGGCCGCGTGGTGTCTCCTGCCCCCTGCATCGCGCCAAGCATCACCATGGCGTAGGCAAAGAAAATCTCGGTGACGCATAGGTAGCGGAGCAGAGAGGTTGCCTGCTCGATGACCTCCTGCTTGCCACCCAACAGCATGTACGCGATGCCTGGCGCACCTACGAAGATGGGCACGACGAGGGCGACGGTGACTAGGGCAGCATGGTGCGCGGCCGTCCACGCAAGCCGCTCCGCCCTCTCGGGCTTTTTCATGCCAAGACTCTGTCCGACAAGTGCGCCAGCCGCGGTAGAGAGTCCGAACGCGGGCATGAACATGATGCTTTCGATCGCAAAGCCAACGGTCATTGCGCCGATCGCGATGGCGCCTCCGGGAACCACGGCCAGAATGAGCGTAAAGGCGGTAAGCGACAAAACTCGGAGAATCGCCATCACGCCCGCGGGAATGGCGATCCGGAGAATCCGTCTGGCCCAGTCGAGATCGGGGAGAGGAATCTTGTACAGTGCGCCGAGTGGCGTCTTTGCTGAGAACAACAGATAGACGATCGCGGACATCCATGCGCTGATCGAGAGCGCCACGGCCGCTCCCACTAACCCGAGTCCCGCTCCGGGCACTGTCATGCCGAGAAATTGATGGGGAGGGAAGATGAGGAGGTAGTTCAGGCAGATGTGCAGAAGGATCTGGACTCCGCTAATTACCATCGGGCTCTTGGTGTCGCCGATACCGCGAAGGCAGCCCGCGAGAGCCTGGATGATGTAGATAGCAGGTAGGCCGAGGCCATAGGCGAAGAGGAATTGCCCCATCAACCTGATGGCTGCCTGGTCCGCCGGATCACGAGAGGGAAGAATCGCTTGCGCGGCATCATCCGAGAACAGGCACGTGATGAGAGCGGTCACGATGCCAAAGAAGATCGCGAGCGAGATCGACTGGCGGCTTGCTTTGCGAAACTGGCGCTTCTCCCCTGCTCCAAAGGATCGCGCCACCAGCGCTGTCGATCCAGTCGCGAGGGCCATCGCCAGCGAGAACATCAAGAACATAATGTTCATCGAACCGCCATGCGCTGTCAGGGATTCAACCGGCAAGTGACCGATAAACGCTCGGTCCAGCAGCGTGTTGACGACCTGCAAAGAGTTGAGCGCGACCGCGGGCCAAGCCAGCGCCCAAACCACACGCACGGGATTCTCGTGAGGCTGTTCTGCAGGCGATGCGTGGTCGAGGTCTTCTGGCACAGGGAGGTTAGGAGGGTACCGCAGGGGGGTGAAGGAGATGAGGGCGCTCTGCCTTACAAATTTCCTGACCGAAACGGATTGGGTGCCTCATTTATAAACCTGACCCAAACTGGAGGTCAGTGTTGAGGTTGGATACGCGAGAGAGTTGGAGGCTGGCGCGTGGAATGCGCCAGGTTGAGCAAATCGGGCAAGGCTGAGATCCTGGACCTTCTCTGCAATGATATCTTGGACCGCAAGCATGCGATGGCTGCGCTCAGGGGACTGCCGCCTGTTCGACCGCACCAAAGGCAATCGGGCGCAAGTACGGGCCGAATGAATAGGCTGCCTGCAAAAGGTTTGGCGGCTTTCGGACCATCTTGCGTGCAAGCGCCCGGCGGAGCAGCCGAAGCAATGCTCCAACCACTTCCAACAACCAAACTTACCAACCGGCGGCGACTATCCATCCTTGACTGCTCAACAAAAGGCACATGTCAACCATGTCCTGTCATAGGTGTCAAGGATGTCATGTCACCACACAAGGGGCGGAAGGTTCTGAGTTAGCGGCCCCAGGGAGGGGATAGGGTCACGAGCGTGCCGCCGCTAAAGAATCCGTCCGCGTAGTAAAGGTTTGGAGCGACCTGGGGTGGGCTGCCTAAGCCCGACAACGTTCACAAACTGACCCAGTTGAAAGCTGGTGTTCTGTCTGCTCGCAAGCCAGGTTGGCTCTCCTACGATGTCAATCATGCCGGTGCCGGTATCGATTCGGTAGACGTTGTAGTTGACGCCATCAATGAGAACTGAATCTCGCAGGACGATTTCTCCCTCCGTCAGCGACCCCGAAGGCGCAGGCACGTTCGTCTGAGCAGTGATCCATGCGGGTGAACCTTTCTTATCTCGGAAGGCAATGTCGCGCTTGCCGATGGTGATGCTTTGAGCGAAGATGACGGTTCGTCCCTCCATCTTCACACGGGAGCCAGCGATCATAACCTTGTCGCCCACGTTCACTCGAACGGGCATATGCTGTACAAACCACTGTGGGCCGAGTTGTACTTCAAAGGAATCTTTGTCCGCTTGCTGCACGAGCAAAGCAACGGACTCGGCCATTCCCTTCATCGGCGGCAGGACCAGCTTGCCGGTCACGCGTCCATTGAAGGTGATCATGTCGGCGGTCCAAAGCTTGTTGTATACGGATCCGGGTCCGAAGCCGCCCATGCGGTCTTGAACCTTTACTTGCCCGAACGAAACTGCGGCACAAAGAACCGCCCCTAGAATTGCGAAATATTTCACAGGTGCCTCCACTTATCTTCTACTTTATTGGACGACAGAAGTTGCAAGATCGACCGCCTTCGTGGGCTCGTCCATGTCAGGAAGCGTGGCCTGAGGCGGCGTGAACGGAAGAAGAAGGGAGACGCCGGGCTCCTGCATGGAAATGCCCGCCCAAACATCCGCCGCTGCGATTGTAATCGGATTGTGGGTGATCACCAAGAACTGGGTCCTGTGGGTGAATTCTTTGAGGGCGGCCGTAAATCGTTCCACGTTCGCACCGTCGAGCGGTGCATCCACCTCGTCAAGAACGACGAGTGGGGAAGGTTTCACTCTCAACAAGGCCAAGAGGAACGCGGTGGCGCAGAGCGACCGCTCGCCTCCGCTCAAGAGGTTCAAGGGTTGCCGCCTCTTTCCGGGCAAGGTCACTTGCAAGTCGATCCCGCTCTCCAAGGTATTTGTCGGGTCGGTTAACGCCAGACGTCCCTCTCCACCGCCAAACAGCTTGGTGAACATCTCGGTGAAGTTCTCCTGGACCGCTGCGAACGTCTTATCGAACCGATCGCGAGTCATCTTGTCTAGTTCCTTTATGCTGCTCTCGACTTGCGCGATCCCTTCGAGGATGTCTTCCTGCTGCGCATGTAACTCGTCATAGCGCGTGGTCAGCCGCTCATATGCCTCAATAGCGCCCAGGTTCACGTCTCCCATCGCACGCATTTCACGCCGCAAGCGATTTACTACTGCGGAAGCATCGGGAGGAACTTCATGGACGCCTTCCTGCTCGAGAGCATCCTCCTCGGTCATTCCGTATTCCTGATAGAGTCGCTCCAAGGACGTGGCTCGGCGCGCTTCCGCCCGGGCTCTGGTCAGCTCCGCCTGATGAGCTGCATCCCCTACGGCGGCTGCGTTGTCGCGGGAGGCGCGGGCTTCTTCTATTAAGCGGCCGCTCTCTTCTAGGAGAATCTTTTTGGCGATCTGTGCTTGGGATAGCTTGTTGTCCAGTTCTTCCCGCTTAGCGTGAGCCGCGAGTCGTACGTGCTCTGTTTGCTCGGCCTGCTCTCCGATCCGGGCCCGTTCGGGCTCCAGATTTGAGAGTCGCGATTTTCGATGTTCTTCGTGCTCACGCGCAGTTTGCAGCCGTCTGTTTCCCGCGTCCAGTCTAGAACGCGCTTGGCTCATGCGCGATTCGACCTCTCGGAGGCGACTCTCCGCCTGGTTCTCATCCGCAGACTTTGACGCCAAAGAGCGAAGAAGCTCGTCGCGCCGTCCCTCTATTTCTTGGGGATCGCCCGACTCAGCGGCATCCGCTGGCTCAACTTTGGTGAGGGCTTCAATGTCACGCCGGAGCCGCTCGTGCTCTCGCTGGGCGGTCTTCAGTTCATCCAGCATGGTCTGGAGAAATTGCCGTGCCTCCTCCCGCTCACCCTGCCCCTCCGCGATCGACCGCCGAGCGGCCTCGATGTCTTTCTGCATCGCCGCGCGTGAGTCTTGCCGCTGCTTGCTGCGCTTCTCCTGCTCGCTCACGACCTTATCGAAACGGCCAAGCTCCCGCTCTAGGTCTTGAAGGTCGGCCTTTCGTTGCACGATGCCATAGCCTTGTCGCGAGAGCTGCCCTCCGGTGACCGCGCCCCCGCTGTGCAACACCTCGCCGTCCAAGGTCACGATCCGCGACCAGCCGCTTGTACGAGCGTGCCGCAGGGCATCTTCGAGCGTTTCGGCTACCAGGATCCGGCCCAGCAGGCTGTCGATCACGGGCCGGTACCTCGCTTCGCAATTTACAAGTTCGCTTGCCCGTCCCACCATTCCTCGTTCATGGACTAGCCGACGAAGCTCAGACGAAGCTTCGGATGGCCTCATCAGGGGAATGGGTTGAAAGGTAGCACGGCCCGCTCTTTTGGACTTGAGCCAGTCGATGGCCTCTTTCGCATCTGCTTGATCCTCGACAATCAGGTCTTGCGCACTGGCTCCGAGGGCCGTCTCGATGGCTTTGGCAAGCTCCTTCTTAACGTCAACGGCCTCTCCCACGAGCACGTACCGCGCAGACAGCACCCCGGCGCTGGCAGCCTCGAGGACCGCCCGCGCGCCTTGATTCAAACCCTCGTGAGCATCGATCGTCGCTTCGATTCCGCGGATTCTTCCCTCTAGAGCGGCTTTTTCACCCAGCGCACGCCGGACTCCCTGGGCATCCTTATCTTCTTCAACTCGGAGGGTTGCGAGACGATCTTCCAACGAGCGAATGTGCTGCTGAGCTTCAGCCTGGAGGGCCGCAAGGGCCTCGTGGGCGCCTCGTGCTTCAACGATCGCCCCTTCTATCTCCGGTATCGCTTTCTCGGCCCCCGCAAACTCGCGCCGGGAGAGCACGAGTCGCTCGTTGCGATGCGCCTGCTCGGCCTCCGCCTTCAGCTTTTTTGCGTGAGCCTCGCGAGCCTTGCGAAGTTCCGTGTCGACGTCTGCTAAGAGCTTTCCCAGCCGCCGGGTCTCCTCGCCGGCACCTGCAAGTTCTGTTTGCAGGAGATGAAAGCTCTCTGACTCGGCAGCCGCTTCCGCGTCTAACAGCTCAACTTCGGCTCTGGCCTCAACGATCCGAAGCTCGACTGCCGCGGCATCATCGGTCAAATGTTTTTCCTGCTCGCCAAGTGCCTCCATCCTCTGCTGCAGTAGCCGCAGGTTTGCCTCGGCTCGCTCTAGCGCCGTGATGCTCTCTTGATGCTGCGACCGCAATCCGTCCAGATCGAGTTCGAGGGCAGCTAGTTTCAGGGTCGAATCCCGCGCCTCACCCTCTAAAGCATCCGCCCGGGCCTGCTCTTGCTGGGAAACTCGGACCGTCTCTTCGATTCGAAGCTCAGCTTCCCGGACCTCCCGTACCGCCTTTGAGACTTCTCCTACCAATAGACTGATCTCGACCTCGCGCAAGGTGCCTGCGATGTTTCGGTAGCGAAGCGCTACTTCTGCTTCATCCTTGAGGGGCTCCCGCTGCGACTCCAGCTCACGCAATATATCCGCCACCCGAGTGAGGTGTTCGGCCGCTTGGGATAGCCGCCTCTGGCTTTCTTGCTTCCGAGCTCGATAGCGCTGGACTCCGGCAGCCTCGTCGATCCAGCCGCGACGGTCTTCTGCGGAGGCTGACAACGCGGAGTCGATTTCTTTCTGGCCGACGATGGAGTAGCCGGCGCGGCCCAAGCCGGAGTCGGCGAGGAGGTCGTAAATGTCGCGGAGGCGACAGCTTTGGCGGTTGATCGCATAGTCACTCTCGCCGGATCGCGTGAGCCGTCTGGTGATGCTTACTTCGGGTGTGTCGATGGGTAGCGAACCGTCCTCGTTATCGAAGAGGAGGTTGACTTCGGAGAATCCCACGCCTTTGCGCCGGGAGGACCCGCTGAAGATGACGTCTTGGCCGGTTTGTGCCCTCAGGTGCCGGGCGTTGCCCTCACCGAGACCCCAGAGGATGCCGTCCACGAGATTCGACTTGCCGCACCCATTTGGTCCAACCACCGCAATGATGCCGCCCTCGAGACTGAGCTCGGTGCGGTCGGCGAAGGTCTTGAAGCCAAAGAGGCGGACGCGTTTGAGACGCATGGGGCTTGGTCTATTAGGGACGGTCGGGGGGTGTGATTCGTCGCGGGCTGGCCGGTGTGTTCGGAGCGCCGACTTCAGTCGGCACCAGTCACCCGCACTTAGGGCGGGTGGCATTAACCTAATCGTCCGAGCTGTTCCGAAGTGAGGGCTGCCCGCAGGGAGGGTTGGGGAGCCGCACTGACAGGCGGGCGGGATCGACTAGAATTTTGAGGTGTTAGAAGGAGGACGTTACTCGAGAGGCTATCTTCCGCACGTGGAGAGGCCGGGATCGGCTCAGTTTGTGACTTGGCGGTTGGCTGATGCTATGCCAAGTGAGGCCATCGAGAGATGGCGCGAAGAGCTTTGTTCTCTCGAGGATTCGGCGAGAAAGCGGGAGATTGCGCGGAGAATCGAGGCTTACTGCGATGCCGGGCACGGTGCTTGTTTCCTTGGTGTTGCGGCCCAGGCTCGTTTGGTTCAGGAGGTGCTCTTTAGTAGGCATCTGCGCCTCTACGATCTTCATGCTTGGTGCATCATGCCTAATCATGTTCATGCATTGTTGACGCCGAACGTGGGAGTGGCGCTGTCCGAGGTGATGCGGCAGGTGAAGGGCGCGTCTTCTGCAGCCGTCAACCGCTCGCTTTCGAGGAGTGGCAGGCTGTGGCAACGCGAATACCACGACCGATGGATGAGAGACGAGGTGCACTTTTGGCGCACCCTTCGGTACATCGAGTGGAATCCTGTGAAAGCAAAGCTGTGTCGGGATCATGTTCTCTGGTCGTGGAGTTCGGCGAATGAGAATGCTCGGGCTCGGCTTGAGGTGGTTGCGGCAGAGACTAAGAATTTGATCTTAGACTTAGCTGTTGTGCCGGGTCCGGAGGCGCACTGAAGTGTGGGAGACTGAAGTCGGTGGCTGCTTCTTGCTGCGTGGGGGATCCGCTCTGAAGTGCGGGAGACTGGGGCCGACTGAAGTCGGCGGGTCCGTTTTGGAGACTGGTGGCGACTGAAGTCGGCGGCTGCTTCTTGCTGCGTGGGGGAGCCGCACTGAAGTGCGGGAGACTGGGGCCGACTGAAGTCGGCGGCTCCGCTATGAGCGGGCGATTTCTAGGACTTGGGGTGGGGTTAGTTCGGTGGGTTGGTCGGTCATGCGGATTTCGCTGGCTCCGCATTGGCGGCAGATGTCGACCAGGGCTCTGCTTTCAATGTCGCTGAGGCCGCCTTGCCAGTCGTCTCGGAGGTGGATGAGGAAGATGAGTTTCTTGGAGCGGGTTTTGTATCCTGACTCGCGAATGTAGAACTTGATCAGCGCTCTTGTTTCATCCCAGCCATCGATGAAGGCTCGCGGGTGGGCGAAGGCAGTAAAGAACCGGCCCATGAGTGTTGGGTTCGTTCTGGCAGCTTCCGCTGACATCAGGCTTGGCCGGCCCCTTGAGTCGGTTGTGATGAACACCTCAGCGGTGCCTTGCCATTGGAAGTCGCCGCCTGACCAAGTGAGGACTCGCACCGAAAGCCACCGCCGCCGGATTTGGAGGTAGACGATGCTTTGGAAGGCTTTGAGTTTCATTTGAGGCGAGAGGGCGTACAGGCTTGGGGCGTGAGGGATGAATTATGACCCTCACGCCTTGTCCCTCCCTAGCCGTTCCGCTGACGATGCTCGCGGATGAACGCGGGGATGTCCAGATCCGACTCGTCGAAGACCTGCGCCGGATCGGGCTCCGCCTGGGTTCGCTGCGAGAGCCGCTCTCTGGCCTGCGAAATTACTTCCGCGCTGCTGATCTGAGGCTCCGTGCGTACAGGCGTCGCCGGGGCAGAAGGCTGGGGGGCAGCCGGTGCGGGCTCGGTGTAAGCGGGTTTGGCCGCTTTCCTGGGTTCCATTGCGTAGGGATTGAATCCGGTGGCCAAGACCGTCACGCGGACCGTGCCGTCCATCGTCTTATCCACGACAGTTCCGAAGAAGATGTTGGCATCCTCTGTATCGCAGAGATCCTGAATGTATTGCATGGCCTCGTTTGCTTCGGAGAGGGTCAAATCCTCTGACGAAGTGAGGTTCACGAGCAGCCCTTTGGCTCCGTGGATCGTTTGTTCGAGCAAGGGCGAGCTGGTTGCGTGCTGCGCTGCCTGGAGTGCGCGCTGATCTCCGACTCCGTAGCCGATTCCCATCAAAGCAGGTCCCGCGTTGGCCATTACAGCTCGCACGTCTGCGAAGTCCACGTTAATCTGGCCCGGGATGGTGATGATGTCCGAGATACCCTGAACTCCCTGTCGGAGCACATCATCCGCGACGCGGAAGGCATCCATGAGCGTTGTTTTTCGCTCCACTACGTTCAGTAGCCGATCATTTGGGATGGTTATGATTGTGTCGACGCGGCCCATGAGGGAAGTCACGCCGTGGTCGGCGAGTTTGGATCGCTTGGGTCCTTCGAACTGGAACGGTCTCGTGACAACTGCAACTGACAAAGCACCGATTTCTCGAGCGAGATCAGCGATTACAGGAGCCGCGCCGGTTCCCGTGCCGCCGCCCATGCCGGCCGTGATGAAGACCATGTCGGCCCCTTCAAGCACCTTGCGAATCTCTTGCTTCGACTCTTCGGCCGCGGCCTTGCCGACCTCGGGATTTCCGCCGGCTCCAAGACCGCGCGTAAGAGTGCCGCCGAGTTGAACCTTTTGGGTAGCCGGGCTCGTATCTAACACTTGGATATCAGTGTTCATTACGATGAACTCGACTCCTTGAATGCCCGTCTCCATCATGCGGTTGACCGCATTGGATCCTCCGCCCCCGACGCCGATAACTTTGATGACTGCGCTTTGACCGCTCACTAGTTTCTTGTTTCCTCGCCCAAAAGGGCAAACGCTGAAGCTCTATTGTAGAGTTTTCGTATTGGGAAAGGCTGTGGAAAACTGCGGGCCCGCAGGAATTGCGCTGTTTTTCGCCTTCGGGCCATTTTACCAAGGTGTATCAGAAGGGAAAGCAGATGTGGCCACCTCACGGGTAAAATGCTTCCTCAAACACGCGCTCGTAGCTCAGTGGATAGAGCATCAGCTTGCGGAGCTGGGGGTCGTAGGTTCGAGTCCTATCGAGCGCGCTTGTGACATCGGTTTACACAGGGGGCTTACTGCTGTGTACGCCCGGCGGAGGGGAGTCCCGCCTCTTCTTCTTGGTCTACATTCAACGAATTCGCTCCGGGTAACTTTCTGTCATGCGCGTTGCTCTTGGCGGAGACCATGCCGGTTTGGAACTGAAGGAATTGGTGGGCCAACGGCTTGCAGATGCGGGGCACGAAGTGCTCGACAAGGGCGCGTATGAGTACGTGGCGACGGACGATTACCCGGATTTTGCCTTGGCGGTCGCGAAAGCAGTCTCCAGCGGGGAAGCGGATCGCGGGGTCATCGTTTGCGGGAGTGGCATTGGTGCCTCGATTGCGGCAAACAAAGTGCCCGGGGTAAGAGCTGGCCTTTGCACGGACTCCTATTCGGCCCACCAGGGCGTAGAGCATGACGACATGAACGTGCTCGTGTTGGCGGGTCGCATCACCGGCGTTGCGATTGCGGACGAGATTCTTCGCTCGTTTATGAGTGCTCAGTTCAGTGGAGAGGAACGGCATTGTCGCCGCCTCGAAAAGGTGCTCGCCGCGGAGCGCCAGTATTGTGGAGGCAAATGAAGTCGGAATTTGGAATGATCGGGCTTGGCACAATGGGCCGAGCGTTGCTGCAGAACATCGCAGATCAAGGGTTTTGCGTGTCGGGGTGGAACCGGAACCAGGAGCGACTTGACCTGATGCTCCAGGAAGCGGAAGGGAAGGACATCAAGGGGTTCACGGACCTTTCGGCATTTGTAGATTCGATCCGGAGCCCTCGAGTGGTCATGCTGCTCGTCCCTGCGGGCGAGGCAACGGACGAAATGATCCAAAAGGTTCTCCCCCTTCTTGAGCCGGGCGATTTCATCATCGACGGCAGCAATGCCTATTTTAGAGACACGGATCGCCGGTCGCAGGCTCTGGCCGCGCAGGGATTTGGTTTTCTAGGATTAGGAGTTTCCGGCGGTGAGACCGGTGCTCGCTATGGTCCGAGCATGATGGCGGGCGGGACGCCCGAAAACTATGAGCGGGTGAGGGCGATGCTGGAGGCTGCGTCTGCGAAGTACAACGGGGAGCCTTGCGTAGCGCTCCTGGGTCCCTCGAGCGCTGGGCACTACGTAAAGATGGTGCACAACGGCATCGAGTACGGGATCATGCAGATCCTGGCCGAATGCTACGACATCATGCATCGAGGGTTCCTCA
Source organism: Fimbriimonadales bacterium (assembly GCA_038210535.1). GTDB lineage: Bacteria > Armatimonadota > Fimbriimonadia > Fimbriimonadales > Fimbriimonadaceae > Fimbriimonas. Next base: position 7,587 of record JBBQWO010000026.1, on the reverse strand, counting down.
TGGATCCGAATGCAATCGCGGACGTCTTTGGCCGGTGGAATTCCGGGGAAATGAAGAGTTTTCTGCTGGAGATTACGGAACACGTGCTTCGGCAGAACGATGAGGATCGCGGGGCGCTTGTCGATGTCATTCTCGATAAGGCGAAGTCAAAGGGAACAGGGAAGTGGACGTCGCAGGATGCCATGGACCTGGGCATCGCGGTTCCGACCATTGACGCTGCGGTTGGAGCACGAGCTATTTCTGCGCTCAAGGAGGAACGGCTTCGGGCCGAAGCCTTGCTTGGAAGCGTAACGACCGAAGGAAGATTTGACGATGACGAGACTTATCCGGCTGAACTCGAGCGTGAAGTCTTGGCATCATTTGCTGAGCGTGGGATGGATTACAGTTCACTCGCTGAGTTCAATAGCGCCGCACGACAGAGTCAGGCGGAATCAAATGAAGTCTATAGAGAGGAACTCTTCTCCGCGATGGTCCTCGCAACGGTTATCGCCTACGCTCAGGGTTTGTCACAGCTTCGGGAGGCATCAAGGGAGTACGGCTACCGCCTCGATCTGCAGGAGGTCGCCAAAGTATGGCGAGCGGGCTGCATCATTCGGTCCGAGTTCCTTGAGCGGATTCGAGTTGCTTTTGCCGAGGATGCAGAGCTGCCAAATCTGCTGGTCGATAAATACGTGGTGGGCCTTATCGAAGACCATGAGGATGCGTATCGCTCGGTGCTGACTTACGCGATCGGCGAAAGGATTCCGGTGCCCGCGCTCTCCTCAGCCTTGGCCTATCTCGACTCGTATCGCTCAGCAAAGTTGCCGGCAAACTTAACCCAAGCCCAACGCGACCTTTTCGGTGCCCATACCTACGAGCGGACCGACAAGGAAGGGTCCTTCCACACGGAGTGGGGCTTCGAGTGAAGACTCAGCCCGCAATCGTCGTGATCTTCGGGGCTAGCGGCGACCTCGCGAAGCGGAAGCTGATTCCGGCTCTGTTCAACCTGTATCTGGACAAACAGATGCCTTCGGAATTTACGATTCTCGGAATCAGCCGGAAAGGGAATACGGAGGCATTTCGGACGCAGATGCGGGAGGCGATCTCCAATCACTCCAGGAGAGGGGAGCAGGGACTGGAGAAGTGGGACCAGTTTGCCGAACGGTTGGACTATATCGTCGGCGACTATGCAGATGCTTCTGTTTACGAGAAGCTCGGAAAGCGAATCCAGGAAGACGAGAAGTCCTGGGGTCAGGCTGCCGCGCACATCTACTATCTTTCGGTGCCGCCGGAGGTGTTTCCTGCCATTGCGGACAACTTGGGTGCTGCTGGGCTAAGCGAAGATCCAGAGCGCGATCGGATTGTTATCGAGAAGCCGTTCGGGCGCGACATGGAGTCTGCGGAAGACCTGAACAAGCGGCTGCTGGACAGCTTTAACGAGCGCCAGGTTTATCGCATCGACCATTACCTGGGCAAAGAGACGGTGCAGAACATTCTGGCCTTTCGCTTTGCGAACGCCTTATATGAGCCGATCTGGAATCGCCAGTATGTGGACCATGTCCAGATCACGGTCTCTGAAGAGGGCGGCGTGGAGAAGCGAGGCGGATATTACGAGTCTTCCGGTGCCCTCCGGGACATGATTCAGAACCACCTTTTGCAGCTGATGTGCCTGGTCGGAATGGAGCCACCTACCTCTTTTGATAGTGACGAGGTACGGAACAAGAAGGTGGATGTCTTACGAGCGGTGCGGCCACTTTTGGAAGGCGACCTACCCAACCATGCGATTCGCGGGCAGTATGGGCCTGCCAATGGAGCGGCAGGCTATCGGGAGGAGGAGGGCGTCGATCCTGGTTCCTCGACAGAGACTTACGCCGCTCTGCGGTTGCACATCGACAACTGGCGGTGGCACGGGGTTCCGTTCTATTTGCGAACGGGTAAGCGGCTGCCGAAGAAGCTCTCGGAGATTGTTATTCAGTTTCGACCGGTGCCGCACCTAGCCTTCCCCCCCACTTCAGCAGACAGCTTCGAGCCCAATCGACTGATGATCAACATCCAGCCGGATGAAGGCATTTCTCTCTGTTTTCAAGCCAAAGAGCCTGGAGCGGGCATGCGGCTTCGGACCGTTACAATGGATTTCAACTATTGCGAAGCGTTCCATATGACATCAAGAGAAGCCTATGAAACGCTGCTGCAGGAGGTCTTGTGCGGAGATACGTCGCTGTTCATGCGAGCCGATCAAGAGCACGAGGCATGGCGGATTGTCATGCCGGTCCTGAAGGCTTGGGAGTCGCGGAAGGCGTCTGGTTTCCCCAGTTATCCTGCTGGTACGTGGGGTCCGGCGGCTGCGGATCAGTTGTTGGCGCGTGATGGGCGTGCTTGGCATAACCCCCCGTAAAAATAAAAGAGCCCCCGGTGGAGGACCGGGGGCTTGAATGGATTGATGAGAGCAAAGGCTCTTCCTCGGCGGATGCCTTGGAATGACCTACACCTGTTAGACGCTTCTTACGTGGGTTAAGTGGAAGGCATCTTGCGGGGGTGAGCGCAATTACTTGCCAATTCTGGTGAGGCGGAAGCTCACGGTTCCGTCGTTCGCCACGTACTTGCCGGTTGAGCGAAGGAGGGCTCCGTCCGAAGAGCGAAAAACCGAGGTCATGTTGAACTTGCGAAACATCGAATCATCGCGGGCCTCGCCCGCGATGTGAAGTCGCGAGTCGATTCCTACAGTCATCTCGGGCCCCTTTTTGACCGTGCCCCTGCCTTTAAAGATGACGACCTCGTCGTAGAGAGGCGAGGTGAACTCGAATGGGGTCGCATCCGTTTCGGGAAGGGAAAGACTGAGCAGAGGGAGCGAAAATGGCAGAGTGGTGCTCACGAAGGTGAGAAGATTGGGAGAGCCAGCGGGGCCCATTGTAAAGATCATGGACCCGAACGTTGCTCGCTTGATCTCTTTTCCGGCGATTTTGGTCGTAAGGTCGGTAAGCACCACATCGAGCGGCCACAGGCCGTCTTCTGCGGGACGCGGACCGACCTTGAGGCGCATCGTGTAATCGTGCCGCACCGGTTCTTTGCCATAGGTGCTGAGCTCGATCTTATAGCTTTCTTCCGACTTTGCCTTTATTTGCCGTTCGACGGAGGGTTTCTTTGGAACCGGCGGTGGCGGGTCTTGGAGTCCGATGAGAAGGAGGAGCATCTACCTTTCTGGACGGTTTGAGGGTGGAAATCGGCACGGCTTCTTGCGGATATCAGTCGAAGTGACATCGCTTCGAGCTTGGGCAACGTACAATAGCAGGAGAGGTCTCTTTATTTATGTTTGGAATGGGCGGACAAGAACTCCTGATCGTGCTAGTGGTCGTCTTGATACTTTTTGGTGGCAAGAAGATTCCGGAGTTGATGCGTGGAGTAGGTAAGGGCCTGGGCGAGTTTCGCAAAGGCGTCGACGACGCAAAGGTAACGGCGCGTCGCGCTCTCGAAGAGGATGAGGAGAGCGAATACGATAAGAGCGAGCGCGAGGCTAGCGAGCAACGCGAACGGCTAGCCCGAACGGAAAAGACGGAATCTGTCAACCAGCGTTAGGTCTGAGCACTTCTTCGAGCGCGTTCGGCCAATCCTTTGTATCTAGACAGGCTGCGATCGGCAAGCCTGTCTTCGTTTTGGCAATTGGCGCACGCTTGGGTGCCTTTGACTAAGGCTCCTTCAGGAGAAAAATGTCGGCAGCTTTGTCGATGTACCAGGTGACGCCGTTGCCTGACAGGTCTTCTCCCATCAGCGTGAACCCGCCGCGCGAGGGGTTTGGAAACACCATGCTGATTTCGTCGAAACGCTGGTTCACCCGAATCGTGGGGCCCTCACCGTCTGCGTTACGGATAAGCGCTTTCGCCAGCCCCCTCGTGGGCGACGCTTCATCGGGGTCGAACTCCACGTCTGTCTTCTCGGCATAAATCACTTTGCCCTCCTCGTCCGCCACCACCAAGGGATCACACGACCAGATCACGGTTGCCTGGCGATCTCCCTTTCCGATGATCGTTTTCAGCGAGTTTAAAAATGACATCAAATGACCTCTTGCCTATTGTAAACCAGTTCTGGTTAGGGGGCGAGGAGAAAAGCGGCGTTTGGCGTTTGGGTAAGTCCCAGTGCGGCTGCTTTCAGGTATGATCTTGCGGTTCTACTCAGTTCGAGCGGAACGTTCGCGTGCGGCTTCGTTTAGTCCGAACGCTGCCGACCCCTTTAACGGGGGCAACGGTGGCAGAAAGCGTTTGTGGCGGGGAAGCTGAGGCGAGGAAATTCGGAGGTATTAGGTGTTGGGTGTTGGGTATTAGGCGGTGAATTCCCACCTAATACCCAACACTTAATACCCAACACCTGCCCCATGGGGGCAAGGAGAATGCATGCTGCCAGGAATTTTAGGCACGAAAGTTGGAATGACGCATATCTTCCGTGAAGACGGAAAGATGATCCCGGTGACGGTTGTGCAAGCCGGACCGGTTTTTGTGACCCAGTTGAAGAACGAAGACACCGACGGCTACACGGCCGTTCAGGTCGGCTACGGCGAAGCGAAAGAGAGCAAGCTCACTTTCCCCAAGTACGGCCATCTGAAGAAGTCGGGAGTCGGGAAGAACCTCAAGCGATTGAAGGAGTTCCGCATGGACTCGATCGACGGCCTCAGCCTTGGCCAAGAGATCGGAGTCGACATCTTTGCTGAGGGCGAGAAGGTGACCGTGACTGGCACCAGCAAGGGTAAGGGTTTCCAGGGTGGCGTCAAGCGATACCACTTTAAGGGACAGCACATGACCCACGGCTATATGACCCACCGACGCCCGCTCTCGAGCGGTGCAACGGGTCCTCAGCGCGTTTTCAAGGGCACCAGAAAGCCTGGCCACATGGGCGATATGACGGTGACTCAGCCTGGTCTGAAGATCGTTGGAGTCGACGTAGAGCGCAACTTGCTCTTGATCGACGGCAGCGTTCCGGGACACAACGGCGCCGAAGTTGTAATCAAAAAGGCGGCGAGGTAAGCGATGGCAGAACTCGAAATCAGAGATAAGTCCGGCAAGAACGTCGGCAAACAGCAGATCAGCGACGCGATCTTCGAAGCTCCCGTTAAGTCGGTCAGCTTGCATCGCGCCATCGTTGCCGAGGAAGCCAATTCTCGTCAGGGCACCCAAAAGGCCAAGACGCGATCGGAAACTCGAGGCGGCGGTCGCAAGCCGTACAAGCAGAAGAAGACCGGTAACGCCCGACAGGGAACCATCCGTGCTCCTCACTATGCTCACGGCGGAATGGCGTTTGCAGTCGCTCCTCGCGACTACGAGAAGAAGGTCAACCGGAAAGAGCGAAGAGCTGCGATTTTGGGAGCGTTGAGCACTCAGATCGAGGCCGGAAACGTCAGCTTAGTGGATTCGATCATCTTCGCTGAGCCGAGGACGAAGGATGCACTGACGATGCTCGAAGCGTTGGGGCTGAAAGATCAGCGCCGCGTTTTGATCATCCTGCCGACCTACGACCCAGTAACGCTCAAGTCGTTCAAGAATCTTCAGAATGTGACCGTGAAGACGGCACCTTCGAAGGAGCCCGGCGCGAAGCAGGAGGCATTCTCCGCTCGTGATTTGCTGGTTGCACATAAGGTCGTGATCGTCGCGGATGCGATGACTAGGATCGAGGAGGTTTGGGGCCAGTGAAAAATGCACATGAAGTAATCATCCAGCCGCACATCACCGAGAAATCGGTGGGCCTGTCTTACGGGGACGAGAAATCGGCTCTGAAGCGCGCCCAGAATGCGGCGAAAGCTGCAGGCAAGAAGCCTGGAGACGCTCGGGCAAGCGAGGAAGATCTGGTGCGCAAGTACACGTTCATCGTGGCACCGGGCGTGAACAAGATCGAGATCAAGCGGGCGATTGAGGACATCTATAACGATGGCCGGAAGCCGGACCAGATGATCAAAGTTACCGACGTTCACACGATCAGCGTTCCTGCGAAGAAGAAGCGACGCGGAAAGCATGTGGGCTATACCAGCGCACGCCGAAAGGCCGTGATCACTCTGGCGAAGGGCCAGATGCTGGAAGACTACGGAGTCTGAGAAGCTATGGTTGGTGCGGTTCGCATGATTGCGGACCGCACTTTTTCTTTGTGCGGAGTTGCCGCTCGAGTTAAGGTGAAAAGCCAAAAACCGGATCTTTCTCCGGAGTGTCTCGTTCAGCGGGCGACGACTATCAGGATCACTGTGTCGTAAGTTGCGCTTTGCATGCAAGAATGCTCCCTCTATTGACATGCCGCGTCACCCCCCTTATCCTGGCGACATACAGCTAAAAAACAGTTTTTCAATTATATTGGTTTTCGCCTCTCTGGGCTTTCTCGGCTGGAGAGCGTCTGCCTCGGAAGCACTAAGGTCGAACCTGTTTCCACCAAAAGGCTAAGTGCCGTATGGACTCCACGACTATCTCTTTTCTCCCCAAGGAAAGCTGGTGGATATCCAAGAGAATCCAGTCACAGTGCCTGCTTTCGTTTACCAGAAGGAGTCCAAATGAAAAATAGCTCTGGCTTCACACTCGTAGAGGTCCTAGTTGTCATCTCGATCGTCGCAGTTCTGGCTGGCATCTTGCTTCCCGTTCTTGCTGAATCAAAGGAGCAGGCGAAGATAGCAGTCTGTAAGCAGCAACTGCATCAGTTGCAGGTTGCGCTCTCACTCTATCGATCAGAGCATGAAGGGGACAATTTGTATGGCCCCGCCAGTCAAATGGGCCTGCCCCCGACTGAGGCGCGTCTTGTCGACGTGCTGCGCCTGCCATTGAAGATGTTTCAATGCACCGCGCCGCCCAATGCTGCCTCTCGGTCAGGTGCTGCCTATATGATCACCTTTAGCGATGACAAACCTGATCCGCAAGTGCTGACGTGGGGGCAGTATGCGAAGGAGGAGATGGATCAAGCGGTCGTGTTTGCAGACATGAACCATGGAGATCGGACCGTTCCATTAAGATCACCCTACTTTCCTCACAAAGGTTTTGCAGTCCGTCTCTCGGGAGAACTTCTCACAATCAATAAGCCAGGCTCATGGGGAGAGCTAGTGTTCTGAGTCGTTAATCTCTCAAGTGCTTGGCAGGTTCAACAGATGGCTGATACATTAACGACTCAGAACACTAGAGTGGTGGCGCTAACAGCGGGTTCAATCTTATGAAGAAACTTTCTAAACTTCTCGTCGTTCTCGTGGCAGTCATCCCATCTTTCGCAGCTGCGCTATACTGCTTCAACTTTTCCGGATGTGGTGAGTTGGCGTGCGAAGGGCAAGTCACAGGATTTGGCATCAGTTCATACTTTTGCTAACAAAGCATGGATCAGTGCTGGTGAATACCAACAATACCTTCGACGATGCACGGTAAGAGATGGTTATGACTCTGATTGGTTTGTTTACAACAACTCTACGTGCAGTGCCGGGCATTGTTCAGGTGCTAGTCGCACCAGAGTCGACGAGCCGCTCTAGGAAGCTGTTGATCAACCCGCGTCTCTGGCTGAGGCTGTAACGTCTTTTCTTTATGCAGGGACGTGAGAAGCTTCAGACTCAGCTGTTCGGAACGAAGCCTCTTTCAGAGGTTTTGCCACTTGACCATCCACTTCGCA
>JBBQWO010000025.1:0-58656 GCA_038210535.1 Fimbriimonadales bacterium | reverse complement strand
CTCTTGACTCCATCATACTGCTCAGATCGAGGATTAGGATCTGACGGATCTTTTCGGGGTCCAGCTTATTGTTGTCATCTTTGGAGTCGTCGCTGGCTGGAAGATTCGCCAACACGTAATCGTATTCCTTCGCCTTGGAGTTTCCTGGCAGATCAAGGGTCATGTTGTATTTGCCGCCGCTTTCCTCCTCGAACTGGACGATGAGCCAACAAGGTGACTTCGAGGCAATCGTTAGGTTCACAACCGCTTTTCCCGCGAAGGCCCCCGGCTTCACACGCTTGGAAAGACCTACCAGCTCTCCGCCTTCGAGTTTGTAATCCAACCTCAACGAACGCGATGTGATCGGGCCCGCATTCGCCAGACTAAGCTTTGGGCCGCCGATGCTCAGCCATGCCGCCTGCGGGCGGCTGTAGGAATCGACCTGAAATCGAGCGGCGGTCGAAACGAACGAGTCTGCCATAGGAGTCGCGGTCGTTCGAAAATCGGAGAGGTAATAGCTGCGCGCACCAATCTTGATCCTCATGAGCTTGGCTGCGTTATCGTCTTGAGCCAAGACCTGATCCAAATCCACGAGGCTGATCGACTCGATGTTCTGAACGTCCAGCTTGCCGTCAGAGTCCTTTGAGGCACTCTTATCATGATCGAGAACGAGATCGGAGAGACTCATTTCGACCTCCTGCCAAGAAGCGGCCGGTACATAGAACCCGGCCACGAATCGACCTCCACCTTTCTCCTGAACGCTCAGCAGCATGCTTGCCGGTTGATCTCCCTTGATCCAGAATTTGAGCGCCTGGAAGTTGGCCAATTTGCCCGGAGCGATTGGGAGGAAAGCCATGCTTAGATGCCCCTTCTCGATCCAGTATTCGACCTTCAACGATCCTGGTCCGGCTTTGAGGTTGACAGCATCGGTCGTGGAACTCACCTTGCCGCTCGTGCCCAAGGGCTGTGTGTTCAGCCAGCCATCCGTGCCGGAGGCGAAAGTTTGGTGAAGCTGGGCTGTTTGAGAAGCGGAAAGGACAAAGAAGGCAGCTAAGAGAGTCATAAGAGCACCGGAGTTCCCGTGTGACGTTGTTTACGGCACATCAACTACCTGGGTTTCCAATAATTCTGAGCGAGGAGCGGACCGGCTGATGAGGCTCGCCTTTGCTGCTTCCCACACACCGTGCCGCCACGCAACGATTCCGATCGTCGCATAGATAAAGCCTGCAGCAGACTTCCAGTAGCCCGGCAACAAGACGGCGAGGAGGACCGAGACAACTCCTACCATGGCCACGAGGATGAATCCAAGGGCTGCCGAGCGGGTGAGGAAGGTTTCTAGCGGGTTGAGATCGAGCTGCTTACGAAGGTGGAAGGCGTGCCGATAAAGGAGAGCAAAGGTTCCGAGCGTGGCTACGAATCCGATGCCGTAGACGACAAAAACGGTGGCGATGTCCCCAGGAGGTAACCGTCCTCCTGCTGTTGGATTGAGGCCCAGGAACTCATTGAGGAAGAGCGTGAACAGGAATTTCAGGGGATACACGAACATGAGCACGGTGAACAGCAAGAAGCCGGTTAGGGCACGGACCGTCGCGTCGTGCAGGCCGTACCGCCGAGAAAACGTGTAGTGGCTGTTCCAGAGCAGATATAGGAGAACAAAGCACACGCCAAAAACGGGGGCCCCTTTTAGCGCCTCGATCAGCTCAGAGGTGTTCTTGGGAATATTGAGCGACACGACGAGCAGCGTGAGAGCGAAGCCGAAAACAGCGTCGGTAAACCCTTCGATCCGCGAAACTTCTTTGCCGCGGAGGCGGAAGCCATCCTTCTCGTCTGGCTCGTCTCGCAATCTGCTTCCTCTAAACATGCGTTGACTATACGTTGCGCGGGCTAAGTAACGGTCGGCGCGTCATTCAAGTAGCGTTCATAGGCCCTGGTGCGCATGATCTGAGCGATTCTTTCCGTCGCAATCGCGAGCTCCTCAAAGGTGGTGAAGAGTGGGGTGCAGCCTAAGCGGATATTGTCGGGTGTGCGGAAGTCAGGAATGACCTTGGCCTCGTTGATGAGGGCGAGGTCGATGGCTAGAGCATGCGGGTGGCCGAGCGAGACGTGGGAGGCTCTCTTCTTGTGCTCTCTCGGCGTGTTCAGGGAAAAGCCATACGGGGCCAATTGCGTCTCCCAGAGGTCGATGAGAAAGTCGGTTTGTTGTAAGGATTTAGCGCGGAGGTTATCGATTCCGGCCTCGAGGATGAGGTCGACACCCGATTCGATGGGGGCCATGGAGAGAATGTTTGGGCTGCCGGTCAGGAATCTGCTGATGCCTGCTCTCGGCTTGTAGTCCAGGCCAAAGTCGAAAGCGTTATCTCGTCCGAACCAGCCTTGGATCGGGTTCTGCAACTGCTCCTGAAGATCGCGGCGGATGTAGAGGAAAGCGGACGCTCCCGGACCGGCGTTCAAATATTTGTAGGTGCAGCCAACCGCAAGGTCGGCGTTCGCGCCGTTTAGGTGGATCGGGACGGCGCCCACGGAATGACTGAGGTCCCAAAGCGTCAGCGCTCCGGCTTTGTGCGCTTGCTCAGTCATCGCGCTCATGTCATAGAGCTCGCCGCTCTTGAATGTGACGTGACTGAGCGAGACGAGGGCGGTCGCTTCGCTCGCACCGCTTTGGGCGGTGACTAACCTGTGGCCGGTCTTGGTGGCGATGCCGGAGAGGATGTAGCAGTCGCTAGGGAAATTTGCTTCGTCCGTCAGTATCTCGTTGCGGCCGGGACGGAGGGGAAGTGCGGCCAGGGCCAGCTTGTAGAGGTTGACAGATGTGGAGTCGCAGACGAGCACTTCGTCTTCTTGGGCGCCGATGATCTTGGCGAGCTTGGCCTCCAGCCGGGTAGACAAAGGGAGCCAAGATTCGGACCAAGATCGGATGAGGTCTTCGCCCCACTGTTGCTCGACAACCTCGCGCATGAGGGCGATGGTTCGCTTGGGGAGGCGGCCCAGCGAGTTGCCATCGAGATAGATGAGTTCGGGGTCAGTGATCTGGAACTCTTCGCGGAAGTGCCGCAAAGGGTCGTTTGCATCGAGTTCCTTTGCGCGTTGGCGTGCGGCTTGCATTCAGTTGGCTAGGTTTGGGTTGTCGATCATGTACTGATCCGCGTTGTCCTTGGTGACCTTGATGGTTGGCAAGATGATCCGCTTTTCTGTGGGTTGCTTTCCCTTGAGGATCTCGGCTGCTAGCTCGATAGCTTTCGGACCTGGTCCGGGATATTTGAAAGTTGCATCCAGGAGGCCGTCTTTGATCATTTGGATGACTTCTTGCTGGCAGCCATCGACTCCTACGAACAGGGGCCGCTTGGCTGGCTTGTTAGCCGAGGCTTGGTAGGCCATGAGGGCTCCGATGGCCATTTCATCGTTGTGCGCGTAGACCGCGTCAAAGGCTTTTCGACTTTGAAGGAAGCTCTCCATGTAGCTTTGTGCTGCTTGACGCTGATACTTGCAGTCGTCGCCGAAGATCACTTTAATGCCTGGGGCGTTTTGGAAGGATTCCATGGCTCCTTCGCGACGGTCGATAGTCGGCTTGATGTCGCTGATTCCTTGCACCATAAGGACCGTGCCCGTGCCGCCGAGCTTTTCGACTATGAACTGGCCCGCCTGCCTGCCAATCTCGCGGTTGTCTCCGCCGATGTAGGCCGTCCACTTGTCGCCCTGAACCTCTCGGTCGAGAAGGATCACGGGAATGCCTTTGTCGAACGCCTTGTCAGTAGCGCTCTGCACGGCTTCCGTTGCTGGGGAGACAAGGAGGACTTTGGGATTCTTCAGCATAAATGTCTCGATGACATTGATCTGCTTGTTCGGATCGTCTTCGGCCGCCTGCATCTCATAGCTCATCGCGTCCGCGTGCTTTTCGGCGGCTGTTTTGGTGTCGGCGTCGAAGACCTGCCGCCAGGGGTCTGCGCTGTTTGCCTGCGAGAAGGCGACCAAAGGCAGGGGGCGATTATTGGCCACTCCCGGGCTACTTTCGGGTTTCTGACCTGAGCCGCATCCGACCAGGGCCAGAGCGACGAGTGCGAGCGCGTAGTTGATCTTCATTGAGTCTTCCTTCCGATGTTCTGCAAGTAAACCGCAAGGAGGATAATAACCCCTTTCCAGCCCTGCCCCACGTAATAGTTCACGCCTTCGAGGATCAGGAGGACATTCAGGCTTACGATGAAGAGCGCTCCAACGAAGGTGCCGAGCGCACTGCCGTATCCGCCGATGAGGGCGGTGCCTCCGACAACTGCCGCAGTGATCGCGTCGAGCTCGTATCCGACTCCGGCGCTGGGCTGGCCGTTGTTGGTTCTGGCGGTAAAGAGGAGTGCGGCGAGTCCGACGCAGAATCCGTTAAAGGCAAACGCTCCCACCCGCACCCGATCGACGGGGACTCCTGCGTAGAGTGAGGCCAAGGCGTTTCCTCCGATTGCGTATACGCGCCGGCCGAAGACGGTTTTCCGCAGGATGATCGCACCCACGAGGGTGATCGCGATGAGGAGCCATCCCGCGGTTGGGATGCCGAGGTAGGTCTGCCGGAAGAAGTCTAGTTGCCCCTTAAGGCCCGATACGTTTGCATTGTCGGTGTAGACGTATGCGATTCCGCGAAGGCTGACCATGCCAGCGAGCGTGACGATGAAGGGCTGGAGCTTTGTGAGTCCAATGATGTATCCCTGCGTCGCTCCGATGAGGGTGCCGATTGTCAGCACATAGAGAATCGTCGCCCATGTGGGGGCTCCGCGAAGGAACCACATCGCGGTGATGCAATTGAGAAGCCCCAGGGCAGACCCGGCGCTGAGATCGATTCCACCGCTGATGATCACAAAGGTTGCTCCGAGCGCGAGGATGCCTGGGACGGCAAGCTGGTTGAGCACGTTTTCCAGGTTGCCTTTTGAGAAGAAGACGGAGCCAAAGAAGGCGTCAGGCGTGCTGCCTCGGTCGGTGACGATGAAGGCTACGACCAGTAGGATCAGAAGTCCAGCGAGGGCTTGGTAGCGTTGGAGGAGCGGCAGCATATTCTTAGAAGTCGCGCGGTTCTTTTGAAGCTGAGTATTGCCCAATTGGCACGTGCTCTTCGAGAACAGGGGTGTCTTTGGATGGTAGGGGCCAAAGCGGCACCGGGTTGCCGCCCTCATGGCTGAGGGCGATAAGAGCGGCATTGGGCTGGCGCACTCTAAAATGGGGACGTGCACGATCATGTGATTGTCTGCGGCATGGGGCAGGTGGGATATCAGGTCACTCTCCTTTTGCTGGATCTGGGCGAGACCGTGGAGGTGATTACTCAGAAGACCCGAGAAGAGTGGGCGCGTCAAGTCCGCGCCAAAGGAGCGAAGATCGAGCATGCTGACGCGCGCGATCCGTTGGCTCTGGAGCAGGCAGGGGTGATGCGGGCTAAGGTTTTGGTCGCTTGCACGTCGAGCGACACCACCAATATTGAGATCGGATTGGATGCCAAGCGGCTTCGTCCGGACATGCGCGTGATCGTGCGCGTCTTTGATCGCAATCTCGCCACTCGCCTGCGCGATAGTTTTGGGATTGAGACGATCTCGACGGCGGGAGTGGCGGGATCCGCGTTTGCGCTGGCCGGTCTGGGCGAACACGCAATTAGCGAGTTCGAGTTAGAGGGAGTGCCGATGACGGTGCTCCGGATGGAGGCAGAAGAAGCGCATCTGAGCGGGAAAACGATCGCGGAAGTGTCCCAGCAGATCGGCTTTCCGATTCTCCTGAAGGTGGATGCTAACGGAGGCGTCGATCTTGCGCCGGACGCAGCGTATCGGCTTCAGGCTGGAGAAGCCGTGAAAGCTCTGGTCCCCTCGGCTTCGCTCCGAAAGCTGCATCACATGGAGGACGATCAGGATGAATTCGATTCGTTCTTTAAGGTGCTTGCGCGAGCCCTGAACCCGCTCACCCTGCCTCGGCTTTTGGCGAGCATCTGGTCGAACACTACTCCGGAGCTTCGTGCCGTGTTCGTGCTGGTCAACATCGTCATTTTGTCGAGTGTCGTGGTGTTCCACTACGGCATGGATTTGGAGCCGGTCGACGCGCTTTATTACGTGATCACGACGGTTACGACGGTGGGTTACGGAGACATTACGCCGATCGACGCGAGTGTTTCGGTCAAGTTATTCTCCTGCCTGCTCATGGTGCTGGGTTCAGCTTCGATCGCTATTTCCTACTCGATCGTGACGGATTACATCGTCTCGCAACGTCTGCTTCAGCTTGGGGGGAGGCGGAGGTTGCCGCATCACGACCACGTTATCGTCGCGGGGTTGGGGGATGTCGGCTTTCGGGCGGCAGAGGAACTCTCCGCCTCGGGCGCACACGTCCTTTTGATTGACAGCAGTATTTTGAATCCCCACGTTGGGGTCGCTCAGCGTCACTTCCCGGTTATTGTTGGAGATGCGCGAGACACGGCGATTCTCAAGACTGCCCATGCCGGACGAGCGAAGGCGATCATCGCCACTACTAACGATGATGCTGCTAACCTGAGCGTAGGTTTGGCTGCGAAGGCGCTGCAGCCAAAAATCCGCGCAGTCGTCCGCATCATGGATTCTGAGTTTGCGCGTAAGGTGACGGACGGGACCAGCCTCGAGGCCGCGATCAGCGCGGCGGCCGTGTCTGCGCCCGTCTTCGTGGGGGCGGCGCTGAATCCGCGCTGGCTGACTTCGTTCGTCATGAAGGAAGGTCTCGTGACTCTGGTGGCGTGCGATGCGAGCACCGCGGGGGCGTTGCGATTAACTGGGGCGGACGTCTGGGTGTTGGCCCGGTTGCAGCCGCTAGTGTAGTCCTGGGAGTCGGGGACCCAGGGGCGATCATCCTGGGGCTACGGGGGAAGAAGTTACGGGGGCTGGGGAAGCCTGTCTCGCTGCATCCTCATATTTCTGGCGCTTCTCTTTGTCTAGGGTGCGCCATGTCAGGAATTGCTTTCGCAGATTGGCGAGGAATCTGCGATTTACGGTGGGCCAGTTTTCGGGGTCTCCGGAGACTCGTTCGAGGACGAGGTCTAGGGCGTAGACGCCGCTGACGGAAGAGGGGCTTGCGGTTAGCTTTAGTCTTTGGGCGACTCCGAGGTCGTAGGGCGCGAGCCAGGCGGTGGTTTCCACCACATAGGTCGGCCCGGGGCCCGATATCCCGTGGGAGGTTCCGCTGGTGACGAAATCGCCAATCGTGTATTCCTCGTAAGCCGAGAACCACTCGCCCAGGAATTCGATCACGGGCCCAGCTTCGGTGGCGCTGATGCTGAAGGGAAGTGGCAGGCTCCAAGTGTCGCCTACGGGGTCTGTCTCAAAGACTTCCTCATTCATGGCCGGGGCAGCGATTTGGCTCGCTTTCCTCGCGGGATAGATGGTGCTCAACAGCACTACCGCCATGACAATCACGGCCGACATTACGGCCGAGGTCGAGCTGAAATTCAGGGTGAGGCCCTGCATGGTGTCCGTCGCGACGATGACTTTTGCGGTGCCTTGAGCGACAAAATAGCCGATGACGGCACCGAGAATTCCGTAGACCAGAGACTCGGCGAAGAACAGCATCGCAATGTGGTTGGGTGCCAACCCGATGCTCGAGAAGATTCCGATCTCCTTTGTCCGCTCGTAGACGCTGGCGATCATCGTGTTGAGGACGAAGACTGCAGCGATGACGAGTTGGATGATGACGAGGCCAATTCCGCTGGTTTGGGCGGATTGGAGGACGCTGAACTGGCGGACCTCCAGGTTTGGATTGCCTTCCGAAGTGATCTCCCTTGGCGGACCGGGCTTGAGAACCGATGCGTAGAGGTTCATGCGAAGGCGGGGCATGACTTTGTCGAGCGCGGTGCGTGTGGTCTTTGCGTCAGGGAAGGAGATAGCGATCGTGCGGATGTCGGCACCGAGTGAAAGCGCGGTTTCGGTCGGGACGAAGAAGCAATTGCTGGGGTCGAGGCGAATGTACTTGCGGAACGCCTTGGTCGAGGAGGCGCTTTCTTCCTGCTGCCGCCGGCTCAGGGAGAAGTCTGCGGGCATGATGTTGTCGCCGTCCAAGTCCACAATTCCCCGAAGGGCACCCGGGTCGGCGATTCCAATGACCGTGTACTGGACGCCTGCGTAAGTGACCTTAGCCTTGCCGAGCTCGGAGCGGTCGATCTTCAACTGCTGGGCGAGCGGCTGCGGCAGGATCATCACTTGACGCTCGCCAGGGAGGAACCAGCGGCTACCAGGAAGGAGGACGTCCTTCAAATTCAGCACCTCAGCCTCCTCAGCTTCGAAGCCGACAAGGGCCCGTACCTCAGCTACTCGGTCGGCGCGTTGCAGGGTAAGAACCCCGGTGTCGCCGATGTCCGCGCCATAGTAGCTCGTGCGCCTCACAACTTGGCCGCGCCCTGTGAATTCGTTCGCAATCTGGCGGTACATGGACGCCTGCAAAGGCTCCAAGCCTGGGTTGCGGATGAGGATGCCCGAGTAGCGGGCGGGGGTGTCGCTGGCGTATTCCTGCAGAGAAAGCTCTTGCACGATGGAGGTGAAGCTGAGCACGATGAAGGTCATCACGACCAGGGTCAGCGTGGTTAAGATCGTGCGCGCCTTTCGTCGGCGCATATTGCTGACGCCAAGGTTGAAAGCGGCCATCGCGACGCTCGAGCGTTTGATGTCCACCTCGTGGACGCCGCTTTCCTGTTGGCGGACGGCCTTGAGGGAGGCTTCGAATTTGCCGAGGATAAACGAGACCACGATGAGGCTGAGTGCGCCCATTACGAACGCTACGAAGATCATCGTTGGATTCGAAACGATCTCAAACGCGGGATGGATCAGGCGCAGGAGAATGAACGAGCCGATGAAGAAGCCAACCGCCCATAGGAGCTGCTTGGTGAGGAGCTGATTGCCGACCAACAGCCGTTCTAGGAAGTAGCTGAAGGGTACGAGCAGGAACAGATAGAACACGACGCCGTTCACCACGTCATTCGCCGTGGTCATGATCGTGGGATGGGCGCGAAGAGCATAGCCCCAGGCGGCACGGGCGTGCCGTTCCGCCTCGGCCCAATCCAAGTTCGCGTAGGCTTCATCTGCGAGGCGAATCTCTTCCTCAGCTTGCGCCTGAGTCTCCTTCACGCCCTTGCCGATGATCCTGTATTTCTGGAATTTAGCTAGGCGCGTGCCGTTGATGGCGGTGATGTCTTTGGCGCTGTTGAGGGCGAGCTGATAGAACGTTCCTCCGAGCGGAATATCCGAGCGAGTTCCCGTAGGTTGCGCTCCGGGGGCGAGGTATCCGGCACCCGCCTCGTTGGTGGGAGAAGAGTTGGTAAGGATTAGGCGGCTGTCGCCAGGGCCGCCTCCGGCGATGATGATAAACCGTTGGCCCGGTGTCATAAACAGCACCTGGGCGTCCTCGACTTCCGCGCTTAGCCGCTGATCGATCGGGGGGACAAACTCGCCGAAATCGGTCGGGTGGGTCATCGTGGCCTGATCGAGAATTCGCACCCACTCAAGCGACTTCAGGTCTTGGGGATCGTTTAAATCGAACAGGTTCAGCGATACGCACTTGAACACAACGATCGGAGATATTCTGTCTGCGGTCTTGAGCTCGAAGATGATGGGGTAGCTGAAATCGCCCTGAAAACCCATCGAGGGGGCGTAGTCGATCTTGCCGGTGACGTCGTTCAGATGAAACGCCGTGATGCGAGTCATGCGCTTGCCGCCCCACCAATAGGTAGTTGTGGGGGGAAGGCCGATCAACTCGTAGCTGGCATTCTTTTCGCCGGATGCCACGATGATGTCGCCGCGCACGCCCATCATCGTCTTTTGCTGCGACAGCGCGGTGACCAGGGAATTTGTGACGGGAATGTCGGGTACGAAGCTCTTTTGGGCGTCGTATTCGAAGACTTGACCCTTGAGGATTGAGAAGCCGCCGATCAGCGTCATTTGGCTGGGTCTTGCGGGCACAAGGGGGATGCGATGGTCGGTGCCTTCGGCTTTGCTGCTGGTGTCGTTCAGCGCGTGGTGCATCATCGCGCAGAGCGTTTGAATCTGGCGGTGAATGTTGGCGACATTCACGTGATCGACCGTATCAAAAGGGGTATCGATGCGGTCGCGGCTGTCTTCGACTGTGAGGAACGTGAGCGCCTGCATTCCAGCGTTCACCATCGGCTCACAGTCGAGCGCGAACTTGCCGGAAATATTGTTTTTCCAGGTGCGGCTGTCGCTGTTGTTGACGGCGTCGACCAGTGCCAGGCGGGCGGGCGCGAGTCCCATGACCGGCGCGAGCCGGTCGGTGTGGTTTCTGAACATGCGGGCGACGTTCTTGAGCGCCTCTTGCGATTCGTCGCGAGCTTCGTAGAACCAGCCACGGCCATAGACGCCAAGTCCCTGGTTTCCACTGCTCAGGTCGAGGGTGATCGTGAGCAAGGTGGGGGCCGAAGCGCGGTCTAGCTTCCTCTTCACATACTCGCGCGCGCCTTGGAGGGAGAGGTAGTGCGCCCCCGAGAGGATGAAGCGCATGGGCCGTCGACGCGGCTGATCCTTGAGGACTCGGGCGGCTTCCAGCAGGCCGCTGATGCCTCCGATTGACTCCGCGCCGGGCGCGATGCCGGGAACGATGCTCATGGAGTCAGCGAAGGCCATCAGTTCGATGGTTTCGTTCGAGGCCGACGCGTCGGTCCCGGGCAAGTCGGCGATGAGATTGGCGCTCTTTCGCTTCACCCAGTCTTGTCGGCACTTGAGCGTGACCGTTTCGCCTTTTAGAGCGCCGTTGAGGACGGGTCCTGCCTGCTTGAGCGGGAGGTAGAAGCGGGGGGCGTCGAGCGGGACGGAGCTGAATTTGGTTTCGACGTCGCCGCGGGTGATGGCGTCCGGCTCGAGGAACAGGACTGCGGAGGCACCCAGCTTGGCTGCATTCTTCCAAGTTGCTCCCGCACGCATTTCGAGAACCGTGATCGAGCCTCGGAGTTTCTTGCCCTTGAGGGCTTCGAGTGAGCCGTTGCCGCCGTAGACGAGCGGTCCGGTGACATCGCAGGTAGAGGTTCGGACGAGGTTTGGCCAGAGAGGGAAGACCTCCACGGAGACTCCCGACACGGTGAGATTTCCTCTGGCGTCGGGATCTGGCACGACGACGTCGAAAGCTTCACTTCGAATGTTCTTCAGGCCGAGGGCGCGAAAGCGGTCGGCTACGTATGTTAGAGTCCGGTTTTCTCCTTCCGATCCGGCGAGGCGGGAGCCGAAGGAGCCGATCTGGTCGATATCTCCGCGGACGCGATCGATCCTGACCTTTGGCAGCAGGGCGCGGTAGATTGCCTTTATCTCGTCATCGGTGGGCGCTGAAAGACAGAAACCTGCACAAAGGACGGTGAGGATGAGCGTGAGGAGACGAATGAACGTGCTGCGGTGCACCTTCTGATTCTATACGATGCGCTTCGCGACGCCGTGACGGACCGGGTTTGCTTCGCTCCGCATATGAAAGGCGTCCTAGCCCTTGGCGCCCCATGCCAACAATCGATCCTGCGATGGAGCCCGGGAAGCAATGACTTACGACGAACTGCTTGCTCTTGCGAGGGAATGTGAGGGAACGACGCTGGAAACCGTCACGGGACGATCCTCAGCTATGCAAAAGCGACCCGGAATGCGAGCCATCTGCTCGCGCTGGTCCGGCACCAAATTCCGCCTGACTCTGCGCTATCGTAGACGTAGGAATCCGGACCGGGGCACGACTGCATCCCCTATCTACGCGAGTGGTTTTGAGTTTGTTCTTGTGGGATGGTTGACGAAAATCTTGCTTAGACGTTCTAGTTTGTAGATGTCAGATTTTCTTGGCGGGGTTTCGTCGCTTTGCAGTCTCATGAGGGAGTGAGGGGGCGGACCCTCTCTCCGGCCCCGCCCCCGGCCAAGGGGACCCCCAGGCTTTCCAATTTCTTGGTGAGCTTGGTGGAATCTTGGTGCTCTTGGTGTCTTCCCAGAAAGCACGCGGGTCGCTCTGTTTCGGAGGACACCAAGACCACTAAGGGGGACACCAAGGGCACCAAGGGGGAACGCCAGGGGGAACGCCAGGGGGAACGCCTAACCCCCGGCCAAGGGGGACCCCCAGGCTTTCCAATTTCTTGGCGAACTTGGTGGAATCTTGGTGCTCTTAGTGCTCTTGGTGTCTTCCCAGAAAGCACGCGGGTAGCTCTATTCGGAGGACACCAAGACCACTAAGGGGGACCCAAGGGCACCAAGGCGGAACGCTAACCCCAACCCCTAACCCCCATTCCCTCCCCTCGGAAGGTGGAGGGGAGTTGGTCTCGGCATTCTAGAGCATTTACCGGAGGTCCCAGAGGTAGGTGCTGGTATCGGTGATTTGGCCTTGCCAGTCTTGCTGAACGTCGCAGCCAGCGGCGAGTTGTTTGGGGTCGATGGAGCGGACGCTGCCGTCGATTCTGGCCATATTGAGGCGGCCCGAGTGCCAGGGCCAGGCGTTTCCGTAGACGTGCGGGGCGGATTTTTGGGTGCTCCAGCCTTCAGAGACGCTGAAGACCGGTACCGGGACCGAGTTGCCGCCGTTGAAGCTATCTGCGGTAGCACCGGCGGCCGCGTAGTACCGGCAAGGGGGAGTTACGAGCCAACTGCCGCCTCCGACAGGGGCGCCGGCATGGTTGCGGCTCCACAGGGAATCCAGGTACATGAGGGTCGCAGACGGGCTGCCGATCTGACTCAGGTTGCGCGGCCGGGCGCTCCAGTTGCCCTGGCTCTTCTGAATCGGAGATAGGTATTGATAGTTGAAGCCGTAATTGGTGCGGAGGGAGGCTCGATAGTATTGCGAGGAGGTGTCGCCCGGCACCAAGTCTTCATCAAAGGTCGATTCGAGTTTTTGTTTTGCCGATCCATCTGCCGGGCACTTAAAGACGGAGAAGGTGCGTATATAGGGCAGCACCAACTGAACCCACGTGCGGTCGCTCCGGGAATTGCCTTCCGTGCGGGGTTGGTAGCTGATCGGCATGAAAGTGTCGTCGTAGTCGGACGTGTAAAGCGTGGTGGCGGTGACGACTTGTCGCATCTGCGACATGCAGACAGCGGACATCGCCGATGCTTTGGCACCCGCAAAAAGCGGAAAAAGCATCGCGGCAAGGGCCGAGATAATCGCGATCACTACGAGTAGCTCGACCAGCGTGAAGGCTTGGGCTAGTCGGCGCACTTTCAGATTTCTCTCATTATAGCGTTGAGTTAGGCTTTCTGGAAAGAATAAACGGTGAGAATGCCGGATTGGCGGAATCCAAGACGTACATACCAAGGCACCAGGCTCTCTTCGCATTGCAACGTGAGCTGCTTTCCTCTGGTCAAAGCCGACCGGATCATGTTGCTTCCGATGCCGCGATTCCTCCGAGCTGAGCGCACTCCGAGGTTGTATACGCCGACGCAGTCGGGCGTCACGCAGAGCATCATGGCGGCGGCGAGCTGTCCCTGCTCATAGAAACCCTCAATGGACAGTCCAGAGTCAGCGGTTGCCTGGGCGACCACTCTTCTGAATGATGCGGGTTGTCGGGCAAAGAATTGATCGATCATGAAGGACGCCAGGAGGCCCTTCTCTTCGATGGCATGAGCTTCGACAACCTGGACTGGGATCTCCTCGACAACCGGGTCCGCGTCCATTTGCACGAGCTGATAGGCAACCTGAAATCCCGTGCGCTTCAAGAGTGCATCCGCGTGGTCCGAGTTCTTGCCAGACGCGAAGTAGACGGGGAAGGGATCGGCCTCGGCGGCAAGGTCCCTCAGCCGTCGCACGGACCAAGGGTCGAGATCGTGAGCCAGGGCAAAATTGCAGACGGGATGAGGCAGCGGCGAGCGGCAGTAGCTGAAGCCGTCCTCTTCGATCTTTTGCGAGCCGGCCACGGCGAGCCCGAGCGAAAAGTAAGTCTTCGAGAAATTCTCGAGGGCGTTCACAAGACGGTGCTCCAATAGATGCCGAGGCCGCTGCCTTTGGGGGACAAGTAGACGCCGCCGGTGAGAACGGAGTTTATTTTCTTGCCGAAGAAGAGGCCCGCGCCTCTCGGGGTTACCAGGACCGATCCAAAGAACTCGCCTCTGGCGTCGAATCGGAGCAAGTCCAGCCCGAGCGCGACGTCGAACCCATTCTGGAGGTCCGCTTTGATGCCGAGCCGAAAGGTGGGAGCGTAGAGGCGGGTGGGGATGTTGTAGTCGGTTCCGGTGAACTGAGAGGCGAAGTAGCCGGCGACCTCGCGCATGAGACGCCGCTGGACGAAAATTCCGCCATAGTGGCCGGTTTCCAGCCAAAGCACTTTGGGTTTGGGGAGCGCACGAATTAGTTTTTCGGTGCTTCCTTCCGGGATTACGGTGTCGTATTTTGCCCCGATGACGAAGGATGAGCCGGTGGTTCTTTCAGGCAGGTAGGTGAGGGGTTCGACATCTTTCAGGGCATCCCGCAGCTTGTCCTCGGTGAAACCCTGGCGTCGTAAGGCTTCTCGCTGGATCACGACTCGCGATGAAGACCATAGGATCTGCGCGAAGTCGGCCCCGCCGAGGATGAAGGTCGCCGATTCGACGCGCTTATCGATCGCGAAGACTAAAGCGGTCACCAAGGCTCCGAGCGAGGTGCCGGTGATGCCGACCCGCGTGGGGTCGAATTCTGGCTTGGTCATCAGAAAGTCGATCGTGCGCCTCACGTCGAGCACGGACTGGTAGGTGGTTCGCTTGAGCCGCTCGACATTGGCTTCGATCGCCATCTCGCCGGAACGTCTGCCGGGTGGGGTT
Source organism: Fimbriimonadales bacterium (assembly GCA_038210535.1). Taxonomy (GTDB): domain Bacteria; phylum Armatimonadota; class Fimbriimonadia; order Fimbriimonadales; family Fimbriimonadaceae; genus Fimbriimonas. The sequence continues at coordinate 43,957 of JBBQWO010000025.1, read as the reverse complement.
CGCTCGAGGTGGTAGGGCAGGGTGACTACGGCGGCAGCCATTCCTCGGCGGTTTAGCTCGGTGGCCAGGGCTCGTTCGGGTCGAAGGTCGGTCGCTCCCCAATAGTGAAGCACCACCACGACGGGAACGGGGCCGTTGCGCGGCTCGGGCACGAAAACACGGACCGGCACCACGTTGTTGGCGTCCCACGGAGTGGTGAGCGGGCTTGGCAAGGAGACGAGATACTCCGTATGATCTTCGCCCACCTCCACCTCTCGCCAATCTGGAAAAGCGATGGCTGGGGGGGCCTGCCTGACCACTGCATCTTGAGGGTCGAGGGATGTCGGTCCCTGACCTAGCGCGGACGCGAGTAGGCCCAGGAAGAGCAATGTGAGGCAGTTTCGCAACGAACGATTCACCATGTCACTCTACTCGGAGACCTTGACGACGACGGGCGTTTCGATGGTTGGCAGTTGCGGGTGGTTCGTGCGAATTTTGAGCATGGCGGTGCGCTTTCCGGGTTTCCATCCTCCGACATACTTGATGAGAATCCAGGTTCGGCTACTGTTCTTGTCATGCTCGATGGTGCCTTGAATGGCGGGATCGGCGGAGTCGACCGAGAGAACCTTTGCCGCTCCAGAAATCGACAAGGTGCCCAGACGAGTGCCGCTGGATCGTGCCGAGAGATTGTGAACTTCGAGCAAAGCTGGAGAAGCGCTTGGGCCCTGCTGTGCCTGGCCGAAAACACGCGTTTCGATGAAGGGGACGCTCTTCAACTTCGTGCCGATGCGCAGTTTGACATTGTAATTGCCGGCCGATTTCGCGCCGCCCAGGCTGAGGGTGAGCAAAGAGGATGTGCCGTCTCGACTCACCTTGCCGGGGGTTCTGGGATCGTTCGCTTCGACGCTGGTGATGGGAGCATTGACGCCATCTCTGGAGGTCGCGCGCAAGGTGACCTTCTTGGCACGTCCGGGCTGAAAGCTCACCTTGACCGGAATGGGGGGATCGAACGTGATCGGTGGGCGGAGGATGGAAGTGAGGCTGGCGGTCACGGAAGGTTGGCTTGGGTCGTTCGATAGGATGGTCAGCCTTTCTGTGCGTGGTCCTGAAAGCATCAGGAGAGGTTGGTAGTCCACCGTAATCGTTCCCTTGCGGCCAGGTGCCAGGGACTTGGGAAAGGAGGGGGTCGTGCAGCCGCACGATGTTTCGACTTCGAGGATCGACAGCGGCTTTGCGCCTCGATTCTCAATATTCAATTGAACGCGATACGAGCCTTCGGTGTTGATGGTTCCGAGGTCGATCGCGGGGTTTAGGAGCGCAAGCGATGGCCCTGAAGGTTGCTGACAGCCGCATAGGGTCAGCGCAACTCCCAGGGTCAGCCGCTTCACTTCTTTTCTTTGCCCACGGGGATGGACTGCATCACGATGAATCTATCCTTCGGGAGCTGCACGTGGATGAGGTCACCTTCTTCGCTGATGCCTGCGGTTTGGACTAGACGTGGCCCGACAATCTCGAATGCCTTGCCCACAAATTTCATCTTGAAGTAGGAGCCGCCGGCCCAGCCCGCCAATCGCGCCGAGTACTTGTCGAAGCTCCCTTCGAAAGGGTTGAAGACGTAGTAGTCCTTCTTGTCGAGCAGAATTTTGCCGTCCTTCCACATTGGCTTGAACTGAGCGTGCAGTTCATTCATTTCCATATTGGGGAAGACGGAGGTTTGACGGCGTCCTTTTTCGTCATCCACGCTGATGTCGATCGAATCCTTTTGGTAGACGCAGTTTGCGGTGCGCGTGGCGAAGGGACGGATTTGCTGCTCGTACTGCCGAACGATTTTGCCATCCTCATCCACCCACCAGGATTTCACATCCCGGAGATTGACGTTTAGCTTTTTCGAGAGCGCGTCAGTCGTGTTGCCCTCGCACCTGAGCACCTTGCACGGCTTGCCTGCCCATGTGTCGTTCTTAACCGACCATTTGACCCAGCCGAGGGTCTTTTCCGCGAGTCCAGACGGCTGGATATCCCCGTAGTTTGAGGGAAAGTTGGGGATCGTATCGGTCTGCCAGATCAGCATCATCATCGTCTCGCGATAAGGCTGCACCCCAAGCACCACTTCCCGTTGACCGGGCATGTAGGCGTCTAGGTGAACGGTCACTTTTTGGGCACCAGTGATGCTCTGCGGAGCACCTAGGGCGAGAAGGGCGGCGATCGCGATCATGGGCTGGCTCCTTTTATGCTACGACATCGACGAAGAATTTCACAGATACTGAACAGAAAGATTGATCAAACGTCGTTGCGGTGTATTACGATGAGATCGATGTTCAATGCTCGCACGCTTTTCCTTGTGCCCACTTTGGCGCTTTCGGCACTCCTGCTTGCGCAAGAGACCGTCACGGTGCCTCCGCCCCCGGCCGCGCTCAGCAAGGAGGTTAAGGAAGAAGTTCTCACCGCTATCGAAGAGGTGATTACCAAGCGGGCGTTCGTGCCTGGCGTAGAGCTTTCCAAGTGGCCCGAATTTTTGGCCAAGCAGCGCGAGGCGGTTGACAAGGCGGAAAAGGACACTGATTTCGCTCGTGCCGTGAACTCGGCTCTTCGCGATTTTGGAATCAGTCATATCCGATTCCTGGCTCCTCGAACGGCGGAATCGCGTACTCGAACGTCGGCTGTCGGGGTAGGCGTGGGGGCCCGCTCGGAGAAGGAAGGGCTGTTGATTACGATGATTTTCCCGAAGAGCCCGGCTGAGGAGGCCGGTATCAAGGCGGGGGAGACGATCATCGAAGTCGAGGGCAAATTGCCGGACTCTCTTGCCGTGCTGAACGGCGACGAGGGCACCACTGTGGGCATGAAGGTGAGGGACAAGGATGGCAACGTGCGTGAGGTGAAAGTGCCGCGCAAGAGCTACTCGGTCGTCCGCGAAGACGTGTTGACTTGGTCGGGAGAGGACACGGCGATCCTCAAGATTCATAGCTTCAGCAGGGGCTACAACCAGAAGAACATTGAAACTTTGATGGAGCAGGCGAGCAAAGCGAAATACCTAGTGCTTGATCTGCGTTCCAATGGTGGTGGCGCGACGAACAACTTGCAGCACTTGCTGAGCCTCATGTTGCCGCCGGAGACGGTTATCGGCACGTTTATTTCGCGATCGACTTCCGACGCCTTTTCGAAGGCGAACGACGGCAGAGTGGAAAACGACCCGGTGGTTTTGGCTAAAGACGCAAAGATTCGGTACCGTACGCGGGAAGGCAAGGTGCCCTATTTCAAGGGGAAGATTGCGGTTCTCATCAATCGCGGTTCGGCAAGCGCGAGCGAGATTTGCGCTGCAGCGCTGAAGGAGCACCTCGGATCGCCTGTAGTCGGCGCGCGCTCGGCGGGGGCGGTGTTGGCTTCCGTGTTCCGAAAGCTGCCTCAGGGATACGAGGTTCAGTATCCGGTCAGCGACTACGTTACGCACGCCGGCGTCCGCCTTGAGAAGAACCCGGTTGTGCCGGATGTGGTGGTTACCGAGCCTGCTCAGGATGGCAAAGATGCCGTTCTCGAGAGGGCGATGGAGAAGCTGAAGGGAGGTTAGATTCTCGAGGGGTGGAGACCCTGTAGGTTCCTCCACCCCTCGACTTTAAAACGCGCGGCCGTCGTAATCGCGGATCAAGCCCACCACCCGTCCGATGATTTGCGCGTCTTCACGCTCGATGGGGATGGGTTCGTAGGCGGGGTTACTGGAGACAAGCTTGACGCCCTTTGTCGTGAAGTCGATTCGCTTGACGGTGGCTTCATCTCCGAGCATGGCGGCAATGATTTCGCCCTGATTGGCCGTTCGTTGAGGTCGAATGACGACGAGGTCCATGGGCAGGATGCCGTCTCCAATCATCGAATCTCCCTTGACTCGCAGCACGAAGGCTCCGTCGGCGTGGCGCACCATTTCCGTCGGGACGGGGACCATCTCCTCGACATGCTCTTGAGCCTGGATCGGCACACCCGCCGCAATGGACCCCAATAGAGGCAGCATGGCAACCCGGCTCTCGGTTTGAAAGGCGGGATGGATGACCTTGATGGATCGCGGGGTATTCGACCGAGAGATGTACCCCTTTCTTTCGAGGGCATCCAGGTGAACTGTCACGCCGCGAAGGGAGCCGATTGCGAAGTCTCGTCCGATTTCGCGGATGGAGGGCGGATATCCTTCCTTCGACACATAGTCGAGAATGTATTCCAAGATGAGCTGCTGCTTTTTTGTGAGTCCTTTCGCCATGCTTTCCTGATCCTTTCCTGCGGGCAGTGCGTGAGAGACAGGTTCAGACCTGTAGACACACTATACACGCAATTTGTCTACCTGTGAAAGCAGACGTAAGCATCGCAAGAAAAGCATCGCGGGAACGGCGTGCCATACTACAACGCTTTCTTCGTATAAGAAAGCGGGTGACCTTCGATTGTCTATTAGCACCTTTCAAGATAAAATTTTCAAAAGTGGATGCGGCGTAGCCGTTCTCGTGGGCTTAGCGGCAGCCATGGTTCTTTCCATGTTGTCTATGGGCCTGGGTGGCGGCCAACAAGGCGAGGGGGAGCAGGTCCAAGGACCCGTTGCCATTCAAATTGGCGAAGCTTCGATTCCGGCGCTGGATATTGAACATCAGGCGCAACTCATGGTGGCCCAGCAGCAGCCTGGCGGGGGGAGCCCCAAGATGGAAGTGTTCGCGATCGCTCAGGCGCTGGAGGGATCTATCCAGAGGGCGGCAGGCGAGGCGGCGGCAAACGAGATCGGGCCGGACCTTTCGGATAGCTCCATTCGCGAGCATGTGACCAAGCAGGTTGACAAGTTCATAGCCGAAGCAAAGCAGCGCTACATCGACGAGAAGAAGATGAAGCCGACGGCTTCGGCGAAAGAATTCGACGAACTGTTTAAGAAGGAAATGGGTGGCCAGACGGCTGAAGAGGTTCGCAAGAGCGCGATCGAGAACGTGACGGCAAACCTCGCCGATCCGGCTCGAAAAGCGGGCTTTTTGCAGCAGGTGGCTCCTCAGCTTGCAGTGGAGAAGCTTAAGGCGAGTCTCAAGCCTACGGACGAAGAGGTGAAGGCTAGCTACGACACGTACGTGATGAAGCGGGTCATGATTTCGACAGGCAGCAAGACCCCAGCAGATGCGGAAGCTCAGGCGAAGAAAGCGCTCGCGGAAGTTAAGGGCGGGGCCAAGTTCGAGGATGTGATGAATCGCTACTCGAACGACTTGCCGCCTGGTCCGAATAAGAAGGTGGCAGAGGTCGTGGTCAATCTGGGCCCAACCGATATCGCGCGAAGCGCAAGCATGGCACCTTTAGCCAATCTGAAGCCCGGACAAGTGAGCGAAGTGATCGACGTGCCCGACGGGAAGGCTTTTTATAAGCTGATCAGCGTCAAGAGCAATGCCCCTGCCGATCTCGCCAAGAGCATGCAGAAGTACAAGGACAAGTTTGTCGAGGAGAAGGCAACCGCCGAGTTCCAGAAGCGGACCGATGCTCTTGCCAAGTCCGATCAGGTCAAGTTTCCGCTGCCCGGCTATAAGAGCCTCCGTGACTACTACAAGACTTCCTCCGACTTCACGCTCATGCAGAAACCGGAAGAGCTGAGCAAGCAGATCCGAGCGATTGCCGACGCCGCAAAGGCTGCAACCACCGATGAGAATCCTGCTGACGATCATGTCGGTCTTATCACCTGGTACGCAGCGGTCGAAGACTTGTGGAATCGCGCCAAGGCTGATCCTAAGCTGGCTGAAGGGCTGCGAGCGGAACGGTTGGAAACCCTCGAAAGCGTTCTTCGAGAAACCGAGAACTTCTCCATTCGCATGGAACTCGTCGACATGGGCATCGAGACGAAGAATGCCACTCTGGCGGCAACAAACCTGCTGGAAGCTGCCAAGTTGAACAACATGTTCGACACCACCGGCGATCAGCAATTCAGACAAATTCAGACGAAGCTCGCCACGGCTAAGAATGCCAAGCTGGTGACCGCTGCGGAGGCCACCGCGATCGAGACCGAGCAACAGCGATGGAGAACCGAAAAGCTCGCCAATCAGCAAGCCGAAAAGCAGTTCAAGGCCGAGCAGGAAGCTGAGAAGAAGAAGGCTGCCGCGGCGACGAAAGAAGTCGATGCACAGCAGAAGAAGATGGCAGATCAGGTGAAGAAGGAAATCGAGCAGAACAAGACCCCGGCCACTACGGGTACCGCTGTTCCACCGAAGAGCACGGCTGGTGGGCAGTAACTTCAATGAGCCTGGGCAGCGACGATGAATCTCGCAGCCCAGGCCAACTGACTCTAGTCACCACTCCGATCGGCAACTTAGGCGATCTCTCGCCCCGCGCGGGCGAGGCGTTACGGGGCGCCGATTTCTGGATCGTTGAAGACACCAGGGTCAGCGGCAAACTCCTTTCTGTGCTCGAGGTTCGCAAGCCCATGCGAGTGCTGAACGACCACACGTCTAGAGGCCAGATCGAGGGCTATTTGGAGGAGCTGAAATCGGGCGGAAAGGCTGCGCTGCTGACGGATGGCGGTGCTCCCTCGATCAGCGACCCTGGCGCGATCCTGACAGATTTGTGCCATGACAACGGCGTGAAACTTGAAGGTATCCCGGGACCTAGCGCGGTCACGACCGCGTTGATGCTCAGCGGCTTTTTTGGGCAGCGCTTCGCCTTTTTGGGGTTTCTGGGAAGAAAGGCAGGAGACATCCGCAAAGAGCTGAAGCAGTTCGAAGATTCCTCGATGACGATCGTGCTGTTCGAGTCTCCGTTCCGCTTCGAGACCGCGTTGAAAGTGGCACACGAAGTGCTGGGAGAGCGGCGCTATGCAATTTGTCGGGAGCTCACGAAGATGCATGAGCAGGTGTACCGGGGCGTCTTGCCGAACATTCCCTCCCAAAACGAAGTCCCCCGTAAGGGAGAAGTTACGCTCGTGATCGAGGGCCGGCGAAAGAGCGATAAGCTCTGAGCCTCTGAGGTAGTAAGCTTCGTCCTTGGTGTGGGAGATTCAAATGCGAGCTTTATTGTCGTTCATGTGTTTGCTTGTCGTAGCGGCTGCTTTTCCACAGGCAGGAGCCCCAACTGCCCGTAAGCTTCAGCCACAGGACGTTATCCGAATCGCTGTGTTTAACCAGCCTCAAATTCAAGCTGAAGTGCCGGTCGGCAAAGACGGATATGTCACCGCTCCTTTTCTAGGTGCCGTCCGGGCATCTGGTCGCTCGCCAAACGAGTTGGAGGAAGCGCTTGCCAAGCTGTACGATGAGAAGCTTCGGCTGCGCGACCCAATCGTTTCGGTCACCATTGTTCGCTTCAGGCAGATGTTTGGATCGGTGGGCGGCTTCGTGCAGCGGCCGGGCACCTATGAGATTCGCCCCGGAGACACGCTCATGACGCTCTTGAATCAGGGCGGGGGGCCTATTCCGGACCGAGCGGATTTACGTCGGGCCACCTTGAAGCGTGCCAACACCAATGAACTCGTGCCCATCGATCTTTATGCGATGATGACGCGCGGCGACACTTCGCAGAACTTTGAGATTCAGGACGGAGACGAGCTCACCGTGCCCGAGGAAACGAGGAACAGAGTCCTTGTGATGGGTGCCGTGCAGTCGCCCGGCCTCTATCCTTACAAGGAGCCGATGACGCTTGCCGACGCAATTTCGCTGGCAAAGGGAGAGGTGCGGTACCGATCCAAATTCAGTCAAGTGGTGATTACGCGCGAACGTTCGGGCTATCCCGGGCAGTACACGCGGATCATTGCCGACTTCGTGCGCTTCGTAAAGAACGGGGATCAGACCCAGAACGTGGTGCTGATGCCTGGCGACATGGTTTACGTTCCTGAGACGAACACGCCCGACTTCAACCAGATCAGTGCCCTTGCGAACGTTGCGTTCGTTTTGGATCGCTTTGGTTCTGGTTTGTTTGGGCTGAGGCTCTTCGGGCGCTAGTCCCGATGGTGGCAAATGGAAGCCAATCACGTCGATCTAGATAGGATTGGCCGCCAGTTGCGGGGCGACGTGCTGGTCTTTACGGGGGCCGGAATCTCGGTGGCGAGCGGGCTTCCGACGTTTCGAGGCGAGGCAGGTTTGTATGAGGGGCTGAACCCTTACGAGATTGCCACCCCTCAAGCTTTTGCCAAGCATCCGGTAACCGTATGGAACTGGTATCTGCTGCGCATCCACGAAGGGAAGGACGCGGTTCCCAACGAAGCGCATCTCGCCTTGGCCGAGCTTGAAGATGTCGCAAAGCGTGTCACCATCGTCACCTCCAACGTTGATCCTCTCCACGAACGTGCCGGGTCCACGAGGATATTCAAACTTCACGGCGATATTCTGCAGGCGTGTTGCACACGATGCAAGAAGGTCCAGCAGCTTGACCCCGAAGCCTTGCCCGCCCGGGTCAACGAAAAAACGCTGTTTAAGTGCGAGTGCGGCGGCCTGATGCGGCCGAACGTCGTTTGGTTTGGAGAATTTCCGAACAACGCGGCTTCTGAAGCGGCCCTGCGAGGTGCCTATGAAGCCGATATCGTGCTGGAAGTGGGGACTAGCGGCGTGGTGAGCTACGGGTTCACGGAGATGGCGGTTGAAGAGGGAAAGATGGTCATCCGCATTAACACCGAGCCCGTGATTCAGCATGGGATCTACGTGATTTCCGATCCAGCAGAACAGGCTTTGCCTGCTCTGGTGGAATTGGCACGGGCAGCCGGTTAGGCCCGAGGCGTAGAATTACCGGGACTTGCCCAAACTGGTGTTCGGCGTGAAGCTGGGGGGATCGCTGGCGGGGAAGCTGTCCTCGGAGGAGAGATCGACGTGATGGCTCTTCATTGAGGCGCTTTGTAGCAACTTGCGATCAGAAGCTTTCGACTGCTTCAAGCTCACCACTCTCCACACGCTATAACCGATCCCCGCAGCCGCCAGAGCGCCTCCGATGAGCATGACGGGTTTGTTGATTTTATCAAATTCGAGTTTCACTTGCCTTACCTCGAGGGTCGTTTTACCCTGCATTGTTGGAAGGGCCAATTTAGTCAAAGGTTCAGTTAGACCTAGGAGCCGAGGTGGAGGCCGGAGCTCGCGAGCTTTGACAAGGCGCGAAGGATGCGGTGCCCTGCTGGTTTAGAACGCAGTTGGAGTTCCGTCTACGTCCAATGCCCTCGCAATGACATGCTTGGGGTCACTGACAAGTAGTGTTACGCACTCCTTTCACTTGTCTGCGGCGGGTACACTTGTCTGTCAGTTCACCCCTCCTATGCTGCCAAGCCCAGACATCCTCAATAATTACCCACACGGCAAATTCGTGCTATCCAACCTTGCAGCAAAGCGCGCCAAGCAGCTTCGCGAGGGAGCTCCTCCCTTGGTGCAAGTTGATTCGATCCACCCGCTGACGATTGCGCTCGCGGAGATCGCGGCAGGAAAAATTAAGCCGATCATGGGCGTTGCGACGGAGATCGCGATCGATGAGCCGGAACTGGGAGTGTTGCTGGACGAGACTGTGCCGAGCGAATTGGGCATGCTGCTTCCCGCTCTCGATGAGACCGAAGTCGCACTCGTAACGACGGTGGGCGAGGACGAAGTGGATGCGGAAGCAGATACTGAAGAGGCGCTGAGCCTCTCTGGCCTCGTTGACGAAGAAGAAGAGGTTGAGGTTGTGGCTGCGGAAGAGGACACCCTGTCCTTGAGCGACATCGCCGACCAAGAATCGGCCGGGGACGACGAGACCGAAGACGAGGTCTAAAGCGAATGCCTAAACGGGATCCCTACGAGGTCCTAGGATTATCGCGAGAGGCGGCGGCGGACGAAATCAAGTCCGCCTATCGTCGGCTCGCGCGTCGATATCATCCCGACGTTAATCCAGACGACCCTTCCGCTGAGGAGAAATTCAAGGAAGTCGGAGAGGCGTACTCCATCCTGAGCGATCCGGATCGGCGTGGTCGCTTCGACCGTTTTGGAACGACCGATGAGCAACCTTCCGACCCGTTCTTTGGGGGCGGCGGCGGAAATTTCACGGACCTCTTCGATATTTTCTTCGGGGGCGGTGCCCAGGGCCGGTCGAGGGGATCGGCGCGGCACGGCGAGGACTTGCGCTACGACATGCAGGTCGGCCTCTTGGACGTGCTGAACGGAACCCAGCGGGAGATTGTATTTGATCGGATGGCCGAGTGTGCGAAGTGCAGCGGCCTCGGCACCGAAGGCGGGGCGCCTCGCGAGGCGTGTCAGACCTGTCGCGGGCAGGGCGTCGTGGGAGCGGTTCGGAATACCTTTATCGGCCAGGTTCGGACTACCACGACTTGCCCGACCTGCCAAGGCGAAGGCAGCCTCATCAAGGATCCCTGCAAGAACTGCAAAGGGAAAGGGCTTTTGCCGGAGACTGCGAAGGTTACGATCAATGTGCCGCCGGGGTTCGAAGACGGCGCGACCATGCACGTGCCGGGGCAAGGGAACGACGGCGTCGGTGGTGGACGACCGGGCGACCTGTACGTGGTACTCGAGCTCGATTCCGACAAGCGTTTTGAGCGCCAAGGGCAGACGCTGTACACGCGGATGAGCCTTTCTTTTGCGCAGGTTGCGCTGGGAGATAGCGTGGAGATCGAGGGACTCGATGGACCGGTGTCGGTTTCGATACCATCTGGAACCCAGCCGGGGACTCAGATTGCGATTAAGGGTTCGGGCTTGCCGCCGCTACATGGGGGCCGCCGGGGCGATCTGATCGTTCTCTGCAGCGTTCACGTTCCCAAGAAGTTGAGTGAGGCGCAAGCCAAGCTCATCCGGGAGCTCGCGGAGGTGAGCGGAGAGAAGGTGCCGCGCGGCGAAGAAAAGGGCCTCCTGGGCGGACTGTTTGGCAAAAAGAAATGAGCTGGATTGAAGTCCGCGCCGAGTGTCCCGCGAGCGGCGATTTGTCGCCATTCATTGAAATCTTTCGCGAGCATGGGATCGAGAACACACTGGAGGTGGGAAACAGCCTCACCGGTGCCCTGCCCAACGTTGAAGCCGCTTGGAAGCAGCTAGAGGAGCTGAAGGCCGCTCTTGAAGGAGCCGGAGCCAGATCGGTCATTTCGCGGGAGCTGCCAGAGGAGAACTGGGAGGAGAACTGGAAGAAGTTCTTCAAGCCCCGCCGGGTTGGTGAGCGTTTCGTGGTGCGGCCCACGTGGGAGACTTTTGCAAGCGGGCCCGATGACCTGGAGATTGTCTTGGACCCTGGCCAGGCATTTGGGACGGGCGACCACCCGACGACTCGATTGTGCATGCAACTGCTCGAGAAGGCGAATCTCAAAGACGCGCGGGTGGCCGATGTGGGGTGCGGCAGTGGCATTCTCTCGGTGGCTGCGTGTAAGTTGGGAGCCTCGGAAGTTATCGCTAACGACATCGAGCCGGTGGCGGTCGAGGTTGCGCAGCAGAATGCCCTGCTCAATGGCGTTCAGTTCTTGGCCTTCGTTGGCGAGGGAGTTTCGCCCCCGATCGAGGGCGAAACGGCTACTGGGGGGTTCGATGTGGTCGTTAGCAATATTATTAGCGCGATTCTGATTCGGCTCGCGAGAGATATTTGGCATACGATTGTGCCGGGCGGGCGATGGATTGTCAGCGGGATTATCGAGCAGAACTGGCCTGATGTGCAGCTTGCCGCGGAATCTGCAGGCTTTTCGCTCAGAGAGAAGTTGGATGAGGATGGTTGGGTGGCCGCCATGTTCACGAAAGCGTGAGGGCGCTGCGGTCGCTCCCAAGGTTGTTTCTTCCTGGGGCAACGGCAGATGAGCCCTTTGAGTTGCCGCCAGCGGAGATCGACAAGCTCAGGAAGGTGCTCCGCCTCCCTGCAGGGGCCGAGATCGCCATCTTGCCCGGTGATGGATCGATCATACGCTGCGAATTCAAGGGTAGCGAGGCGTTCCCTCAAGAAGTCTTGCGTCCGAACACCGAGCCGAAACTTCGGCTGACGCTGGCCCAGGCCCTTCCAAAGGGAGACAAGCTCGACGATATCGTGAAGGCTTGTACGGGTATCGGAGTCGCCCGGTTCGTATTGTTCCCGAGCGAGCGAACCATCGTCCAATGGGATCAGAAGAAGCTCGAAGGCAGGCTGCGACGATTTACCACCATCGCTCGTGAAGAAGCAGAAGTGTCCTTTCGAACTCAGGTGCCGAAGTTTGAGACGGCACAAGATTTGAGAGAGGTTCTTTCTCGCTATCCACATGCAGCGGTGCTTTCGGAGGTTGAAGGGCTTGCGCCGAAGCTGGAGGCGGTTGGAGACGAGATGACGATTGTGGTCGGGCCCGAGGGGGGATGGTCCCAAAAAGAGCTGGATCAGATTGGCAATCGCGGGGTTACCCTTGGCCCACGAGTTCTGCGCGTGGAGCACGCGGGGCCGGCTGCCGCAGCCGTTTTATTGCTGTCTTAGGCGGTAAATCAAGAGCACCTGTGTAATATATGACGGTGCCGCAATCGTGGCGCCTGGTTGTGTGTGATGGGAGAATTGAGAATGAGTGATAGGCGATTTTGGACAGGTCTTATGCTGCTGCTGTGCATTGTGGTTGCTGGTTGCAGCCCAAGCGACTCGGTGAGCAATCCGAATGAGTTGCAGCGGATCGGGCCGGCTGGGGGGACGTTCAACTACCGGAATGGGGACGTGCGACTGGTGGTTCCTGCCGGGTCGTTGAGCTCGGAAACAGACGTTACGGTGCGGACTGCCGCTAATTTTCCAGCAGACAGTCGCCTGGTGACGGGAACTGCTTGGAACCTCGGAGCGTCATCGGCAACCTCGTTCAACTCAACCAATCCCGCGACCTTGAGAATTAGACATGGCCAACTTCCTCTGGGTACCGATGCGAGGGAACTGCATCTTTTCCGCCTAAATGGGGGCGTGTGGGAAGAACTCAACTCGATTGTCGATGTGACCAATCAGATCGTGCGGGCGCAGATCACATCCTTCGGCACTTATGCGATTTTCACGGGGGGCGGCCAAGGCACGCCTGAAATCTTCCGCACGGTTATGGGCTCAGCTCAAGTGGGCGGAGACGTGGCGAGCACCGCGATTGGCACCGCAAATGTTGAAATCTCAGAAGACGGCAGCGAAATCCAAGTTCGGCTCCAGACCTCGAGCCTCACGCTCGGGCAAGTCACTTCCGCGCACCTTCACCTTGGCCGTCTCGGGGCGACGGGGGTCGATCATGCGGCGACGATTTACAGCGCGAGCTTCGGTGCCTTTTCCGACGACTACACGCGAACTATCAAGGCGGGAGATCTTAACACGGAAGTCGTCGCGAATATGGAGGCTCTGAGACAGGCGATTCGAGACGGGAATGCTTATGTGGATGTTCATACGACGAGCCATCCCGGAGGCGAAATTCGTGGCCAGCTAGGAACGGCGGTTGAGCTCGAAGCGGATCTCAGCGGCTCGCAAGAGGTGCCCGCGGTCGAAACGGAAGCCAATGGCGACGCCACGGTGACGTTCAACGCCGACATGACTAGCATTACGGTGCGGGTAAACACTACGGGACTGACCAATGAGGACGTCACGGCAGCGCACATCCACATTGGTGGAAGGTCGGTTGTAGGCGCTCCTATCTTTCCTCTCTACACGCAGGCAGATGGGGCATGGTCGAACACTATGACTTTCACTCTCGACTCGGCCGATTTGACCGCAGGCGGAGGCGTGAACACCTTCAACCAGGCTGTGGCGGCCATTCTCGGAGGCAACACCTACGTGAACGTCCATACAACCACGCACCCAGACGGGGAGATCCGAGGCCAAGTTGAACCTCCTCTATTGGGAAGCTAGTGGAGTGTCTCAAAGTCTTTCGGCACCCCTCCTCACCTCTCCGTGTGGCTTCGCCGCAAGGGGAGGAAGGGTTCCTGTGTAAGCCAAAATCCCTCGGCCTATGCTGCCGAGGGGTCTTCTCTTCGAGCTACGACGACTTGGTCGAATGTTCGCGCAGTCTTGGTTACCACCGGCACATCCGCGAGTTCGCGCATCACGACCGAGCTATGGCGAGATAGCACGAAATCTTCCGCGCTCAGGGGCCAGTGACTGAGCGCTTCATCTTCTGCGGCGGCTGACCGCTTTGCTTCCGCATACTCGCTCCGCAGCGTGATTGATTCTTGGCGAGGCTCTTCGCGGGCGATTTGGGTGATTCGGAGCTCCTCGCGAAGCATTAGCCGTTTTTCCACGTCCATCAAAGGCATGGCTGTTGCAAGGGCCTATTTCGAGACAATGCTCGAATCCATGGTCGAGTGCGAGTCGATCGAGACGCCCATGCTTGCTAAGGTGGCCACCTGCTTGGTTAAGGTCTTCGTCTTCAGGCTCATCGTGCGCCCGGTGACCTTGTCGACGAGGCCCTCGCCTTCAACGGTGACCTCGCCTTTCACTCCGACCTTCTGTCCTGCCATCGGATTCGTCGCGCCATCACCTGAGCTGATTTCGCGAGGTTCCATCTCGAGCTGATATTTCCCGGAGAGCTGCACGACCCAGAGGCCGTTCCGCTCGCCTTTTAGTGTTGCAGTTAGAAACTGGTTCTTTTTCGTCATCGTGCTTCGAGGCACGAGCACGGGCCAGGTGTCGTTCAGGCTAACCGCTTTCTCGGGCAACTCGATCGCCATCATCGCAAACGATAGCGACTGCACTTGCCCAAGGTCCATCCCGCCCTCCGAGGAGGAACCAGCGGGTTTTAGGCGGCCATAGATGTCGAGCGTGCCCTTTACATTGAGAGGGGGCGGAATCTTATCGCCGATGGTGCCTGCCATGATGCCTTCGGCCTCCATTGCGGTAACCGTCATCACGGCGTCGATAGAAGCGCCGGGAATCTGCCAGTTCATCTTTCCGATCTTGATCTCGAGATTGGCGGAGCTGGTCATTCCAAGCTCCTGTTCTCCGAGCCCACCGGGCATTTCGAGCACGGTGGTCATTTTCATGTCCACCTGATACTTTTCGGTCGAGCCGGCGCTCAGTTGTCGCCTTAATAGGACGGGACTCTGCCCCGCAAAAGCCACGGCACCAAAGAGCCAAATTCCCAGCGCCGCAGTTCTACAGTTCATTCTCATGGTTTCGGGTGAATCTAGGCGGTAGCTTCGGCGACTTCCTTTACGTCGGCGTTCTCTTCCAAGAACACTCCGACTTTCCGTGAAATCGCGCGAAACTGGAGTTCGTCGAGCGCATCGTTCTTTTTCAGAAGATCCAGCGTTTCCTGAGGCGGCATTTCCATCTCTTCGGACATGGCATACAGCTCGTCGTTCAGCTCCTGATTCGTGAGCTCCATCTTTTCAGCAACAAAAAGCTCGCGGATCAAGAGGGCTCGCTCGACATGCATCTTGGCTTTGTCGCGCCATGCCTGTTGTAGCTGCTCGACGGTCATTCCATTGTCTGTCGCGTATTGCTCCAGCGTCTTGCCGGCCTTCTGCTGTTCCTGAGCCGTTTCGCTGAGTCTGCGGTCTGCCAAGGCTTCCCACATGTTGTCGCTGACGGCAACCTCCGATCGTTCGTGCAGCTTTTCGAGGAGCTGATCGTTGATGAAGTCTCGCAGCATTTGCGCCTTGGCCCGCTCGATACCCGTCCGAACGCGTCCGCGCAGGTCATCGATGTTTTCGGTTTTCATACTTTGGGCAAAGTCGTCGTCTAGCTCCGGCAGCTTCACCGTGCTAAGCGAATTAAGCGTGACCTGCACATGCATCGCCTGTCCGGCCCAATCCTTCTCTTGAAAGTTCTCGGGGAAAGTCAGGTCGAGGCTCTTCATGTCCTCCACGCTCATGCCGTGCAGCGCTTCGTCAAGGGCGGGGAACGTCTGGCCCGCAATCGTCATGAAGTTCCGCCCGTCGCCGTCCATGCCATCTGGCTTGATGTTTACGACGGCGATGTCGCCTTCCTGAACGCCGCGATCCGTCACGGCCTCTCGCGTCTGTCTCCGCTTGCGAAATTCTTCGATCTGATGCTCGACATCTTCGTCGCTCACGTCGACCTTTGGCTTCTCGAGTGGCAGTCCTTTATAGTCCCCGAGCTTCACCTGCGGGGGTAGGGGAACTTTGATGCTGAACTCCGCCTTTTTCTCGTCCTCACTGAACGCGGTAAGGTCGACCATCGGCCGAGTAGTCGTGTCGACGGTGACCTCGTTTTCTTCCAAGATGCGCTTGTAGAGGACGCGGATCAGGTTTTCGGCGGCTGTGTCATATACCTCTTCCTTGCTCACGACCTTCTCGATCATTGCGCGCGGAGCATGGCCGGGGCGGAAGCCCGGCAGCTTGATCTGCTTGGCAACCTGCTTGTAGGCCCTGTCAAAGGCTTCTTTTACTTCCTGTTCCTCAGCTTTTACGCTGAACTTCAACGTACAGGCATTCAAATCCTCTCGTGTAACTTCCATGGGGGGTAAGCCGCGAGTTTACCAGCAGGGCCCCCTGCTCTAGCCGTACGCCATTTCAGGATGCTTGCCCAGCAGCCTCAACTGCCGCTCATTGGCCGTGGCGAGAAGCTCCTGATTGAAGTTAAACGGGAACGGCGAAAAGCGCTGAGCGATGGTTCTGTGCGAATAGTGAGTCTGAATCAGGTACCGAATCTCATTCTCGGTCTTGTTCATGCTTCCGGTGTGCCAGATTTCGCTGCGGAAGAACAGCACGTCACCCGCCCTGCACAGCACCGGTTCCAACTCACGGCCGTTCCAGACCGAGGGAATCTCTTTGCCCCATCCGATCGCTTTGCCGCTCTTATGGCTTCCGGGAATCACCCACGTTGGGCAGAGGTCTTCGTGAATGTCATTGAGGTAGTAATGGGCGGTGCAGAGATAGATTGGAAAAGCCTTGGGGTCGCTTGCGGTCTCTTCGGGGACGGTCACCAGGATGTGGTCGGTGTGCGGCCCCCACCCATCGTGGCCCGGATGGCTCTTCCAGGCAGTCTGCCCGATAATGTGGCACTGCTCGCCCATGGTCGCTTCGGCGAGATCGACCACTCCGGATCGGTCTAACAAATCGAAAAAGAAGCGCTCGCGGTTGAAGACGCATTTGTAGTGCTCTGTCTTGGCCATGTGGTCAAAGCCAAAAGCTTTAAGGCGATCGATGGCCTCCTTGGCGGCCTGAACCTCATCCTGGCTCAATACGCCGGGGATAAGCGCAAACCCGTCCTGGTGCATCGCATTAGTCATGCCTTCCAGGTCATTGGGAGCGAACGTCTTTTGTCGATAGGCGAAGTCTGGTGCGATTGCGGCCACGCTTAATACTCGCACAACCACCGCGTGCGGGTCTATGGTTTTGGGGCAAAAAATCAGAGAGGTGTTCCGCTACGGGTCGGAAGTTCCCCCTCACCTCTCGCGGGCGGGGCTCGCGCGGAGTTTGCGCCGGCCACTAACCTTGTGGCGGAGAGTGCCTAGTGCTACGGGGTTTAAGTGCGTCCTGTGTCGTGCCAGTCGGATTAAAAGCGACTCCGCTCATAGGATAGAAAAAGCGGTCAGACCAAAGGCCAAACCGACTTTAAGTGAGCAATTAGGTTTCATGTTTCACCTCTTTCAAATTTTTCGCGAGGAGAAGCCTTGCGAATCTGAGCACATAGTGAGCGAGTGGTCTCTCACAATTCTCTCAAGCCCTGTAGACTCAATAGCAAAAATGAACGTGGGGGAGCGACGGGAGGGCCAAGAGACGACGATTTACACCTTCGGGGGTCTTCGCGTATCTGGTCCGCAGGGCGAGGTGAGCCGGTTCAGGACTCGCCAAACCGCTTCACTGCTTGCCTATCTGCTGTTGCATCGAGGTGCCCAGATCCCGAGAGATGGCTTGATCGAGATGCTTTGGCCCGAGAGCACCCAGGAACGGGGACGCCATAACCTAAGCGTGGCCCTGTCAGCCCTAAGAACAACCCTAGGGGAAGCCAGTAGCCTGTTGTCGGCGAGCCATACCTCCGTCTCGCTCGCTGCGGAAACATGTTCGGATCTCCGGGAGTTTGAAAGCCTGAGGAGACGCTCGGACACGGCGTCGCTGCAGCGCCTTCTTGAGATTTACAAGGGCTCGTTTTTGGCCGGTTTGTACGATTCGTGGATCATCCCCCACCAAGCGGCACTCGAAGCTGAATTTACGTCGGCGTGCAAGCAACTTTCAGAAGCCTTTTTGAGTGCTGGCGACCAAAATGCTGCAAGGGAGGTGCTGGTTTTGTGGAGGCAGCACGTTCAGCACGACGATCAGCAGCTGCGCGTTGAGACTGCGATTGCGGCTTCACAACGAGGGACGCAGCTTCCGGCTCGGAGCCTTGAAAAGTTTCTTGGCAGACAAACGGAAAAGCAATCGATAGCGGACCTTCTGCGCATGGGCCGCCGGCTCATTACCGTTCTCGGTCCGGGTGGGGTTGGCAAAACTACCCTATGCCTGGAGGTCATTCGTGAGCTGGCGCTTGAGAGAACCTGCTACGTCGTGCGCCTGGCTCAAGTGGATCACGGGTCGGGGATCATCGACGAAATCGGCCGTACCATGGGTCTCTCCGCACTGACCGGCTTGAAGAAGGGAAAGCAGATCGCGAGGGCCTTTGGGGAAGAGACCCTTCTGCTCCTCGACAACCTTGAGCATCTCCTGCCAGAGGCTGCGAAGGAAATTGACGAACTTCTCGACAGCTCGGAGGGGCTTCAACTCTTGATTACTTCTCGTCGAGCCACGCGCGTGATCGGCGAGCAATGTTTCGCACTCCAGCCATTTCCCGTGCCCGGAGAGACTGCTAGTCTGGAGCGAGCGCTCACGTTCCCGAGCGTCCAACTCTTCCTTAGCCGGGCTAGCCTCGCCGATCCAACCTTTGAGGCGACTCCTGAGACGATTGTTGGCATTGCACAGGTCTGCTCACGCCTCGACGGCCTTCCTCTTGCGATCGAGCTTGCCGCCTCCAATATCGCGGTGTTTTCGCCTGAATACATGGGCGATCGGATCCATGCGATGAGCGAGTTTCTTGGCAACCGACCCGCAAACCAACTCTCCCCGCATGAATCCTTCTCCGCGGCGGTGCAGTGGAGCCTCGATTTGCTTAAGGCACCGGAGCTTTTGCTGCTTAAGCGACTCAGCCTTGTGCCGGGAAGCTTCCACATGTCGCTCGTTCGAGCGATGGGCGGCACTGACAGGTCCGCCGCAGAACTCTGCGGACAGTCTCTTCTGCAGGCCGTTTCGGAGGGTTCCACGCGCTCTTATCGCGTGCTCGAGCCTGTCCGCGAGATGCTTCAGGCATGCACGTCCGAGGAAGAGCTGGCCGCCGCCGAATCGCTGCTCATCGACCATGCAAGAGCCCAGACCGGGGAGTTACGAATGGCGCTTCTGGGTCCTGATCAAGCGCAGGCGCTGGCCTCTATTGGCCCGCAACTCAACCGTTTTGAAAAGGTGCTTGCACTCCTGGCAAGCCGCGGCCGCCATGAGCACGCTTTGGCTATGGTGAGTGATCTCCGTCGGTTCTGGCTGATGAGTGGCTCGCACGAGCTGGGCCTCAGACGCCTAGAAGAACTGCTCCCCCACTGCCCGGATGGCGTCGTCAAGGCGGAGGGGCTGTACACCGCGGGCCGTCTCGCAAGGAAAGGGGACAAGTTCTTGAAGGCTGGCGAATACTTCGATCAGGGTCTTGCGCTGTCCGATGCGTCTGAAACCGAGGCTGGCTGTCTCTACGGCAAAGCGCTCATGCTTCACATCTTCGGGCGGGACGACGAGGCGCTGCCGCTTGCGGAGCGATCTCTTGAGATTTTCCGACGACTTCGTGACAGCGAGGGGATTCTCGTGTCGGCCAAATGCTGCGGCTACATCCATCTGGCCCGGAGAGACTTGGACATTGGGTTGCGATATCACAACGAGGCCCTGCTTGCTGCTCGTCTCGCTAACGACGCTTGGGGCGAGCTCAACGCCTTGCAAGCCCTGTCCGGCCTGACGGAGGATCGGGATTCCTTCGAGTTGCGGCGTGTTTCGATCTGCGCCAAGAACGGCTTTAAGCTGGGACTCGCGCAAGCGCTTCTCGAGCGTGGCTATGGCCGGTTTAAGGCAGACAAACACGAAGAGGGCCTGAGCTATTTGCAGGAGTCCTACGACACCTTTAGAATGGTGGGCCACACGATCGGCATGATCCAGGCTCTGAATGCGCAGGCGGAAGTGCGCGCGTCGCAAGGGGAAATGCCGGAGGCGATTACGCTCTTGGAAGAAGCGGTGCAGCTCACTCGCGAACGTCCCGAGTCCCCCAATGGCTGGCGCTCCGGGCTGCAACTCGGCTGGCTGCTCCTCAAGACCTCCCCTGGGGAAGCCGGGGCCTTGGCGGAGAGCGTTCTCCGCGAGGTGCCCAAGCAGTCGGGCACGCGGCTGATGCTGGCCGCGTTAGAGGCCGAAGTGCTGAGAGCCTGTGCGACTGCCGACCGAGAGACTATCGCCAACAGCCTCTCCCGATTAAGAGAGGAGGCCAAGCGACTGAATCGGCAGCAGGAGTGGATTCACGTCGAAGCCATGGCCAGCCAATATGGCTAGATAGGCTGAATCAGATACCCGGTGATTTTTCCTGTAGCGTCCAAAACGTGGGTCAGCTTCAACCTCGTGGTTCCGAGCGTCACGCCGTACACGCGAATTTTCGACTCGCCGGAGGTGGATTCGCCGATTAGCTCAAATGACTTCAAGGGACCCAGGGGCGCGATTTGGTCTCGGGCCACGAGAATAGCGTCCGGAAACAAGCGCTTTCGCATGTCTTCGGCAAACTCGTTAGGATCTGCTTTGCCGACCAGGGATGCCTCGAATAGCTTTCGCAGCCTCGCCGTCAGGGTGGGGTCTTTGTCTTCGATTTTGGCGTCAACTGGCTTTGCCAAGCTGGGATCGAGCGCCGCGGCAATCTCTTGAGCGAGCTTTTCGGTCATGCCGGGCAGAGCGTTGCTAAGAACGATCACGGAGAGTTTCTTGGACGGGAAGCGAGATATCTGAGCTTGGAATCCGGGGATGGCGCCGCCGTGCTCGATCACTTCCGATCCGGGCAGCTTCGAGAGTCCCCATCCAAATCCATAAGGAAAAGTGCTCTTGTCGTTCAGCACGGTGGGCGTCCACATCTGTTTCCAAGACTCGGGCTTGAGGAGCTTCCCGCTTCCCTGTGCTGCGTCCCATTTGACCATGTCGCTAGCCGTCGACATCAAAGATCCAGCGGCAAAGGGCCAGCCCATATCCATGTAGGGCGCATTGACGACCCTGCCGCCCGAGAGTACGGAGTAGCCCTTGGCGCGGTTTGGCACGACTTCGGAAGTCAAGTACAAATCGGTGTTCGCCATTCCCAAGGGGTCGGTGATCAGGTCGCGCATAAGCTCTCGGTAAGGCTTTTTCTCCAGGCGCTCCAACAGCATTCCGAGCAAGTAATACCCGGTGTTGTTGTACAGCCACTTGTCGCCCGGTGCAAAGTCGGCCTTCTCGGCGGACACGAGTTTGATGAGTGCGCTGTGGGAAGCAGGCTTCGCCATCACGCCCGCGAAGGCGGGTACGGCCGTGTAGCTCTTGATGCCGGACGTGTGATTGAGCAAATGGCGCACGGTTACGCCTTTCCACTCGGCGGGTAGGTCCGGCATATAGGTCAAGATGCTCTCATCGAGCTTGAGCTTGCCCTGCTCCAGCATCATCATCACCAGGGTAGCGGTGAACTGCTTGGTGACCGAGCCGATTTCGAACACGGTGTCGGCCTTTGCGGGGACCCGATGTTCGAGGTCGGCGAATCCGTAGCCGGTGATTTCGGCCTTACCGTCTCTGACGATGGCGACCGTGAGTCCGGGCGTTTTGGTCAGTTCCATGCTTTCGCGCACGATCTTGCCGATGTCGGCCTGACCAGCGGCGAAAGAGGCAGCAGACAGGAGGAGAAATGAAAAGGCGAACGATCTCATAAGGTTAAGCAAGCGGCGGGGCCGCTAAGAAGCCATAATACAAGAAGAGCGGAGTGGTGTCCGAGTGGTCGAAGGAGCGGGCCTGGAAAGCTCGTACTCGGTAAAACGGGTCGTGGGTTCGAATCCCACCTACTCCGCCCGCTCTTTTTCGGCTTATGAAGAGCGCAACTGAACCAAGCTTTGCGGAGCAATCGCGGCGGGACGAAGTGCTTGAGCGGGTGTTGCAGTATATCCGTGAGAATCGGACGATCAAACTGCCTCCCTTCAATCGATTGAGCCCTTCTAGGCAAGCCGACTACGCACTTCTCGCGATGGAGCCGAACGAGTTTTCGGGAAACTTCGGGCCCTTCCGCTATCAGTTTGAGGGTGAGGACGACCTTTTGCACATTGCGGTCGCGCGAGAGAAAGGGGGAATTCTTACGGTGGAAGAGGCTCGCGGAGTCGTTTCTTTTTTGCTTCCTCAAGTAGCTCCCGCGCTAATTTGGCTGCGGCCGGGCACCGTTTCCCAGCATTTTTACGTGGGTCACGACGAGCTGCTGCTTGACTCTCCGGCCGATGTTGGGTAAAACGTGCGGCGGGAGTTAGATTGGCCGAACAGATTTCGCCAGAAGTCAAGCGGTTCATCCACACCACCATTAATTCCGTCGAACAGCTCGAAGTGCTGCTGTTCCTTATGAGCAACGCGGAGGTGGAATGGAGTGCCGAGGATGTCAGCGAGCGCATACGCTCGACGCCTGAATCCGTTAAGGTCAAACTAGAGGAACTTTACGCGGCCCGCCTGCTAACCGTTAGGCGTGAGCCAAGGCCTTGCTATCGATATGCTCCCAACTCGAGCGCACTCGCGCAGGAAGTCGCCGAAAGCCTGGACAAAGCCTACACGGAAGGCAAAGACACGATTATTCAGCTTATTTTTTCCAGACCGATGGACAACATTCGCATCTTTGCTGATGCCTTTAAAATTCGGAGGGAAGACTAAATGGTCGCAGTCGTCTATATGCTCTGCTTCCTCACGAGCCTTGCCTGCTCTCTGTTGTTGCTGCGCGGATTCAAGCAGACAGGCGCACGATTGCTTCTCTGGAGTGGGCTCTGCTTTTTGGGAATGGCTCTCAATAACGGCATCTTGTTCGCCGACAAAATCCTGTGGCCTGATTCAGACTTATTCTTGCTACGCACGCTTCCGCTTGTCATTGGGCTGGCGCTCCTTATCTACGGTCTCATTTGGGAGGCGGAATGAGCCACGTACTGTCCGGCGCGATCGTCATGGCATACCTGGTGGCGGGCCTCTTCTTCCTGAGGTTTTGGAAGCGTTCAGGCGATAGCCTCTTCATATTTTTTGCGATTGCCTTTTGGATACTTGCGGGGCAAAGAACGGCGCTAACCCTCACTGAAGAGAGGAACGAGGATACTCTTGCGTATTACGTGGTGAGACTAGCTGCCTACATCCTCATCCTCGTCGCCATCTGGAACAAGAATCGGGAAGCGAACGGCAAGCGGTAGTTCTAAAGAACTCTTTACCTCGTAGGGCCGCGTAAGGTGTCACCTGACTCTAGCGCGGCTGAAGTGTGGACTCGAAACCTTTCGGAGTGCGACCTAGCAAGTCATGGGGTCCGAAGCTTTTTGAAGTGTTATCCGTAGATCTCGATATCTCCCGCCGGCCCACTTTGTATCGGGCTCCGCGAGCAATTTGGAACGTACGGCTTCGCCGCTAATGAAAAGGATTGAGGTGGGATGACCAATCCCCTTGGGCACCGTGATACTCCTTCTTGGAGCCCATGTTACGGCGGATAAGGGAAGTCAAGGTGTATATGGAGACGGGCGGCCGCGGCTAGCCTTTTGAATGATTGAGTGTCTTAGGACCCGAACGGCCGAATCCTAGCCTTGGCTCGACGGGCGTAGGACAACGCTTGGCGAATATCTTCCTGCTCTAGATAAGGATAAAGTTCTACAACGCGAGCTTCGGAATGGCCAGCGGTAAGCAAGCCCACGTTTAGCGCCAACGGTTTTGCGAATGCCCCTAATACATGGTTTTCCCCCATCACCGCCGGGTCCCGTGTGGTTCGGTCGAGTTGTCCATTTCGGAGCGCGGCTGAAAGGATTCGAACCTTCGACTTCTTCCTTCGGAGGGAAGCACTCTATCCACTGAGCTACAACCGCTTGCGTGAACTGAGGTTACCACTCGAATGCGGGGGGCGCGAATCGCGTTATGATAAAATAGATGCTCGTCGCACTTGCCGCCGCCGTTCAACTCACCTACAGTTTCCAACTTGCGCCACCCACCCTTTACGATGTGAAGGTGCGATTCGAGGGATATGTGCAGGTATTCGGGGGAAGAGATGCCGATGTTGAGGCGCAGATGCTGGTCGAGGCAGTGGGAACGGCACCCGATGTGGACGGCAATCTTCAGGCCGTTAGCGAGATCAAGGCGTTCAGCTTGCTTATGAACGGCACGCCTCTACCGGTCGAGCCTAAAAACATCACGCGCTACTTTCCCAAAACGACGATCAGCATGACGCCACAGGGCAAGATCCTGAAGACGGATGCGCCCGACACGAAGCTACCGGTCAGTCTGCCGGCGCTTCATCCCAAGCGGTTCCCAGACATCACGTACCTGCCGATAGAATTTCCAGTTGAGGGCGTCGAGGTGGGCAAGGAATTCCGCTTCACCAAGGCATTTGGCGACAGCAACGTGGACTTCTTCGTGGTTCCCACGGCGATCACCGAGCAGAGCGCGACGCTGACGATCAGGATGAGCCAAAGCACGACTCTTTTCGAGGATCGATATGGCAACGCGGCCGACGAGCAGAAGGCGTTCGCCAAGATTAGCACCGAAGTAAAAGGAACCGGCACGGCTTCCTTTGACCGTAAAAGAGGCATCGTTAGCCAGCTCAGTGTCGTCGCGAACGCAGAGAGCGCCGCGACGGAGGTTGCTTCAGGTAAGCAGTCCGAGCGCAATCTTAAGACCACCCTCAACGTGAACGCCCGTCAGGAGAAGCATTGAAAAAAACCGCAGTTGTCCTTTCACTCGCCGTCATTGGCCTCGTATCTGCCCAGGTGGCTGTCAGCAAGCCTGCCGTCACCCCCGCTCGAAAGCAGGTTCTCGACGCGATCTCTGCCAAGTCGATGGAGGGGCATCTGTCTTTCCTGGCTTCCGACTTGCTGGAGGGCCGTGGCACTCCTTCACGTGGGCTCGACCTAGCTGCGGAGTACATTGCCGCCCAGTTCCGCCGCTCTGGGCTCACTCCGCCGGTGAACGGCACGTATTTCCAGGAAACGACGATCAAGCTGAGCCGTGAATCTAGCGAGACCGCCAAGGTACGAAACGTGATCGGCGTGGTCCCCGGATCGGACCCGGTGTTAAAGAACACGTACGTTCTCGTCACGGCCCACTACGATCACTTGGGGATGAAGAGTAGCGGGGAGGGCGACCGGATTTACAACGGGGCCAACGACGATGGGAGTGGCACCGTTTCTGTCATCGAGCTTGCAAGCGCTCTGGCCCAATACAAGCCCAAGCGCAGCATCGTGTTCATGACCTTCTACGGAGAAGAGCTTGGTCTAGTGGGTTCGCGCTACTACGCGGCAAACCCCGTCTTTCCCCTTGCGAAGACCGTCGCGATGATCAATCTGGAGCACATGGGACGCACGGATGACAGCGAGAAGGCGCGTGTCGGTGCGTTGACGATGACCGGGCAGGACTTTTCCGACGTGGGCGCAATCTTTAAGACGCTGGGTGATCAGATCGGCGTTGGAGTCGAGAAGCACCCCCGGAACAGCGACTCGTTCTTCTCAAGGTCAGACAATCAGGCGCTTGCGGATGCGGGGATTCCGTCGCACACGGTCTGCACGACGTTCATCTTTCCCGATTATCATGCTCTTGGCGACCACTGGGACAAGGTGGATTACCAGAACATGGCCAAAGTCGATCGACTCGTGGCACTCGGGATCATGGAGATCGCCGACTCAGCAGCGGAGCCCAAGTGGAATGAGGCGAATGCCAAGACGGCCAAGTATGTAAAAGCCTGGAGAGCCCTGAAGGCTGGAGGTTAGTGTCTTGCTTCTTCCATCGGGCGGAACTCTACGCTTGCATCGTGCATCGTGAGCTGAGCCTTGAGCAATTCCGCCTTTTTGCGAGGGATGCCGGTTAATACGGTGACCGGCAACTCTTCGAGCATCTGCTTCACCTGGTTTCGGTTCAAGGCCAGCATATGCTGGAGGGCCGAAATGAGGTCCTCTTCTTTGCGGCCGCCTTTGACCAGTATCAGCTCATACAAACCTTCATCGTCGATGAGCATGTAAGCCTTTGGAATGGACTTAGTCGGACGGTCGTCATCGCCCCCGATGGGAATTTCGTGGTTGCACTCTTCGCACAGCAGCGCCTCGGTTTTGTCGCTGTAGTAGTTAAGCTCGTTGCAGAAGCCGCAGCGCACTTGTTGAACCGGCATGACCTCTCCGTTTGCGATAGGCACCATGCGAGCGCACTTTTCACAGGGGAAATCGTCATCCGGCTTTGAAAGCAACTCGTTCTTGGTTTCACAGAAGGGGCAGATTACGGCGACCCCGACCACGTCTTTAACCTTCCAAAGCGCCTTTCCCGCAATATACAGCAAGGGCAATCCAATGAGGATAAAGATGATTCCCAGCGGCTTAAACATGCCGCTGCCTTGATAGTAAATCAGGAAGCCGCCGAGTCCAATGCTCGACAGGCCACCGAAACCGTAGTAAATGGCATGCTCGGCCTGGATCTCGATCAGGTCTGAAAGGCGCTGGACTCTGGGCATAACAGTGGAAAGCTCTCAGGATCAGTATAACGGAGCAATGCTGAAAGTGCCAAATTCCGCGCTGACCAAGCCGAATGATGCGCTTTTCCTGTGCAGATTTCAGACCCTAGCGGGGGAACCAATTGGGCTGAACATGGGTTGATCGGATAGAAT
Source organism: Fimbriimonadales bacterium (assembly GCA_038210535.1). Taxonomy (GTDB): domain Bacteria; phylum Armatimonadota; class Fimbriimonadia; order Fimbriimonadales; family Fimbriimonadaceae; genus Fimbriimonas. The sequence goes on along the minus strand of JBBQWO010000025.1, from coordinate 17,269 downwards.
CATGTCAATGCGTTCCCCTATGCCCACGCTGCTCGGTGCCGCGCTCACTGTCGCGCTGGGTTTGCTCAGTTCTTCGGCACCCGCACAGGCCACCGGCCTCCAGACGCCCCTTCAGATGCGAGCCGTCGCAAAGCCGACGAGCATTAAGTGGGCCAAGGATCACGGTAGAAGCTTTTTCAATACCAACATAGGCAGCTTTAAGCTCATGGCCACCGATGAAACCCCGGCGGAGGGAACGTTGGATATGGTTTTCCGGGGCACGCTCTTGATCAGTAACCTGGAGCCAGGCAGCACTCTCGTCGTCACGGGCAATGTGCGCAAGGAAATCGACGACAAGAAGTTTCACCGCCAGGTGTTCTTCGGCGATGGCCGAGTCACGATTTCGGGCCGGTTCCGTTCCGTTCAGTTCTTTGGCCGCGGGCTGAGAGCCGCGTTCAACGGCTTTGGCTACGCGCGTCTTTATGGGGAATTCGACCAGGAACTCGAGACCGGCTACTATTGGCTCGAAGGTGCTTCTCAGAAGATGCCTTGGAGCTCGGGTGGCAGTCAAATGCACGTCCCCTCCGGATCAACGGTCAAGCCGCGCGTAAAGATTCAGGGCAAGGGCGGCTAGGCCCCCTTTGCTCACCAAGACGTTCATCCATGCTCCTGGTGTGGGCCCCCAAACGGAGCACTCACTGTGGCAGCAAGGATGCGCGTGTTGGGATGACTATCTGGGTGCCAAGCGCCCTTTTTCCTGCGGCAGCGCTTCAAAAGAGGCGCTGCAAAAGACCATTGAAAAAAGCCGCGATGCATTGGCTTTTCGGGAGCACCAGTTTTTTGCCCGTAAGCTCAAGCAAAAGCATGCATGGCGAGCCTGGAAAGAATTTGAAGATACTTGTGTGTATCTCGACATCGAAACGGACGGTGGGTCGGAGATCACGGTTGTGGGACTCTACGATTCCAAAGGCTTTACCGCGCTTGTGAAGGGGGAGGATTTGGGCAACTTTCCTGATGTCATCTCTCACTATTCGACGATCGTCACCTTTTTCGGCACGGGCTTCGACATTCCAGTGCTTCAAAAGACATTTAAGAGCTTTTGCTTCGACCAGATCCACATCGACCTTTGTCCCGTCCTCAGGAGCCTTGGCTATAGTGGCGGGCTTAAGAGGATTGAGAAGGAGATGGGAATCACTCGCGATGCGTCCGTCGACGGCCTCAACGGGTACGACGCAGTGAAGCTCTGGCGTCGCTATCGAAGCCTGCGCGATGATCGCGCAATGGAAACGTTGATCGCCTACAATCGCGCGGACGTGGTCAATCTTCAGGCTCTCATGGTAAAGGCTTACCAAAAGATGCAACGCGCAACCGAATTTCCCGAGTATCACGCGTAATACTGGGAGCATGATTTCGCTTCTCAATCGTCATATTCTCATCGTGGGCGGAAGCCGCGGAATTGGTGCTTCTGCGGCCTGTCTTTGCGCCAAAGCAGGAGCCGACGTGAGCATCCTCTATCACTCCAACGAAGCTGCGGCTGCTCGCGTTGTTGCATCTTGTGAAGCGGAAGGAACGCGTGCCCGTGCCTACCAATCCGATGTAGCGAACGAAAAAGAACTTTGCTCGGCGATCGACCTGGCCATCGCGGATCTTGGGCCGGCTGACGGATTGGTCGTGAGTGCGGGCATTTTCGAGGGCCATCCGCTTACGGAAATGACCGGCGAGTTTTGGGACCGAGTGATGGCGGTAAACGTGCGGGCGTCCTTTTTGGCCGTACGAGAGACGGTGAAGCATCTGCGGGCGGTTGGGAAACCGGGGAGCATCGTGATCTACACCTCTACCGCTGGCCAGCGAGGTTCCGCCGTGTTCTCGGCGTACGCGACGAGCAAAGGCGCCCAGATCACGTTCATGCGCTCGATGGCGCTGGAGCTGGGACCCGAAGGCATTCGCGTGAACTGCATTGCACCGGCCTGGACGGAGACGGACATGGCCGACGCAAGCCTAACGAAGTTGGGCCGTGAAAACGTAGCAAAAGATTTTGTGTTGGGCCGTATAGGGCAGCCCGCCGATGTGGCGGGAGCGACGGTGTTCCTCTTGAGTGACCTTGCAGGATTTATCACGGGAACAACCGTCACCGTCGATGGGGGCATGGACATGCGGGGCTAGCGTCTAGTCCCGTTGAAGTCGATCGGTACCGCTGCCGAACCCAGCCGGTAATCTAGTTTTCGAATGGATGTTCTGCCTTCTTCGATCAATGTAGATGATTCGGTGCTCCGAGCGGACCGCGAGGCCATGGACCAGGTCATGGCCGAGTATCGGCAGAAAATGGCCGTCGCGATGCAAGGCGGGGGAGCGGAGACGGTCGCCAAGCATAAGAAGCGGGGCAAACTCTTGGCCCGTGAGCGCATCGACGGACTTCTCGATGAGGGTGCGCCCTTTTTGGAGTTCAGCACCCTGGCGGCTCATGGGATGTACGGCGGGGATGCTCCAGGCGCAGGGCTCGTGACCGGAGTCGGCCGCGTCCATGGGCGAGAATGCGTGATTGTCGCCAACGATGCGACCGTCAAGGGCGGCACTTATTTTCCGATCACCGTCAAGAAGCACCTTCGCGCCCAAGAGATTGCCCTCGAAAATCATTTGCCGTGCATCTATCTGGTCGACTCAGGGGGAGCCTTCCTGCCGCTCCAAGCAGAGGTTTTCCCAGACAAGGAGCATTTCGGGCGCATCTTCTACAACCAGGCGATCATGTCCAGCAAGGGAATCCCTCAGATTGCCGCAGTCATGGGATCATGCACAGCAGGGGGTGCCTACGTGCCCGCGATGAGCGACGAGGCCGTGATGGTCAAGGATCAGGCGACCATTTTTCTCGGCGGACCCCCTCTCGTTAAGGCCGCCACGGGAGAGCAGGTTTCCGCGGAAGAGCTCGGAGGCGCAGACGTGCACACCCGGCTTTCCGGAGTAGCCGACCATTTTGCGGAAGATGACGCTCATGCGCTAGAAATCGTACGCAACATCGTCGAATCTCTAGGGTCGAAGCAGAAGAACTGTGCTCCGGCAGTCGATGCCGAGGAGCCGGCCTACCCCGTTGAAGATCTGTATTCGCTCGTTCCTGCAGACACCAAGCGCCCAATGGCCATGCGTGAAGTGCTCGCTCGGATCATCGATGGATCTAAGTTTCAGGAGTTCAAGCCTCGATATGGCACCACCCTGATTTGCGGGTTCGCAAGAATTCATGGCCACTTGGCTGGGATCTTGGCCAACGACGGCATCCTCTTTAGCGAGTCGGCGCTGAAGGGCACTCACTTCATCGAGCTTTGCTGCCAGCGCGGAATCCCGCTTGTGTTTGTCCAGAACATCACCGGCTTTATGGTCGGCAAGAAGTATGAGAATGAAGGCATTGCCAAGAACGGGGCGAAGCTGGTCACCGCCGTCAGCACCGCCAATGTGCCGAAGTTCACGGTGATCGTCGGCGGCTCGTATGGTGCAGGAAACTATGGAATGTGCGGACGCGCGTTTGGGCCCCGGCAGCTTTGGATGTGGCCAAACGCGCGCATCAGCGTGATGGGCGGGGAGCAGGCCTCGAACGTGCTGTTAACGGTGAAGATGGACCAGCTAGCCCTGAAAGATCAGACGATGTCGCAGGAAGAGCAGGACGCTTTTCGGGCACCTACGCTCTCGAAGTATGCGGAGGAGTCGTCTTGTTACTACTCTACGGCTCGTCTGTGGGACGACGGGATCATCGATCCGGTGGATACGCGTCGAGTTCTCGCACTTGGGATAGAGGCTTCGCGGAATGCCGACATACCGCCGGCCTCGTTCAGCATGTTTAGGATGTGAGCCCGAAGAGAAGCTACGGGACTCGCACTATCTCGGTCTGCTTTCGGGAGGTCACGTCGGACCCGAGCGCTCCGTCCGCGCGGAGGGCACGCCTATCGAAAAGGTCGTTCTCAAGCGGGCCTTAACGGTTATGTCTTTTCGCGGTCTAGTCTAACCGTAAGCCACATTCGAGCTTGCGGCTCTTAACTCACTTATCGTGAATCTATCGCTTGCATCTCTTGAGTCAATGCGCTTTCCTTCGTGTCCAGGTAAGCCTTTTGAGTAACTCTTTATGCAACGTGCGCAAGGTATAGGCCCCTCAACAAGTTGTTGCCTCCCAGCAATAAGAGTTCCGGCAGGGTTCCCGGAACTCTTATGCTTGCCAAGGCTAAGGGCTACTTTGTGCCCTTGCCCATTTCTCCTGCGAACTGTTGACGGTTCTTCAGGCCCGCGATTGCGGCTGATTTGGCTTGAGGAGGCATGTTCGGGTCGTCTTCGATCTTCTTGATTTGATCGTCGATCTGCCGTTGTGATTCCTCTGGCGTCAGCGCCACCTCGCCTCCGTAGTTCTGTTCGGCACCACAGCCCATGAGAAGGCTAGCAAGCAAAGCCATTGCCAAGAGTAAGGATCGCTTCATGACTAGTACGGATACCAACTGGCATCAAATGGCGAAGCCTCAGGAATGTAAATGTTCTTAACCCAGTCAACCTTCGTGCCGTTGGCTGATCGAGTCCATGTCTGAGCATGGCCGTCCAAGAAGATGAAGGGTGTAGCGTTGTTGTAGCGATAGCGCGGGAACATTCCACAACCTGCCCACATATTCCAACTCTCTGGCGTATCGGTTGCTCCGCCAGAAGGCTCATAGTAGCGATAGTCGCAATCGCCATGATTGGGCTCGATCGATCGGTTGCTTCCTGTGCGACGCGCAACGTTGTTCCCGCGATCCCAGTTCAGCCAGTCGGTCCAGTCCCACTCCCAAGCTGAAAACTGCAGCCAGTTTGCATAGCCTAGGTTAATGCCTCTTTCAACAGCCATCACCTTATTCGCTCCATCGTTGATGCCAGTGGTGCTAAACACCGGCGGAACAACGGAGTTCCAAGGGGCAATACCGTCTCGGAAGAGGTCCTGGTGGAGGGCGTAGGAGCCGTTGCGTTGCTTGGTCGGATCACCAGGTGCTCGGAAGATACCGTTGAATCCGTAGATGTTCCAGTTACCAGCTGGGTCCTTTGATTGACCGTTCTTGATATAGGGAGCGACCACTTCGGTCCATCCGTGCCAAGTGTACGGGTCGAATGGCGCGACGTATTGCAACATCGGCAGAAAATCGTCCGAGTCAATGGTGTACATGTTGATGCCGAGACCAATATTTTTTGCATTGGACATCGACTGGGTCTTCTTGGCTGCTGCCTTTGCCTGGGCAAAGACGGGGAACAAGATGGCCGCAAGGATAGCGATGATAGCGATGACGACTAAGAGTTCTATTAATGTGAAGGCTCTAGATTTCATGAAGAATGTGCACCTCTGCTTTGAGATGAAGGTCGGGCTGTGGATTCTCTAGAATCGAAACCACAGGGATAGATGAAGTTGTAAGGAGATCTGAGGTCCCCTTCAATGGTTGAAAGTAGAAATTGCGTAGCCTCGAAGGCCATTCTCTCGACGGGTTGGCTGATCGAACTCAGCTTGGGAGTCGTCGTGTCGCAGTAAGAAGTCGAGTCGAAGCCGATGATCGAAAGTTCGTCGGGCACCACGATGCCACAGGTCTCGCAGGCGCGAAGCAAACTGATTGCATGACTTTCGCTAAAGCAGATCATGGCAGTGTGTCTTCTCCCTATGCTCCAATAATAAGCTAAATCAGCTCCATCGTGGTCCCAAATTAATAAATCGTCTGCCGAGGCACCAAGCGACCGTGCGTGCATGGCTTTAAAAAAAGCATCAAAGCGGGCCAGCGCTTCTACCGAGCAACGGTTCTCGTTGTCAACTGCAAACGCAATTTCAGTGTGTCCTAGTTCCACCAGATGCTGAATGGCAAGTTCTAGGCCCGTGTCGTTGTCGCAGCAGAACGTGGCGACGTTAGGAGCTTCTGCGGGGGCAACGTGCAGGGCTACAACGGGAATGGGGGATTTTTCGATCGCTTCCTTCGTTTCCTGGCCCATATCCGGCTTACACCAGACGATGCCGTCAAAGCGGCCATCGAACATCGCGCCGGAGGAGCTGTTTCGAATCAATGTGGGACAGATGGTGAGGCTGTAATTCCTAGGGAAGGTCGCGCTCATAACGCCGTTGAGGAGTTGGCTGAAATAGCCGGTTCGATCTCCAAGGCGCTGGAACTGCTCAAAAACAAGTCCGACTGTTTGCGTTCTCTTGCTTCTAAAGCTACGGGCAAGGTGGTTCGGTTGGTAACGAAGCTCTTCGGCAATGCGGCGAATGACCTCGGCCTTGTCTTTACTGACGCGAACCGTGTCGCCCTTACCATGAAGCACCTTGCTCACCGCCATGGGTGAAACGCCTGCTGCCTCTGCTACATCCCGAATCGTTGCTGCCACTGATATAACCGTATATGTCCCTGATTTACAGGTACATCATATATCCGGTCGTTCCAAATAGCAATAAGTTTTTGTGAAATTTATCGGAAAGAAGTTGCTGGTGCGGTTCAGCAAAGGTAAATGCCAGCCCGGTCGAGAGCAATCTGGGGCTGGGCTAACCTCGCCCGCCGAGACTGGGGAATCGTAGGCCCTTCTTCTTGCCCATCGACTTTTGCATCTTCATCATCTGCTTCATGCCCCGCCGGCTGCCGTAAAACTGCTTCAGAAGGTTGTTCACTTCCTCGACGGAGGTGCCGGAGCCGCGGGCGATGCGCTTACGCCGAGAACCATTGATGATGTCGGGATTGGATCGCTCCTTGAGGGTCATGCTGAGGATGATCGCTTCGATGCGACCGGTGCTCTGGTCGTTGATCTCGTCGAACGCCTCGTCCGGGATTTGGGCACCGCCGGGAATCATCTTCATGATGTTCTTGAGAGGCCCCATCTTTTTCATCATTTGAAACGTGGAGAGCATGTCGTTAAAGTCCAGGTTTCCCTTGGACATCTTAGACTCAAGCTGTTCCGCCTCATCCTTGTCGATCGCCTGTTCAGCTCGTTCGATGATGCCAAAGATGTCGCCCATGCCGACGATCCGTTCGGCCATTCGAGTGGGATAGAAGAAGTCGAGAGCGTCGATCTGCTCGCCAACGCCTGTGAATCTCACCGGAACTCCAGTTGCCGATCGAACGCTGAGCACCGCGCCTCCGCGAGTGTCGCCATCCAGCTTTGTGAAGATGGCCCCCGTGACGGGCACCTTCGCGTGAAAGGCTTCCGCAACGCTGACAGCTTCCTGGCCGGTGGTGGAGTCGAGCACGAGAAAGACTTCGTGCGGTTTCGTGGCCTTGTGGATCTGCTGCAGCTCGTCCATCAGATTGTCATCGATCTGGAGACGGCCGGCCGTGTCGACGATCAACACGTCTCTCATCAGGTACTTCGCGCGCTCCAAGGCTTCCTTTGCGATAACGGCAGGTTTGGTCCCGTCAGCCTTTGCGAAAACGGGTACGCCGACCTGCTCGCCAAGGACCTCGAGTTGCTTGATCGCGGCGGGTCGCTGAATATCGCAGGCGGCGAGCATCGGCTTCTTGCCCTGCCCGATCAGCCACTTGGCAAGCTTTGCAGTCGTTGTGGTTTTGCCCGAACCTTGCAGGCCACACATGAGGATAACGGTCGGGGGCTGTGATCCCCAGTTAAAGGCAACCGCTTCTGTGCCCAGCATCTCCACGAGCTCGTCCCGAACGATCTTGATCACTGTCTGCTCGGGCGTGAGGCTTGCGAAGACATCTTCGCCGACTGCCTTTGCCTTCACACGCGCCATGAACTCCTTCGCCACTTTGAAGTTCACGTCGGCTTCGAGCAGAGCCACGCGAACCTCACGCAGCATTTCGTTCACATCATCCTCGGTGAGCCGGCCCTTGCGTCCGAGGCCCATGAGGATGCCGCTGAGGCGGCGCGTTAAGGTGTCGAGCATGTAGTGCGAGTTTACCGGGGCGGCTTGAGAACGCCCGTGCCGAGGAAGGTCATCGGGCGTACAAGGGTGGAAAAGATGGGTGTCTGCCCGGTGTTTCCGAAGAAACCCCGAGCCTAACGTCCGAAACGCCCGTTCCCACCCTTCTACGATGAGCCAAGGGTCCAACCGCGCGGCTAAATTAGCCGTTGATCAGTTCGCCCCCGTTTGGATGGAGAACCTGACCCGTGATGTAGGAAGAGTCTTCGCTGGCGAGGAACACGTAGCAAGGAGCGACCTCGTCCGGCTGTCCAGCTCGCTGCAGCGGGGTGTCCTCACCGAAGCCCTCCACTTTTTCTTCATCAAACGTAGAGGGAATCAGCGGCGTCCAGATGGGCCCTGGAGCCACGCCGTTGACTCGAATCTTTTTCTCGGCTAATGCGCCCGAGAGCGAGCGCGTAAATGCGACGATCGCCCCTTTCGTGGACGAGTAATCCAGCAGGTTCGATGAGCCTCGGTAGGCCGTGACCGAAGTCGTGTTGATGATGGTCGAGCCGGGCTTTAGATGCTTGAGAGCTGCCTTCGCTAAAAAGAAGAAGGAGAAAATATTGGTCCGAAACGTTCGCTCAAGCTGCTCTTCGGTGATGTCCTCGATCGACTTTTGGGGATGCTGCTCGGCCGCGTTGTTAACCAGAACGTCTAACTTGCCGAATCGGTCTATCGTGGTTTGAACAAGCTGCTGACAATGCGCTTCTTGGCCAATGTCTCCCGCGATCAATTCGCACTTCCGACCCTCAGCCTCGACCATTTGCTTCGTTTCTTGAGCGTCCCCGTGCTCGCTGAGATAGGAGATGACGCAATCCGCCCCTTCCTTAGCGAAGTGGACGGCGACCGAGCGCCCGATGCCGCTGTCCCCTCCCGTGATGAGAGCGACTTTGCCGTCAAGCTTGCCGCTGCCTCGATAGTCCCGCCGGACGACTTCCGGCTTTGGAGTCATTTCCGATTCAATTCCGGGTCTCTGGTCCTGATGCTGTGCTGGAATGTGCTGCTCTGTCGCCATGACCCATCGGGGACTCAAGATGGCGGCAGGAGGTTCCAGCCTGTTGTGCCAAGGCTGCGAAGCTCAACAAAAAATGCCTCCATCCCCGAATTCAAGGATGAAGGCATGACCGGCGAAAGGTCCTAGAAGCTGACTTTGACGTTTTCTCGCTGCGTCGCGTCTTCGATCTCGAAGAGATCTTTAGGTTTCTGGCCATTTGCGAACAGGCTTGACGGGAAGGTCTCGAGCGCGGTGTTATAGCGCGTGACGATGTCGTTGTAGTACTGCCGAGCGAACGCGATCTTGTTCTCCGTGCTCTTCAGCTCTTCCTGCAGCGAGAGCATGTTCTCGTTGCTCCGGAGTTCGGGATAAGACTCGGCCAGGGCGAAGATTCCGTTGACGGCCTGCGTCAACTGACCTTCGGCCTCTGCTTTCTCACCGACGGAGCCGGCGGAAATCGCACGATTCCGAGCTTGGATGACGCGCTCGAGCGTTTCTTGCTCGTGCTTCATGTAGCCTTTGACCGTCTCGACCAAATTGGGAATCAGGTCGTAACGGCGCTTGAGCTGCACGTCAATTTGGGCAAATGCGTTTCCGGTTTGCCGGCGGAGGGCTATGAGCCCGTTGAACTGTGAGACCGCGTAAATCACGATCCCAGCAACAATCACGAGAAGGACAATCAGCGGTAGCATTCAGTTTCTCTCCAAGACGATCTATTCTACGGACGCCCGGGCCCCCCGGTTGCGATTCGTCAATGTGCGAAGTATGGAGCATGTGCTCGGTATCCTGCTAGCAAGATGGAGCATCGACAGCTTGGGGGTTCAGGGTTCAAGGTTCCGGTCCTTAGTTTCGGAACCGGCACGTTCGGAGGAAAGGGGGAGTTCTTCAAAGGCTTCGGCAGCAGCGACGTGCAGGAGGCAACTCGACTCGTTGAAATCTGCCTTGAAGCGGGCCTGAATATGTTTGATTCCGCGGACGGTTACTCGGGCGGTGCGGCGGAAGAGATCCTTGGTCAGGCGATCAAGGGCAAGCGTAGGGAAGACGTCATTATTTCGACGAAAGCCACCTTCAGCAACGGACCTGGGCCGAACGACGTCGGCTCCAGTCGATACCATATCCTGCAGTCGGTTGAAGGCAGCCTTCGCCGCCTTGGCACAGACTACATCGACCTCTACCAGATGCACGCATTCGATGCCCTAACGCCGGTGGAGGAAGTAATGAATACCCTCGACGACTTGGTGCGGGCGGGGAAGGTGCGATACATCGGCTGCTCGAACTACTCGGGATGGCACCTTATGAAGGCGCTCGCCTATTCAGAGAAGCACAATCTTTCGCGCATGGTCGCGCACCAGGCTTATTACTCCCTGGTCGGTCGCGACTATGAGTGGGAGCTGATGCCTCTCGCCGTCGATCAGAAGGTGGGGACGGTCGTTTGGAGTCCGCTGGGTTGGGGGCGCCTGACCGGCAAGATTAGGCGAGGGCAGCCTCTGCCCGAGAATAGTCGGCTCCAGAACCCCGTAACCGCAGGAGGAGGTCCGCAGGTGTCAGAGGACTACCTCTACCAAGTGGTGGATGCTCTGGAGGCGGTGGCAGCCGAAGTCGAAAAGACGGTTCCCCAGGTGGCTCTCAACTGGCTGCTGCAACGCCCGACCGTGTGCAACGTGATTATCGGAGCACGAAATGAGGAGCAGCTGAGGCAGAACCTCGGAGCTGTCGGCTGGAACCTGACTACGGAGCAAGTGGCGAGGCTGGACGCCTCAAGCGACGCCCCAAAGGCTTATCCCTATTGGCACCAGTTTGGCTTTAGCAGAAATCCGTTCCCGACGGAGTATAGGTAAGAGTGATTCGGCAGCACAACGGCGGCTTTAGGTGGGACGGCGTGGACATCTTGCCGTACAAGGAAGACGGCACAATCTTTAAGGACGTGACCCGCCAGCGGCTCTTCGATGGCGGTCATGATTTGCCCGTAGAGTTGCGCTACTTCGAGGTCGGGGAGGGCGGTCATTCCACACTGGAGCGGCATCAGCACGCGCACCTTGTTATGGTTATTCGTGGCCGAGGGGAGGTGCTTGTGGGGCATACGATAAGCGCGATCGAGCCACAGGACTTGGTTCAGATCTCGCCCATGACCTGGCACCAGTTTCGAGCATCCCGAGGCGAAGTGCTCGGATTTCTCTGCGTGGTCAGCGTTGACCGGGATAAGGCGCAAAGGCCCGGGGAGGCCGAACTTCAAGAGATCAAAGTGACGCCGGAAGTAGCTGCGTTTGTTCGTGTGTAACGATCTCGTAGCGGGTGTTTCTCCGCTTGGGTTCATAGCCTGCTCCCCTGATCAGGTGCTCAAAGGAGTCCGCGTCGAGGATGAATTTGTTGCCTTTCGCCGACACGACCTGTTCTTCGATCATCACCGAGCCGAAGTCGTTGGCACCATAGCCAAGGGCGAGCTGAGCGATCTTGGGACCCTGGGTTAGAATCGACACCTGTAGGTTGTCGATATTGTCAAGGAAGAGCCTAGACACGGCGACGGTCTTGAGATAGTCGAGGCCGGAAGCCTTGTGAGCGATAGGTAGGTTTGTCTCCTCAGGCTGAAAGTTCCACGTGATGAAGGCTCGAAAGGGAGCGCACTCATCCTGCAGATCGCGAATGCGGCCGAGGTGTTCTACGCGGTCTTCGATGGTTTCCACATGGCCAAACATCATCGAGGCCGTTGATCGGATGCCCAAATCGGCCGCGGTTCTCATGCAGGCCAGCCACTCATCGGTTGTATCTTTGTAAGGCGCGATGATCTTCCGGACCCGGTCTACGAGAATCTCTCCTCCGGCTCCGGGAATGGAGTGTAGGCCCGCCGCCTTGAGTCGCTGCAGCGTGTCTCTTAGGCTCAGCTTGGAAATATGCGCGATATAAATGATTTCCGCCGGCGACAGCGCGTGCAGGATCACGTGGGGATAGATCTGCTTGATCTTGCTGAAGATGCCCTCGTAATATTCGATCTTCAGCTTTGGATTGAGGCCTCCCTGAAACAGAATCTCAACGCCCCCTTTTTCGACGGTGTCTCGCACCTTCTCCAAGATCACCTCGTCGGGCAATAGATAGCCTTCCGCATGGTTTGGAACCCGGTAAAAAGCGCAGAATTTGCACCGAACCCAACAGACATTCGTGTAGTTCAGGATACGGCCGATGATGTAGGTGACGGTGTTTCCTGGAACCTTGCGCTGCCTCTGAAAATTGGCTAAAGCGCCGAGTTCGAGCATATTGGGGTGGCGAAAAAGCGTCAGAGCATCGTCGGCCGTCAGCCTGCCTCCGGCATAAACTTTTTCTGCGATAGATTCGAAAGTTGGGGCGACGGGTGCGGCGACGCTCATAGCCGTATGGTACCAGTTTTCACTATCGATTGAAACTTGGGCGAAGTGTTGAGAAAAGAGAGCCTCGGCAACAAAGTGGCCGAGGCTCTTCACGGGGCTTCCTAACGCTGCCTCTAGATGACCGGTCTCCGCCCAAATAGGCTCAACAGAAACAGAATCACGGTGATCGCGAGGAACACGTAAAACAGAATCATCGCCACGCTGGCGGCTCCGCCAGCTAAATTTCCAAAACCTAGTAATGCGGCAACAAGCGCGACAACTAGGAAAATCACTGCCCATCTCAACATGGTTTGCTCTCCTTTGCTCTCCAAGACAGAGTGCCTTCCGCATCGCGGACGGCGGCTCTATATGGTTGACGAAAAGAAAGACAAGCAGGTTCAAATGTGTAGGTTTGCATCGAAGGGCTGGTACCCTTCCATTCATGCAACTAGCGGCACTGATTCTTGCAGCCACCTTGTTTCAGGTCGGCGGCAAGTTAGATACGAAGGACGTAAAGATCGGAACGGGCGCACCTGCAAAGGTGGGCGACACCCTTGTAGTCCACTACACCGGAAAACTGACGAACGGCAAGGTCTTTGACAGTTCAAAGGGCAGCGCCCCTTTTTCGCTGACTCTCGGAGCCGGCGAGGTCATTAAAGGCTGGGATCAGGGGCTCGTCGGCATGAAGCAGGGCGGCAAGCGCACCCTCCGCATTCCCCCGGCTTTGGGCTATGGCGCTCAAGGCTCGCCTCCAGAGATTCCGGCAAACGCCACGCTCGTCTTCGATGTGGAATTAGTTTCAATCGAGCGAATCAAAATCCTGATTCAGAAAGCGGGAACCGGTGTGGGAGTCAAGAAAGGCGACTCGATCAAAGTCAAATACGCTGGCTCTTTGCTAGATGGCAAGCAGTTTGATGCGGGGACGCTGCCCGTGGAAGTCGGCCGAACGGGACTCATCAAGGGCTTCACGCAAGGGCTTCTGGGAATGAAAATGGGTGAGAAGCGGCGCATCACGATCCCACCGGCCCTTGGATACGGTGCTCGTGAGGTCGGTGGCGGTCTGATCCCCGCAAACTCCACGCTCATCTTCGACTTGGAGCTTGTGGAGAAGAACTAATGATCAAGATAGAAGAACTCGAGCAAGGCTCTGGACTCGCGGTCCAGGACGGCCACACGGTCGAAGTGAAATACACGGGCTCTTTCCCTGAGGGCAAGGTGTTCGATAGCGGAAAGTTCGGCTTCAAAGTTGGCAGCGGGCAGGTCATCCAAGGGTTTGACCTTGGAGTGCAGGGCATGCAGGTTGGCAGTAAACGGCGCGTCACGATTCCGCCGGAGCTTGGATATGGTGCCCAGGGCGCGGGGAGCGCAATCCCGCCCAATTCCACCCTGGTCTTTGAGCTGGAAATCATTTCCGTCCGCTAAGATACAGAGGTTCGAGGGCTCCCTTTCGGTAGCCCTCGAAATCTAGCTCTCCACGAAGGATTGGATCGCTTCCGCGTCCCTCTTTGCTCGGGGGCCCAGCACCAAGATTTCGGATTCAATGCCGTGAAACGATCCTTGAGTGCATCGCCGCGGCTCGATGACTTCGAGGTCGTAGCCCTCAAACCGGCGCTTGCACTTGGCGTGAATCGACTCGCTGCAGTTAGTCGCCACTAACATGATGAGATTCTCGTAACCCAGAAGCTTGTCGGCCTGGGCAAAGCAGTCCACGTAGTTGAGATCGATGTCGATTTTCACAAAGCCTGGCTCTGCCCCCGATGATTCAATCATCTCGTCGAAGGTTGTCGCGGGTACTGCGTAAGTTCCGGTGGTCTCATCCCTCGCGACGTAGCCGGTGCCTGAGCTTCGCGGATTAAATCTTGTTTCGCCAGGCTCCTCCGTGATGGCGGCAGCGAGGACCGAACAGTTGGTGATGTGATTCCAGGCAAGATGGTGTCGCAGATACCAGAGATTGGAGCGGTTGGGTTCGACCGCGGTCACTCGTCCCTCGGGCCCGACACAATCGGCCAGCACGAGCGAGATGTAACCAAGGCTGGCCCCGACATCCCATGCCTGCTCGACGCCCATGGCAAGCCTCTGAATGGCCTCTACCCTCGAGCGTTCAAAAGCACCGGTCAGGAATGCCTTGCGACTCGCGACGCTCCAAAGCCGCCCCTCATTCGGTCCGGCAAGAATCTTCATGCGGACGTGCCTGCTAAGCCACCGCAGACGAAGCGCATCTTTGACGGCCCGATTCATCACGATCAATATGACAGGCTCGCACGCGCTGGAGGGGGATCGGTTTTGGACGTGATGTCGTAACAGGGGTTGGGCCCAAAGAATACAAGTGGCCGTTGAGGTCAGATCGAATCCTAAGTCAGGACTGCGGGATCTTCAGAAAACCGAGCCGCCCCTGACCGCGGATTACCCAAAGAGAGGATCTAAAGCTGGCCAGAAAGCAGCTTGAGGAACGCAGGTGAATGCGCGATCTTGGCGTCGCTCATCGGCCTGCCTCCATCAACGTGCTGAATCTCCACACTCGCACCCGCCTCCAGCAGCCTGCGAAGAATACGCTCCGCCGCGGCCTGCTGATCGTCCGTGAACGCGTCACGCGCATAAAGCACCGCATGACTCAAAGGGCTCCGCCCATCTTCGTCCCGGCAGTGCAAGCTGGCGCCCTCCGACATCAAGCACTCAACCACTTCCTCTGAGCCACGGTAGGCGGCTATCATCAGCGAGGTGCGGCCGTGGGGCCCCGGCTGGTCGACCGGAACCCCCTTTTGCACCAGAAATCGCACGACCTCGGACTTCTTATTGTTCGCGGCGCCAAAGATTGGAGACAAACCGCTTTTGGAAGCGAGAAGTGGATTCGCACCGGCTTCGATTAAGAGCTGGCAAAGACCCAGATAACCGTAAGCGGCAGCATTGTAGAGGGGCGACTCACCGTCATCTTCCTCCCCACTCGGATCAGCTCCAGCTGCGAGAAGCTGGCTGACAATCGCCGTCCGCGCTTCTAGCTCCTCATCGATGCGCGCGATGGCATAGTAGATCGTCGCCTTTCCGCCTGCGCCGCGCCGCGCCGACTCGGCACGCAAGGAAACGTCCGCGCCAGCGGCAAGCAATATCTCCACCGTCTCGGGACTCCCTTCGTTGCACGCATGCATCAGAGCCGTAAGGCCGCTAACGTCGCTGATCGTCTCCCGGGCGTTCACGTCGGCCCCATCCCCTAAAGCTTGCGCGACGACCGCAGAATCTCCCTTCCGTGCGGCTTTCAGTAGCGCTTTCTCAGTCGTCTTCTTCGTTTCGGCGGGCATTTGCAAGACTTTAGCGGGCCACTTGGCTGAACTAGAGGGTGGATTTGCCGCTTCAAACTCTCAAACATCCTAGGCGGGACCGTGGCCGAGGTCAAGTTCACGAGACAGGCGGGCGAATAATAGATTGGGGTGGCCGTACCACTGCTTTCATTCGTAGACCACCCCCTTGCGAGGAACCCAGGGCAGGATCTACCCAAAAAACGACTATCCTCCCCATAGCTTGCTGTCTCAAACATTCCGAGACGCGAAGACAATGCGGATGATGGACTGCGGAGAGGAAGAGGATCTGGTGCGAGCCGCCACACGTGGCGATCTCGCCGCATTCGACACCCTCGTCCGTCACTATCGCCCCGCCGCCATAGCCCTCGCAAGACAAATCGTACACAGCAACGAGCGCGCCGAAGACACCGCCCAGGACGCCCTGATCACCGCCTTCAAAGCGCTGCCCCAACTGCAAGACCCCACCAGGTTCGCCGCCTGGCTCGCCGCAATCGTGCGGCATCGAGCTAAGCGAATCTCGCAGAACAGGGAAGACCAGGCCATCCCCTTGGACGAATTCATCGCCCAGCGAATGCCGGGTCTTCAAATAAGGGAAGTAAGAAACGAAGTGTCCTGCGCGATCGAAGATCTGCCCGAAGACCAGCGAATTGTCGCCGAGCTTTTCTACCTTCAAGAGTGGAGCACGCAGCAGATAAGGGAGTTCCTCTCGCTGCCGGTAACTACCGTCAAGTGGCGGCTGCATATGGCCCGAAAGTCCCTCCGTCCGCGTCTCGCTGAAAGTCTGGAGATTGAACAATGAGTGAACACAACGAAGAAGTCGCAAGCCTGCGCAATGTCCTAAACGAGATCACCGAGCTCGCCGAAGGAGCCTCCCTAACGGGAATGCTCAGCGGCGGCCAGGGAAGGGCCGTATCCCGCTTCAACGCCATCGCCTCCCGCCTCGTGGAGCTCGGGGCGATCCAAAAGGCCATGTACGAGCCCTTACCCGGTGACGCGGGCTTCGCCGATGTTGCGATCGAGGCACGCCTCCTGGCGGCCCAAATCGCGCCAACCAAGGACAAACACAAGCACGAAGACAATATCCTCATGCGGCTGGCCCCCTTCGTAGACTCTCAGGATCTCGCCGAGCTTGTGAGAGAGCAGATGCGCAAAGGCTCCGACATCGACATGCACCAGCTCTCATCCCTAGCCCCGTTCCTTGACCGCACCATGCTAGGCGAGCTCCTTAGGGCCCAGATGTCCAACACCGCCGCAGCTCCTGAGGCACCGCAGGCACCACCGCCCCCTCAAGCTCCCCAACCCGCGAGCGCGAGCAACCTCCCAGTAGCCCGCAACCAAGAACCCAAACCCGAAGATCTCCTAGAGCTCCTTCGAAACCCGCACCTATCGCAGTCAGAACGGCAAGAGTTGGTGCAAAGACTCACCGACTCGGTCTCCTAGCGGACCCTAAGACACGATCGCTCGACGTTCTGAAATGTGGCGGGCCTGCTGAACTTGAGGCGCCCCTGTAGCCCATGCCTCAGCAGTGCGTCCCGCAGATTCTGCCGATAGGAGCGCGTCCGGGCCCAAGGAATACAGACGGCCGGTGCCCAGCCATCGCCTCAAGAAACCGCGATAGACCTTGACAGGGCTGAAATCTGCGGGTATAACTCTCAATCGTCAAGCGTTCCCACTCATACCGAGCGGGATGCGGTTGGCTCAGATCTTTGACAATTGCATAGCGGTTGATTAGAAGCACATCGAGCACTCGAAAGAAGTGAGCGAGAGTCAGTTTGAATTG
>JBBQWO010000024.1:0-59310 GCA_038210535.1 Fimbriimonadales bacterium | reverse complement strand
CCACGACACGCAAATGAACGGCCTCCTCACGCGCCACGTCATCACGTCCCGACCCATAGGGGGGACGAGTATGATGACGTGGGAATGTGCAAAAAACCCACCCTCGAGGTGAATCCCCTTGGTGCTCTTGGTGTTCGCCTTAGTGAACTTGGCGTCCTCCGGTAAACCCGAAATGTTGAGGGCGCGCGAACTACTTCTTTGGAAGAACCCTCTTGAGCGAGTGTCGAATCTGACAACCTGCAGCACATCATCGCTCTTCGGCATCGCGATCGAGCCTGTTGCCGTTATCGAGGATCACAAATATCATAGATATTTCACAGTGTCGTCGAATTTTTTCGAAAATGACAAGGCTAAGGGAGGAGAGAAGGGGATTCGAACCCCTGAAGACTTGCGCCTTAGCAGTTTTCAAGACTGCCGCATTCGACCACTCTGCCATCTCTCCGGGAGGGGAAGTTTACCGGAGAGTGGTGCTCTAGTCCGTGGCCAAGGCTGCTTCGAGGCTCGGATGCACGTCGAAAACGCGGTCCATCATCACCAAATCGAAGAGGCGTTGAACTTCGGGTTTGAGGCAGCATACACGCAGCGAGCCCCCTTTTCCGTTGATTTGGCGTAGGCACGACAACATGGCGCCGAGTCCTGTGCTGTCCATGAAGGTCACCTCAGATAGGTCGAGAATCACACTGTCCGATGTTTCGATCACGGGCTCGACGGCCGAACGGAATGCTCCGACGTTTGCAGTTTCCAGCGTGAGGGCCCGGACCTTTGCGACGACGACGCTCCCGAGCGTTTCAGATTCGATGGTCATGGGGTTTCCACTTTCTTTTGACAAGGGAGACGACGTTCCAGTCGCCGTCACGAGAGAAACTATACTCGTCTACGCAGCGGGCGATGATAGTTAGCCCGAGTCCTCCCTCACGGGTCGCGTCGGGTTCGACGGTGTTTAAGCTGGCGGGAAGAAACGCCTCGCCAGGATAGCGAAGCTCTACCCGCACACAGTCCAGGAAGTTCGTGACCTTGTAACCAAACGGCAAGTTTCGATGGCCGGGACGAGCGTGGCGAAGCGCGTTGCTGCCGGCCTCTTGAACCGCCAAGATCAGCTCTCCAGCAGCGTCGTCGCTTAGGCCATAGGAACCCTGAGCAACGAGCCGTATTCGTTCGCGAGCCTTTTGCAGGGCATCGTATTCGCTCCAGACCATCAGCTTTGCGGAATTGTACACACCTGTCCAGCGGGTGAGCACGAACGTGGCGTCATCTTTGAGTTGGTCTTTTCTTGCGTGCGTTCGAAGCTGGAGTTGGATCTCGTTTAGCGGCATGGAGGCTCGAGGTTGCAGCCACTCCGCGAGTTCCAGGGGGCCGCCGAAGATGTCGCTGACGCCGTCTGAGTAGAGGCAGATGAGATCGCCGATCCCAAGCTCAATCTCGTGCTCTGGAAAGCGAGCATCCTCGAGAAATCCCAGAGGGACGGTGCTGGCCGGCAAGAGCTCGCATCGGTCGAGGAGTGCGCTCCATCTGATGAGGTAGGGATGGCCACAGTTCACGTAGACGAGCTTTTGCTGAGCGCCGTAGAAGCGTGCATAGCAGAGGGTCGCGTATGTGTTGAGGCTGATGAGCTCGGCTACGACTCGGTCAGAGGTTTCTTGGAGGACGCCTTCCAAATCCGGCAATCCGGCGCTTCGGCTGGACATGGAGAGAAGAGACTTTTCAATGGCGCTCTTGATTCCCGCGGCGACCATGGCGGCGGGCACTCCTTTGCCCATGACGTCACCGATCAGCACATCCAAAATCCCGTTGGCATAGGGGTAATAGTCGAGGAAGTCTCCTGCCACTTGCTTTGAAGGAATGCTCATGCTGTCGACTTCGACGCCCTCGACTTCGATCGGGGGAGTTCCGAATAGCAGCTTGCGCTGAATGTCGGCACCCACCGCCATTTCCATGATGCGGACATCCCTGAGCGCTTGCTCGCTCTCTGTGATGCGCCTTGCGACCCCTAGACGTGCCCGCAATTCGGAGGGGTCCAAAGGCTTGATTAGGAAGTCGTCGGCTCCGGCTTCGATTGCGCGGATGCGATCCTCTCGTTCGGTTCGGCCCGTGAGCAGAATGATGTAGGTGTAGGCCTGGGTGAGATTTTCGCGGATACGGCGGCAGAGGCTCAGGCCATCGAGGCGCGGCATGAGCCAATCGAGAATGACGATGGGGAATTCGTAGGTGCTGAAGGTGTCCCAGCCTTCCTCGCCGTCAGGCGCGGTAACGACTTCGTAGCCGAGATTGCGAAGGTTCTCGCTGAGGAAGAACAAGAAAATCTCGTCGTCGTCGACGACGAGCACCTTCATCGATTGGTGCCGGCCAACTTCACCATGTGGCCTTCGATCCTCTCCCGGACTGCGGCCAAGGCTTGATCGGCCTGGTCTACGACCCTCATCAAGGCTTCATCGTTCATAGTGCTGGCCCCGCTTTCCAGCCTACGGAAGAGCTCGGCGATGGCGACGGCGCCCACGGTCCAACTGCTGCCCTTCAGCGAATGGGCGAGCGATTTGACCTGCTCGTGGTGACCTGCCTTGACGGCTCCTCTCAGGGTCTCGAGCTGGGGCTGTAGATTTTTCAGGTAGCGCTCAAGCACTTCGACTTGAAGCGTTTCCTTTCCGGAGGTGGTCTGCTCCAACTGGCCCGGATCAAACACGGGAAGATTTTCCTCAACGGGTGGCTTGCTGACGTCCTCGAGCTTGACGGTTCGACCGACGGCGGTTGCAATTTTCTCTACCAAGAGCTTGGGTTGGACGGGTTTGCACATGTAAGCGTCCATACCGGCGACTAGGCACTTTTCTTCGTCTCCGCGCATCGCGTTAGCGGTCATGGCAACGATCGGCAGGTGCTTGCCGGTTGTTTGTTCGCGCTTTCGAATGGTTGCAGTCGCTTCGAGCCCGTCCATTTCGGGCATTTGCACGTCCATGAGCGCCATATCGAAGAGGTCTACAGCCGTTCGCTCGACCGCTTTTCGGCCGTTGTCGACAGCCACGACGGTGCAGCCCCATGAGCGCAGCATTTCGGTGACGACGAGTTGGTTGATCGGGTTGTCCTCGACGACCAAGACTCTGACTCCTTGCAAGGTTTCCTTGCTGGTTGTCGTCTCCGTCGTTTTCGGTGATCGGTCGCCACGAAAGCCCTTGATCAGGGCGTCGTAGAGGAGGCCGCTTCTTACCGGCTTTGCGAGCACGAACTGGAAGAGCGAGGTGGACTCCGCTTCGTTCTGCAAGAGTTGTGAAGAGGAAAGCAAAACGAGGGCTAATTCTTGTGTTCGGCGATTTGCCCGCACCTCTTTGGCGACTTCAACGGCGTCGGCCCCCGGCAAGTGCATATCTAGGAGGGCGACATCGAACGAGGATGCCATCAGGTGCTGGAGGGCTTCTGTGCTCGTTGAAGCTTCGACGACTTTGGCGTTCCATGCCTCTAATTGGGCTCGAAGAGCTGCGCGGTTGGTGTCGTTCTCGTCGGCCACGAGCAGGGTCATGCCGCCGAGGTCTCGTCGCTCAGCCATTGCGCCATCTTGCTTGGCCAAGGTTACTTCGAACCAGAATTCGCTGCCTTCGCCGGGCTTGCTGCCGACGCCGATTTCTCCGTTCATAAGCTCGACCAGTTGACGGCTGATCGCGAGGCCCAGCCCGGTGCCTCCAAAGCGCCGAGCGGTGGCCCCGTCGGCTTGGGTGAAGCTTTCGAAAATGGCATCCAGCTTTTCGGCGGGAATTCCGATTCCGGTGTCTTTTACGGAGAAGCGCAGGAGGACATTGTCGGTGAGTTCGCTCATGACGGCGACCTTCACGTCGACTTCGCCTCGCTCGGTGAACTTGATCGCGTTTGCGATGAGGTTGGTGAGGACCTGTTTGATCCGAACGGAGTCACCGATAAGTTGCGTGGGCGCGCCGGGCGGCATGAGGAGGTTGAGCTGTATGCCCTTTTGGTGCGCGACAGGAGCGAATTGCTCGCACACGTCTTCGGCGGTTTCTTCGACGTCGAACGGCGCGGTGTCCAGGGTCATCTTGCCCGCTTCCATCTTCGAGAGGTCGAGGATGTCGTTCAGGATGGAGAGCAAGCTTTCGGCACTTCGGTGGATAAGCTGCACGTACGAACGCTGCTTGTCGTTGAGGTCGGTGCCGAGGAGGAGGTGCGTGGTTCCGAGCACACCGTTGAGAGGGGTGCGGATCTCGTGGGACATGTTGGCGAGGAACTCGGACTTGGCCTTGGTTGCCTCGAGCGCTTCGTCTCGGGAGTTGCGAAGATCTTCGGCGGTTTGGACGAGCTCTTGGTTTTTCTCGGCCAGGTTTTCTTTCGCCTTTTCCAGATCGCCGACGTATCGGTCGAGTTGGCGCATGATGGTTCTGCGCTCAGTGAGATCGGAGGCGATGGCGATGAACCCCAGCAGTTCGCCTTTCGGCGATTTCATGGGGGTTACGGCAAGTTGAACGGGGAGGCGGCTGCCATCCTTGCGGATGAAGGTCCAGTCGTCTTCATAGACCCCATGCTCCAGTGCGGGTTTGAGGAAGACATCGATCCCTGGGCCGTACCCGCCTTCTTTGGCACGTTCCTTGAGTTCATTAGAATCGTGGAACAGCTCTGGGCCTTTGCTTCCGACGACTTCGTGCGCTGAGTAGCCGAGCATGGCCTCCGCGGCTTTGTTCATCAGATTTACTTTGCCGCCTTGATCGACAGAGATGACGGAGAAGCTGGCGGAGTCCAGGATCGTGCGCTGGGACACAGAAAGGCGCTGCATCTCGGCTTCGGCCGCGTCGGTTCGGGCGGCTTCTTTTTGAAGCATGGAGATGCCCAGGCCGATGAGCACGACGGCGACTCCGATGCCCAGAGGCACGGCAAAGTCTTTACCGACGATCAGCACGATCACGATCCCGACGAGCAAGCCTGCTGCGGCCGGGACGAGGGAGGTTCTTGTATTGGGTTCAGGAGCCATTTTCGGGTTGGTTCAAGTTACGGACAGCCCCGCTACAGCTTCGGCGACCTTAAGCGACTTCCCCATCTTCTTTTTCCGCATTCGCGAGCAAATATCACGCCAATGGATCTTGGAATATTAGGAAAGGTTGCGATGGTTGCTGCAGCGAGCAAAGGGATTGGACGAGCGACCGCCAAGGCTCTCTACGCCGAAGGATGCCGCGTGTCCACATGTGCACGTTCAGAGAATACTTTGGAACTGGCAGCGGCGGAATGTGGGAGGAGGTTCGCTCGTCTGTCGTGGACGTTGCGAAGGGGCGGATCATCGGGCGCCTGGTTGTCTGGCACTCCTGTTAGCGGCGCTGCAACTCGGCGAGGAACTCGGTTACTCGGTAGTAGATCTCGCTGCCGGCTGACGCGGTCGAGCGGGCTTCGTAGAGGGCATCGCGGGCCGCGCGGCTGGATTCCATGTCTGCCCCTTGGATGACGAGGCGGGCGTACATGTAGTATCCAGTCGCAGCGCCGTCGCCATAGTTGTTCTTTCGGGCGGGGTCGACTTCGGTTGCCCATGCACCCTGCCAATTTCTTGCAGCCAAGCTCCACAGCGAGGGATCGTTTTGGAGGCGTTTGGCTTGGCTTTCGTACAGGCTGGCCAAATTGGTGTAGTGGGCGGGATTGTTTTTGTCTTTGGCAATCGCGTCCCCAAATAGCTTTTCGGCGTCCACCGTGGCTCCGTTCTTAAGCGCCTGCTGGCCCAACTGGGCGAGAAGGACGGCGATTTTGCGGTCTTGCTCGTCCCGTTTTTCAAGACTGTGGAACTGGGCTTTCTGCTGTTCCATCTTCGAGATGCGCTCCTCGAGGGACATGCGGGGATCGTCCACGGTGGTTATCTGTCCGTCCTGCTGGACGGCTTGATAGTTTTGGAAGGCTGCGACGAGCATGTTGAGGCCCACGAGAATGACTGCAAAAAGTGTGCCCATGATGATGAGGGCGATGACGAGACGCCGTAAGAAATCGGCCGTCTCCGGCTTCATCAATGGCTGGCGAGGGGGCGGCGGGTAGTAGACGGGCGGAAAGCCGGGAGGCGGCATGCTTCCCTGCGGGAGATAGGCACCCGGGTTGTAGGGTGCTTGGTTGTAGCCGTAGGTCTGCTGCTGCGGTTGTTGCTGCTGGGGAAGGTAAGGGGTCTGGATCGGCGGGGTTTGCAGGTTTTGCTGCTGCTGGGGAACCGGCATCGACTGATTCGTGTAGGGGTTGTAGACGTACGTGGGCTGTTGCTGGATGTTCTGCGGCTGATAAGGCTGGTAGGTGGATTGCTGCTGCTGGCCCAGGTTGAACATTTGGTTCATGCCCGTGCCGGAAACGTCCGCCGCGTACGCTTCCTTTAGACCCGCCAGCATGTCAAGCGCCGAATTGTAGCGGAGCATCGGGCTCTTGTCGATGGCCTTTCGGATGATGGTCCACATGGCCTCGCTGCACTGCTGAGGCTTCGTGGGTTCCGTGTTCATGATCGCGTAGGTGATGCTGACCACGCTGTCTCCGGAGAAGGGTTTGGTGCCGGAGAGCATCTCGTAGAGCAGGACTCCGACGCTGAAGAGGTCGCTGCGGGCATCGATGTCTTTGCCGACGACTTGCTCCGGAGACATGTAGCTAGGGGTGCCGAAGACTTGGCCGTCCATCGTTAAATTGGGTTGGAAGGTGAGTCTTGCGATGCCGAAGTCGGTGATTTTTACTGTGCCGCTGGTGAGGAGTTGGACATTGTCTGGCTTGATATCCCGGTGAATGACGCCCTTGCTGTGGGCATGGCTCAGACCTTCGAGAACCTGGGTGGCAACATCAACCGCGCGCTCGGCAGGGACGAACCCTTTGGTATCGATCTCGTTGCGGAGGGTGACTCCGTCGAGGTACTCCATCGCCATGAAGGTCCGCCCGGCGTCTTCGGCGAACGAGAACACCGTCATGATGTTGGGATGATTCAGGGTGCCGGCGGCTTGGGCCTCTCGTTTGAAGCGGCTGATTCGCTCGTCTTTTTGCTGAGGGGTGGATCCCCCTGGGACGGCCAACTCCTTGACGGCGACGCGCCGGTTCATCAGGGGATCGTATGCCTCGTAAACGATGTCGTTCGAGCGCGCGATTTCCCTGATGATTTGGTATTGACCGAGCGTGGTTGGAGGGCCGTTCATTGGCTGGAGCCGTTGCTTATTGTATAGACGTTATCTGGTTTCCCATGCATTCGATGTTAATTATTGGATTACAGGGCGACGCGGAGTCGATCACTCACTCGTTTGTACAGGCGGGGACGTGCGGTTGAGTGGGTGAGGGACCTGAGAGACGGCTTCACGCGAGGCCAACGTTCCTCCTTTTCATTCAGCTATTTCTCCGAAATGGTGAAGGTCATAAGGGTGCCCTGCCCATTTCTGGGCTTCAGGACATCGACGCTTCCGTCTTGTCGCCGGTAGATGCGTTGAGTTACGTCTCCGCCATCGCTGTTGATCGATCCCCAGGCTCCATACGATGTCCAGAACTTCTGGAGGTCGGCGAGGGTCATGCCTCCTCTTTGCGCTTCCCCGCGCTTCAAGCCTAGTTTGCTTCCCAACTCATGGTCTTCTTCCGTAACGATGAGGATGCTTAAGATTTTGCCGTCGCGAGACCAGCCCAGGGAAGTTCTGGAGGTTTGCATGTGGTCCACGATCGGGATGTGCCCGGCTTCCGCTGGTGACGACGGGACGGGCGGTTTCTTGATCTCATTCTCGTAGCGGGGAAACGGTTCGAGCTCGAGGGGCTTGCCTTCGTCGATGAGAGCTTGGACGCCTGCCACGGCGAAGTCGAAGCGCTCGGCTTCCAATGATTTTCGGTCGGGCAAGTGAATGACTTGGAGCCGGCCGTTTCGCGATGCGAGGGTCCAGCGATGGTTTCCTACGTTGTAGCGGAGCTTTCCCTTTTGCACAACTGGTCCGATGTGACGAGCCGTGCGGCCGCCCTTGAAGTCGTAGGCGAAGAAGGGGCCGTTCCAGGCCAGGAGAATTTTTGAGCCACCCCTGGCTTCAAGATGACGGTGTATCTGGTCTGCGGTTCGGGTGTAGTCGGCGGCGTTGTCATAGGGCACGCCGTCGTCTTCGTCCTGATCGTACAGGTCGAGCCTCAGGCTGGGATTCTCATTAAAATCGACGCGGAAAAGCTCTACGCGTGTGTCGCCCGGCAACTGGGCGACTGTCAGGGTCAACCCAGGCCCGAGGGCGGTCTTCTTGGTGTTAGGCCAGGGCCACGCGGAAAGTTTGTGTGGCGCTGGCTTGATGAGGGGAGTTCGCGTCGTTGGGGTCGGCTTTGCCGGCGAGCAGGCGAAGCCTGTCCACAGGAGCGCAACGAGAACCGCGCTGGCGTATTGTTTCACGAATTCTAAGCCTACGGAAGTCTCTCCTAGCCTTCTCCTCAGCTTCCGACAAGCGGAGGAACGAAGGCGATTTCCCTGATTACCAGTGCACTTTTTCGTCCCCGTAGAAGGACTGCAGATAGTTGAGCTGGCCGTCGTGGTATCCGGTGTGGTAGCAAACCATCCAGACGAGGTCGAGGGGGTGGGTGACTTCCTTGGCGAGCTGAATCGGGCGAAAAAGCTCGTTTTCCGGCAGGTTGTTCCACGCCTGAATGACCTCATCCATCGATGAGGCGAAGGCTTCGGAAGCTGTGGTGCCGTAGCCCTCCGGTGCTTTCATCCAACCGTCATTGGGGAAGGGTTCGACTTCGTCGCCCCGGATGCGTTTGGCAAGGCGTCGATTGACGTGGGCAACTTCGTAGGTCAGGTCGAGCGGAGTACGGGCCGAGCCGCCGGGGCTGGTGCCTCGCTGCTCGAGCGCGAACGCTTTGAGATCCTTTAGGTAGTCGCTTTTGACCGACTCTAGCTGCTTGCTGAAAAAGGCTTGTACGTCTTTCACTGCCCGAATTATGGAGTCAGACCTGCGGTGCCTGCTTGTCCAGCTCGGCGAGTAGCGACTGGATGTCAAGGAGTTGAGTGCCCATCGCGAGCTCTCCGTCGACTCGGGGCCATTCTTTTACCGGTCGGTTTTGTGGGGGAAAGCCGCGCCGGGTCGCCGCACTCCAAAGTTTGTGGGGGAAAGCGACGCCGGGTCGGCGCACTCCATAGTGGACTATGATTTGAAGCATGGTTTACGAGAGGCCTCGGGTTACGGCTGAGCAGGTTGGTTTTTATGAAGAGCGGGGGTACGTGCTGGTCAAGCAACCCGTTCTCGACGATTCGGAGTTCGCGAAGCTGAAGGGGATCTTTGAGGAAGATCTGCAGCTTTATGGGGCGGACAATCTGGACGTGATCCACTTCCGCGATGCCCGGTTGCTGGAGTTCTTGTTGAGCGACACCATTCTCGATCTGGTAGAGCCCATCCTGGGGCCGAACATCGGGCTGTGGAGCAGCCACTTTATCTCGAAGGAGCCGCGCGTAGGCAAGGCGACGCCTTGGCATGAGGATTCGAGCTACTGGAACGGGCGGGTCTCGACGATGGAAGGTATCTGCACCGTCTGGCTCGCTATCGACCGCGCTACTCCCGAGAATGGCGCGATGGCGGTCATTCCTGGCTCCCACTCGAACGGATTTAGCGAATATGTGCCGGTGGAAGATGCAACGAAGAACATCTTCAGCACCGAGATAAAAGAGGTGGACGAGTCGTCGGCGGTGACGTTCGAACTGGAGCCGAACGAGTGCTCGTTGCACGAGTCGAGAATCATTCACGGGGCGAAGGCGAACACCTCGGAACACCGGCGGGCAGGGTACACGATGCGCTACTTCCCGACGACTAGCAAGGTCTATCCGGAGAAGAACCAGGGCCATAAGATCTGGCTGGCAAGAGGCCTAGATATGGCGGGGAATCAATACGAGAACTAGCTACTGCCAGTGCCAGTCCGCGTCGCCAAGCA
Source organism: Fimbriimonadales bacterium (assembly GCA_038210535.1). Classification (GTDB taxonomy): domain Bacteria; phylum Armatimonadota; class Fimbriimonadia; order Fimbriimonadales; family Fimbriimonadaceae; genus Fimbriimonas. The sequence goes on along the minus strand of JBBQWO010000024.1, from coordinate 49,452 downwards.
GGGTCTGGATGAAGTTCAACTGTCCGCTGTGATACCAAAGGTGGAGGGTTATAAAACGGCATCGCTCGAAACGGTTGGTTTCCCCGTCCTCAGTTTGAATGGGTTCTTCAAGTTCTCCTCCAGAAAGGGCCTCGACGGTCGTCCTGATCTTAGCGGCAGATTGTTCAAACCCTCCGATCACGATTTCTTTCGTGCAGAATTCCTGGGGAGCCCTGATGAAGTCACCTTCGGGCCAGACAAACGGCTTCTCACCGCGGATGATCATGCCCACGTGGTCGTTCACCATAATGACCTCGTAAACGATGTCCGCCACCGTGCGGGTTGTGGGCCCGAAGCTCCGGCAAAACGCATCCTCTGGAAGAGCCTGGAGGTCTTGGAGAAAGATCGACAAGGATCGAGCCACTCCCTGAGATGCTATTTTCTGAATATCGAGCACTCGAAGACCTTACCCATGCGCACACTCAATCATAATTGAGCTATGCCCAAAAAGCTCCGCGTCCTGATCTGGGACGAAAACCCTTCCCACGCCTCGAAAGAGCTCTACCCAAACAGCCTCCGCGGTGCCATCGCCGAAGGCCTTCAGGGACTTGATACCGCCGGTGAACTCGAGATTAAAGTCGCCCATCTTGACGAAGCAGAGCAGGGCGTAACCGATGAGCTCCTCGCGAACACTGACGTGCTTCTCTGGTGGGGACATGCGCGGCATGGACTTGTTGAGGATGCGCTGGCTGAGCGTGTTGCGAAGCGTGTACAAGAGGACGGAATGGGCTTCATCTGCCTTCATTCCGGACACTATTCCAAAACCTTCAAGAAGGTGTTGAATGCGACGGGCCACCTCAAAGGGGGCTGGCGAGAGTCGAACGACACTGAGGAGATCACGGTATGCGCTCCGAAGCACCCGATCGCTCAGGGCGTAGAGGACTTCACGATCGATGCGGAAGAGATGTACGGCGCTCCCTTCGACGTCCCACCGGCTGACGTCTTGGTTTTCCAAAGCTACTTCCCGCTCGGCGGCGAATACTTCCCCTGCGGCGCCTGCTGGACCGTCGGCAAAGGCATCGATCCCGAGTTCACCAGCGGCCCCGGCGGCGGCAAGGGTCAGGGCGAGGGCGTGGGCCGAGTGTTCTACTTCCGGCCTGGTCACGAGACTTATCCAACCTATTTGGATGAGCGCGTTCGTCGGGTGATTTACAACGGCGTTCGCTGGGCAGGAAGGCTGAGCTAGGGTAGAGGGATTGGGTATTAGGTGCGGGGTTGATTTCCGACAAACCCATTGCCAAACACCTAATGCCTTCCCCCGTGCCATAATAAACTTTCACGCCGGACCTCCGAGTCCGAGGATTACGCAAGAAATGAGCGAAGAAACAAACCAACCGCCTAGACCTGATGCCGCAATGGGTGGCATGGCTCGTCCAGACAAGGACGCGCCCGAGGGCGGTCAGAAGTTTAGGGGCAAACGCCGCCGTAAGGTTAGCTATCTGACTGCCAATAAGATCTACACCGTAGATTACAAGGAGATCAACATTCTCCGACGCTTCCTGAACGATCGAGGCAAGATCCTTCCAAGCCGCCAGTCGGGAAACACGGCCAAGCAGCAGCGAATGATCGCAAGCTGCATCCGCAGGGCCCGAGAGATGGCTCTTCTGCCGTTCGTTGTCACCGAAATGTCTCCCGAGCGACGTGAGCCGAGACGGCCGAGGTATTCGGATAACGAGCGATCATACGAGAGGCCGCAACAGCAGCAACAGCAGCAACCACAAGAGCAGCCCGCTCCCCAGGCTGCGGCTCCTTCGGAAGAGTAGATTCAGTGGTAAAGGAGTCCGAGTCAAGATCTTTGGCTCGGACTTTTTTGGCTCTCTTGGTTTCGTTTTTGGACGCCAAAGGTTTTCGGCAGATGGCGCTCTATTTTAAGCTATCCTAGTTCAGCGTGAGAAGGCGTAACCCGGCTCAACGAGGCAGAACGGCTTTTATCCTGGCCTTCTTGTCTCCAGCAGTTCTCATCTACGGCGCCTTCGTTGTTCTGCCGCTGATCCAGGCGTTTGGTTTGTCGCTTTACCGCTGGCGCGGCGTTTCTGTTCAGAAGCGTTTCGTCGGATTGGGCAATTTCGAGAAGCTGCTCCAAGATGAGGTTTTTTGGCAGGCCCTGAAGAACAATCTGTGGCTTCTTGTCGTGGCCGGAGTCACGATCATGGGGCTCTCTCTGATCATCGCCCATGCGATGCAGAGTAGCGGCCGGGTGGGGCGTTCTTTGCGAAGCGTGTACCTGTTCCCCCAGATGATCTCGCTGGTCGTGGTCGCGGTCCTTTGGCAATTTCTTTATCACCCCACGATGGGGCCCGTGACGAGTTTGGTGAAGGGGTTAGGCTTCGAGTCGCTGTCGAAGCAAATCCTGGGTGACCCGAATGCGGCTATGCCGGCGGTCGCGATCTCTTTTGTGTGGTTTTCGGTCGGGTTCTATATCATGCTGTTCGCGGCTGGGCTGCAGTCGTTGCCAAAAGAGGTGGTGGAGGCGGCAGAACTCGATGGTTCCACAGGGCTCCACCGGTTTAGGAACGTGACTTGGCCGATGCTCTGGTCGATCAAGCGGATCGCGGTGATCTACATCGTGATCAACGTGATGAACGTGTTTGTCCTTGTGCGGCTGATGACCAAGGGCGGGCCGGATCGGGCGACGGAGACGATGCTTACCTACCTGTACCAGCAGGCGTTTGAGAACTCCGAGTTCGGCTATGCAACCGCTTTGGCGGTGGCGAATTTTCTCGTGGCGATGGCCCTTGCGGGGATCGTCGGATTGATTCTCAAGCGCGATCCACAGGGGGCGCGACGGTGAAGCGGCTCTTGTCCACTTTGGGTCTGCTGTTGTTCGCCGCTACGGTGGTTTTGCCTTTGCTCTGGGTGTTGCTCACCAGCTTTAAGGAAGGGCACGAGATTTTCAAATCCCCGTGGGGCCTGCCCGCCACGCCTCAGTGGGTGAACTACGGCAATGCTTGGAATGAGGCGGGGATTAGTCGCTTTTTTGGAAATAGCCTGCTCGTGACGTGTGGCACGCTCATCCTGCTGCTGCCGGCCGGTGCGATGGCGGCCTATGTGTTTGCTCGGTATCCGTTCTGGGGCTCCAAGCAACTGTTCGGCTCCTTTTTGGGCGGCATGATGTTTCCGCATTTCCTCGTCATCGTCCCGCTGTTCTTTCTGCTGCAGAACATCGGCATTTTTGATACGCGCACCGGGCTGATTCTGGTGTATGTCGCTTACTCTTTGTCGTTCACGGTATTTGTCTTGACGGGCTTTTTTCAGGCTTTGCCCGATGAGCTTGCGGAGGCGGCGATGATGGACGGGTGCGGGCACGCTGGCACCTTTTGGCGCGTGATGCTGCCTTTGGCGAAGCCCGGTCTGATCGTCGTCGGAGTATTCAACGCGATCGGGCTATGGAACGAGTATGGGCTGGCGCTGGTGCTCGTGCCGGGCAAGGAGAATTGGACCCTGCCCCGGGGCATTGCGGACATCGCGATGACGCAGCAGTATGCCGGCGATTGGGGAGCGCTATTCGCGGCGCTCGTGATCACCATGATTCCGGTTTTGATCGTCTACTGGATCTTTCGGGACAAGATTCACGAGACGATGCTTGCGGGCGCGATCAAGTAGCGGAATGCATCTCTAAAGAACCGACTTGAGGGCTCCGTCGCCATCGAGGACTGCCAATAGGTCGGAGAAGGGGATCTTCACTTGGAAGGCTCCGACTGCGTACGGGCCCATGTCGTAGGGATCGAAGAGGTAGGTCAGCGCGGTGGGGGTGACGACGAAGTTGTCCTGCTGCGACTTCGTCAATTCCTTGACGGTACCGTCTTGCACCCACGCCGCTCGCGAGTTGTTCATAAGCTGTCCGATCACAAGGTTGGAGACGACCGTCTGATAGGTCGAGCCCTTCTGGAAAACGTCCGCCGCATGAACCTCGCGGCCATTCACATAGGTGTGCGGGTCGGAGATCGTCATCGGATGCGCGCCTGCGGTAAAGGTGCTTACCGTGTAGTAGAAGCTGGCGACTTGGGGTGTGAGGAGGGATACGGATGGAGTGGCTTGATAGAAATACTCGAGCCTCGGCTTCTCGTTCTTGCCCATGCCTTCGAACGCCTCCTTCATCCAGTCCGCGAGGGCCTTCTTTGCATTGAGCGCCACGTCCTTGTTGACACGCTCAGCCCAGGGTGCGCCTGAGAAGACGGGAACTTTGACGCTGGTGGTGTAGAACCCCTTGCGCGTCGAGGCGGTGTTTTCAAAGCGGACCGAAGGGGCAGTGAGGGTGACAGCAGCGAGAAGTGCGAGGGCGGCAGGCATGTTTAACGATTGTAACGAAAAAGGCCCTCCCACCGGTAGGTGTGAGGGCCCAAATGTGAGTTTACGTCGAAGTTATGCGCCGCCTTCTTCAGCGTTCGGCAGGCTAAAGGTGAAGCCCTGCGAAGGCTGTTCCGGCCTGGTGTAGGTGCCATCGCCACCCAATCCGCCGTCCGCCATGTTCTCAAGGAGTCCTTCGATCTCGATCACCACGCCGGTGCCGTTCTCGACGAATGCGCCTAGGAATTGGCCGTCATCCAGGACGCGGCCCTTGATGCTTCCTCCGATCCCGGTAGAGGTATTCGTGAAGGTTCCGGACATCTGTCCGTTGACGCTGACGGTAAGGAACATTTGGCCCTGGTCTTCCGTTCCGGGTGAGATCCACGTTCCGCCCAAGGTGCGGGCGAAGGGGCTGATCGTGCCTCCTTCTCGATTCATGTCAAAGGTGAAACCGCGACCGGGTAGGCCGGGCCTCGTGTAGATTCCGTCGCCGGCGAGAATGCCTCGCGAGCCGCTGTCGATCGACATCGCACCGCTGATACCCATCACGGCACCGCTGCCATCCCAGGTGAAGGACGAGGTGAAGAGGCCATCAGGATTGGTAGCCCCCCTAACGATCCCAAACTCGCCCGTGCCAAGGTTCTGAACCGTGCCGATCATCGTCGCATTTTCGGCGATGGTGTAGCTCATCGTTCCAAAATCGGTGGTACCTGGCACTCGCCAGGTTCCGGCCCAAGCACCACTAAACGGCGTCTCGCCTCTAAAGGGAGCGTTATCGCCCCGGCAGCCAAAAAGTCCGAATGCTGCCAAGCAGCACAAAATCGTCATCCAAATCGCGTGTCTTCCCATATCCCTCATTCAAAGCACCAGCTTTGCCCACGCAACAGCAAACCACGTGAGGCATAAACCTGTCTATGTATTCCATATTTCGGCTGCAAATGTAAGGGGTAAACCGCAAAGCTACGCGAATAAGAACGGGAAGCTAGGAGGGTAACGTCTTTCCGCTATGGCTCCGGCCGTTCTCTTACTGCTCTGCACACTCGACGCCGGGTTGACCGCCTCCTTTCCGCCGACTCCCCTACCCAAGGCACTGGAAATACTGTCGGTGGCAAGCGGCCAACGCTTGGAGGCAACCACCGCGTTGAAAGACGAAGTCTTGGTAGCCCGACTCAACAATGCTCCTCGAGAGCGGGTGTTGGCTCTCATCTGCCAGACCCTGAACGCCAAATGGGACAAAGGCGCCGACGGCACGTTACGCCTCACGCCTGACCCCATTTTGCTGGCTCGCCACGTGCAGGAGAAGCAAAATGCGGCGGTGACCGTTGTACAGGGTTCGCTGGATTATCTTGCGAGACGCCTTGTACAGCAACCAGCCGACCTCGAAAGTCGCACCGCGGAAGCGGCTTTGCGTCAAGCCAAACGAGACAAGGATGCGCCGATGTTTGGTCCCGAGGAATCGCCCGCGTGGCGCGCCGCGGCGCGGGTGGACGACGCTGCCGCATGGACCGCTCGATCGTCCGACTTCTGGCCCTTTGTATCCTGGATGGGCGATTATTTGCGTGTCCTTTTCTCGGGCAAAGGCCCGTTTAGCGCCGCTCGCACCCTGGGCGATTCGGAGGCGCTGCGTCTTTGGTCGTCGCTCGGGGAATCCAGTCGGCAAGCACTTCGACGAGGTGAGACCATGAATCTAGCTCGACTGACGCCGGCCGCAAAAGTAGCGGTCGAGAAGTGGGTGTACTGGTTCGAGGGATTGGGAAATCTTGAGCCTACGGAGGCGCTTCCGAGGGGCATTCACGATGGTTCTCTATCGCTGGACATCACTGAAAAACCGGTGCTGATTGGCTGGAGCAACGAGGAAGGCGAGCCGATCGATCCCATGCCGTTGGACGCGGCGACGTTTGGCCGGGCGTTGGCGTCAGGCAGCACATGGTGGGAATTGCCGGGGGATCACTTTCGCCGCTTCAGCAATTTTAGAGTGGGTGTGCACCGCACGTATAGTCTGAACTTTCTCCTGGAGCCAGGCGCATTGAGCATGAAGGTGGAGCTTAGCGAGACGTACTTCGATCCCTCGACTGGGTCCGTGCAGAAACTCAGCCCTGGACTGGCGGCCGAGATAGAAAAGGCGCGGCTCGCTGCCTTGGCAAACCCCCCGATTCAGAAGCCGGGGAAAGTCATTCCGCCGTAGTTGCCTCAACGGCGTCGAGGGCGGTCCAGCCGACTTCGCGCTTGAAGTACATGATGCCGTCCGAGACGGCCACTAGATCCCAGCCGTTGTCTCTCGCGAATGCGAAGATCTCCTTTCGATCGCCCATTCCCTGGTTCTTCCCGGTCGAATCGACCCATCGGGAGGTGGAGGAGTATGCGTAGTCGTATTTCATGCTCTCAGCATAGCTGAGGACCGACTTCGGGGGCCCTCGCCGAAGTCGGAGTGCCATAATGCAGCATGACCCAGCGGCTTCCTGAATGGCTCACGATACGGCTTCCTCGGCCGGACACGATTAAGGAAGTTGAGAGCATGATGCGGGCTAAGAGCTTGCATACGGTGTGTGAGTCCGCACGTTGTCCCAACCTTCCGGAGTGTTGGAGCAAAAAGACGGCGACATTTATGATTCTGGGCAACACTTGCACCCGAAGCTGTGGCTTCTGCGCGATCAAGGTGGGCAAGGGCGAGACGCTCAATCCTGAGGAACCGCTGGATGTGGCTCGCGTGGCCAATGACCTGGGTTTGAAGCACATCGTCGTCACGAGCGTTTCGCGGGACGATCTGGCGGATGAAGGCGCGTCGCAGTTCGCTCAGACGATCCATGAGTTGCATAAAGCGAACCCCTTGGCGATCGTGGAAGTGCTTACACCGGACTTCAAGGGCAAGAAGTGGTGCATCAAAATAGTCACGGATGCGAAGCCGGAAATTTACAATCACAACATCGAGACCATCGAGCGGCTCCACACGATCGTGAGGCCCCAAGCGAAATATTCCCGAACGCTTGATCTTCTTAGAACAGTGAAGGAGCTTGACTCGTCCATTTACACGAAGTCGGGCATTATGCTCGGGCTGGGGGAGACGCGCGACGAGGTGGTCAAGACTTTGCAGGACTTGCGCAACGTGGGAGTTGATGCGGTCACGATCGGCCAGTATCTGCGGCCGACGATGAGACACCTGCCGGTTGCGGAATATATCCACCCGGACGAGTTTAAGGCTTACGAAGTGATCGGAGAGGAGATGGGCTTTGCGTTCGTCGCTTCAGGGCCGTTCATTCGAAGCTCCTACAATGCTTCCGATTTCAGTAGAAAGGTTATGGCGGAGCGTATGGCGAAGCTGGACGCGCAAGAAGCTATGGCCGTTTAAGGGCGAGTGAATTATCCGGGCTTTTTCCGGCTTGCTACGGTTCGTACTGATCGTGGCTCCGGTCGCAATGTTGGCGATCTGGGGCTGGTCTTACGTGCGCTCGCTTTTGGGCACTTTGGAATCGCCGGGCGTTCCGATCGAGCTCAAATACGCCACCCAAGACGGCAAGAGCGCCCGGTTTTACGCCGCCTCCTACTCCATCGATTTTGAGCGCGGCTTTGTGCGTCTTGGCCAGCCTCGAATCGAGGATCCGAGTGGCGGGGTGGTCGCCCGAATGGACCAGATCGAGGCGAGGGGTCTGAACGCGCTGTATGGGATGGATCAAGTCGTCAAGGTGCGAGGCTCGAATCTGAGCGGACGCCTTGTGCGCACCAAGACTGGCCGGTTCGAGTTTGAGGACCTGCTTCCTCAGCAGAAGGACGACGACGAGACGAAGATTCCGTTCGAGGTGTTGATCGACGGTGTCTCATTCGATCTCGTCGATCAGGCGGGGACTCCCTGGAGCGAACGCTTTACTGCGCCGCGAATCACGGTCGCAGGACTTGGCGATAACTGGATCGCGAAGGTTCGTGGCACGGTGACCAACATGGGAACGGTGGATACGAGGCTTCAGAATTTGAAGGGTTTCGGGATCAATGCGTTAGCTTCGACCCAGCGGCTCGAACTCGGCAAATTGATCAACCACCTGATGACGACGCCCGAAACGAAAGACGTGCCGGACCGGCAACGGACGTCCGTGGGCACGTTCTCCATCCGCGGCCCGTTCCGAGTCTTTCTGCCAGAGAAGAATACGGCGCAGGTGGAAACAACGCTTGTGGCCCAAGCCACCAACGTTCGCTATGGGCAGTATTTCCTGAACTCTGGCAGCTTTAAGGGGCTGATCACTGGTTCGGGTGCGATTGGGCAGGCTGAAGCGCGGCAAGGTGGCAACCGGGTTTCGGTGAACGGCAGCATGCGATGGGACAAGACGCAGCGATTTGCGGGCACGGTGGTCGCCTCGAGCCCTGGTCTTTCCGCTCTCCCAACCTGGGCCCGCTCGCAAGTGCCGCAAGGGGCGCAGTATGAGAATGGGCGCTACGACGGCTGGGTGGCTTACTATCCCGACACCGGACTGCGTCTGAGTGGCGATGTGAGCGCGGATCGGCTTGCCTACAACGGCGAAACGATTCGGAACACTCAGGCTGATCTTCGTTATGTCGCTGGACGCGCGGTGGTTCGGCTTGAGAGTGGTCTGTTCAGGGGCGAGCGTGCTTCTGGGGTGGTGGCTTATGAACCCACAACCGGCAAGCTCTTCGGCGGCATCGACACAGCGCACGTCGATCTTGCGCGGCTTGCCTCGCAATTTGGGCTGAGCGGTTTAAGCGGTACAGCGGTTGTTTCCGCAACGGTGGGGGGCACCGTGGAGCGGCCAAGCGCAACGTTCAGCGCGAGCGGATCTGGAAAATTGCGTTACCGCGAGTGGGTGATTCCCGCTTCTGCTTTTCAGGCCAGCGGATCGTATAACAATGGCGCTCTAAAGCTCACTCGGGCGTACATCAATAGTCCGGCGGGAATCGTTACTGCGTCCGGTTCTATCGGCACAACCGGCGCGGTGGGGATCGACGTGGTGGTGCGTTCGCTGCGGGGACGCATTCTTGGGCCGGACTTTGGAGGCAGCGGCAACTTGCAGGCTCGCGTGACCGGGACCCTTGAGAATCCGGTCGTTACGGGGCGCGTCGAGGGGTATGCGCTGCGCTATAAGGAAGAGCGATTGCCCGTTCTGACTGCCATGTTCACGGCAACCCCGCGAGAGGTTCGCTTTAGAGACCTTCAGGCGGTGCGCGGCAGCGGCGTCGTGCAAGGGTCCGGGCGCTTTGTTTTTGATACTCGTGAGATTGAGGGCGACCTAAGTGGGCAAGGACTCCAGATCGCGGATGTGCTCGGCCCCGATTTCGTGGGGGCCGTCGATGTGCCTTCGCTGGAAGTGGCGGGGACGCTCGATCGGCCCATCGTGACCGCACAAGTGCGAGGTACGAATCTTTTGGCTCGCGGGATCAAGATCGAGGTCCTCAGCGGCCGAGCTGAGACGGTGCACGGCGTGATTCGGCTCCGAGACAGTTTCGCGCAACTCGCGGGTGGCACGATTACCGCGAACGGCACCTACGATCCCGCCAAGTCGACGGGAACGCTGACTTTGAATGCGAGCAGCGTGGACCTCGAGAAGCTTATGCCCGAATTCGCGCCGTATGTGTCGGTCGCAGGCGAAGTCTCTGGGGAAGCGACCGTCGTGCTAGCCAATGGACAGATATCCACGGCTACCGGGGCGGGGCGGCTAAAGGACGTGGTTGTGAACGGGACGCCGGTGGGCAGCGGCCCCTGGACAGTGGGTTCGGAAAGCGGACGGCTCACGGGAACCTTGGAGATCGGGCAGTTAGATCGCTTCTTAACTCTGCAGGATTTCAGTCTCGATCCAGTGACGAAGGCGATTGGGGGCAAGCTAGACTTGTTCAATATCAGCCTCCAGGATTTGGTGGCGATCTCTCAGCGGTACCTGCCCGAGCAGCTCGACTACCAGCTTCGGCAGGCGCTTGGGTCGATCGAGGGTCAACTCAGCATGGCCAGCTCCTTTAGCGGAACGTTGGATGATCCTAATTTGGCAGTGCCCACCCTCAGCATCAACAACATCAAGTTCCGAGAGGCTGAGTTCGAATCGCTTACCGCCGACTTTTCCGTGGCTGAGGATGTGTGGACCATCAATAGCTTTGCTCTCCTTGGCGATCAGACGCCGACCGCAGGGGTTGGACGCAAGGGTCAGGCTCGTTACGCTCTTTCCGGCGTGATCGAGGAGCACGGAGGCACGAACGTCTCTGGCGAATTTACGAACCTGTCGATTCAGGAATTCTCCGCCTTTGTGCCGTGGTTTACGGGCAAGAGCGGAGAGGCGGACTTCTCCTTTGCGATTACCGGACCCACTGCCAATCCGCAGGTGCGCGCATCTTTGGACGCGAAGGGGATGCTTGCGGAGTTGGACAAGCAGCTCATGGCCGAAGTCGCGAGCGCGAGCGCCGCGGGCGAAATCCCTGAGGATCAGATCAAGCGCTTCTATGATAAGACGCTCCGGGTCAATCTATTCAGCATAGAGGCCAGCGGCGGCAAAGAAGGCGGGATCGACGTGGAGGGCTTTTACTATTGGAAGGGCTTTCAGGGTCAGATCACCGCCCATGCTCCCTTTGAGTTTCCGTTCGTTATCCCCAGAGACCGTCCCGCGAGCGGCACTGTCACGCTCGCGCAGCGGGACCTCAAAGAAATTGCCGAGCTCGTGAACGGTCTGGATGAGAAGCGCACGGTGGGGACGGTGAAGGGTGAGTTGATCGCTTCCGGCACTCCTTCAAATCTTACGCTTGGCGGCGAAATGGTGATGAACGCCGAGACGTTTGCGATGGACGGCATCGACGATGTCATCAAGAACATGAAGGCGCGAGTGGCGCTCGAGCCGCGGCGGATTGCGGCATCTCTAGACGGCGAGAGTTCCAGAGGCGGCGAGGTCCATGCGCAGATCGAGACGCCGGTCGCCGATCTGCGAAACTTCTCCGATGCCGTGCAAACCGGCGTGCTGCAAACGTTGCTCGACAATCCGATCTCAGGTTCCGCGAACCTTGGCAAGCTTGCGTTGTCTCGGACTATCGATGGCGGAACGAGCGTCGAGGGGATAGTTGAGGCGGACATTCAGGTTACGGGCACGATCGCTAGTCCGCTCATCAAGGGGACCGGCGTCCTGTCTTCGGCATCGCTGAGGCTTGGAGGATTTGCGGCACCGGGCGGGGTTGAGCAAGATTTGTTCATCAACCCCCGCTTTGACTTGGCCGTCTCGCTCGGAACACCCGCACGAGTGCGAAACGCGCTCGCCGACATGGCTCTCGTGGGCGGGGGCACCCTAAAGGGCAGCCTCCAATATCCGGAGCTCGCAGCCACCCTGATCGTCGATAGTGGGTCGATCAATTTGCCGGGATCGAAGGTGCGTTTGGAGCAGGGTGGCACTGTTGATGTGGGCTTTAACGCCTCACCGTTAGACGTTTTCTCCAGCGTTCAAGTGGACATGGAGGGCAAGACCGCAGTGACAGCCCCTCGGTTCGGAGACATTTTGGAGCGCTATGACGTGTATCTCGGGATCCGGGGCGATCTACTGAAGGAGGGAGGTTTGGTGCTGACGGCCACAAGCGATCCTCCCGATCTTTCTCAGGATCGAATCTTGGCCCTGCTTGGGCAAGCCGACCTATTGTCGGGCATTGGCCAGGGAATTGGGCAAGGCGGACTCGGAAACTCGACGGAGCAAAAGTTGAGGAGCGCGCTGATCGGCTTCTCGCTGCCCATGCTCTTGGACCCGATCACTAGCGGCATCGCCCAAAGTCTCAGCCTGGACTATCTCAGCTTGGAATACAACACTTACGACCAAGCTTCGCTGGTCTTTTCAAAACCCCTCGGAGCGGGTTTCAGCCTTCAGGGCCGACGCCAAATCACGGCGCCACCTCCCGGCTTCCTGCAGCAATACGACATCCGGATTGTCTACCGGCCCAGGCGACTCCCAGGAATTTTGAATCGCTTTAGCTTCTCGTTCGGAGCCGACGAGTTGAGACCGTGGAAGATCGCGATCGAGTACGGATCGCGCTTCTCCTGGAGATGAGAACTAGGGACGCAAGGGTTAGTCCGAGAGGAATTCCGAATTCGATCGCAACCCCGGAGTTCGTGTCCTTGAGATTCTTCGAACCCTTAAACTTTGGAAGATAGCCACGGCCTTCCAATGCTTCGTGAATCTTTCGAAGGTCGTCCTTCTTCACCAGCAGATCTACGTCCTCCGTGAAGCGGCGATAGCCGTGCTGAAAAAGTGCCAACCCACCTACCAGAGCATAGGGAATGTTGAGTTGGTCGAGGCGAGCGAGAATCGCCGTTAGCGTGGCGTGAACATCGTCTTTCCCGCTAAAGTATTTGTTTGCTTCGCTCAACGCCAGTTGCCCATCTCGTCGAAGCCTTTCAGCGTACGAGATCATGCTTGCATTGTATAGCATTCGGGGTTCCTGCCTTTTAGCAGTCAGGTCTCTGCTGTCGGAATCGGCATTTTTAGCGGTACGCTGGCTCCATGATCCCCCAGTGGATCGATCGCGACGAATTCCCGTTTGTGGTGCACACCTATGACCACCAAGAAGGGCGTCTGGCCTATCTTGACGAGGGCAAGGGCCCGATTCTGCTGTTTGTGCACGGGAACTCGAGTTGGTCGTTTCTTTATCGACATTTGATTCGTGGCCTCAGCAGGGAGTACCGCTGCATTGCCATTGATCACTTGGGGTTTGGGCTCTCTGAGAAGTCGGTGAAAGCGGATTACACTCCCAAAGCTCACGCGCGTCGGCTGGCGGACTTCATCGAGCATTTGGACCTCGAGAAGCTGACGCTGGTTGCTCACGACTTTGGCGGTCCGATCTCGATGGCTTGGGCTAGCGAGAACGTGGAGCGAGTCGAGAGCATCATCTTGTTCAACACCTGGCTTTGGTCACTGAAGAAGAATCCGGAGGCCAATCATCTCTACAAGATTTTCGACCACTGGATGAACCGGTTTTACTACACGCAGCTCCGCGCGTCGCCCAAATTCTTCCTTCCGATCCTGATGGCGGATGCGCATGAGATGAGCAAGCACGTGCTGCAGCAGTATCTGAATCCGTGGCTGGAGCACAAGAGTCGGCAAGGGCCTTACACGTTGGCACGCCATCTCATTCGCTCAAGCGATTGGTTCGAGGATTTGTGGGCAGGTAGCGATCAACTGTTGGACGTACCGATGCTGCTGCTTTGGGGTGAGAACGACAGGATGAGCGGCGAAGAGGGGCTTGGAAGATTTGAGCGGCAGTTCCCACTCGCCCGCCCTGTGCGGCTCTGGGGCACCGGGAACTTCGTTCCTCAAGACGCGCCGAAGCGCGCGCTCATTGAAATTCGGGGCTTTCTGCGTACGTTGGGAGCTACGGCCAAGTGGCCGGGCATTCTCGATTAACCGCAGTGAGGCATGCTGACGCGAAACGTCGAGCCTTTTCCCAACTCGCTGTCGATGGTTACTCTCGCGTCGTGAGTGGCGGCTAGCTCGAGAACGATTTTCATGCCCCAGCCAGAGCCGCTGCCTTTGTCCCACATACTGCGGGCGGTGCCGCGCAGGATGCGCTGGGAAACTTCTCCGGTCATACCGGGGCCCGTATCTTCCACCTCAACGATGTGTAGGTCGTCGGCAAAGCGATATCGAACCGTGACCTCCCCGAAAGGTGCCGGGTCTTCATCGTCCTCCGTGTAAATGGGCTGCCAATCATCGGGCACGGTTTCCTTCACCGCCTTGATTGCGTTTCCGACGAGGTTTTGTACGATGCGGAAGATATAGAGCTCGTCGTGAAGAGTTGGCGGCGCCATCTCGTCGATCTCGTAGCAAAGTCCGACATGATTTGCCCGGGCCTGCGTCGCGAGGTAGGCGGCCGCGGTTTCGATGGTCGCCGCGAGGGGGGCGACCTTCTTGTTGGGCCGCAACTCTCGACCTACAGACATATCCGAGATCAGCCGCGAATATCCGACGATGCGCTCGACTGACTGAGTCAACTCGTAAAACATCGAGCTGAGGGAGTCCACGTACATGTTGGTGGTCTTGTCGGCGGCGGCTTTGTCGATGTGCTCTTTCAGGCCGTGAATCGCCATGTCGCTGAAGCTAAGCGTCGCATGCAAGCTGGCGGCGAGGTTGCCGATGTCGTGGCCAACCTTGCCCATTCCAAGCAGCGTCGAGGCCCTCGAAGACTCCTCGGTGAGGCGAAAGTTGAAATAAGCAAGCGTGGCCACGGCGGCCACTGTGTCAAGCACGGCGCAGTCGGTGTCACTGAAGCAGCCTTCATTCTTGTTCAAAAGCTGGACGACGCCGATCGGCTCTTCGTCTTCCATCATCAGCGGCGTGGCCACCATGCTGCGGACCGTTACGCCTGTTGCCTGCTCGAACGGATTGCGTTCCGAATCGGGCTTGTCGGGGAAATCCCGGCAAACGGTCTTCCGGGTCTTGAAAGCGAGCCCTGCGGTGCCGAAGTCGTCGGCGATGTCCGTCGAGGGTAGCTTTGGGCGAATGTCTTCGGGCAGCACATGCTGAAACTGCAGGCGCTGCATGGCGGCGTCGTGCAAATAGATCGTGCCACCGGAGGCACCGACCGCCTCCACGCAGATCGCCAGCACGTCCTTCATCAGCAGGTCAAAGTTGCCTGAACTCGCGAGTTTGCGAGTTGCAACCTGTACCGCTCGGATTAACTGGTCCTGCGTATCCACCATCTCCAGTGTACTAGGCAAATTCATCGGTTTCGCATCCGACCCGCGGAGACTCTCATTAGAGTGTTCTGTACTGGCGATACGTTCAACAGAATCAGCAAATCACGGGTTTCCGGAAACAGTGAAGCAACTCCCTTGGCCACAATATCGGTGATGAAGCCTCGAGCGTTGCGGGTTGGTGACACGGTGGCCTTTGTGAGCCCGGCATCGCCCGTCGCATCCGAGAAGCTTCGCTTCGCTACTGAGCTGCTGGAGAGCGAAGGTTATCGGGTTAAGCTGATGCCTCACGCGCTGGAGGACCATCACTATCTTGCGGGCTCCGATGAACACCGTGCGCGGGACTTGGAGGATGCGTTTAACGATCCTTCTATTCATGCGGTCTATTGCACGAGGGGCGGTTATGGGTGTGCTCGCTTGTTTCCCTATCTCGATCTCGATCGAATGGCGGCAAGTGGGAAGCTATTTTTGGGGTTTAGCGATGTGACGACGCTGCATATCGCTCTTAATCGACGCGGGCTTCCGACGCTCCATGCGCCCATGGGCATTACCTTGTCTACACCGCGCGAGCCCTGGGTTCTCGAGTCCTTTGTAGGCGCGTTGAAGGGAAACATTGCGATTCCCGCAGCCGCGCCAAAGGCTGAGACGGTTGTAGGTGGACGGGCGGAGGGCAGAGTGGTTGGCGGATGTATGTGCCTACTTTGCGACACAATTGGGACTCCCGATACCCTCACGACGAAGGGCGCGATCCTTTTGATCGAAGATGTCGACGAGGCTCCCCATAGGATCGATGCCATGCTCACGCACCTGCTGAACAGCGGCCTTGCCCAGCAGGCGGAGGGATTTTTGATTGGCGAGATGACGCGGACGGATGAAAAGGTTGATCCAGGGATCGGAGGAACATCCTGGAGAGAAATCGTGCGGGATCGGCTCGCTCCTCTTGGCAAGCCTCTGGTTACCGATTTTCCGCTGGGTCACGCGAAGCAAATGCTGACTCTTCCGCTGGGTATCCGTGCTCGACTCGACGCGGATGCGGGCACCCTCGAATACTTGGAGACCCTATGCGCCTAAAAGTAACGCTGCTCACCTTCTTGGTTGCCTCCTGCGCGATTGCCCAGGTGTGGGAAAAGCCGGTGGCTCCCGGCCTTACCTATCGAATGGAAGTCGAGGGACCGGTTCCGCGGCTGATCCATGCCCTAAGATACACACCGGGCGCACCCAATCTGAAGATCGCTGCTGAACTCGCGGGGGGCACGATCAACGAAGAGGGAACGGTTAAGGGACGGCTGTCGCCTTCGCGCATGGCAAAGGACAGCGGTGCTCTGGCGGCGATCAATGCAGACTTCTTCTCCTTCGACCACGGCGCGCCAATTGGACTGATGGTGCGGGAGGGCGAGCTCGTGACTTCTCCTTTTCGTAATCGTTCGGTCTTTGGATGGGGGAGCGAGACGGCTTTTGGCCTCCCCACGTTTCGAGCGACTGCGACCGACGTGAGCGGGTTGTCCATGCCACTTTCCTCTATCAATCAGCCGGTCGGCCAGAACCAGATAGGGCTCTATACGCCGATCTACGGAAATGTCGAAGTGTCCGGCGAGAACCTGATGGCGCTGATCAAGATCGATCAAACTACGATCAAGCCAGATGGGCTGTTGCACGGAACGGTCGACTATCTCATCGCCGACGCGCAGCGGATGAATGTCCCAGTGGGGAAAGTCTTGATCGTTGCACGCGGCAACAAGGCGCAGACCCTGGCGGCTCTCCGGCCGGATCGGAAGGTGCTCGTGAATATCGAGACCGGGGGGTTCGACTGGAGCAAGGTCGATAACGCGATCGGCGGTGGCCCCTTTTTGATTAGGAATGGCAGAATCGCCATCGGCGCGGTGGAAGAGGGATTCAATACCGCCTTTTCGGAGACGCGGCACCCCAGAACGGCGGTGGGAAAAACGCGCGAAGGCGATATCTGGTTTGTGACGGTGGACGGCCGGCAGGCGATAAGCGTGGGGGCAAGCCTGCGGGAACTCGCGGAGATCATGCAGAGGCTGGGCTGTATCGAGGCGATGAATTTTGACGGGGGAGGCAGCTCGACTTTGCATCTCTTGGGGGTTACGGTCAACCGTCCGAGTGATCTAGCCGAGCGGCCGGTCAGCAACGCAGTTCTGTTCTTTGGCCCCGTGCAGCCTGTATTGCCGGGTGTCTCAAAGATAGAAGTTCCCGCGAACCTGAACCGGGGTGGGCAATTTGAGGCAAGGTTCACGCTCGACGGACGACAGGTTCCCCAGGGCGAGGTCATATGGGCGATGCAAGGCGCAGGATGGATCGACCAGGGCGGGCTCGTTCGGCTAGTGGCGGAGGGCAACGCGACGATCATCGCTTACGCGAGAGGCAGCGTCCTCTCTCTTCCTCTCGTGATAAAAGCACCCAAGGTCGAGCCGGTTTCGGTTGTGAGCAATCGAAAGCCCGTTTCGGCGGCACTTGCTCCTAAGCGAACAAAGAAGGCAATCGTTAAAGTCCTCTCTACCGCTCGCCGAAAGAAGATCTCCACCCTCAAGATCGAGGTCAGCGCCATTGCCAGAAAGGCTTCGAAGAAAGTTAAGGGAGTCGGCAACTGAAGCTGATCTTCTTTGGCACTGCGGACTTCGCGGTGCCGGCGCTCCGCGCGTTAGCGCCGCATGTGTGTTTGGTCGTCAGCCAGCCAGATAGGCCCGGTGGTCGAGGCATGAGGCTCCAGTCTTCACCCGTCAAAGAAGCGGCGCTTGAACTTGGCTTATCGGTTGAGACGCCTGAGAAGAGCCGCGCTCCCGAGGTCGTGAATCGCCTGCGAGACGAGGGGGCAGACGCACTAGTGGTCGCCGCGTACGGCCAAATCCTGTCGCAGGCCGTGCTCGACTCGGCAACAAGAGGCGGGATCAACCTGCATGGTTCGATTCTGCCCCGGTACCGTGGCGCAGCGCCCATTCAGCGGTGCATCCTCGATGGCGATACGGAGGCCGGCGTCACGCTGATGCAGATGGACAAGGGCATGGATACGGGGGACATTATCGAGATCGTCCGGACACCGATTGATGCTGATGAGACCTATGGGCAACTGCAGAGCCGCCTCGCCGTTTTAGCCGCCGAGATGGCTCAAGAATGGATGCCCGCGATCGTTGCGGGCGACTACCGGCGGGTTCCTCAATACCATGAGAGTGCCAGCCATGCGCCGAAAATACGAAAAGAGGAAGCGGAGCTCAGCTTTGAGCGGGAAGCGAAGTCGGAGTACAACCGTTATCGCGCCTTTACACCTTCTCCAGGTGCCTGGATCAAGACGGTGGTCGGCCAGATGCGGATTTCGAGAATGGGAGCATCAGACGCATCCGGCTCGCCAGGAGAGATTCTTCAAGTTGCGCCGCAACTGGTTGTGGGTTTCCGTGAGGGCGCGCTGGAATTTTTGGAAGTTCAGCCCGAAGGTAAAAAGCGGATGTCGGGCAGAGATTTTGCGAACGGGGCACGGCTCAAGCCTGGTTCGCGTTTGATTTAGAGAACACCCTATGGGACCCCTTACAACTGAGAAGCAGCCGAAAGTCGTCCAGAAACTCGTCGTCCGAACGCTTGTGCTTGTACTCGTGCTCGGCGCCATCCTTATGGCGATTCAGTACAACCGCCAAAAAGATGTGCGCCGGACGGAACAAGCCGACACGGTGGGATGGGTTTCGGCAGTGGAATACAAGAGCGAAGGCAGCGAGGCAGTTGCGATCAAGCCCGACCTGAGTATCAGCCGATCCGCCGGTTGGAAGGATGGGGCGCAGGATCGCGACGTGGTTTGGGCTCCCAACGGCAACTTCGTGTTCTTTATCAGTGATCGGACAGATAACGTGTTCCATGTCTATCGGTGGAATCCTCAGCGCCCTGATGCGGAAGTCCGCACCGTGGGGAGCCGAGGGCGCAGTAATCCCACCTTTAAGCTGAAGCAGGGCTCCGCCGATCTCAGCATGCTGATGACCTCAGGCGGCTTCGTGATGGAATTTGACCCGAGCGAGCGATTGCAAACTCAAGTTTTGCCCCCTACGGGTCGAGAAATTCCTTTGGGAGAAGGAGAGGAAGCCGGGGCGCAGAGCCAGTTCGCCGCAATGTATGGACAGATTGGCAACAGCTTTCGCTACGCGCGATGGTGCGGGGATGACGACACAATCGCGGCCATCATGCGCCGGGATGACGGAGAGATTCTTCTCTTTCAGAACATGATTCCAAAGGAAGACGGAACGTTTGAGATGCCACAGGTCGTCGCGGCGGGTGAGCGGATCGAGTTGGATGTCAGTCCTGCCAACGGAAGTGTGATTTACACGGTCAACGGCTTTCAGTGGCATGTGGATCCGCCCGCGGAATTCAAAGTGGATGGCAAAGTGACGAAGCCATTCGAGCACTTTGTCGGCTTTTGGTCCAAGGCCGAGCCGGCCGGCCCGCCGGTGGTCGCAAGCGGCGACAACGGCAGCGCCTTTGGCTCCCCGGCGATCCATCCTTCGGGCGAGAGCGTGATTATGGCCATCGGGCCTTACGAAGACGGAAACATTGCCCGGAAGGCGCTGTATAGTTTTCCGGTCAAGCGCAATGCAGGAGCAGATGGCAAAATCTTCCTGCAAGGCGAGATATACGAGCCTTCATGGGATCCGACGGGCAGCCTTTTGGTCTACGCGAAACGAGAGGGAGAGAACCGCACAATTTTCACGGTTTCCCGCGACGGGAGTTCCGAGCGAAGTATTACCAGCAGTGGGCGCTTCGGCTTTCCACGATTTAGCCCGCAGACGAAGTAGAGATTTCGGCACCCGTGCTATCCTCAACCATGCCTCTTTCCCGCGACCAACTCGCGCAGCGTGCCGCCCAGGAGCTTCGTGACGGCTTCTATGTCAATCTCGGAATCGGGATTCCCACGCTGGTGGCGAACTACATCTCTGCGGGGATGGACGTTGTGCTGCAGAGCGAGAATGGGATGCTGGGTTTGGGTCCGTTTCCGTATGAGGGCGAGGAGGATCCCGACTTGATCAACGCGGGAAAGCAGACGGTCACGGCGATTCCCGGCACCAGCTATTTTTCATCCGCCGACTCTTTCGCGATGATTCGCGGGGGGCACATCGACTTGTCCATTCTTGGAGCGATGGAAGTGAGCGAGCAGGGCGATCTTGCGAACTGGATGATTCCTGGAAAGATGGTGAAGGGGATGGGGGGCGCGATGGACTTGGTGGCGGGAGTCAAACGAGTGGTCGTCGTGATGGAGCATACGAACAAAGCGGGTGAAAGCAAGGTGCTCAAAGAGTGCAGCCTGCCACTTACCGGTAAAGCCTGCGTCGATCTGGTGATCACCGACCTCGCGGTGTTTGAGATCAATGAAGAAGGGATGGTCTTGCTCGAACTGGCTCCGGGAGTTTCAGAAGACGAGGTCAGAGCGAAGACTCAGGCATCGTATTCCGTTGCGCCGACGCTTCGTGAAGTTGCGTTCGCCTAACTCACTCGATTCGGATGCCGTAGCTGCCGGCAAACTGGATCGCCTGCTGGAGGGACATCCTTGCGCCTTTAAATTCCGCGTTACGGAGATTAGCGTCTGTGAGGTCGGTGCCACGTAGGTCGGCTTTGGTGAAGTCGGTGGCATGAAGCACGGCGGACTCTAGGCTGGCTTCTCGAAGGTCGCTCTCAGCGAAGCTGCTGCCGCCGAGGTCGGCACCCTTAAACTTGATGCCTCTTAGGTCTCGCTTGATGAGCTTCTGTTGGCGAAGGATGCAGTAGGACCAGTCTCCGCCCTTGATGGAGCCGTCCTGTAAATTGGCACCTGAAAAGTCTGAGCCAATGACCCGGCACCTTTCGAACAGTGAGGCGAAGACGTTAGCGTGCGTGAAGTTGCAGTTCAGGAAGGAGGAGGATTTGTGGGTCGATGCTTTTAGCTGCGCGGCAGAGAAGTCGCACTCAACGAACTCGCACGCGGTGGTCATCAGCTCGGAGAGATCGGCTCCTCGGAAGGAGCAGCGAAGGAATTGACGGCCCTTATGCTCCTCGCCGCGCAGATGTTCGAAGGACTCGTCGGTGTGTTGTTGCGAGTAAGTCATGCGGTGCTGAGGTTAGCAATTCTGCCAAAACTTCCACATATCCGAAGGTTTTTGTATGAATTTGGACGATCTGAGTGTCCGAAACCCGTATAACGTGGAATACAGTGGGCGGTGAGGGGCTCGAACCCACGGCCACCTCGGTGTAAACGAGGCGCTCTACCACTGAGCTAACCGCCCGATGTATTAAACCCCGGAGAGACCCCCGAGAAATGAATTTGGTGTTACACTGTTCCCAAGGCCCAAGGAATATGCGCAAGCTGCTCACTCTGCTGCCATGGATGGTATTTGCAGCGTCAGCGTCCGGACAAGTCCGTTCTGCCGACGTGCTCTACACTCATTACGACTCCGCGCCAACGCGGGGATATCGCGTGGGCGAAGAAGTCTTCGTGCCCATCGACGACGTCGCGCGCTGGGACTGGAATGTCACGATGCGGGCGGATCTCGCAATGGTCAAGGCGGAAGGCGTCGAGTTCATGGTGCCCACGAGGACCTTCAACGGTCGACTTTCGCTGCCGCTGACTGCAGCAGTAACGAAAGCCGGGGGGCTGACGAGTTGGGATCGTCGGAACGACACCCTCACAGTTTTTTCTGAGTTGACTTCTATCCGGGTGCAAGACGGGCGCGTGAAGCTGTTTTCTCCATTTAAGGTCATGCCCCGCCTCTTCGTGGATGCGGAGGAGAATAAATTGGTCATCGAGTTTGCCGGTGCGCGACTCGGGGCAAAGACTCAGCAGTTCTTATCCGAAAACGCAGCCCTCTCGCAGCCGCATCCAAACGTGGTTCGACTCGTTATTCGGGCGGAAAAGCTGCCTGATATCAGTAAGGCAAAGCTCGTGGCGGTGAACAGCTTCGACTTCGAACTGCCCAGCCTCGTGGAGCAAAAAATTGAGCCGCCCGTTGTAGATGATCGGCGCACGACGGGAACTCCTCCCGTTATCATCGACATCCCCGTGCCGGACGTTCGGCCGGTGGCCGTCCTGCCCATTCGGCTGGATAGAGAAACCGACAAAGGATTGTTCCTCAGCATTCCGCTCACCTTCAAGATGAGCGGCCCGGCGCAAGCTCGTCGGCCGGAGCCGGAAGTTCTTGAGATTACGCTGCCGGGGATCGCGATGGCTTTAGCAGAGGATTTCAAGCTCGAAAGCGACAGTGTCCACGAGCTCACGCGCAGCTACGATGGGACAGGAACAGTGCTTCGCTTTGTGTTTTCTCGGCCGATGGCGGCTGAGATTGTCACAGAAGGTTCGACGGTCCGAATCAGCGTCTTGAAGCCGAAGCTGAGCGGCGGCCTCTATGGAAAAGTGATTGTCGTTGACCCCGGCCACGGCGGCACCCAAGGTGGGGCGACGGCCGGAGGAGTCAAAGAGAAGGATCTCAACCTCAAGATCGGCAAGCTGATTGCGGAAGGATTAGCGGATGAGGGGGCTACCGTCATCATGACGCGCAAGACCGATGTCACCCTGGGGCTTGAGCCGCGTGCAAAGATCGCGAACGACAGCGACGCTGACTTCTTTATCAGCACCCATATCAACTCGACGGGAGGCGTCGCAAAGCAGACCGGGACGATTACGTTCTATCACAAGGCTCAGCCGATGAGCCGACTGCTAGCGGAGTGCATACAGCGTGAGATTGGCATCGTCAACGGGCTTCCGGACATCGGCGTCTGGAGCGACTCGCGCATCCATAAGAGCGGTTTCTCCGTTTTAAGGAATACAACTAAGATGCCGGGTGTGCTGCTGGAACTGGGCTTTATTAACCATCCAACGGATCGAGCGAGAATGATCACAAAAGATTTTCAAGAGAAGGTAGCGGCCGCAGTGGTCAAGGGAATCAAGGTGTTTCTAGGCAATGAGTCGTAAGAAGTCCAACTCACCCGGCACGAAAGCAGTCTTAGTAACTATGGTTGCCGCCCTAGTTGGAGTTGCAGCGATCGCTGCCTATGTGCAAATGACGCCCGCCGCGGGCCGAGTCGCGGACGATCTTCGAAAGGATCGCCCTGCAGTGAGCAGGCCAGCCGAGCCGGCGAGTGAGGTGCGAACTCCGTCGCGCCATAGCCGGAGCCAGGAACCGATCCTGCTGGTGCCGGCGATGGACGGCGAAGAGGTCAAGCTAGGTGCGCATGTCTCGCCGGCGCCTCAAGGCGTGGACTTGAAAGCGCACCTTGTCACGGAAACGTTCAAGTCGCTGGGAATTTCCGAGGGCCGCGCGCTCAGGGTCGAAATCCAGGACAAAGTTGCCAATATCGATGTGAACGCGGCGATGGTGCAGCACGGCTACGGCAGCATGCAAGAAGGAAACCTGATCAAGGCGTTGCAGCTTGCCCTGGGTCAGCTTAAGGATGTCGACAAGTTCAAGTTGCTCCAAGATGGGCAACCGATTGAGCTTGGACACATGGAACTTAGCGAGCCGATCGACGTGATTCGATCGTACTCGCCTTGACGGCGTAAGGCAGGGTCGCTGTAAAGCGCCCTTACGTAGGCAGCGTCCAGGCTCTTCTGAGACTGAGGATGACCATGATGAGCGCGAAGGCGCACCATCCGAGGGCCCATGCCACGGCGGGAATGCCCGTGTTGTTCTGCATGACCCTCGCGTCGCTATGCATTTCCGAGAAAGCGCTGATATTGAGCAGGGTGTAAACGGCTTGTATGGAGTTGAGGCATTGCTGCAATCCGACGAACTGGGCTGCAAATAGCAGCGCGTTGCCCTTGAGATACATGGACGCTCCGAGAAGAGCGGCCACCCATCCTATTCCCGAAATGACCCCCACAAAGTCTCCCCGGACCCATAGCAGCATGCTGAGAGCCAAGAAGAATGCCAGTACGCGCAACGTGTTCTGCGCCGTCTTTTCGGTGCGGCTGAACCAAATCATGGCCGCCCCGATGAGCGCCGCTCCAACGTATCCGGCGGGGCCGATGAGCCAGATGCTGCCTCCGCCGATCGGTGTGACCCCGTTGCCATCGGCCATCACTTTGATGTACTCCACGTCACCTCCGCTGGCTTGGCCCGCCATGGCGTGCGCGAACTCGTGAAGATGTGTGTTCAGATACTGAAGCGGGAGCATCAGTTGTTGAAGGTAGGGGATCGCCCACAGAATGAGCGAAACCAGGCCCGCAGCGAGGATCGCCTTCTGATGGGGCTGCATGTTAACCCTGGGCTTGGCTATCTTTGAGTCGATCGACATCTAATTCTCCTACGGGTGCGCGTTGCGTTCGGATGAAGTCCCAGGTCCAAGTGACTACGAATGCGGCGGCAATTCCGCACGTCCAGCCCAGAAGCACTTGATAGGGATAGTGCACTCCATTATAAATTCTGGAGAGCCCCGTAAGGAAAGCAACGGCAATCCAGGGTGCCCCCCATCGCCAGCCTAGGTGGTAGGTGAAAACGTAAGCTACTGCGGCCATATTGGCGCTGTGAGCCGACGCGGTGCCCATTGAGTCTGACCACCCGCTCCTGAGGATCACGTCGGACAACTCTTGAAAATGAAACGGCCTCGGACGTGGGATCTGACTCTTGAAAACATCGGTGATCTCGTTGGCAATCGGGAAAGCGATCAGAGCTTGGATGGCGGCTCTTCGCGAGTTTTTCGCGGCCACGATCATGCCTACCAGTAAGAGGATAAGGGCAACTTTGACGCTCAACAGGTTGGTCGCTTCGGAGAAGAAGCGCATGACGGGCGCGAAGGATTCTGGCCAGCCATTGATCGACCGAAACACCTGTTCGTTCAGTCCACGCACGTGGGCATTATACGGTTGCAAGCGGGCAGGAGGCGCTATGCAATCCGCTTTGGCTCGCTACCGTTCGGAAACGGCTCTTGCGAGGCCCTTTCCTTCGACCGTCAAAGCCATCGCGCCGTCTTGGCTTACGACGAGTCCTCGCTGCTCTGCGATCGAGACGATTTGGGCGGCGCGATTCGATTCCCAGCCCAGCTCCTGTTCCAGGTGCAGCAGTGTGCTCTCCTGATCTTGTTGAGGGGTGGCTTCGTGAGCGGCGAGGTGCACGACTAGCATCTCGGTGGCAAATTGAGTGCGTTGACTCCGCCTTCGGAGGAGTTGCGCCACCAAACCCTGCTTCGGCGCGGCCATGAGCGTGATGCCGAAGACCGCGCCGAGGGTGGTGGCAATCATTCCGCTGATCGACACATCCCAGGCGGAGGAAAGTTGGTAACCGAGCATCGCGGACCCGGTTCCGATCAGCATGGAGAGGCCGATCAGTACGGGCAGGCGCCTTGTCAGCAGCGATGCCGTCACCGGTGGAACGATGATAAGCGCTACCGATAAGATTGCTCCGACCGCGCTAAACGCTCCCACTGTCGTGACGGCTACCATGCCCATCAGCAGGTAGTGCAGCAACCCCGGCAGAAAGCCTAGGGTGGCGGCTAAACCGGCATCGAAGGTGGAGAGCTTTAGCTCCTTGTAGAACACGATCAGGAACGCGGCATTGACTAGGGTTAGTCCACCCAATACCCAAAGGGATTGCGGGCCCAGATCCCTGCCGCCGATCGAGAAGGTGTCGAAGGGGGCGAAAGCGATCTCGCCGTACAGCACGGCATCGGTGTCGATGTGAACGTTTGCGAAGAACTTTGACACCACAAGCACGCCAAGGGCAAACAAGGCAGGGAACACGAGGCCGATCGCAGAATCTTGCTTGACTCGCTTGCTTTTGGTCAAAGCTTCTACCAAAAAGACCGTCAGAAGCCCTGCAAGCGTAGCCCCGATAAAGCCCAGGAATATATTGGGCCCCTTTGCCAGCACATAGCCACCAACGATGCCGGGAAGGATCGCATGGCTGATGGCGTCGGCCATCATGGCCATGCGCCTAAGCACGAGGAAAACTCCGGCGAGGGCGCAAGACAGCCCTGCGGCAACCGCTACCAATGCGACTTGCGCAAAGGTGCTCAAGTGGTGGTCTCCTTCATGCCGTTGCGCCTCTTGAGCCGCCGCACCCAGTCCCAGGCGATGCCCTGCGCGGATCCGAACAGCAGCGAGAAGATTACGGCTGCGGCCAGGCAAAGCACGATTACGGGCCCTGTGGGGACGCCCGTCTCAACCACGCTTAGTACGGCTCCCACTAGCCCAGAAAGGGCTCCGATGAGAGCGGAGTATAAGATCATGTGCGAGAGCGAGTTGGTCCACTGCCGGGCAGCGGAAGCGGGGGCGACGAGCATCGCAGACATGAGAATAACGCCCACGGTGTTCAGCCCGATGACGATCGCGACGACCAATAAACCTGTGAGGAGCGTCCCCAGAGCATGGGTTCTGAGGCCCAGAGTGCCTGCGAATTCGGCGTCGAAGGCGAGCAGCTTAAACTCTTTGTAAAGTGCGGTCACGATCAGAAGTGCGATGCCACCGATGACAGCCATGGTGACGACTTGGCTCTCGACCAAAGCAGCCGCCTGCCCAAACAAAAATTTGTCGAGGCCAGCCTGATTCGCATCGTTGCCCTTTTGAATCACCGTCAGTAGCACGACTCCCAGACCGAAGAAGACGGTCAGAATGATGCCCAGGGCAGAGCCGGGATCGATTCGAGTTCGGCGCGTGATCTGCAGGATGATCAACATGCCAATCCAGCCCGCCGCTGCAGCACCGAGCATGAGCGTGACGGGTGTCTTTGAGCCGGTGAGCATGTAGGCAAGGCAGACGCCGGGGAGCGCCGCGTGGGAGAGGGCATCCCCCATCAACCCTTGCCGACGGAGCACTGCGAAGCATCCGAGAACTCCGCTGACGATTCCGAGCACGGCCGATCCGAGCGCTACGTTGCGCAGGGTGTAGTCGTAGATCAGGTCGTGAAAGATGCTCATCGATCCAAGAATGCGACCTTGCCGCCGTAGGTTTTCTGAAGGTTGTCCCTGCTGAACGCCTCTGCGATGGGTCCCGTGGCGATGAGCTTTACATTGAGAAGCGCGACCCGGTCAAAGTAATCGGGGACCGTTTCCAGGTCGTGATGCACGACGACCACAGTCTTGCCCGCGTCGCGCAGAGTTTTGAGAATGCCTACAATTGCGATCTCTGTCGTCGCGTCGACTCCCGCGAAGGGCTCATCCATAAAGTACAGCCTTGCGTCCTGCGCTAGCGCTCGTGCAAGAAAGACCCTTTGCTGCTGCCCCCCCGAGAGCTGGCTGATCTGGCGTTTGGCGAAATCGGACATGCCGACCTGTTCTAGACAATTGAGGGCGACGTCTCTTTCTCGCCTGGAGGGCCGGCGAATCCAGCCCAGCTTCCCGTATAGACCCATCATGACGACATCGAGGGCATCGGTGGGGAAGTCCCAATCGACGCTTCCTCTCTGAGGGACGTAACCAACAGCTTTGCGATTCCGACCGTAGGGTTCGCCGAAGATGCGGATCGTGCCGGCGGCTGCGGGAACCAAACCAAGGATCGTCTTGATCAGGGTGCTTTTTCCTGCCCCGTTGGGGCCGACGATGGCGGTGAGCGAGGCGGTTGGGATGTCCAGATCCAGATCCCAGAGCACCGGCTTTTCCTCATAGGCGACCGTCAGATCGCGCACGTAGACGGCAGGCATAGTGGCGGGCTGCGGATTCACTTCAGAGCCTTGACGATGGTGTCGACGTTGTGACGAACCATTCCCACGTAGGTGCCTTCCGGGGTGCCATCTTTTCCCATGGCGTCCGAAAAGAGCTGACCGCCGATGGCGACCTGCCAGCCTCTCGACTGCACCGCTTTTTGCAGCGCTTCGATGGTTGAGCGGGGAACGCTGCTCTCCACGAATATGGCCTTCACTTTTCGCTTTGCGATCGTGTCCGCGATGGATCTGAGTGCTCCGGCTCCGGCCTCGGTCGCCGTGCTGGTGCCTTGGATGCCAATGACCTCAAAGCCGTATTGTTTCCCGAAGTAGCCAAAGGCGTCATGCGCGGTGATCAGGACTCGCTGGGCTTGGGGCACTTTGCCGGTCTCGGCCTTTACGTAAGTGTGAAGTTCGTCCAGTTCGGCCAAATACTTGTCGGCGTTGGCTTTGAACGTCTCTGCCGACGCTGGGCGTAGCTTGGTTAGCCCATCCCGCACGGCCTCGATCGCATGCTTCCACAGCGTCACGTCGAACCAGATGTGGGGATCGAATTTCCCTTGAAACTCCGGTGGTTCGCGGAGCTGGGTACGGGGAACTCCTTCGCTCACGGGGTAAGTGGGAGTGCCTCGACTGGCCATTTTCACAAAAACGTCGGTCATTCGGCCCTCAAGCTCGAGACCGCCATAGAAGATGATGTCGGCACGCTCCAGTTTCTGAACGTCGCCCGCGGTGGCTCGGTACAGATGGGGGTCCACTCCCGGGCCCATGAGTCCTACGGCCTCAACTTGGTCACCGCCCACGTTGAGAATCGCGTCTCGAATCATCCCTACGGTCGAGACGGCGTTGATCTTGCCACTGTTGGACTTCTCTTTGGGCGCACAGCCAAGGATGAGGAGGACCAACGAAAGCAGGATTACGCCTGTTTTTACCATTGGCTAAATATAGTGCGTTTAGCTACAGAAAGTCAAGTGCTGCCCACGCTCGGCAGGTCCACAAGCCTTGGGAGCCAGGTTAGGAAATTGTCGTCAAAGCTTTGATGACATCCCTTGTGGCGGCTCTTTTGATCGGCAGTGTGCAGGGCTATCGCTCGCAGTATCCGCTCCCGGGCCTCACGGTTCCGGGAGGGTGGGGCGTGAATATCCACTTTACGCGCACGGGCGAAGCCACGGGGAGGCAGTTGCGAGATTCGGGTTTCAAATGGGCGCGCAAAGACCTGTACTGGAAGGAAGTCGAGAAGCGAAGAGGAGAGTTTGACTTTTCGCGATATGACAGCTTGATGTCGACCTTGTCTCAAGCCGGAATGAGGCCGATGTTCATCCTCGACTACGGCAATCCGCTCTATGAGGAGGGCCCTCCGAGAAGCTCGGCCGCCCGCGCGGCATTTTTGCGCTACGTCGAGGCGGTTGTGGAGCGGTACAAGGGTCAAGGTGTGGTGTGGGAGATGTGGAACGAGCCCAATCTTGACCATTATTGGCAACCCAAGGTTAATGTTCAGGAATATATCTCCCTTGCAATGGCTGTGGGTTCGACGATCCGCCGTATTGCACCCCAAGAGTGGTACGTCGGCCCCGCAACCAATCACTTCGATTGGAGCTTTCTGGAGAGCTGTTTTGAGGGGGGATTGCTTCAATACTTCGACGGGGTGACGGTCCACCCGTATAGAAGACACAACGCTCCCGAGACCGCGTTGGCGGAGTGGAATCGCCTGCGCGCGCTCATCGGGAAGTACAAGCCCGCGGGGAGATCTGTGATGATGATTTCAGGTGAGTGGGGCTATTCGGAGTTGTATCCGGGCGTGAATGAAAATCTTCAGGGGATCTTTGCGCCTCGGCAGTATCTTGCAAATCTGATGGCGGGGGTGCCGATGAGCATTTGGTATGACTGGGAGGACGGTCCGAACAACGAGAAGGAGCACCGATTCGGCGTGACTAGGTTGCGCGGTGCCGAAAAGCTGGCCTTTCGCCAGATCAAGCATCTCAGCTCGACGCTGAACGGCTACGCGTACAAGGGCCGCGTGCCTCTTGCGTCCGGTAGTGACTACCTACTGCTCTTTCAAAGAGGCGCTACTTCCCGATATGCGCTTTGGACGACCGGCGCAGAGAAGCAAATTTCGCTTCCATTGGGCCCCTCCTCGTACACCATCTCGAGGGCCGGCTCTAAGGCCGCGTTCCGAGGTTCTTCGGGGAGTAGATTTTCGGTTTCTCCAGACGTGAGGATACTCGTGCCGACTGGCCGATAATCGGGCGGATAGACGCATCTGAACCAGAAGATCGTTCGATGGGAGGCTGACGAAATTGACAAAATAGGTCGATTCAGAAGGTCCATGGCAGCAGAGTAGGTCTAAAGACCTACTCTGCTTTTGAAGTTGAACACTGGTCCAAAAGATAGGTTTAAGCACACTATCTTTCGATTCACTGACTCTACGTCTCCAGTTTCCTCTCTTCGGGCCACCCTGGGGGTCTCGACATGAGCGCAAGTCCGGTTTGCGTGCTGGGGATGCATCGTTCCGGCACCTCGATGTTCGCGGGGTTGCTGCACGAGTGCGGTTTCCAATTGGGGCGTTCCGCGGACATAATGCCCGCATCGCCTGACAACCCTGTTGGGTATTGGGAGAATCGGCGCTTTGTGGAGATCAACGATTCAATCCTAAAGGTGCTTGGAGGCACCTGGAACGAGCCGCCCCTGCCTAGTAGCGATTGGACTACAAGGGCTGACCTGGACCCTCTCCGATCACAAGCGCAAGCCCTGGCCGATTCCTTCAAGCTCGATCTGAACTGGGCCTGGAAGGACCCCCGCACATGTCTCACCCTGCCCTTTTGGAAGGAGATCCTTCCCGGTTCCAAGTACATCGTGTGCATCCGGCATCCGCTGGAAGTGGGTCAATCGTTTGCGGCGCGTAAGTTTAGCCAGATGCAGCGAGAGAAGTCTCTGGAGCTTTGGAAGCAGTATTACACTGCCATGATGCCGAACCTTGAGCCGGGTTCCTTCATGGTGACTCACTATGTCTCCTACTTCTATGATGCCGAGCGGGAGTTGCAGAGGGTGTTTCGATTTCTGGGCGGCGATCCGCCGCTCGATATGGCTGAGGCAGCAAGAACCGTCCGGACCGACCTATGGCACGGATTCGGTTTGGACCATAAGAACGAGTATTTCGAGGTTCCAGACGATGTGCAGGCAATCTACGACGATCTGTGTAGCCGGGCTGGGGAAGTTTTCCACGACCAGCAGGCGGATATGGAGTTTCAAGAAACCTTGCGGGGCCGAGCCTTGGAAAAAGCGATCGGCAGGATTGCGACGTTGGAACAGCTCTACACGGAAAGGTCTCGTGAGAACGAGGAACTTTCCAAGTACGTGAGCGATCTTCGCGGGAATGTGAGCCTAGCAAGCAGGGTCACCGCAGGCATTAAGCGACGGATTCGGCTCCGGCGAAACGGCTGAATCGCCGAGCGATGCAGATGTCCCAGGTAGATTGGGGGCAGTCGTCTATGTCTGGAATTGCGGATCTTCAGTCTTGGGCAAGGAAGCAGGCATCGCCTGTCAATCTTGGCCTCATCGCCTCCATGGTTGCGGTGGCGCTTCTGTTCTGGTTCACGAGGGCAAAGAATCTGCCTGAGCTTCTCATCGGCATCGAGTCGCACCAGCGGCCTTGGTCGTTTCTCACCTATCCATGGGCGCAGATGCCCTTCACCGATGGGCTTAGCCTTATCTTTTTCGTCTTCTTGATGATGTGGCTCTTCATGTCGGGCAGCTTTGTGGAGCGCGAGATGGGGAGCGTACGCTATGCAGGCTTCTGGTTTGTTTCGGCGGCCCTGATCGGTTTGGTTCTTTGGGCAGGGATGAATCTCCTTAACGCGCGCGTTGCGTTGGGGGGTGCCTTCTTGCCGGTATCCGCGGTGACGATGCTTTGGTGTGCGCGCAATCAGACCACGACGATCATGCTGTATGGGTTCATTCCGCTGACTGGAAAGCTGCTCGCCGTCGTCGACATTATCATCGTGATCTTGCTGTACGGTAACGGATATCCGTTACTCGGCGCCTTTGCTTGCGCTCCGCTCGTGCTTGCCTACTTTTATGGACTTGATAAATTGCCTGGGCTCAGTTATGCTGGCGCGCCCAAGCAGGCAGTTCAAGCGACGCGCGCGCAGGCACGTTATGGCGAAAAGTATTACGACGACGTCAAGAAGCGTGAGCAGGAGAGAGACGAGCGCGAGCGTTTGCGGAAGCTTTTCGAGGGCAGCGGCAACGAAGACGACAAGCGGTAAATTTGCCGGGTAAGAGTCTGGGCGTGAATTCTCCGTGCCCGTTTTAAGGTCTATGCAGTAATGACTCTCTTCTCCCTAACGCTGCTTATTCTGGCAGCCCCTCAGCAACCGGGGCCCGACTTAAGCAGAGACTTTCTTATGACCGCTCGCGATGCGATTTTGCTGGCACCGGCCGAGGTTGCGTGCGGATCAGTCGCGCAGTCCCTTCTGTGGTCCAGCGACGGGAAGCACCTTGCGGTCAAGCGATCCTTCATGCATGTGTCCGGGCAGACCATCTCTGCACTGCTGATGGAAGGTTACCCCGGAGCGGCAGCTAGGGGGCAGACCGAGATCGTCGTGTGGGGCGCCGTTTCGAAGACCTCCAAAAAGGTTCTCGCCATTGATACTCGCACTTCAATGCTGGGAGACTATCGGTGGCTGCCAGGATCCTCATCGCTTGTTGTCGAAGTCAGCTCGAGCACGAGCGGCACCGCCATCTTGCTGGTCACGGCCTCAGGGACATCCAAGAAGGTTGGAGCGCCCGGGCGGACGAGGGTGTCGAACTGATCGTTTCACCTTCGCAGCCGATAGCGGCTTTCGCAACCTTTGGCCGGGACGGGATCGCACCGGCGCGAATTCAGTTTGTGGGTGAGGGCGGCAAGACGGCCGAGTGGACTCTGCCGCGTCTTACGGGACTTTTTCAGTGGGGCCCGGATGGTTCGAAGTTCTACTTTCGGAGCGTCTATCGGGGGCAACCGCTCGACGAGACGGCGCTTCCAGCAGGCTGGTACACGATGCATCCTCAGACGGGTGCCGTAGAAAAGGCAACAACCGGCGTACCTGCTGCGGTTGGAGCCCAGAAGGGGTTGATCTCGTTTGCAACCAGCTTCGAAGTTCCTGGCAGAGGCGCCATCGCTTCCGTCCGCGTGCCGGGAGTGGTGATTCACGAGGGTGAGTTGCACCCGACTGAACCCAGCTTTGCAATCGCGTACATCAGCCAGGGCGTTACCCTGGTGCGGGCGCTCATCCACGTACCGAAGGAAGCGCTTCTTAAGGCCAAGGCGGATGCACTTAAGGCGGAGCTGATGTCC
Source organism: Fimbriimonadales bacterium (assembly GCA_038210535.1). Classification (GTDB taxonomy): domain Bacteria; phylum Armatimonadota; class Fimbriimonadia; order Fimbriimonadales; family Fimbriimonadaceae; genus Fimbriimonas. The sequence continues at coordinate 16,553 of JBBQWO010000024.1, read as the reverse complement.
AAGGGTAAGCAGGTGGGCATAGCCTTCCAAATTTTTGCGGCTGATGCGGACGATGCCTTCCCCGAGAACAAAGGCTGGGAGGATAGGCTGATGCCTTACGTGAGGAACAGGCAATTGCTAGCTGGCTTCAACTACACCTACGGCGGGGGACCATTGGGAGGTAAGGATCCGGGCAAGACATCCCTCGGATTTTTCTCAGGAGCGGGTGGCCGAGCCGTGGTTTATGCCGATGGCAGCGTCCGCTGGGAGAGCGACAATCCCTAGAACGGCAATCCATAAAGGGCAAGCACCCGCCGCGCGACTTCGAAGTAGATGATCAGCCCGGTGGCATCCACGAAGGTGGTGATAAAGGGCGCGCTCATCACTGCCGGGTCGATTCCAAGGCGCTTTGCGCCGAGCGGCAAGAGGCTTCCGACTGCGGCGGCCCATATGACGATTGCGGGTAGGGCAACGCCGATGATCAGGCTTAGGTACATGGGCATGTCCCATCCGATGCCCGGAAGGTTGGCCCGCAAAAATCCTAAGATTCCCAGAGTCGTCCCAATCAGGAGGGCAACGGCCAACTCCCGGCGAATGACGACGAACCAGTCGGAAATTCTCACTTCGCCCAGGGCCAAAGCGCGGGTAATGGTGGTGGTTACTTGCGACCCGGCATTTCCGCCCGCCCCGATCAGCAACGGCACGAAGAGCATGAGTTGGCCGATGATGGTGATTTCTGTGTTGGACGCGATGGTGTAGTGCCGAAGGACCGAGCCGGTGAAGAACTCCGCGAGGAAAAGGATGAGGAGCCACGGAAGGCGCCGAAAGGCAAGGCTCAGCACGCCGAGTGATAGGTAGGGCTCCGCGTCACCGCTGACCGCGCCGAGTTTGAGTACGTCTTCGGTGTCGGCTTCTTCGAGAATTTCTTGGGCGTCGTCGGCGGTGATGATGCCGACCATTCGACCGCGCTCGTCGATGACGGGCATTGCGGAGACGCCGTAGTGCGCGACCTCGCGAGCGGCATCTTCTTGCGGCATCGTTGCCTGCACTGCCAGAACGTCCTTGTTCATCACCTCGCCAGCAAGAAGTTGCGGTGCGGAGCGGATGACTCGCTTGAGGCTCATGACACCGAGCAGGTGCTTGTGATCGTCAAGTACGTAGATGTAGGTGACCATCTCATACTCGTCCTCCGGCGTTTCTCGGACCTTTTGAAGCACGTCGAGCATGCTGTACTCAGCCGCGACCGAGAAGAACCGCTCGGTCATAAACTGGCCGGCAGACTCTTCCGGATAGCTTAGGAGGCGGCGGATTTCTTGGGCGTCTTCCTTTGGGATGACATGGAGCAGGGCTTCGAAGCGCTCGGGATCTAGCTCCTCTCGAAGCTCGAGCGCGTCGTCCATCGGCAGGATGTCAAGGTAGTGCGCGACGGTTGCGTCGGGCAATTCATTGATGAGCGTTCGCGCGGTCTCGGTTGGTAGCTCGATGAGAACATAGGCGGCGATTTCCGGTTCCAGGGCTCTGAGAACTCCGAGACGCTCGTCGGCGTCGAGACGCGTGTAGGCCTCGGCAATGTCCTCGGGACGGACGCCTTCGAGCAACTCGCTCGCATAGGCAGGGTCCTGAATGCGAGCAAGCGAGCGCAGGCGCTCTTCAAGTGCTCTGTCGTCGGTTCTCATGGCGGTGGTCTCCTCGTTGTTTCCGAGCAAGCCAAAGCTCGGCACGTCGGTGCCGCCATGGTGTTAAGGCGGCGTTAGCGTTCAGCTACGTCCATAGTTCAAATCGTTGGTTGTTCTCGCCGCTCTTCAGGAAGAAGCTTTCGAGGGAATCGGGAGAACGCGCTTAGTTTACCCGGCAGGGGAAGCCGGCACCATGCAATGGGCGAGGCGTTGGGGCTTTCTGCTAGGTTCGTTTTGAGGCTGCGGGGAGGGAGCGGTAGGGCGGAAATGACCTCGGCGGGCACGGTCCTCAAGAGTATAGAGGGATCAGCCCCGGCACGCCCTAGCGCTTCGCAGGCACGCATTGAACTCTGCGCGAGAGGAACGGAAACAACTCTGCTTCTAAAATGGAACGAGGGGCACGTGAGGCGTTTCCATCTCATGGAGTTCTTGCGCTGTCTTGCCTCTGCGGTCTGGCTGATCGGTGGCAAAGACCCGGCGATCTGTTTCCGCGGCCAGCGCTCGACCGTCCGCGAGGAGGAGCTGGTCGTCCATAAATTCGTTAAGCGGCTGCTCCCAAAACTCAGGAGCGTCCATGATGACAAGATTCTTTAGCCGGTTCCACATGGTGTTTCATTTACGACGCTCTTGCTGGAGAGTCGGGGGACCACTTGGCTAAAACCTAGCAATTATAACAGTTCGCCAACAGGTAGCGAGGGCCGGATGGATTTATGAGAATTTTGGTGGAAGCGGGGGAATTGCAAACACGAGGAAAATTCCCAAATACCCTCGAAGGTTCAAGTTGAGACGCTGAAAAGAGATGACCAGTTTTTGATGGAAAATGCGCTGCACGTTTATCTTGAAAAAGCGCGACATCTTTGTCTTAAAAATGGACGGCATGTAAATCTAGAAAATGCCAGACATCTTTTTCTAAGAAATCATGCCGCAATATCTATTGCGCACTGTGCACGAAAAAAACGCGTCCGTGCTTATTGAAACTGCCCATGCCGACGCCAAAAACCGCTAATCAGAAGGTTGCTGACGCTCTAAGGCAACTGAAGGAAGTTGGGCACCATGGCATTTCATTTTCGTATTCATCCATCCCTATTACGACGGCAACGGTCGGCTTGGGCGTTTTCTAATGAACGCGATGCTGGCGAGTGGCGGCTATAACTGGACTGTCATTCACCTTGAGTCCCGTTCCAAATACATGAAGGCTCTTGAAAGCGTGTCCATTGGGAGGATATCAGGCCCTTTGCAGACTTTGTGGTCTCAGAAATGGAAGTTTCTGCCCGAAGCTCAGGTCCAGGATCAGCACCGACGGAATAAGAGAGCGGAGCTCTTTCGACCTTAAAAAGTTGGTGGAGGCGGGGAGAATTGAACTCCCTTCCAAAACTGTCGCACCATCAGTATCCACGAGCGTCTCCTCTGCACTTTTTCTCGATGCCACTCTCTGCCGAGGCCGCCTGAGTGGACATCCAGTTCGATTCTATTTCGCCCGGTTCTGCTACGAACAGAAGCTCCCCGAGGCTATCCGGATTTTGTTAGGCCCAGCACCCCACCTACCGGCTCGTTAGGGGTGGACCACGCGGCGATTAGGCTGCGTAGGCGAAGTTATTGTTCGCGTTTGCTTTTTTTCTCGTTTTTTACGTGGCCAACGAGAATCCACGGCTCGCAACCGATAGTCGAACCAGCTCTGTCGAACCCGTTCGCCCCCGTTACATTGCTATTCTACGCTTTTTGGCGGAGATTGGTTCGGGGAGGGCGATTTACGTTTCTTGGCGGTGGCACGGCCTCGCGTTGCCTAGCGTGGCGGGCTTACTTGATCAGGCGCTTTAGATCGAAGTTCACGACTGCGCCCGAGAGAGTCAGAAGGGACGTTGCAAAGATGCCGATCCAGAGCCAATCGAGGTCATTGATCATCCGGCCGCTCGTGAAAAAGGCACCGATAGTGGCAACCAGGGAAAGGAAGACAGCGACGAATATGCCTGCCTCATTGATTTCGGAATCGCTCATAGCAAAAGCATTGTCCATCACCTGGTGCACCTAACAGCAGTGCATTTAAGATGTTGTGATGAAGAAGGCAAGGGTGGATTATCCCGGGTATTTGAGTGTCAAAACTATTGCAATAGCTATTATCGAGACAGAATTTGGCCTCTCGCCCCCTCATCTCAAGCGGATTCCATCGCAGTTTTCAGGACGTGGGCCCTCAAGTGATACCAAGGTGAATTAAGCTAGATGCATGAAGCCTTCGAAGGTGCTGCTGGTAGAAGACAACCCTGATGACGAGTTGCTAACTCTGCGCGCTCTCAAGAAGGCACCAGTCGCCCTCGAGATCCAGATCGCCCGCGACGGAGCGGAGGCTCTGGAAGTCCTGGGGCTTAGCGAGCCTTGCAGCCCTTTGCCAGTCCTTCCCGCGCTGGTGCTTTTGGACATCAAGCTGCCGAAGGTGAGCGGCATCGACGTGCTTCGCGCCATCCGTCGCGCCCCTCATACGGAAGGCTTGCCCGTGGTGATGCTCACCAGCTCAGATGAGCCTTCCGATGTCATAAGCGCCTCCTTGCTCAACGTGTCCCGCTATGTGCGGAAAGCCGTGGACTACACCCAGTTTATGAACGAGATGGATGGGATTGTTACGTACTTTCTGCGGAAGTGAGGGATGTTGGGGTGTTGGCTAGTCTTTGAAGAGCGCAACGATCTCGTCAAAAATGCCGAATCACCACCCAACACTTCAACACACCAACGAGCCAAAATCCCATATGCCCGCCATAACCGAAGAGCGCATTCGGGTTCGCTATGGGGAGACGGACCAGATGGGTCACGCCTATTACGCGAATTACTTGTTCTGGTTTGAACAAGCCCGTGGAGCCTGGTGCCGCGCTCGCGGCTTTACGTACAAGCAAATGGAGGAAGAAGGCTATTTTCTCCCTGCCGTGGAGGCGCATCTGAATTACCGCGGCGAAGTCAAATACGACGACTGGATCACCGTCCGGATTTGGTTAAGCGAAACCAAGCGGGCCAGTATGCGCTTCGACTATGAGGTGGTGAATGAGAGCACCGCGAAGGTCACGACCACCGGCTACACGTGGCACGTCCTCATGGGTTCCGAGCGAAAGGCGATCTCCATACCCCCGCTGGTCCAGGCGTGGCTCGATCGCGAGCCCGAAAGTTAGGTTCGTATTCCTGGGCTGGCTCGTCCTGCAATTAGAATGCTTGAAAGGCTGTTTAAGCTAAAGCAACTTGGCTCCAGCCTTCGCATCGAGATGCTGGGTGGTCTCACCACGTTCGCAACGATGGCGTACATCATTGTCATCAACCCGGCGATTCTGAGCGCAGCGGGCATCCCGGTCGGCCCTAGCACGGTGGCGACCATTTTAACGGCTGCCTTCGGCTGCATTCTCATGGCGTTCTTGGCGAACCGACCTTTTGCGGTCGCGCCGTACATGGGGGAGAATGCTTTTATCGCCTATGGGCTCAGTACGCTCGCGATCACCGTTACTTGGCAGATGCGCCTTGGAACGGTGTTCGTCGCAGGCGTCCTCTTCTTCTTGCTCACCCTTTTCGACGTTCGTCATTGGTTGGCCAATTCGATTTCGGCGAGTCTTAAGCATTCCTTCGCGGTGGGCATCGGCCTGTTCCTCGCCTTCATTGGGCTCTACACCACGGGCATCGTCGTAAGCGGAGTCGAGGGTATGCCGGTGGATGCGTTGGGGCAAAGTTTAGGGTTCGTGACCAATCCGGCAGTTCCCGTTAAGATCGGCCACTTCGATGATCCAAAGGTGCTGCTGGGTATCGCGGGCTTCCTGATCATGGCCGTGCTGATGCAGCGCAAAGTCAGGGGAGCTATTTTGATTGGGATGTTCTTGACGGGGCTGGCAGGACTTGCTCTCGGGCACGCTGCTGCTCCGAAGAGTGTGATGGCCATGCCCTTTGTCGGGGATTACAGCCTTGCCCCGCTCGCTTTGCAACTCGACCTTAGCAGCATTTGGTCTCTGGCGCTCGCTCCCGTCATCCTCACGCTCCTGGTCATGGCGTTCCTAGATACGACCGGAACGCTCGTCGGGCTTGGCTCGGCGGCGAATCTGCTGGACAAGAACGGCGACTTTCCAGATGTGCAGAAACCGATGCTTGTCGATGCCGTTACTTGCATGTTTGCGGGCCTGGTGGGAACCTCGACTTCGGGGGCATACATCGAATCGGCAACTGGCATAAAGGAAGGAGCCAAGACGGGATTGGCCGCGTTGGTGGTGGGTCTCCTGTTCCTTGTTTCGCTCTTCTTTATCCCGCTTGTCGAGCCGCTGCAGGGTCTCGGTTACGCATACGGGCCCGCCTTGATTTTGGTCGGACTCTTGATGCTTTCTTCGGTGCGGCACATCGACTTCGATGACATGACCGAGCTGGTGCCGGCGTTCGCCACCATCGTTATGATGGTTTTTACGTATAACATTGCGAACGGACTGACTGCCGGTTTGGTGCTTTACCCTCTCATGAAGCTTGTTTCAGGGCGTCACAAGGAGATCAACCTCGGCACCGCGATCCTGGGCCTGCTTTGTCTGTCGTACTTCCTGTTCGGCATTCGCCACTAAGGCTTCACAATCGAACTGTGATCGCGCAGACCGTTTTTTTGGCCACCTACTTTCTCGGGAACGGAGACGGGGGCGCCTATCTGGCGGTTAGTGAAGATGGTTACCAATTTCGACCGTTGTTCGATCAAGCCATTCTCAAGCCGACGATTGGGAAAGACAAACTCATGCGCGATCCTTCTCTTGCCCGGGGGCCTGATGGCATGTGGCATATGGTTTGGACGACGGGCTGGTGGGACCGCTCAATTGGTATTGCCCACTCTGAGGACCTGGTGAACTGGTCCGAGCAGCAGGAAGTGCCGGTAATGGGGGCGTTTCCCACGGCGATCAACGCGTGGGCTCCCGAGATCGTTTACGATCCTAGTTTCCGACGGTTTCTGATCGTGTGGTCCTCTACGCTCACCGATCGGTTTCTCGACACAGCGCATTCGGGAGGCGATTTGAGCCCAGACAAGAAGCCGCTGAATCACCGCTTCTACTTCACCACCACTAAGGACTTCAAAACCTATGAGCCCACTCGGCTACTTTGGAATCCTGGCGTAAATGTCATCGATGCGACTCTTCTGCGCCAAGAGCACGGCTGGCTGATGATTGCGAAGGATGAGACGAAGGCTCCGGTGGCCAAGAAACACCTGTTCACGGCAACCGCCCCGGCTGCTTTCGGTCCCTTCACGATCGCCTCCCCTAAAGTCACCGGAAACTACTGGGCGGAGGGTCCAAGTGCGGTCAAAGTGGGTTCGAAAACCCGCGTTTACTTCGATCGCTATACCGAGGGCAAGTGGGGGGCTGTGGAATCGACGGACCTGGCCCATTGGACCGACATCAGCGATCGAATCTCGTTTCCCAAGGGGGCTCGGCACGGCAGCGTGGTCGTGATCGACCGAAACTTGGTGCCGCGTGAACTGAAAGCAGGTGCTCGACAACGAGGTACATTGCCCGAATGACAGTGCTTGCGCTCTTCGCCTTGCAGACCCTCTCCGGCGGCACCACGATCCTCGCGACGGATGTCCACCTCAACACCCCAGTCGCTGGACTCGAACGAACCAATTCGACGGCTAGTGTGGTTGACGTGGTCGGTCAGTCGTTCTCAAAAGCACTCAGGATCCGAGTCAAGGATGCATCGAACGAGACCAATATCACCCAGCTAACGTTGCCGAATGTGACGACGGTCGAGCAGGGTGATACGCTCCTGGCATCGGTTTGGCTCAAGGGCCCCGGGCAAGCCGAATTTTTGTTTGAAAAGTCGACCGATCCCTGGACGAAATCCGTCACTCGCGGGCTCTCAGTTGGGGCCGAATGGCGAAGATTCTTAGTTCCCTTTAGGAGCGCGCAGCTCTATAAGCCTGGCGAAGCGATGGCCTCGCTGAGGGTGGCGTTTGGCCCGCAGACTCTTGATATCGGCAAGGTGGATGTCGTCAGTTTTGGCAAGACGAAGACGCTCGATCAGCTCGTCGAATACGCGATCTCTCAGAGTCCTTTGGGGGACGTCGATGTGGTCTTCAACTTCGCAGACACGAAGCAGACGATGGTCGGGTTTGGCGGCAACTTCTGCCAGCCCCGGTACGGATCGACAGAGGCTATGGATGCGGTGGGCGAATACGCTCTCAAGCATCTCAATGTGGTCCATGCCCGCATTGGCTTGCCGCTGAACAACTGGAACCCTGCGCCGGGTGTGTACAAGGACGAAGCGCAGGCGAAAGCTTCACTGGAAGCGCTGCAGATCATGGCGAAGCGCAAGATTCCCACGGTGGTGTCCGTATGGGAGGGGCCACAGTGGATGATTGGAGGCAATCCGGAGCAAAGTGGCAGAACCTTGCCTCGCGACAAATATGCCGCCTGCATCGAGGCAGTGGCCCAGTATCTAGTCACGGCGCGAGACAAATACAGCGTCAAGGTCGACTACTTTTCGTTTAACGAGCCGGACTACGGCATCAACTTCAAATTCACTCCCCAAGAGATGGCAGACTTCATCCGCCAAGCGGGGCCGGTATTCAAAGCGAAGAAGCTGCCCACCAAATTCTTGGTGGGCGACACGGCCAATGGATCGGCCTTCGTTTCCTACGCGACGCCCCTCCTGGAAGACGCGAGCATTGCCCGATATCTGGGGCCGATCGCCTTTCACAACTGGGATGCCCTCAGCGCATCCGATCAAGCGTACACCGGCATTGGAAACTTAGGCAAAAAGTACAACAAGGCTGTATGGTGCCTTGAGGCCGGACACGACGCTCAACTCTGGCAAGCAAAGGAGCCCTGGGGGGATTGGGAGAATGCACTACGACTAGCCATGGCCTACGAGCGGACGATTCGTCTGACGGGTTCTGTGCTGATGGATTATTGGACGTATCAAGACAACTATCCGCTCGTTGACAAGAATGGGCTCAAACCCTACCCAGTGTTCCAGGTGATGAAACAAATGGAAAACGTTTTCGCTCCGGGTTCGAAGGTCGTCACGGGCAAGATTTCGAAGGCTGGGCTTCAGTCAATTGCGACCATTGGAAAACGTTTCGGAGTCCTGTTAATTAACTCTGAAGGCGCGGGTCAAGCGACCCTCAAGGGTTTGATTCCCAATGCGGACGTCGAGATCGTGGAAGACGACCGTAGCGAAGGTAGTCGTGTGCTTTCGGCAAAGGTGAGCGCGGCGGGAACGTTAAAGGTGTCGGTTCCGATGCGGTCGGTTGTTACGGTGCGGCAACGATAGCCGCACCGCTTACTCCGCGTCTTCTCTAGGCACGTACTCGAAGTGCGTGAACCACCAGGCGGAAAGGGCAAGCATGACGACGGTTAATCCGACAAGGACTCCCCATGCCTTGTCGGCGGAGATCGCATTGTTGCCTAGTGCTCCAGCGGCGATGCCCATGAGTTTGCTCTGATCCTGAGCCGATGGATGCTCCGCGATGGCCTGCATGTAGGTAAGGATCGACAGGCTGTTCATCGAGCCTGGCATGTTGGGGACCGACGTCTCCCAGCCGAAGGCGAAGAGAAGGCATACGAGCATGGCCCGGTTAAAGAGCAAGCTGACGAAGAGAAACAGTGCGCCGTAAGCAAATGCTCCCATCATTAACGCCTGCAAATCCTTGCCTAGCAATGGGTTAGGTGCGAAGCCTCGATACGCTCCCCAAGAAGTCAAGAGCGCACCCACGATGCCGAGAATGCCCACCACCAGCACGGATGCTGAATAGCGAATGAGCAGCAGTTTCCAGCGGGGTACTGGGCGCGTGAGCAGATAAACGATCGTGCGTTGCTCGACCTCTTGACTGATAATCGCGGTAGTAAAGATTGCGGACGCGAGGGCCACGATGCGAAACACCAACATCGACGAAACGTTCGCGTATTGGTCCACAGGCTGGCTGCCGGGCTGTAGTGAGCGCCAGAAATACGCCAGAAGCGCACACACGCCGCCAAGAAGGAGCCATGGAAGCACGCGCTTGGGGCGCAGATATTCCCGAATCGCCTGTCCAAAAATTGCCTGTTCCACTAGCTGCCCACCAAATACTTGAACACGGATTCGAGGTTGTTGTCCGGGCTGGTGAATCCGGTCACTTTTAGCCCGTCCTGCAGAACGATGTCCGCCAATTTGTCGTAAAACTCGTCCGGCTCGCGCACCTCGAGTTGGAGCGCGTTGCCTCCGCGGTCGAAGCGCATGCTGACCACGTTGGGTAATCCGGCCAGAAGAACGGCCGCGCGTCGGGGCTCCTCCGTCTCGATCCTTACCTGGTGCGGGTGCTTGTCGATGAGCGAACGAATGACTCGTAGATCGCCCGAGGCCATCAAACGGCCCCGATGCAACAGCAGGATCGATCGGGTCATCTGCTCGACTTCAAAGAGGATGTGCGAGCTGACGAGAATCGTTTTCCCTTGCTCGGCCAAATGCGCGAGGATGTCGATGAACTCTCGCCTGCCAATCGGATCCAAGCCGTTGAGTGGCTCGTCCAGCAGGATGATTTCCGGATCGTGGATCATCGCTTGCGCGAGCTTGATCCGCTGGCGCATACCCTTCGAGTATCCCGCAATCTTCTTATCGGCCCGGTCGGCCATGCCGACCATCTGCAGAACTTCTTCGGTTCTGATTGCCGATTGAGATTTGGATAGACCGTCGAGGCGACCGAGAAACTTGACGAACTCGCGGCCGCTGTAATGCTCGTAAAAATTGTCGATCTCTGGGCAGTACCCAAGCCGCCGGTAGACTTCCGGATTGCCGAAGGGCTCCATGCCGAAAATGGTCAGGGAACCCGTTGTCGACCTGAGTTGCCCGCTGATCAGCCGCATGAGGGTGCTCTTTCCCGCTCCGTTCATTCCGAGCAAGGCGGTTAGCCCGGGCCCTATTTGGCAGGAGACATCGTTTAAGCCGATCACTTGGCCATACCAGCGAGAAACGTTTTCCAGATTGATCAACCGATCACCTCCACGGCTCGAATTCGCGTCCAAGCGATGAGGAGTGAGAGGAAGCAAATTCCGAAGAAAATGCCGAAGAAAAGGGTCGGGCTGGGGGCAGGGATGGACGGAATCGGCGGTCCGCCGCGGGAGCCGCCCGCCTGAGGGAAGAGCGCGGTGCCATCGGTTCCCAAAATGATCTTTGCCAGCGCGATCTGGATCCCGTCGATAGAGCAATAAAAGAGGGTCTTCACAATCGCCGGAGCCTTGCCTCCATCTTCGCTGGACGCCCAGTGGACGACCTGCATTGCCTTCGTGAAAAAGAGAGTCATGAAGTAGAGGCCCGCGTACGTTGCTCCGGCGAGTCTTCCCTGGTTGAACAAGGCGCTGATCCCGAGCGATACGCTCGCATGAAACACGCCCGGGACGAGAACCATTAACAAGAGCTTGAAGGGCAGCCTGGGGTCTTCTGTAAGGAAGCCGTAGTCGCGGTAGCTCATCGCACAGTAGGCAAAGAAGACAAACGTGGGCACGGCGACGATCACGGTGATCGGGATAAAGATGCCGAGCCACTTACCGATCAAGTAATCCAATCGGCTGACCGGTTTGCTCAGGTAGACGAGCAAGGCATTGGCGCGATTGTCGTTCGCAATCGCCCCGACTCCGATGAGGAGGGCAATGATGAACAGGGACAACTGAGCAACAGAAAAGGCGTTGAGGAACTGGTCCTTCCAGATGATCTGCTGCAGGAACGGATTTTTCTGTCCGAGTGGGACGTTCTGGGACAGCATGTCCATCACGTACAGCATTGCGAGCATGAACAGGTACCAGAACGCCCCGCCCGCCGCAAGCCACCACAGCCCTTTCTTCTTGAGCGAGAGCTGCATCGACGCCTTGGCAATCGCCCACCACCGATAGAGTGGAGGCTCGAGAGGGCCATCGTAATTTCGATAGGTTAGGTCTGCAATAGGGGATGCCATCAGCTTCTCAAGACCTCCAAGAATGCTTCTTCGAGCGAACGTTGCGCAAGCGCGAAGCCGCGGACCTGCGCTCCTGTTTCCTTGGCTGTCTGCAAAACCATCGCGGCCACGTTGTCGGGTGTTCCGGGTGCCTGTACCCGGTAAAGCGTCGCCTTAGCGGGCTCCACGTTGGCGCCTTTCAGCACCAGGGCCTCGGCAAAGGCCGGCGAAGGATCGCGTAACTCCACATCTACCGGATGCCCTTCTAAGCGCTTCAGATCCTTAATCGATCCCTCGGCTCGCAGCTCACCCTTCATGACAACCATGATGCGGTCGCACACGCGCTCGATGTCGGGAAGCAAATGCGAGGAAACCAATACATTGACTCCCTTGCCGTGAGACACCGATCGAACCAGCTCGAGCATGTCCTCTCGACCCGCAGGGTCGAGGCCATTGGTGGGTTCGTCGAGCAGGAGCAGCTTTGGACCGTGTACCAACGCCTGTGCAAGCTTGATCCGCTGCTTCATGCCTGTCGAATAGGTCTCGACGTTGCGATAACGGGCTTCTCCGAGGCCGCAGTATTCAAGAACCTCGTGCGAACGTCGTAGGGCTTGGTCGGCAGGCATTCCCGCTAGCTCACCGGCGTACGACACGAACTTTACGGCGGTCATTCCAGGGATATGGCAATCCTGCTCGGGCATCAATCCGATCCGCTGCCGGATCTCCTTGCCCTGTGTTTGGATGTCGAGTCCTAGAACGGTTGCCTTGCCTTCAGTTGGCTTCACGAAACCCAGCAACGCCTTGAGGAGGGTCGTTTTGCCAGCTCCGTTCGGGCCGAGCAGTCCCGTGCATCCTTCAGGGATTTCACAGGAGAACCCGCTTAGCGCCGTGAAGCTGCCATAGCGGACGGTTAAATTTTGTATCTGGGCAACACTCACGCTGGCCTTCTATTACACCCTCTAGACCGATTGGTTGCACGAGTCCTAGGCAATGTGGTGAGAATGTCGGGCGCCCGACTCAGCAATGAAGGCGTGACGCTCAACCTCAGCGGTAACTATGCGAAATTCTCGCTCCATTCCCGGCGGAGCGGCAGTATAATCTTCAAAACCCCCGAGGCGCACTTCACAGGGCCGTGCTGTGTCTGACGGGGAGCATTGGGCGCTGAGCGCTTGGCTTTGAGATCCCTCGAACCTGAACCCTCAGTACCCTTAGGCAAGGCGGGGCAGAATGGCAAAATACATCTTCGTAACTGGCGGCGTCGTAAGCTCGATTGGCAAAGGCATCACCACTGCCAGCTTGGGAAGGCTACTGAGAAACCGCGGCTTTACGGTCGCCCCGCTTAAGCTAGATCCCTACATCAACGTCGATGCCGGCACGATGAATCCTTATCAGCACGGCGAGGTTTTCGTGACTGAAGATGGTGCCGAGACGGACCTGGATTTGGGTCACTACGAGCGATTTATGGACGTGGCCTGCAGCGCCAGCAGCTCGGTCACTACCGGCAAGGTCTATAGCCGGGTCATTAGTGCGGAGCGGAGAGGCGATTACCTGGGAGCGACCGTTCAGGTCATCCCCCATGTCACGAATGAGATCAAGAGAGGCATTCGGGAACTGGCCGTCGAGCAGGAAGCCGATGTCGTGATCGCGGAGATCGGCGGCACGGTAGGCGATATCGAGTCGCTCCCCTTCCTCGAAGCCATTCGGCAAATGCGGACCGATGTTGGCCCGGAGAATGTGCTTTACGTTCATGTAACCCTGATCCCCACGGTCGGCCCCTGGCAAGAAGTTAAGACAAAACCAACTCAGCACAGCGTCATGCAACTCCGCCAAATCGGCATCGCGCCGGACGTGCTGGTGTGCCGCTCCGATGTGCCGCTGTCGCACGACGTGCGCGAAAAGATTTCTCTCTTTTGCGGCGTGGAGCCCAAGGCAGTCATCGAGTCAAAAACGCTCGATACGATCTACGAGGTCCCGCTTGAATACGAGCGTGCGGGGCTAGGTGAATATGTAGTTTCCCGCCTTGGTCTCGAAAAACGCGAGGTTCAGCTTCAGGAGTGGCAGGGGCTGGTAGATATCCTCAAGAATCCACGCAACACGACGCGAGTGGCGGTGGTGGGGAAGTACACCTCCAACGGGGATGCTTATAAGTCCATCGCGGAAGCCCTCACCCACGCGGGGATCCCTAACGATAGCGAAGTGGAGATCAAGTGGATCGAGAGCGACAGCCTGGAAAACGGGAAGGCTCCTTCGGAATTCCTTGACGATGTGGATGCGCTGGTGGTGGCGCCCGGGTTTGGTGCCCGCGGCATCGAAGGCAAAGTAGAGGCCATTCAGTACGCCCGTGAGAAAGGGCTCCCGTTCCTGGGCATCTGTCTCGGGCTTCAAATGGCGGTGATCGAGTACGCCCGGAACGTCTGTAATTTGGCGGGTGCGAATTCGGAAGAGATGCAGGAGAATCCTCCTTACCCGGTGATCCACCTGCTTCCCGAGCAAAGGCATGTCGCGGATAAGGGCGCCTCCATGCGCCTTGGAAGTTGGGACTGCAATTTGGTAAACGGGACGCTTGCCCACCAGCTCTACGAGAACAATCGCATCTCCGAACGCCATCGCCATCGCTATGAGGTCAACAATGACTACCGGGAGCTGCTGCAGGCGAGAGGAATGCTCATCTCGGGCGTCTCGCCAGACTATCGGCTGGTGGAAATGATCGAGGTTCCCAGCCACCCCTTCTTCATCGCGACACAGGCGCACCCGGAGTTCAAGTCAAGACCCAATCGCCCGCATCCTTTGTTTGTGGGACTGGTTAGAGCGGCGGTGAAGCATCGGTCGGCGGTCGTTGCAAAAGGCTAACCGCCTTGCTCGATCTTCAAGCGCACATCTTCTGGCAGGGGCGGCGGCGGAACTACCGAGATGGTCTTCGGATAATGCCCGAGGTCCAACTCTTCAAGTGCGGTGTCGATTGACTGCAACTGTGCGCGCGCTTCCGCCAATGCCTCTAAGAAGTCGGTCGATCCCAGTTCCGGTTTGCGGCCCACGAGACGGTAGCCGATCATCTTCATTCGAAGGGTATCGAGCGTGGTCATAAACACGGCGCTTTGCGCCTCTGTCCTCTGAACGCCCGCCATCACGCCCGCGAACTGCTGCCGATATTCGGCTATGTTTTTGTCGGCGATGCGGTAGAGCTCCTGCGACTGGGCGTCGGGCGTTGCCGGTTTCCAGACCGGAGGCTGGGCCATGAGGTCACGCTCGGACAACATCACCTCGTGCGAGATCAAATCGGCTCGCCTAAGGGCGAGGTAGATCGACTGAGAGACGCCTCGAATCGTTGTTGGCATTTCGTTGAAGTCCGCAATCTTCTCCTTGCGGGTTTTTTTCAGGACCTCCTCGAAACGGATCATTCGATCTTGGCAGCCGTCCCACAGCGCCTTCATCCTCTTGTTGATGAATCTCTTTTCGACCGAATCCTTCCATGCAGTCATGATCGAGATGAAGAGGACGATCAGAACCCCGAAAATGCCGACTTTGAAGTTATTGACCGCAATAAAGTAAAGAATCATTGCGGCTGAGCCGGTGAGCACGAGACGCCAAGGGTTCGTCAGTTCACGGACAAAGAGCTGATTGTCCTGGCGTCGAATGTCGTCCATTGATTGAACCTACGGTGGTGCGAGAGCCGGGGTGGCAGAGCACACACTCCTTAATAGGATACGCGCAGCCGCTCGTAACGAACCGCCTCTTCCGAAGGTATTATGAGAAATCCCCCTGCTTGCAGCGAGGATTGGACGTACATGTTTACAGTAGCATCCGGATCGGACGAGCCAAATAGGCCCAGACCTGCATCGAGTCTTCCCACGCCTAAGTTGCGTCGCGGACTCAAGAGTTTCTTCCAGGACGTGATCCGGGAGATGAAAAAAGTTACCTGGCCCACCAAGCCAGAGACGAACCGTCTTACGGGCGTTGTGCTTGTTGTTTGCACGGGCCTTGTCATCATTCTATCGGTGTTGGGCGAGCTCTTTCATCTGATCATCTCGTTCATCACCAAAGGGACGGTAGGTTAAAGAATGCCTAAGGCATGGTATGCGGTCCACACGATCGCAGGACATGAGAACAAGGTTCGCGACGTTCTCACTCGCCGAGCGCAGGTTGAAGGTCTCTGGGACTACGATATCTTCCAAATCCTTATTCCTACTGAGCAGGAGATGCAGACTCGCGGCGGCAAGAAACACATTGTCGACAAGAAGGTTTTCCCTGGCTACATCTTGGTTCAGATGACTCTGACCGACGACAGCTTCAAGCTCGTCAAGAGCACGAGCGGGGTCACCGGCTTTGTCCAGAGTGGCAATAAGCCCGTGCCTTTGGAAGACTACGAAGTCAAGCGCATCTTGGTGAATCTCGAAGCCAGCAAGGAGACGCCGAAGGTTTCTTGGGCGAAGGGAGACAATATTCGCGTCGTCGAAGGCCCGTTCAGCGACTTCACGGGAAAGATCGAAGAAGTCAGCGCAGAAAAGGAAAAGCTCAAGGTTCTTATCAATATCTTTGGACGAGATACCCCGGTCGAGCTTGATTTCGGCCACGTCGAAAAGCTCTGATCTCGCTAACTCCACTAAAGAGCGCACGCAAAACGTGCGCTCTTTTGTTTTAGTGCCGTTAGACTGTGACCATGCCTCTGTCCCGCAAAGGAATCGGCTTTCTCGGCGTTGCCGTCGTCTCAGCCCTCATAGGGGGCCTCGTTTGGTCGTCGATCCAGCCGAAGATGCGCTTTGCAACGCTTGCGGAAGTGGAAGCGGTGCTCGATAAGCGTCTTACGACCCCTCTACCCGTCGATCCTGAAGCGGTGGCTCGCTACGAGAAGATCAATGCCCTCTCCAAGAAGCTCACGCTTTCCGGGGCACCGGGGCCCCGGGGGGGCGGGGGGGGGGGCGGGGGGCGGGGGGGGGGGGGGGGGGGGGGGGGGGGGGGGCGGGGGGCGGGGGGGGGGGGGGGGGGGGGGGGGGCGGGGCGGCGGGGTC
>JBBQWO010000023.1:0-61332 GCA_038210535.1 Fimbriimonadales bacterium | reverse complement strand
GACTCCTCGAAGGACTCCATAGCGTTCTCCAAGCAACCAAGAACAAAGCCAGAGGCTACAAAGACCCACAAAACCTCATCGCTATGAGCTACCTGCTGAATGGCAAACTTCAAGGCGTTCCACTATGAATAGCGAAGAGCCGAAATCAACGATCTGGTAAGGAGTTCATTGGCCACTACGGGTGCGTCCGGCTCGGCCACTTTCAATCGGCCTGATAACTCCCACAGGTTGCGGAAAAGTGGACGAGTTGACGCGGCGTTATAATTCACCCGTGCTTCAGCGCTTTCCGCTCAATCTGCCACTCATCGTCGTGGTGCTGAGTTGGGGGTTCAATTTTGTTTCTCTAAAGATTCTTTACGAGGACATGTCGCCGGCGGCGCTCATGTTCAATCGCTCGATCGTGATGGCAGCGCTGCTCGCGATGATCGTCAAGGCTCGGGGTTTGGCCCTTGCTTATCCGAAAGAAGATCGAAGTCGCATCTTGCTGGCAGGTTTTGTGTCCATGGGCCTCTACATGGTCGTCTTCCTGGAGGGTCTTCAGCTCACCACGCCGGCGGAAGGCGCGATCATGCTTGCGACGGCACCGATTCTCACCTTTCTCCTTTCTTCCGCTCTCAAGCAGGAAGTCTTCTCGTTTCCTGCGTTGTGGGGCTCGCTGATCGGGTTCGTGGGGGTCGCCATCGTCATCTTGGGAGGCGATCGGGGAGCCGCGACGGGCAGCCTTCTGGGCAACATGCTATGCCTCGGCTCGGCCCTGATCTGGGGCACGGGAGTGGTGATCATGCGTCCGCTGCTACACCGGTACGATCCTACGCAGGTCTTTACCCTGTCGATTCCGGGCGCGATTCCGGTGATGCTGCTTTACGGTTTGTGGCCGGCTCTGCATACCGACTACGCGGCGATTTCGCCGCTTGGGTGGGCGATGTTCGCGCAGGTGACGATGATCAGCGGAGTGATCTCGTTTGTCTGCTTTTATATAGGCATCCACCAGATCGGCCCCAGCCGGGCCACGATGTACCAATTCTTCATCCCGCCCACCGCGGCGATCTTCCAGTGGCTGCTTTTCGGCCGGGCTCTCGCGCCTTTGCAGTGGTTTGGGCTCGTGGTCTTGATGGCTGGCGTCGTTTATACTGCCCGTGCCCGGGCGGTTGCGTCCGCCAGAATTGCCCAGACATCTGCTGTATGACACGCGTCAGACGTCCTTGTCGGGCTGTCCCCATGGCGGGGGGGCAAGCCTTAGTAAGCGCCGTCGGCTTTCAGAACGGCGGGGATTGCGAGCAGGAAAATCTTGGCGTCTAGCAAGAGGTTGCGCGTTTCGACATACTCGATGTCGAGCTTGATCCAGTCGTCGAAAGAGATCTTGGATCGTCCGCTCACTTCACGCAAGCAAAGCAGGCCCGGCTTGACAAAGAGCCTCACGTGCTCTTGGTGGGCGTAAGTCTCCACTTCCGCCGCTAGGTGCGGTCGGGGGCCGACGATCGACATATGCCCCGCCATCACTGAGAAAAGCTGCGGCATTTCATCGATTGAATACTTCCGAATCGTCTTGCCGATCCTCGTGACTCGAGGATCGCGCTTCATCTTGAAGGCGGCACCCTCGCAATCGCTGTGTGCCAGAAGGTCTGCTCGACTGCGGTCGGCATCGGTTCTCATGCTGCGGAACTTATAGAACCAAAATGGAACTCCGTATCGGCCGATCCTGGGCTGACTATATAGGATGGGCCCTCGATCTTCGAGCCAGATGAGAAGAGAGACCACCAGAAAAAGAGGCGTAAAGACGGCGATAGCCAGGCTCGCGATAACTAGGTCTGCGAGGCGCTTGACTGCTCGGTAATAGAGGGTCTCCTGCACGGGATGCGCCGGAATGAGTTGCTGTCGCATCGTGCCCACAAAGGCACATTCTGAGATGAGCGGCTCGTCGATCACGGGCACGCTGACGGGTTTGTGGTCAGTAACCATAGCAGTACTTCGGCAAGCACAGGATGCGCGACATCAATTTGTGTTTAGCAACCCACTGGACCGAACAGGGGCTGCGCCTCTGCTCGGCATGAGAGGAGTCTAACAAAAATGGATTCGCAACTGGGTCAAAAATGGGTCCTAGACCTATTAATTTTCGCCAATTTCTGAATTTTTGGATTCGGCAGGCTCGAACACTCGGCCTCTGGACGGACCTGCTTGAGCCATAATTCGCGAAGATAATGGACAGCTACTCCGCCAATCGTGCTCAAGCGCCCTTGGTGGACCGCATCTTTCCGTTTCTGCCCGTCGTCCGCGATTACTCCCCAGACAAGGCTCGTCGCGACTTTGTGGCCGGCCTTACGGTTGCGCTGTTCACGATTCCCCAGGCGATGGCCTACGCGCTGATCGCAGGTTTTCCGCCTTCAGCCGGGATCTTCACCGCCGTGGTCGCCTCGATCTTGGGAGCCGCCTTCGGCAGCTCGGAATTTTTGGTCAATGGCCCCACCAACGCGATCTCCGCGATGATTGCTTCAAACATTGCGCTCTTGGCTAGCCAGGGAGATCCGCACAAGTTGGTGATTTTGCTGACCCTGATGATCGGGGTGAGCCAGTGCATTGTCTCTCTCTTCAAGGCTGGCAATCTGACGCGTTTTGTGAGCGAACCCGTTCTCACTGGATTTACCGCGGGTGCGGGGGTGTACATTGCCATCAACCAACTTCCGGCGGCGCTGGGCATCGAAAAGTCTCAACTTGCGCTCACGCTAGGCGGGTGGGTCCCACCGGCCGTTCCAGTGGCCGACTTTTTCCGAACGCTCGCAAGTTTGGCGGAGACGAACAAGATGGCACTTGGGGTCGCCTTTGCGACGATCCTGACCGTTCGCGTGCTGCAATGGATCGAGCCGAAGGTTAAGCGCCGAATTCCCGCCCCGTTTCTTACCGTTGTCGCGATCAGCTTCGCGGCTTACGTTCTCTCTCTAGGTGAGGTGGGACCAGACAAGATCAAGCTCGTGAGAGACATCGAGCCTGTTAGCCGCCTTTTGCCGAGTCTGGTGTGGCCGGAGGCCACGCTCGATCAGATTCTCGCTCTCCTCGGGCCCACTTTTGCGATCGGCCTTCTCGGTGCGGTAGAAGCGATCGCAATCGGCAAGTCCTTGGCATCGCGGGTGGGCCATCGCTTCGATGCGAATCGTCAGCTCGTTGGGGAAGGCGCGTGCAACATTGGAGCCGCACTGGTCGGCGGCTTCGCGGCATCCGGCTCCTTTAGCCGAACGGCCGTCAATTTTGAAGCAGGGGCTCTGACTCGTATATCCTGCCTCTTCTCGGGACTGCTCGTGCTGGCGCTTGTCTGGGTGCTTGCGCCAGCGGCTAATTACATCCCGATTGCGGTGCTCGCAGGGATGCTCATCCACATCGGCCTCAAGCTCGTAAACATCGGCAAAATGAGGCTGATCATGGAGGCAACCCGCTCGGACAAGTGGGTGCTGGCGGCTACCTTTTTCGGCGTTCTCCTCTTTCCTCACCTGGAGTACGCGCTCTTCTTAGGGGTCATTCTGTCGATTGTCGCGGCTCTCAAGCGGGCGGAGGGGTTCAAGCTCAAGCGCCTCGTCGAAGACGAGGCTGGCAACCTTATCGAAGAGAATTTGGTTCTGGAGCGTTGCGGTGCGGTCACCACCGTCGACCTCCAGGGAGAGATGTTCTTTGCGGCGGCGGAAGATCTGGAGCACAAGCTCAAAGCCGTGTTGGCCTCTGGCACCAAGTTTCTGGTTCTACGACTACAGCAGGCGTACAACATGGACCTCACCTGTGCGGACGCGATCGGAATGGTGTCCAAGGATGCTCGAAACCGCGGAGGGCGGCTCATTCTTTGCGGCGTTCGCCCGGGCGTTCACAGCGTGTTGCAGCGCGCGCGCATTGTGCAGGAAGTAGGCGAGGACGCGGTATTCCTTGCCGAGCCAACGAAGCTCGGCTCCACCCACCGGGCGATTGAATTCGCCAACCGGCTCAACGATCTGGATCAAGCGCGACGCTAGGCTCTTCTACCGTGCTTTGGCTACTGCTGCGCCTGTCGCAAAATGGCGAAAGGTGCCACAAATCTATGGTGATTGCGAAGTTTAGACACCTTCACGTGTAACCGAAAAGCGGGACACCTTAAAGTGCGACTACCTTCCGCGAAAGGGCACGCGTTACCATTCCCACACCTAGTGGGCATCTTAAAACCCCTGAGCGTAAACATGCAAATATTAATTTCTTCAGCGAGGCCCCCCGGAGCGTGCTCGTTCAACTCTAATCAGTTGAGCAGTGCGCGACGGGGCAATCGTCTTCAAACCAGGCTACTTCTCGTCCTTTCTATCATTGTCGGTCTATTTTTGGCCGCCTCCAGCGCATCCGCACAATCGGTTGAGAGCTTCACGGGCACGCGAACCTCGATCGCGGGTGGTGTCGGGAATTCCCTCACCGTTACGGTGGTCGGCTCGAACAACTCGCCGTCCAACTACATCGTCAGCAGCCCAAGCGCAAACATCAGGATCGATGGAGCTGCCAGTTCAACAAAGAATCTCCAGGGCACCGCATCGTTTGTTGTCACGGCACCTAACGATGTCGCGGTCAACACGCCGGTCATCCTTTCCGCGCGAATCGACTCGAGCGCGATCGTCACTTTGACGATCACGGTTCGGCCGTTCATTAGCAGCGTCTCGTTGAGCCCTGCCAACGTAACCGCGGGGCAGAACGTGAGCGGAGTCGTTACCTTCTTTGAGGCTCCTGCGGTAGCTCAAAACATTACGCTCGCAAGCAACAACGCCGCCGCAACTATTGCGGGAGGCAACACCAAGGCTATTTCCATTGGAGCAGCGACCGCCAACTTTACGGTCAACACTACGAGCCCTGCTTCCAATATGGACGAGCTCATCACGATTGCGGCGTCGCACACGGCGACCGGAATTAGCTCAGCCTCCAACACCTTCACGATCAATCACGTGAATATCACGTCGGCCGTTTCTTCGCGTGGAAATCCATCCACCATCGCGGGCGGCATCGGCTCCAGCTTCACTGTTACGGTGACGCCTTCTACCCTGGTTGTCTCCTCTTCGATCACGCTGGCCAGCAACAACGCACTCGTGAAAGTTGACGGCGGATCCACGAATACCAAGGTTGGAGCGAGCGCTCAGGTGTTCACCATTACGGCTCCGACCGCTGTCGCTGCCGACGCAGCAGCCGTCTTGACTGCTACGCTCAACGCGGACACAAAGACCATCGACGTCACCGTAAAGCCCTTCATTACTGAATTGGCGATCGGCAAGGTGGGCGCATTCGGCGGAACATCGCTTACGGGAACGGTGACCGTTTCTGAGCTTCCTGGCTCGCCCGTGAACATCACGACTGCCAGCAACAATGGTAATGCCACCACGACCGGAACGGCAACCGTTCTGACGAACGGCACCTGCACGTTCACGATCAACACCACGACGGTGGCCTCGATCAGCGATGTTCAGATTTCGGCCAGCCTGGGTGCAAACGCCAAGACGGCGTCCTTCGAGCTCGGACCTCTTCCAGCCATCACTTCGATGACGTTTGGCAGCGACCCGATTCTCGCCGGCACTGCCACTTCTCTGACAGTCAACCTCTCAACCAGAGTCGTTTCCGAAGACTTTGAGCTCACCCTCACCAGCGGTGTAGAAGCCATGGTTGCGAGCCCCGGCGTCATTGCGATCTCTCGCGATGCCACCAGTTTCACGGTACCGATCCAGTCGTTCGACCAGCCAACCGGCCTTCGACGAAAGCCGAAGATCACCGCCACCTATGCGGACCTATCCGTTGCAGGAGTCGCTGAGATCACCCTGGTGGAAGTCGCTCCCGAGTCGCTGGTCTTGACCCCAAGCACCTTCGCAATCGGTTCGGCGGGCCAGGCGACCCTCAACCTCTATTGGCCGACAGATGGCGCGACGACTTTCAATGTCGTCAGCAACAAGCCACATCTGATCCCTTCATTCGATCTCATCGTCGATGGGACCACGGGCACCGTCTCCTTCCCCTCGATCCTGAAGGTTCTCAACGGACCGGTGGCAGTGAACCTCACGGTCACCTTCAACGGCGTGAGACAGCTAGCAGTGGTTGTCCTCACACCTGTGGCCCATGTGCAGTCGCTGGTTCTCACGCCAAGTAGCGTGAACGAAGGCGAGACCGGCTCCCTGACGGTCACCCTAACGCAGCCTGCTGCTGGAGAAACTACGGTTTCTATAGTGAGCAGCAACCCAGCTAAGGTCCCTGGCTTCGATGTCGTCTTCCAAGACGGCGAAACCGAAGCGACCGTCGCTGTGCCGACGAACTTCAGTGCTGCTGGCGCAACGGCTAGAGTGACGCTTAGCGGCACCCTAAACGGTGAAACCAAGTCGGCCATCCTCGAGTTGACCCCAGTCGTCAAGGACGTGGCGGTATCCAGCACTACAGTTTCCTCTGAGGGAACGGTTGAAGTGACCGTCAACTTGACAAAGGCGCTTGGCGCAGACGCCAGCTTTACGCTGAGCGGCAACGCCTACACCAACATCGGTGGAGCCGTCATCAACATCCCTGCCGGTTCAACGAGCGGCACGTTCACCCTCAACGCCAAGAGGGTCACGCGCACGCTCGCAACCGTGATCACGGTCGTTGGAGAAGGCTACACCAAGTCCAAGAAGGTAACGATCGAGCCCGCTGGCTAAGCGGAAGAGTTATCTAACTGCCGCCGGCCCGCTCAGTGAAGTCACTGGGCGGGCCGGCTTTTTGATGTGCTGGGGCTTGCAAAAAGTGCTACAGGCACGTCCCTAAAGGAAGGGATCTTCGACAACCTGCTCTCGCAGACGCCGCGCTCGGTCTATGGCTTCCAATGCTTCGCGGGCAGCATCCTGCTCCGCTTCTTTCTTGCTCCGCCCCAGCCCGTCTCCGATGACCTCGTCATCGAAGATGACCTGCACCTGAAAGCGCTTGTCGTGCGAGAAACCCGACTCTCGGACGATGCGGTAGATGGGCGACTTGCGCCAGATGGCCTGCGCGATCTCTTGAAGCTTCGACTTGTAGTCGTTCGGGTTCACATCGCCGCTGCTGATGCGCATCAGGTAGGGATGCATCTGCTCCAAGACGAACCACCGCGCGACTTCGAGGCCCGATTCCAGATAGACGGCTCCAATGACCGCTTCCAACACATCGGCAAGAATTGAGGGTCGCTGACGACCTCCGGTCGTCTCTTCGCCGAAACTGATTTCGATGTGCTGATCGAGACCCAGTTTGAGCGCAACCTCCGCTAGCGGAGCCTCTTGGACCACGCTGGACTTGGCTTTGGACAGCATGCCCTGGTCCCAATCCGGATGATGCTCGTAGAGGTATTGAGCGACGATTAGGCCAAGCACAGAGTCTCCAAAGAACTCCATCCGCTCATAGCTATCTGGGATGGGATTAGACGCTGCGCTGCGGTGCCGCATTGCCACGGCGAAGAGCTGTTCACTCTTCAAGGGAATTTGCCTGGGGATCATTGACGGCGCTTGCCGAGTATGTCGGCAATACGCGCCACCCCTCTTTCAATGTCGTGACGGCTCGCAGCGTAGCTGAGGCGCAGATGGCCTTTGCCTAAAAACACGGATCCAGGAATTGTCGCGACTTGCGCCTCCGCAAGCAAGTATTCCGCGAGTTGGATATCGGTCGGGATATCGGGGCCCAGGAATGCGGACACATCGGGAAACACGTAGAACGCCCCGCCAGGTTTTCGCACCTTCACTCCGTCGATCGAGCGCAGCAGACCCACCACAAGATCGCGTCGCGCCTCGAACTCTGCTCGCATGGATTCGACGCCGTCGGGCGGCATTGCAAAGGCTGCCGCAGCGCCACTTTGAGCAAATGAAGTCGGATTGCTCGTCACTTGGTCCTGCAGATTCGCCATGGCCTTCGCGACCGGTAAAGGCGCTGCGGCAAACCCGATGCGCCAACCTGTCATCGCATAGGTCTTGGAGCACCCTCCAACGGTGATCGTTTGTTCGAAGATGTCACGTCCCAGCGAAGCAATCGAGTCTTGCTTGAAGCCATCGTAGACCAGACGTTCGTAAATTTCGTCGGCAATTACCCAGAAACCATGCCGGATCGCCAGCGCTGCAATCTGCTTCAGCGTCTCCCTAGGCAGCACCGCGCCGGTCGGATTTCCGGGTGAATTGAGAATGATCGCCTTCGTTTTCGAAGTAATCGCCGACCGAAGCCGGTCGTAGTTGGGCACGAAATCGTCTTCGGCGTCGGTCATCACCGGAACCGGGGTGCCTCCGGCCAATACGACCTGTTCAGCGTACGTCATCCAATAGGGGGCAAGAAGAATCACCTCGTCGCCCGGGTTCACCAGCACCTGCAACGCGTTGTAGATCGAGTGCTTTGCACCGCAACTGACAACGATCTGCTCCGGCTTGTAACTCAGGCCGTTCTCGCGCTCTAGCTTGCTGACAATCGACTCTTTCAGGGCCTTCGTGCCCGAACTGGGGGTGTAGCGCGTAAAGCCTTGCTCGATTGCGTGAATAGCCGCCTTGCAAATCGCTTCCGGGGTGTCGAAATCCGGCTCGCCTGCGGCGAGGGAGACAACATCGAGGCCGTCCGCCTTCATCTGATTCGCCCTGGCAGTAATGCTAAGGGTTGGCGAGGGCGTCAGGAGCTCCGCGCGAGCAGAAAGGCTCAAGGTATTCAACAGTGGAAGTATATCGCCATCGCCTGAACCATCCGTTCAAAAATGGTTCGTTGACATGACGCCTTGCTAACTTAACGTGAATCGAAGCGTTGCACCTTCGCCTGGAGCGCTCTCCGCCCACACGCGCCCGCTGTGCCTTTCGATGATCCGCTTCACATTGGCGAGCCCGATGCCGGTGCCTTCATAGCCTTTCTGATCCAGCCGTTCGAACGGTTCGAAGAGCTTATGGGCATATTTCATGTCGATTCCGACGCCGTTGTCTCGAACAAAGTAGCTGATCGAATCGCGGCCAAATTCCACCACTGGCCCATCCTCTTTCTGAGAGTACTTGCAGGCGTTATCGATCAAATTCTCCAGGGCGAGCCGAATCAATCCTGGATCTGCCTTCGCGAAGACGGCGGGCTCCACGACGAAGCGGGTAGCAATCGAGCAATAGGGCTTTTCTTGTATCGTTGAACCAATCTGCTCGACGATGGCGGAGAGATCGACCTCCGTCACCTTCAGGTCCATTTTGCCAAGCTTAGCGTAGCGCAGGAGGTCATCCGTCAGTGCGGCAATGTTCTTGGCGGAAGTCACGAGCCGGTGCAGCTTATCTCGGCCTTGGTCGCTCAGTGCAGCGCCAGCTTCCTCCAGGAGAAGTGAGGCGTTAATGTTGATGCCGCGAATGTGCTGACGGAAGTCGTGCGCGACGGAATAAGTGAAACCCTGGAGCTGCTCGTTTGCCTGCAGCAACTCTTCGGTGCGTTGGACAACCAGCTCCTCAAGACTTTGGCTGAGTCGCTGCAATTCGACTTGGGCCTGCTTCTGCTCGCTTATGTCCGTGTTCGTGCCAAACCACCCCCCTATCTGGCCCGAAGCCTCCCGGAGTGGCTGAACCCTCGTCAAGAAGGGGCGGTACCTGCCCTTCGATTCCCGGATCGGGAACTCCATGCTGAAAGGCGCGCCACTTGCTATCGAGGCCTTCCATCTCTCCATCACGGCTGACAAAATCTCCGGATCGTGGACGGACTGCCACCCCCAGCCTTCCATTTGCTCCGGTGTCTTGCCCGTGTATTCATACCAGCGGCGGTTGTACCAATAGATCCATCCGTCGGCGTCCGCCATCCAGGCAAGCTGATCGATGTTGTCAGCCAGGGCTGAGAAGCGCTCCGCGATCTTCTGAGTTTGCTCTTCGGCCAGCTTTATATCGGTGATGTCACGGGTAAAGCAACGCGTGTGAACAAACCGGTCGCCCTCAAATAGCACGTTGGAGTTGATGAGCACCGTGCGTATCGAACCGTCCTTGCATCGAAGTTTCGCTTCACGATCGTGCAGCGAGTCGCCTTGGATTAATGTGCTCAAGATATCGTTGATCACCGCCTCGTCCGCGTGAAAATCAGCGATCGGCCTGCCAATGTATTCCTCCCGTGAGTAGCCGAGCATGTCGAGCTCGGTCTTGTTGGCCCACTTAATTAGGCCTTTGCCGTCAACCCAGTGCAGTCCCACCGTGGCGTTTTCCACAAAGTCGGTGAGTTCCGCTTCCCTCGCCTTGAGGGTTGCTTCGGCCTTGACGCGCTCCGTCACGTCTTGAAGGGTTACCACCGCCATGACGAGACGGCCGTCTTCCAACACCGACGTGCCACTGTAGCTAAACACTTTTTCCGCGCCGGTGTCCTTGCGGCGCACATACAACTCCCAGGCAGAAAAGGTCTCGCCACGAAGAACCCGAGACATCGGCCACTCGTCGAGTGACAACGGCTCGCGCTTCATGGATAGCAGCTCAAAGAGTTCGGGCAAATCCGCGAGCTGAGCGTACGCTTCGGCGGCGCTGCCGAAGCCATGAAGCGCAAGGGCGGACGGGTTCCAGTCAAGGATATTGCCAGAGGCATCCGCAGTAACGACTCCTTCTTGCAGGCTGTCGAGAACGGCACGCAACCGTGACACACTGTCGCCCAGATGTTCTTGAACTGGCATCTAACCCATCGCGGCCTTGCCGCTTCCCCTTAACTCTTATAATACGCTATGTATTCCATCGCACCTGTCGGTCTTTTCTAGGTTTTGAGGTTACACGAGCACGGTTGAGGCATGTCGTTGAGATTCGAGTGCAGACGTGAACAGACGATGGCTGAGCAGCGCTTCCTCTGGGGTCGCGCAACCAAATGAGCCCTTCATTTCACCGCCAAGCTCGTCTAGGAAGGCCGCCCACATTTGCAGAATCGCATCGGAAAAGCCGAATTCAAAGATGTGCCCGGTGATGCTTTTGTAGACGCTCTCCGAGCCAAGATCCTCGACCTGCCAGGCCTGGCGGTTGCCGTTATAGGGAAGAGTCCAAAGCTTTTTGGGATCCTTCGTGGAGAAGAAGGCGCTCTGCTTCGTGCCTAGCACACGCAGGTACCACGAATTGGTATCCCCCGGAGAGATCCGCTTGGTCTCGAAAATCATGGGAAATCCCTGCTCGGATTCGCAAGCTAGAATCGCGTTATCCCACGTCTCACAGGGTGCCATCCCGCCCTGCCCGTCGGGCCGCTCTTTCACGATGTTGCTGAGCAGCGCCCGCACATTTTTTGGCTTCCAGCCGAACCGGGCGGGCATATGTACGACGTGGAGACCGAGATCGCCCATGCAGCCATATTCGCCGTTGGTCGCGATTCGTCGCTTCCAATTGATCGGCTTGTTAGGGTCGAGGTCGGAGCTATGCAGAAAGCCGGACTGCACCTCGATGACCTCGCCAAAGTCCATCTTGGCAATCCGCTGGGGACCAGGGTAGAAAGGAAATTCGCTCGAGCATCGAACGAGCACGTTCGGGTGGGCCCGGACAACTTCGGCAATGCGCTCCGCCGCAGGTAGGTCGATGCCAAACGGCTTTTCGGCGAGCAAGTGCTTGCCCGATCGAATGATGTCGATGTAAAGCTGTTCGTGCAGATGGTGCGGCACCGCGCAATACACGGCCTCGATGTCATCGCGGGCAAGCAGTTCTCGGTAGTCGGTAGTGCTAACAACCACGCTTGGCACGTTCTGAACAAACCAGTCCAACGCCGGCGCATGGGCGTCGCACACCCCCACGATGAGAGGTTCAGTCTCGGTGTCGAGCAGATGAAGCCAACGAGCAGCCGCGCTGGCAAACTCCTTTCCCATCAACCCGCAACCGATCACTCCAAAACGAACTTGACGCCGAGCCACAGGTGATTGTAGAATGCCGGCGGTGGCTCGCAGGACATTTCAAGCTAAATTCTCTCCTTCTGCAGATGCTACTGCCGCTACTTCGCCGAATCCGAGACGCTCGGCCAGATGGTGGGTATCGGAGTCGGTGATTTCCACCCAGTGGCGGGTCGCCTTGGGGCTTCGATCTCCCATATGAGGCCCCATCGCGTGGGTCCCCACTAGACCGATACGTTGACGGTCATTCACGTTCGCACTGAGCGAAGACAGTAGCTTCCAATCGGGCAGTCCTTAAGCGAGTGCCCGAAGTTAGAAGACAATGACGGACCGGATCACATCTCCGGTCTCCATCTCGTGAAATGCTTCCTCGACGTCTTCAAGGCCGATCAGGCGGGTGACCATCGAATCGAGATCGAGTTTGCCTTCCAGATAAAGCTGAGCAAGCAGCGGGAAGTCATGCGAAGGCAGCGCGTCGCCGCAATGGCAAACCCTCAGCCCCGCTTTGTTCCAATACACGCCCGTCGCCATGTCTCCGAGGTTTAGATCGACCGAATCGGTTGCGGCAGGGAATCCGATGGTCGTGGCGGTACCGCCATATGCAAGCATCTGAATGGCTTGCTCGGTGCACTTCGGAATGCCGGTGGCTTCGAACGCAAACTCGACTCCGCCGTCCCACCCATCCTCGGTGAGCTTTCTTACTTGAGCGACTGGATCGCCCTTGCTCGCGTCGACCGTATGCGTCGCCCCAAAATTCTTCGCCCACTCAAGCTTCGTCGGATTGACATCGACGGCAATGATTTGCCGGGCGTGTTGTAGGCGAGCTCCCTGAATCACGCTCAGACCCACTCCTCCACATCCGATGACCGCCACTCTCGATCCGGCCCAGACCGGGGTTGTGTTCGTCGTTGCTCCCACTCCGGTTACGATCCCGCAGGCAATGAGACAAGCTTTGTCCAAAGGCATCTCTGCGGGCATCTTGATCGCGGCCTTGGCATGAACGACGGTATGGGTCGAGAAAGTGCCGCAGCGCAGCACTTGCGAACAAAGGACGCCGTCGCTCTTGCGGCGAATGCGGGGTTGCGGGCGCAGAGCCATGTAGCAGCGCCGAGGATCGCCGCGGCGACAGGCGGGACACTGCTCGCACGGCGCTCGATAAGCGAGGACCACCGGATCGCCCACCTTGAGGTGCGTAACGCCCTCGCCAATTTCCTCGACGTAGCCGGCTCCCTCGTGCCCAAGCACGATGGGGAAGCTGAGACCGTTGCCCTTGAGGTTCTTAACAGTAAGGTCTGTGTGGCACACGCCGGAGGCTGCCAAACGGATGAGAACTTCGTTGGGACCCGGCGAATCGACGACGATTTCGCGGACGACAGCGGGAGCCCCCGGCTCCTCGAGAAGTGAGGCTCGGCCTTCAAATGCCATAGCTTGATGGTAGCAGATGGCTACCTTGCAACTAAAGCTGCGTGCCTGCTGGGAGAGGTTGTACCGATTCGATAGCCCCAACCGGTCCATTCTGCTTGTTCATCAGGAAGCCCGCCAAAGATGCCCATCCCAGAAGGGTGATGGCGATGAAGAACACCATTGAGAATTTTTGCACGCGAAGCTGAGCCTCGTCGCTGATCGTAATGCCCCAGCGGATGCAGAAGTTCCAGATGCCATAGGCCAGGTGATAGGAGGCGAAGATCACCCCCAGTGCGTAGATGAACAACAAGAATCCACCGTTTTCGGTGAGCTTGCGGTTCCACTCGGCATACTTGATCACGTCCGGATCGCCCGTCCAATACTTGCGCACCGTCGTGGAGATCACGTGGTAGATCAGGAAGAAGAAGAGAAACAATCCGGAGTAGCGCTGAAAGGCATACATCCGACTCTGCGACCACTTATATTTCGTCGTGAAGTAATTGTTGATTTCCCCACGATTCGTGATAAATAGGCCGTATACCGCGTGAAAGAGCAGGGGGATCCAGATCGCGACCGCTTCCAACAGAAGGAGTAAATGGAGCGGAATTCCCTCGAAGAAACCGATTACCGCGTCAAACTTGACCGCGCCACCCAAACTAAATGAGTTGAGTGTAAGGTGCTGGACCATGTAGAACCCGACAGGGACAATCCCCGTCAGTGAATGGACCTTGTGCCAGAAAAAACTCTCTCTCGTGATAGCGAGGGACATTTGCAAGGCGAGATTACCACCGCGTAAGGTTTCGGAACAGGTAAACACCCTACACATTCCTAAACAGGTCGAAGACCGCAGTAGGAGTGTCCCTTTCATGGCCGGACTGCTCGATACGCCAAACGCTCCCTTAGAATCAGAAGACCCGCTCTTTACGACCCAGGCGGACCTGCGACACGACGGCCGTATTGGTGCCTCACGCCTCATCGTCACGGCCACCGCGGCTATTCGAATGGAGGAAACGCCTCTCGGAGAGGAAACGGTCGCCGAGTACAAACTTAGCGACCTTACCGATCCCAGGATTGACGATCTCGTCGATGCCACGGCTCTCATCGCCAATCATCGGGGCCAACCTGTTGAGTTGCTGCGAGCCACCAGCAAGCGCGGGCTTCAGATCGCGGGAGCGGAAAAGCGGCTCAAGGCGATCCTTGCCGGGCAGGCGATGCCGGAGATCGAAGATAAGATACGCAACTGTCCAAAGTGCGGACGGCCCCTGCCGGAAGACACGGACATCTGCGATGCCTGTGTCAATCGCGGCCAGACACTTCTGAGGCTCTTTCAATACACCACCCCCTATCGAGGGCGTCTCATTTGGGGCACGATTCTCACGCTTGGCGGGACGGCCATCGAGCTCGTGCCGCCTGCTGTCGCGCTTTATCTCGTGGACAACGTCCTTCAAAACGGCCAGCGCGAGCTGTTTCTTCCCCTCATTGGGGCATTGATTCTGTCGCAAATAGCGACCACCGGCGTCCGAATCGCGCGGGGCAGAAACGTTGCGTACCTGGGCATGCAAATCACCGTTGCGATCCGCCACAGCCTCTTCCAAAAGCTACAGGCGCTGAGTCTCAGCTTTTACGACAAGCGAAACGTCGGCTCGATCATGTCGCGAATGACGAACGACACGGGTGCGCTCTACGACGTGTTAGTTGACGGCATTCCGGTCGTTCTGAACCAGGTGGCGCTGATGATCGGCATCCCCGTGGCCATTCTGATCATTAACTGGCAGGTGGGCATCTGGGCGCTGCTGCCCGTGCCGATCGTGTTGCTTGCGGTGCGCTGGTTCCGTAAACGCATGATGATGGTCTGGAGTCGGTTCTGGCATCAGTCCTCGCGGCTGAGCGGAGCGCTCAATGGGATTCTTCAGGGCACGCGCGTGGTCAAGGCGTTCCACGGAGAGAACCGCGAGATCGACCGATTTAATCGACGGATCAGCGATTTGGCTCAGTCTGGATACACGGCAGAATCCAATTGGGCGACCTTCTTCCCCATTGTCATGTTCACGATGGCAATGAGCACGATCGTGGTCTGGTATGTTGGCGGCAGAGGCGTTCTTGGGGGAGTAATGACCCTGGGCGAGCTCACTGCATTTCTTGCTTACGTCTCCCGGCTCGAGCAGCCGATGATGATGCTCCAGCGGATCATCGACTGGTCCTCCCGAGCGCTCACCGCTGCGGAACGGGTGTTCGAGGTCATGGACACGCCGGTTGATATTGAGGACGCACCGAATGCCGTGCCCATGCCCGCGATCGAAGGACACGTGAAATTCACAGATGTCCACTTTGGCTACGAGAAGGCTCGCGAGGTCTTGCACGGGATCGATCTGGAAGTGAAAGCAGGAGAGATGATCGGGCTCGTGGGGCACTCAGGGGCCGGAAAGTCCACGATGATCAACCTCCTCATGCGCTTTTACGATCCGACGCAGGGCAACATCCAGATGGATGGCGTCGATCTGAAGAAGATCGAGCTGGAGGATTTCCGGCGGCAGGTCGGAGTTGTGCTTCAGGAGAGCTATTTGTTCCCTGGTTCCATCCGAGACAACATCTCTTACGGCCGTCCCGAGGCGTCGCTTGAAGAGGTGATCGGCGCGGCGAAGGCAGCCAACTCCCACGACTTCATCGTCAACTTCCCGGATGGGTACGACACTTATGTCGGTGAAAGGGGCCAGCGGCTGTCCGGCGGAGAGAGGCAGCGCATCGCCATCGCTCGAGCCATCCTTCACAACCCCCGGGTGCTCATTCTTGATGAAGCCACGGCGAGCGTGGATACGGAAACGGAACGGATGATCCAGGAGGCATTGGAGCACTTAGTCGAGGGCCGAACCACCTTCGCCATCGCCCACCGCCTCTCGACCCTTCGTAATGCCGACCGCCTGGTCGTGATCAACGACGGCAAGATCGCTGAAGTCGGCACCCATGACGAGCTACTGGAAAAGGAAGGCGGTATCTACAGGAAGCTTGTTGACATGCAACAGGAAGTCAACAAGATCCGAGAGAACTACATCGAAGAGGAGTGAGCCGTGGCAATACGGTAAAAGCAACTCGGTGAAACTGGTCATGTTCTCGAAGTGCGCGTAGGGCCAATTCGATGGAACAGCCCTTATCTCGATCAACTCCGCGAAATTCGAGTCGTCAGGGCCGGCGATCGCTTCGGCTCGACATCAATGGCGGTGTTTATCCGAAAGTGGCGACCTGGACGGAAACCGGAATCGAAGTGGACTTTTCAAGGGGCCACAAGCTATCTATCCCCAAAGCCTCGTTCATCGGTGGACGATGAATTGAGCGCCGCCTGGAGTCGGCCACCACCTCCCTTCCACGGGTGCCAGCCTTGAGGAAGGGGTTCCGGTGACCCAACGATCAAATGACACTACACTATGAACGTGGCTGACACACTTAAACTGCAGGCTGCCCATGAAGCCGCCCCGCTTCTGATTCGAGCCGCAGCTCAGGAGGGGAACAAGGGCGTTCTCCTCGATGAGGATCAGGCAGTCGCCTATGTCAATGGCGACAAAGGAATCATCTGGGTCGATATTCTCGTTCACGACCGGGAGGTGGCTACCCAGTTCCTAGCTGACAAACTCGATTTCCATGAGCTTGCCGTAGAGGACGCGCTAAGCGAGTCCGAACGGCCGACGCTTCAGCAGTTTGACGAATATTTGTTCTTTTCCCTCCCCGCATTGCCGGTACCGAACGGCGACTCTGACTACCAGGAGGTCGGGTTCTTCCTTAAATCGCACTCGCTGATCACGGTCAGAACTCAGCCTGTTCGGGTGGTCGAGGAGTGGTTTGAGCGATGGTGCCTCCACCCGTCAGCCATGGACGAAAGCCCGGCGATGCTTCTCCACTCCATCATGGACGGCATCATCGATTCCTACTTTCCGCTCGTGGACAAGATGGAGGATGAAATCGACGACCTTTCAGACGCTATCTTTGCCGGCGACACCGGCAAGGTTAAGGACATCCTCACCCTCAAGAAGCGTT
Source organism: Fimbriimonadales bacterium (assembly GCA_038210535.1). Classification (GTDB taxonomy): domain Bacteria; phylum Armatimonadota; class Fimbriimonadia; order Fimbriimonadales; family Fimbriimonadaceae; genus Fimbriimonas. The sequence goes on along the minus strand of JBBQWO010000023.1, from coordinate 44,117 downwards.
TCTTGGAATTCCGCAGAAGAATCGCGCCTGCGAGGGACATCTTGAATGCCTTGCTCCGCCGCGATCTCCTCCTCGTCCCGTCTGAAACGAAACCCTACTTTCAGGACATCCTCGACCATGCTATGCGGATCAGTGAGATGCTGGAGATTAACCGGGACACCCTCGCATCGCTGCTCGACGTACACCTTGCGCAAGTCTCCAATAACCTGAACCTCGTGGTGAAAAAGATGACGGTGGTCGCCACCGTCATGATGGTGATGACCCTGATCGCCGGCATCTATGGCATGAACTTCGACTACATGCCCGAGCTGAACTGGCGGTACGGCTATCCGTTTGCGATTGCGCTGATGCTCGGAATGGGCGGTCTCACCCTGTATGCCTTCAAGCGCTCTAAATGGCTCTAGTCAGGAGTCGCAAATGCGGCGAACGTCGTCGAGCAGTCGTTGGAATTCCCGTTCCATCTGACGAAATTCGGGTTCCAGCGTAGCCAGGTTTTTTGCCTTGGAAGCCGTTTCCAAGCGTTCGCAAAGCTCCGCAAACTGATTCGCGCCGATGGAGCGGCTGCTGCCTTTAAGAGTGTGAGCCCCGGAATAGATCAGCGACATGTTCTGGGTCGCGATCGCTTCTCGCAAGCTGTCGACGATCGCGGGTGAAGAAGCCAAGTAGACCTCGAGCAGTTCGCATTCGAATTCTGAATCTCCGCCAGAGATCTCCGTCAGGTAGGCGCGATCGATTGTGCCCTCATGCCGACTCGTTGATCCTGCCCACTGCTCCACCTTTTGCTGAAACTCCTCCGCTCGAAGCGGTTTGACCATGAAGTCATCCATGCCCGCGGTTAGGCATCGCTCCCTCTCGCCCTCACTAGCATACGCTGTAAGAGCAACGATTGGGGTATGCCGAGCCATGTTCTGTTCGTAGGTTCGTATCTTTATCGTCGCTTCAATGCCACTCATCTCGGGCATCTGCAGGTCCATTAGAATAAGATCGTAATGCGCCGCACGCGCGATACTCACCGCTTCTACACCGGTACTCGCATAGTCGACGTCGAAGCCGAGCCGAGCTAGCTGATGACGGGCCACCCGGTGGCTGAGGACGTCGTCCTCCACTAGCAGCGCTCGCTTTGCAAGACGCTTTTTCTGAAACTCGTCGGACTCTATGGCGAGCAAAGCGCACAACTTATGGGCCAGGGCCTGACGCGTAACTGGCTCCTGGACCATGTCATGCACCCCGCCCACGCACTCCCCGAGCGGAGAGCAGATGCCGAGCACTGGCACCCCTTCCCGGTTGATGGAAGGCTGCGACTCACTACAAGACATCACAACCAAGTGCGCTTCGGCGGGATCTTCGGTTAGGGTCACGCCCAAGGAACGTAAGCAGGAAGCTAGATGCGTCGGGAGGCCCGCAGTACGGAGGTGAATCGACACTTCGTTGAATTTATCCTCCGCCGCTCGCATCTCTGGCGGTTCGGATAGAGGTAACTCGATGACGAAGGTGGAGCCGACGCCCAGCTCGCTCTCGACAAAAACTGCGGCACCCATCAGGTCGGCTAGCTCTTTCACAATCGCGAGACCCAGGCCGGTTCCTCCAAACTGCCGGGTCGCCGAGCTATCGACCTGCGTGAAGCTTTCGAAGATGCTTTTTAGCTCATGCTCCGCAATTCCGACGCCCGTATCACGTACCGAAAAGCGAGCAAGCCTGTCTGACACGGAAAGTCCAATCACAACTTTGCCTCGCTCGATAAATTTCAGCGCATTGCTCGTGAGGTTTGCGAGCATTTGGCGCAGCCGCGCCGAGTCCCCCATAACGATTGAAGGCACCTCCCAATCGACATCGAGTTCCAGCCCCAACCTTTTCCCAGCTGCCCGGCCGGCAAACATCTGCGCCACCTCTTCGGCCACTTGCACGAGGTCGGCTACTTCGGGCACAAGCTGAAGCTTTCCGGCCTCGATCTTCGAGAAGTCGAGGATGTCGTTAAGGAGAGACAGAAGGCCTTCAGCCGACTTTCGGATCGTAAGGGCGTATTCTCGCTGCTCCCGGGCCAGCGAACTGTCCAGAAGCAAGTCGATCATGCCGATGACGCCATTCATCGGGGTGCGAATCTCGTGACTGACGTTTGCCAGGAAGTCTGATTTCAGGCGAGATGCGGCAAGCGCTTCCTCTCGCGCCCGAACCAGCGCCTGCTCGGCCTGGCGGCTCTCCGTGATGTCCTGAACCGATCCATGAATCTTCCGAACCCGCCCACTATCGGAGATCACCGGCTCACCGATGATCTTCAAATACCGGACAGTGCCGTCTTTCGCCGTTCTTATGACCTCGTAGTTCACTGCACTGCGATGCCTCAACGCGGCCATGTGCTGCAACAAAACCATTTCGCCAAGTTCGGGCACCATCGTGTGCACGTACTCTTCGATGGTCGGTGCCCCTAGGGTCGCATCTCGGTCAAACAGCTCAAAAGTCTGGGCTGACCAGACGATGCGGCGCGAAGGAACGTCGACTTCCCAGCTGCCAAGGCGCGCAAGGCGCTGAGCTTCGATGAGCAGCTTTTCACTCTTTTCGATGGCGAGCCGCGTCTCCATCGGCTCAGTGATGTCCTCCGCCAAGCCGACGACCCGAGTGAGTTCGCCCCTTTCGTCCAGGATGGGATACATCCGAGAGCGAACCCATCGGAAGCTTCCATCCTGACGCCGGACGCGATACTCGTATGCTTTTTTGGTGTCGTGCCGGTTGAACGCGTCACGCACCATTGGAATGTCGGCCGGGTGGACGGCACGCAAAAAGGCACCGGAATCGCGGTGTAGCCGCTCTCGCGACAAGCCCCAGGCCTCTTGGTAGGCCGGACTGACATAGAGAACGCGATTGTCGCTCACGTTGGTGATCCAAAACACCGCACCGATCGCTTCAGCCAACTGTCTAAACCGCTCTTCGCTTTCGCGCAAAGTGCGCTCCGCTTCTCGCTGCTCTGTTACGTCTTGCACGTAGCCCGCAAGCTTTAGCACCACGCCTTCGCTGTCCAGAACCGGGCGACCCTGTCCATGAATGGCACGAACCTCGCCGCTTGGCCGAAGGATGCGGTAGTCGTGCGCGTACTTTACACCCGTTTGCAGCGAGGATTGCACCGTGTGCGTGAATTGTGCGCGGTCGTGAGGATGGACCCGGGCGAGGACGTCTTCGAAGCTGATCAAAGTCAGCGCAGGATCCAAATCGTAGATGCGATACAGGTTCGCGCTCCACGCAATCTCGTCATTCTCCACATCGTACGTCCACGAGCCCACTCGGGCAAGTTCTTGGGCCTCGTCCAGAGCCCGTTGATTCTCGCGGAGGCGATCGTTGACGGCCTTCTTTTCGGTGATGTCGCTAAAGGAGCCCGCCATGCGAATGGGCTCCCCATGTGCATCGAAAAGCGCCGAGCCTTTGGCCAAAACCCAGACGTAGTGGCCCTGCACATGCCGAAGCCGGTACTCCGCTTCGAAAATGGGAATTTCTCCCCGCAAGTGTTGCGACATCAGCTCTCGCTGCATCTCGAAGTCGTCGGGATGGACGAGCGCTACCAGGTCGTTGGAATGGGTCGGGAGCTCCGTTACGTCGCAACCCACAATGTCCGCGAACCGCGGCGACAAATATAGGTGCCGCGTTTCCGGGTGCCAGTCCCAAACCGCGTCCTGGGTTCCCGTAAATGCCAATTCGAGACGCTCCTGCACGCGCTCGAGCTTTTGTTCAGCGGCAACACGCTCGGTGATGTCGGTGAGCGTTCCCCGCGCACCGCTAAAGTTGCCCAGAGCGTCATAGTTCAAGGAAGCAAAGCAGAGCAGCCACCGTTGCTCACCTTCCGAATTGCGTATTCGAAACCGCACGGTGGCGCTCCGTTCATGTCTCTGCGGCAACTCCATCCACATCGCCCGCTGCCATTCGGCGTCGTCTGGCCAAACATAGGTCATCAACCTGTTGCCAAGCGTTTCGGCAATCGTATAGCCGCTAAGAGCTTCCCAGGCAAGGCTCAGGAAAGTCCATCGGCCTTCGTCATCGAGTTCAAAAACGACTTCTCTCAGGTTATCCAGGAGTTGGTTGCGCCTAGCTTCGCTTTCTGCCAAACGCTGGCGAAGCTCATGCATCTCCGTGATGTCAGTCGCCACGCCCACGCACCCAGTAAGCCGCCCCTCTTCGAAGACCGGATCGATCGTGATTTGCAGCCAAATTGATCGCCCGTTCTTCGAATAGTTTTGCAACTCACCCTCGAATGGCGAGCCATTCGCGATGCTCAGTTCAATCTTGGCGAGGGTTTCTTGGTTTGTTTCTGGACCACTCAGAAGCTCGCAAGGATTGCGGCCCAGACACTCCGTCTCCTCGTATTCAAACGTGCGCTTAAAAGAATCGTTGACCCAGGTCAGTTGCCCCTGCGGATCCATGATCGCGACACAGCGGCGCGTGCGATCCGCAACCATTGCGAGTTGTCGCAAACGGCTCGAATCTTCTCCGGCACTGTCGCTCGGCGGGTTGGGAGTCAATGAGTTCATAGAGTACGCAACTTTGGCGCTTCTAGTCCTACACTTTACAACTTCGGAAGGCAAGGACCTTTTCGATAGCGAATAATTTCGTCAACTATGTCAAACTCTGCCCCAACGTGAGCAGCAATTTAGGCATAACTTCTCGATCTGACAACTATTCCGATTGGTACAACGAGCTTGTCCAACGAGCAGACTTGGCCGACTATTCCGCAGTGCGCGGGTGCATGGTTATAAAACCGCACGGCTACGCCCTATGGGAGAACATGCAAAGAGCCCTGGACGATATGTTCAAAGCGACCGGCCATGTCAACGCCTACTTCCCCCTCTTCATCCCAAAGTCGTTCTTTGAGCGAGAGGCCGAGCATGTCGCCGGCTTTGCCAAAGAGTGCGCGGTTGTGACTCATCACCGCCTTATCGAGAATCCAAACGGAACCGGCCTGGTGGTCGATCCTGACGCCAAGCTGGAAGAAGAGCTGATCGTGCGCCCGACCAGCGAGACCGTTATTTGGAACACCTACTCCAAGTGGATTCAAAGCTATCGCGATTTGCCGATCTTGATCAACCAGTGGGCCAACGTCGTTCGCTGGGAAATGCGAACGCGCCTTTTCCTCAGAACCGCAGAGTTCCTTTGGCAAGAAGGGCACACCGCTCATGCGACTTACGACGAAGCCGAGCAAGAAGCCCTCACCATCTTAGAAATCTACCGCCGCTTTGCCGAAGAGTGGATGGCCGTCCCTGTGCTCTACGGGCTCAAAACCGAGAAGGAGAAGTTCGCGGGGGCCGACCACACCTACTGCATCGAGGCTCTTACCCAGGATTTGAGAGCCATCCAAGCCGGTACGTCGCATCATCTGGCCCAGAACTTCGCTAAAGCCTTCGATACGAAGTTTCTCACGAAAGACAATCAGCAGGAATACGTTTACGCCACGTCGTGGGGCGTCAGTACGCGGCTGGTCGGAACGCTCATCATGGCCCACTCTGATGACAAGGGCCTCGTCTGCCCACCGAAGCTCGCCCCGATCCAGGTCGTAATTGTGCCGATGGGCCGAGACGACGCCGTGCGGGAGAAGACCTTCGGTGCTTCCGATTCGATCGCCACCGAGCTACGTAGCCGCGGATTGCGCGTCCATGTCGACAAGCGAGACAAAGAGTCACCCGGATTCAAATACAACTACTGGGAAATGCGTGGCGTGCCGGTACGTATCGAAATCGGACCCAGAGACCTCGAGGCCGGCACATGCATTGTTGCTAGAAGAGATAGCGGCGAGAAAGAAGCGATTGGGCTCGATCAGGCGGTGGAGCGTGCCTATGCCCTCCAGGCAATTATCCAGGACGCGATCTATGCGAAGGCTCTGGCGTTTAGGAACGAGCATACTAAGCGCGTCGATACGTGGGAGGAGTTCGAAGCTGCTTTCGCGGGAGAATCTGCACCCGGCTTTGTCGCTGCCCATTGGGATGGCACGACCGAAACTGAGGAACTGATCGCTCAGAAGACCAAGGCTACGATCCGCGTGCTTCCTCAAAACGAACTGGAACCGGGAGACAACGATCCCGGGCTCTGCGTCCTCACCGGTCAACCAAGCCAAAAGCGGGTCATCTTCGCCAAGGCGTATTGAAGGTAAACTCCCCTTTCGCATTTAGTGGGAGACCCGTTCGCACGGGTCGATTGACCACGAGGTAACCATGCCAAGAAGATCAAAAAACAACCTTTTAAAGAAGAATCCACACTCGCCGCGTTTTGAAGCGGCCGCAGCCAAAGTCAATCCTGATGTTCAGGTAGAGCCCGCAGCAGCGCTTCAGCAGGTCAAAGATTCCGCAACCGCTAAGTTCGTCGAGACGATCGACATGGCTGTCAAGCTGGGCATCGATCCTCGCAAGAGCGACCAGAACGTTCGCGGACTGGCAAGTCTTCCCCACGGCACCGGCAAGGTGCGCAAGGTCGCCGTCCTCGCTCGAGGCGATCTCGCCAAAGCTGCCGAAGAGGCAGGAGCCGACACCGTCGGAGCCGAAGAATTGATCACCCAGATTCAGGGCGGATGGCGCGACTTCGACGTGCTTCTCGCCACCGAAGACATGGCCCCCCAGATCGGTAAGATCGGCCGCGCACTCGGACCCAAGACCCCCAACAAGCGCAATGGCAGCGTCACGAACAACATTGCAGCCGCCGTCCGAGATATCAAGGCCGCAACCCGTGTCGAATATCGGGCCGACAAAGCTGGCAACGTCCACATGCCGCTCGGCAAGGTCAACTTCGATGACGACAAGCTGCTCGAGAACATGACTGCAGCGATGAATGCCATCGTCAAAGCCAAGCCCGCAAGCTCCAAGGGTCGATACATTCAAGGCGTCACGCTCAGCTCCACGATGGGGCCGGCGGTGAGCGTCGATATCAACCTCGCCCAGAAACTCGGGGCCTGATGCTCCATTCGGTAGGTTCTGTCTGAAGGGATAGAACCTACCGGTGAGTCACTTTATCGAGCTTCTCGACGAAGAAGTCCATTTCCTCCGGGGTTCCGACGGTGATGCGCATGCAGTTCGGCTGTCCGAAAACATCGCCGGTCCGTGTGATCACTCCTTCCTTCAAGAGATCATCGAAAAGCGGCTTCGCCGGCTTTCCGAGATCGACATAGACGAAATTCCCAAAGCTCTCGCAGGTGTTGCACCCAAGGCTCTGAAAGACCTTGTTCAACCTCTGAATACCGACGCGGTTGTTCTCGATCGTCTTCTGCAGATGGTCGGCATCCTCAAACGCCGCGATGGCAGCCACCTGCGCCAGCGAATTCACGTTAAAGGGCTCTTTGGCACGACTGACCGCATCCACGAGATAGCTTGGGCCAAAGCCGAATCCGATGCGGATTCCCGCGAGCCCATAAATCTTGCTCAAGGTTCGCAAGCCTAGCACGTTGTGGCCTTTGGCCAAATAATCCGTAGAGATCGGAAATTGCGATTCGTGCTCGGCGAACTCAAAATAGGCCTCATCCAGCACGACGAGCACCGACTTGGGAATATCTGCCAGTAGCCGATCCACCTCATTTCGCCTCACGATCGTCCCCGTCGGATTATTCGGATTTGCGATCCAGAGCATCTTTGTGTTCTCAGTGACTACACGCGCCATCGCGGGCAAGTCGTGCCGAAACTGGGAGTCGAGCGGCACTTTGATCAGCTTAGAGGGGGCCAGATACGCACTGGCGTCATATCTCGAAAAAGAGGGATCGCCCACGATCATTTCATCTTCGGGAGAGCCCAAAAGCACCATCCCCACGAGGTGGATCAGCTCATCGCTGCCATTGCCAACCATGATCTGATCCGTGGGAACGCCGTACTTCGCAGACAGCACCTGCTTGAGTTCAAAAGCCGAGCCATCTGGATAGTGATGCATGGTAAGCGCTGCCTTCTGCACCGCCTCGATAGCCATCGGCGAGGGCCCGAAAGGATTCTCATTGCTGGCCAGCTTGACCACCCGGTCCAATCCGAGCTCCCGCTTCACCTCAGAGATTGGCTTGCCTGGCGGATAAGGCTTCATGGCAAGAACGTTGGAGCGGATGGGGGTCACAAGGTTAATGATGACCCATCAGGCTCAAGAACTATTCCTTCTGCCAGGGAACCCCTGGGAATCTTCCCAGCATGTCCTTCATGTTCGGCAAAGCGCCCTTGATAATCACCACGCGAATGCCCTTGAGAGTGGGATCGCTGTCCAGCAGAGCTACGGTCTCTTCCGTCGTAGGCTTTTTGAGGTCCGCGCTCAACACGATGAGCTCGGGCAGGTGGAGGCGCGCCTTAGCCACGACGTCTTGTCCATTCTTAGCCGATATCACACGGAGGCCCTGCCGCTCGGCGTGCAGCTTTCCAAGGTTCAGCAGCACCTTGTTCGAGTGACAGGCCACCACGGTTTGAAGCGTGCGGCCCCCGTCTAGCGCCATATCCATTGTCAATTCCTTTAGCTTGATGATGAGGCTGGGCTACTTGGCAATCCGCAGGTTGTCGATAACCTTGTCGGCACCGCGAACACTCTTCGCAACCTCCACCACGCGCTTCTTTTCCTCTGCGTTTCGGACATGGCCACCAACCGTAACCACCCCGTTCTTGGCTTCTATCCGCAGGCCAGACATGTCCACGCCCTTCGTTTGGGAAAGCGCGAGGTTGATGCGCGCAGCTAACTGCCCATTCGTCACCACTCTGCCTGTCGTCTTTGCCAACGAACCGGCATCCCGCTTGAGATCGGAAGCATCTTCGGAGTTGCAGCCGACAACGCAGATCGCACAGGCTAAAAGCAGCAAGAGTCTCATCTCATTAAGAGATACGAACCAGCCGGAGGTAGGTTCCAGAACAGTTTCCTAAGTGCGTCCCAAAAGGCCCTTCAAGTTCTTGAGACATGCGTCGACCGACTGCAGCGGCGTCATCGAACTCTCCGTTTCGTGCTCGACTACGTACCATTCGACTCCGCCGCCCTTCTCGGCCGCATCGAAGACCCGCTGCCAAGGAACATCACCCTCACCAATCACCGCCCCGTGGTCTCCCTTCCACTCCTTTAGGTGAAGCGAGGCGTTCCGGCCGGGCCAATCCGAGATCGGCTTCACCGGATCAGCGCCGCCTGACATCCCATTGGCAGTGTCGTATTGAAGGATGAAATCCTCAGGCGTATTCGCAGCGAAAATATCCCAGGCGCTTTGGCCATTGTCCAGGATCTCCATGTCGCCACCGTGCGCGTGAAAGCCCGTTCTGAGCCCGTGGCTGCGGAGCTTCTCAGCGATCTTGCTGAGGCGTCCGGAGGTTGCCAGACAGGCCGCGCTCGTGTTCCTCATCTCCTCGGGAATCCAGGGAATGATCGCGAACTTACAGTGCAGCGTCTGATGTAGCGCTACCGTATCGCCAAAGTTTTCGTCGTCAAAGTGGGTCCAAGGGGTATGGGTTCCCGCTGCCTTAAGACCCGTTTCGTCGAGCACTGCCTTAATGGCGTCCGCGCTATGGCCGTGGTAGCCGGCGAACTCGACGCCGTCATATCCCATATCGGCTACTTGTCGAATGACCCCCAGGAGATCGGTGGCGCAGTCTTCGCGCACGGAATAAAGCTGCAAGGCAATAGGGACGCTCATGTGGTGCGGAGTCTACTCGCCTAGCGCGGATTTGTGGAAGCTGCGGAAGCGCGCTCCAAGATCATCCGAAGGCGAGAAGCTACGATTTCGTTTGTGTACTTCGAATCAAACACCGATCGGGCGTTTTGACCCATCCGGTCAAGTGCCTCTCTATCGGATCTCAACTTGAGTAGTGCTGTCACGATCGCGTCAGGCGAATTCAGATCCACGCGAACGCCGCAATGAGCTTCCTCCAATGTATAGGCGATTTCGCTCTCCGGCCGCATCGTCGCGAGGGTCGGGCGGCCCGATGCGAGGATGCTATAGAACTTACTGGGGACGCAAAGACCCTCCATGCCGGCTTCGAGCGTGACGAGGCACACATCGGCCGACGCCAGCAGATCGGCGTATTCTTCCTCCGGCACGAAGTCGAAGAGGTGCACGTTGGTAATTTCTTCCGCAGCGATGCGCGCTTGGATGTGGGCCTTCTTCGCGCCACGTCCGACCCACACCATCGAGACTTCGGGTGCCAAATCCTTGAGCTGCTTGGCCGCATCGAGCAAAGAATCGAAATCGTGGTACTTGCCGAAGTTGCCTGTATAGACCAGCAGAAATCGGTCTTCCAAGTGGTGCTTTGCTCTAAATTGAGTCTGTTTCGACAGTGGCTGAACAGTTTGCGCGTCTGCTCCGACTTCTACCACTTCGACCTGACTCTCGGGCAACCCGTAGGCTCGAACGAGGTGCGCCTTCATACACCTGCCGATGGCCACGACCTTGGAGGCACCATGAAGCCACCGTCTCTGATGTTTGCCCAGAATCTTCGCGGGAACGCTGCTCGCTTTGACGACTCCTAGCGCAATCGCTCGGTCCGGATCCAAGTCGTATACGACGTACACATAAGGCACGCCCTTCACGTTCCGCAGCGCCTGCGCCGCCATGGGAAGCGTTGCAGGGGCAGTGGAAACAAACACGACGTCCGGCTTTAGATCGCGCATGCGGCGACTGGCTCGGCGGGTAAATACAAGGTTGCCGAGAAGGCGCTGCGGTGTACTCCGGCTGGTCCAGTGGGGTGCGGAGATCCTGACAATGCGGATTCCATCCCAAACTTCCTCTGGGCTGAATCGAACGGTCTCGTCCCGATAGGAATTCTGAGTGGTGACCACGGTGACATCGTCACCATGGACATCGTGAAAAACTCGCGCGGCTTCAGATAGAAGCTTGGGAGTGCCACCCATAACATCTGGATAGAAGAACTCGTTGAGGATCACAATCCGCATAGAATCACTTGACGGGCCAGAGATCTTTATTGCCAGCGTACCAGTCTACGGTTTTCCCCAGACCTTCATCGAACCCGACCTTCGGCGAATATCCCAACGCAGCGACCTTGGAAATATCGGGGCATCGCCTCTCCGTGCCGCCCTTGGGAAGCTCGCCAAACTCAAGTTTGACGTCACGGCCCAAGTGCTTCAATACGGCCGTCGCCACATCGCCGATGGTGCGCTCTTCCATGGTTCCGACATGGTAAATCGAGAGCTTGTCGCCCTTCGTGAACGCGAGCACGGCCCCCTCTGCGAAGTCATCCACGTAAACGAAGGAGCGCATTTGACTGCCGTCGCCCTGAATCGGGAAGGACACGACGCCCGTAGGTTGCGCTTCAGAAGCCTGAGCCGCCCGCACTGCGAACTGGGGGATCACGTGCTCAAACCCCATATCCGGCCCGTAAACGTTGTGCGGACGAACCACGACGGTGCGCTCGAAGGCGTCACGGCCATAGTTGATCGTCAGTAGTTCGCCCGCAATCTTGCCTCCGCCGTAGGAATAGCGGGGATTCAGGGGATCGGGAATGTTGTAAGCGACATTCTCATCGGTCGGAACGATCGCAGGAGTCTGATAGACCTCGCTGGAGGACATGTACCAATACTCGCGAACCCCGTGCTTAATGGCGGATTCCAGTGTATTGAGGGAGCCTTTGACGCCCACTTCCAGCACGAGCTTTGGTTTTGTGTAGAAGTATTCGGTGCCATTGACAAACGCGAGATGCGCGACGATATCGACGCCGCGAGTGGCCTGATCGACGACGGCTTCGTCCCGAACGTCGCCGGGCACGAACTCGATATCTTGCATCACCGAAGCCAGCCTGCGCGGATTGCCTCTCGAGTTGTCGTCCAGTACGCGAACGGCATAGCCGCGCTTCAGCAGATTGAGAACCATGGCACTGCCAATGAACCCCGAGCCGCCCGTGAGGAGTACGCGATCCGCCATCTTAGGCACATCCCCGGCTTCGAGCGGAGCCCAACCGATAGTATTCGGTGCCATCGGGGGTCGATGCCGGATCGACCTGCAACACATCCCATACGTCGAAAACAATTCCTGGTTTTGCCATCGTAGCCATAAGTTTGTCGGGTTCAAGCAACTGGTATTTCGCGTTGTTGTTCGCGATGATCACGATGCTGGCATCTCGAAAGGCATCATCGATCCCTTTTGGCTCTAGCCCAAAGTCTTTGATGTCTGAAGGGGAAACCGCAAAGTCTTGCCCAACAATCGTAGCCTGGGGAAACCTCTGCTGAATGGCTTTCACGAGGAAGGTGGCAGGGGTTCCGCGCAGGTCGTCCGTCTCAGGACGCCCCTTGAATGCCAGTCCACAGATCGCGATCTTCGGCGTGGGCCCCGGGTCGGGGCAGTTCTCGTCAAGAAGCTCGACGATTCGCTGAGGCAACTCTTCATTCAGCCTTCGACCCGTCACCACCAGTTGAGGCACAAAGCCATACTGCTCCATCGAAACGCGCAGAATGTGAGGATCTTTTTCGAGGCATGGGCCGCCAACGAATCCCGGTCGAGCAATCGACGTGCGCTCGTAACCAGTGTTGGCCGCCGTAATCACTTCGATTCCATCCAGGCCAGCGGCTTCGCACAGAAGCGCAACTTCGTTTCCAAAGGCGAATGACAGGTCTCGGTAGGAGTTATCCAGCAGCTTAACAAGTTCGGCAGCTTCCAAGCTAGAAACCCTGATCGTCGTGGGCGTGATCCGTTGGAAAATTTGAGTGGCTGCCCAGGCATCGTCTTGATTGAGGCCGCCAACGACTTGCGGCAAGCGCCGAAGCTCTTCCAGGGCGCGGCCCTCCAAGGTGCGTTCCGGGCAGTATGCCAATCGATAAGCCTTGCCCGATGCGTCCAGAACAGGCTTCACCACGCTGCGAGTGGTGCCGATTTTCACCGTCGAGCGCAGGATGATGAGCGCGCCCTCTGGCATCGCTTCTGCGAGTTCTCCCGCCGCTCTGCGCACCATGTCCATCCGCGGCTGGTCATCGACGCCAAGCGGCGTGCCGACGGTGACAACAAACGTCTCGGCCTTTGCCACGTCCGGGTGCTGACTACTATTAACAAATCTCAAATTGCCGTGCTGAGTTTGTCGCTGCAGCCTGGCGTCGAGTCCCGCCTCATAAAAGTGGGCCGTTCCCGAAGTTAGCTTTTCGAACGTCGTGGGATTGATTTCGATGCCAACTACGTCGTAGCCACATTCGGCCATGACGACTGACAGGGTCAGTCCTACGTAGCCCATGCCGAGAACGCAAACCCGAGGTTTGTTTTGGTTGCTTGTGATCATTGTTGTCTGTTTTGCATGTACCAGGAGAAGGTGTTTTGCAAGCCTTCCCTGAGTGAAATTCTAGGTCGAAAATCCAAAAGCTCTGAGGCTCGGGTGGCGTCCAGGGCACGGCGTGGCGCACCTCCCGGCTTGCTCGCATCGAAAATCAGGTTGCCAGGGTAAGCCACTACTTCGCAGATGGTCTCCGCCAATTCCCGAATCGACGTTTCAATTCCTGATCCAAGGTTGAGGACCTGGTTTTTTGCTCGATCGTCGAGTGCGCTGACCATGCCGGCCGCAGCATCTTCGACGTAAAGAAGGTCGCGAGTCGCTGTTCCGTCGCCCCAAACCACGATTTCGGAAAGCCCCGCTTCCTTTGCCTCAATCGTTCGACGCAAGAGCGCGGGCACCACATGCGACTTCGCTTCATCGAAATAGTCGCCGGGGCCATAAAGATTGGTTGGGATGATGTACACGTAGCTGGAGCCAAATTCCCGTTGAAGTCCCTCGGCCAACGTGTGCAGCGTCCGCTTCGCGATGCCGTAGAAAGCGGTGTCCGCCGCCGGATAACCCTCGTACATGGCGGTTTCAGGGGTCGGCACAGGTGCCTCGGCTGGGTACACGCACACCGTGGAGACGATGAGCGTGTGAATCTTACGCTCGGAGGCAGTCTCCACCAGGTTCGCTCCCATGCGAAGGTTGTCGGCGACCATTCGCCCCGGATGGGCTTTATTTCTGCCAATGCCCCCCACAAATCCGGCGGCGTGAACGATCTCGTCAACCGCGTGTCGGTCCAAGAATTGAACGACCGCATTGCGGTCGAGAAGGTCCAATTCGGAACTTGAAGGCGCGAGCACTTGCCGGGGGCGCAGTGCGGATTGGAGGTGCTGGCCAAGAAAGCCACGTCCACCGGTCAAGAGTACAGTTTTGCTCATTGCAAGTCTATCGATGAACCCTCGCAGATACTCGGGCAGCCTCGCGCTACACCCAGCGGCAACCCACTGTGAACCCCTGCGGCCCTAGTTTACCAAGGAGGGCTCCTCTATTTGAACAAAATCACGCGCAAACGGGTCTGGGGAGGCACATGGGCGTACAAACAAAGTTTCCTGCCTCGGGATGAGGCAAAAAGCTGATTCCAGCGAACGCCGAAGCGGTCTCACTCGTTCGAACCTTTGTGAGTGCAATTGTCTACGCTTTAGTTGGCTATCTCGGAATGAGCAGCCCCCCTCCAGCCAATCCCTTCCCCAGCGATGTTATGAGCTGGAATGCATCCACCAAGGCTGCCCAGAGGTCTGCTGCCGACACCCTTCTTGGTCTAATCCGGAGTGCCGAGCAAAGCGGCTCGAAGGTCGTTGTCATCCCGAAGAAAGACTATCGCTTCGAGGCCCCGGCCACGAAGAGCTCAGCCCATCTCGTGCTTCAAAAGCTGAAGGATTTGACGATCGACTTTCAGGGCTCCACCCTGTGGTTTGAATCTGAGGCATCGGGCATTCTGCTCAGCAACTGCACGAACGTAACCCTCAAGAATGTGTATCTCGATTGGGACCCGCTGCCGTTCATTCAGGGCTCTGTCGTCAGCCTCTCGAAGGAAACATTCGACGTGCGTGTGGACAGCGGCTACGAGAAATCCGTGGCGGCGATGGGTCAGAAGAAGGGCACGTGGCGCGGATTTGTATTTGATCCGAGCAGCCGGGAATTCAAGACCGGGCAAGATAGTTTTAACGTGAACTTCAATGCCAATAAGAATCCGGATGGAACGTATCGGGTCCGCTATCGCGGCTTCCGCGCCTCCAAGCTGGCCGATTCCGGCATGCAGCGAGGAGACCTCGTCGTGCTGCTAGCGCGAATGGGCCGAGCGGTGCGAGTGGAGTCTTCCGAAGCCTGTGTGCTCGAGGACATGACCCTCTACAGCGCTCCCTTCGTAGCTTTTGTCGATGCAAACGGAAATGGCAACACCTACCGTCGATGCCGGGTTATTCGACGTCCCGGCACCAACCGGCTGATCGCCGGCAATGCGGATGGCATTAACGTGAGCAATAACTCAAAAGGGCCGATTATCGACTCTTGCCAATTGGAGTTCCTAGGTGACGACTTCGTAAACATTCACGGCCACTTCTCCCGTGTCTTGGAGCAGACATCCCCGACCGAGCTGATCACGACCAGGATTGGAAAGCGGCCCAGCATCAACTCCCCGGTAACGCTTCAGTTCTACGACAGGGCCACGATGCGGCCCTTGGGCACAAGGAAAGTGACGGCTGTGCCGATTCAATATCGTGTCCAGCAGAGCAAGATCATCATGGATCTCGACAAGAAGGCGCACTCCGGTGAAGCGGCCACTTTGGAAGAAGGACAGGATGCGGCAGCGCATCGCGTGAAGCTCGATTCGCCCATTTCCATCACAAAGGATACGGTGATCTTCGTCGAGTCCTTTTCCTCCTCTGGGGCGGTGATCCGCAATTCAACCTTCCACGGCGGCGTTTCTCGAGGCATTCGTTTACAGAGTCCTAATGCCCGAATCGAAGGCAACAAAATTTCAAGCATCGGAGGCCCTGGACTCACGATGATGGGTAGCGGCAGCTATTGGGGAGAAGGCCCGTTTGTGCATTCGACCAGCGTGACAGGCAACACCTTCACCGACACCTGCATGTTCGCTCCAAAGAGTGTGGAGGCCGCCGCAGTGGTCATTCGGGAGGAGGGTGACTTCCGCAGCGCTCGGCTGAGTCGCGACATCATCCTTTCGGACAACACGTTTGTCAGAACTGGGGGCGCGGCGATTATCGCCAGGGGCGTGGACAACCTTACGATTATCGGAAACCGCATCTCACAAGATAACAATCGTCGGGTAAGCGCTGGCTCCAACGCGGGCACGGGAAGCGCGATCATCCTGGACTCCATTCGAGATCTGGTGATGCGAGATAATCAGGTTTCCGCCCGTGGGCAACACGCCTCCGGCCAACAGGTCGCCAAGATCGACGTCACGGACCGCTAGGTCCGTCGTGCACTTGGGTCTCGGGTGCGCTCGCTGGTCAGAGTGTGGCTGGCGAGCGCCCTCAGGAAGATACATCCGCACTGTCGCTCTGACAACAGGCGCAGAGAGGCGCTGAGTGTTCTAGGCGAACCGCGTAGGGGCTTTGGTTAGACAAAGGTGCTATGGCGGTGCCCACTATCGGGAAGACCAAGAGGAGTCAGGACAAAAGAGAAGCGACCCTCCCGACGGCTTCAGCCGCTCGAAGAGGGTCGCTCTTTGACTCTTGACTGCTCTAGTTTCCAAACGACCGCCAGAGAAGGCCGGCGGTTGTAAGGCTGCTGATAATGGTCGTCCATTCTATCTTGTTCGTCTCGGGGACGAACACGACATCGCCGGGTCTGATCTGAGGGTTCTGCTTAGCATCGCCAGCGGCAAAGAACTTGCCGAGATCGTAAACCATCCGCTGCTCTTTGCCGTTCTCCATGCGAACCACCGCGATCCGGCTTGTGCGGCCACGCCTGTCGGCACCTTCCGCCATAGCGATCGCATCGGAAAGGAAGATGGCTTTGCCCGGTCTCATCGGATAGAAGCCCGGCTTGCCGACGTAGCCCAAGATGGCGACTCTGTCCGTAGATTCGGAGACGACCACCAAGTCACCCGCGCTCAAGCGAGGTGAAGAAACTTTTTCTCCCCCGAGGAGCGCCGGAGTTAGGTTGATAACTTCTTCTTGACCGTTGAGATGCACGACTTTTACATTCGAGGTGTTGGCGGTGTCGAGCACTCCACCGGCGATCGCCAGCGCTTCAAGCACACCGGCGCTGTCCTTGCGCAGCCGATAGAGCCCCGGCGCTTTCACGCTGCCCATCACATAGATGGGTACAAGCTCAATCGTTTCCAGAGCGACAACATCGCCTGGATTCACGACGACGTTCTTGGCCACGTCGCCGCTGAGCACGTCGGCAAGGGAAAACGTCAGACGCTCGTCTGTACCGAAACGCCGCACAGTCACGGTCGCGTCGGAAGTCTGAATATCCGGCCTGGCACCCCCCGCCGCGCTGAGGGCCTCGGTAAGGCGATAGCTCGGTTTCCAGGCGTACGAGCCGGGACTACCGACGACTCCCATGACGTGAATCTGCTGAACGCGCGGGATCTTGAGCGTAACGACCACTTCAGGCTTTAAAATGCGGACCTTGAGCTTCTCGGTGTATTGCGAGGACACTTCTTGAAGGGTTAAACCGGCCAGCTTCATGCGGCCCGCGACGGGCAGATCGACTTCGCCACCAAAAGGAATGAGATAGTCACCCGAGAACTGGGGCTGGCGCACCACGGTGATGGTGATCACGTCATCTGCGCCAAGCACATATTGACTTTCCTGAGCGAAGGAACGCGTCGGTGCCAGCAGTGCGAGGATCGCGAATGCGAATGCTAGTACGCTGCAAGAAAACTGCTTAATACCTCGAGTGTACATTACCATATGTTTTACCGTTCCTGGTCCTTTCCTTTGGCAAGGTCCAGCCTTGCCAAGCGTTCTACTCCGCAACCGAAGTTTTCGGTCAACAATCGCTCACACTAGCGTCGCTTTGGCTTGGTTCGCCCCGATTTCTTCGACTCTTCGCCATCGCCTTCCAACTGCGCGGCGTACTCGTCGCTGCCGTAATAGCCGTAATAGCCATAGTAGCCGTAGTAGCCATCTCCACCCTTCACTCGGTTGATCACGGCACCAAGAATATTCGCATTCGCTTGCTCCAACATACGTCGGGCCGCGGTCATCAGCGGAGTCGGGGCCTGCTCGAGAGCGGCGACGACGATTACTCCATTTACCATCGTGCTGATGATCTGAGTATCGCTAAGGCCCGTGCAGGGAGGGGCGTCAACGATGACGACGTCAAACGTTTCCATGACCTCCTTCAGCAGAGCGCGGCTTCCTTCCGAGTTCAAGAACTCAGCCGGATCGGGGGGGAGGGGCCCGGAGGTAAGACAGGTGAGGTTGGGATATCCAGTTGATTGCACCGCTTCTGCCAAGGTCGACATGCCGCGCGCTACAGAAGTAAATCCGGAGGCATTCGACAGGTTGAACCAGGAGTGGATCGTCGGCCGTCGCAGGTCGGCGTCAAGCAGAAGCACCTTCTGGTTGTCCATCGCCAACGCAAGCGCAAGGTTGACGGACGTCGTGGATTTACCTTCCGACATGACGGCGCTAGTGACCGCGATGGCTCCCAAGTGACGACCCGGGCTCATGAACGAAATGTTGTTCCTCAAGAGCCTAAATGCCTCTATAAAGCTATGTGATGGATTGACGCGATGCATGATGAGCCTTCCCTGCGCGTCGTCGGTCGACTTCACCTGAGGGATGTACGCAAGTGTAGGCAAGCCATAAGCCCGCTCCACGTCTTCAGGCACATGCGCCTTCACGTCGAGCTTCTCCATCAGGAGGCAGGCGAGCAATCCCGCTCCCAACGCAAGAACCAATCCAAAAGCCAGGTTAAGCATGTACCTGGGCGAAGCAGGGATCAAACTAGGATAGGCGTTCGAAGCGACCATTCCATTTGGCAAGCTCGAACGCTCTTCGATCGTGAGAAGCTGGAGCCGATCGGAGAGCAAATTGAAGGTGCGCGTAAGAATATCGGTCCGCAACTGAGCTTCCCCAAGACCCCGCTCTTTTGCAGGAAACTGCCGCAGCTCGGCTTCCCTAATTTTGAGCTCGGATCCCGTCCACTGCACTCTTTCTTCTGCGCCGATCTGCGCCGCCAATGTAGTCACATACCCGTCTAGCAAAGACGCGATCTCTGGATTGCGCTGGTTCTGAACGCTGGCAACGGCGGTCTTTGCGATGGATCGCAAACGTAGCTCTTCACTCTTGATCGCACTTCGAACCTCAGCAACTTCTGGTGCGCCCGCGGCATAGATCTCGACACTCTCAGCCAGCTTGCTTTGGAGGCGCGCGATGTTTTCTCGAATCGCGCGAAAATCGGGATTGTCCGTGACCGTCCTGGACACTTCGATTTCGGGAGCGGCGTTGTCCAATCGGCCCTTCAATAAGGCGAGCCTTTGGGTAGCGGAAGCTAACTCCGTTTTGGCCTCGACATTTTGATCTCGAAGCTCCATCGCACTACGAGCTGCCTGACTCACCTGCTCGCTTGCCGCAACAATTCCGCTCTGCGTTTTATAGGCGGCCAAAGCGGCCGAGGCTTCGGACAACGCATCTTTGGTTATTTTAAGCTCTTTTTCGACATAGTCGCGAGCCTGACTGGTCGCCTTCGTATTTCGTTTAAGGTCTTCCTTTAGAAATGTGTCGGCAATCGCGTTCGCAAACTTGGCCGCATGTCTGGGGTGGAAAGCGCGACACGTAAGCGTGATGACGTCCGTTTCTGGCTGCGCTTTGATTTCGTAGGACCAGAGCGGCGGCTTGTCTCCCGCGTCGAAACCGTTTCGCCGCTCGTTGACGGTCAGTTTCTGAAACGCCGCATTCATCATGTCGGGGCTGTTGATGATCGCAACTTGCGTGCCGACGTTTCGATTCTCTGTCATGGACAGCAGATTGCTCAACAGGTCTCCCGATGACTGCTTGTCGCTCGCCGTCGACACCACCAACAGGGAGGAAGATTGATAAACTTTTCTCTGAAGCACGGTCAAGGCGACCACGATTGCAAAGGTGATGACCGTGACAGCCGTAATCATTCGCCATCGGCGCCTAATGATCCTGAGAGTCTCGCGGAGGTCAAGCTCCTGTCCGCTTCCCCCGTTCGGTTGCTCAAATTCAGGGGCTGCGAAGCTATTTGCAACTGAGTTTGGGATGTGGCCGTTCGGCTGTGGTGAATTATTGCTTGCCATGTTATCGAGGGAGCCTTAGAGTCTGAAGAGTTACAGCGACATCATTAGACATGAAAACCGACCCAGCCCCTGGCTTCGTTTGCGTCAGTGACTTGACCCAGAATTATACCGTCCACCCTTGCTTGACCCAAAAACGATCCATCGCTTCTCAGTTCTGAGATGTAGACGTATGCAATCAATCCTACGACACAGCCCGGTATGCCAGTGCACTTTGGCGGGAATCTGCGCAACTTTTGGAGCACGCATAGCAGCGTCGCAGAGGCCAGCTTAAACCCGCTTCAACAGGACTAAGAGAGAAGGTGCCCCCAGGAGGGCAGTCACAATTCCCACCGGCACCTCCATCCCTTCCGTACGAGTGATGGCGCTCATTCCACGCTGAGCCAAAAGATCGGCAAGAAGCATAAGCGCTCCTCCGATCAAGCCCGAGCCTAAGAGCGAGTAGCGCCAGTCCACCCCCAGGAGCTTTCTGGAAATATGCGGCGCTACCAAGCCAAGGAAGCCGATGATGCCAACGGCACCTACGGCTGCCGCAGTCATCGCCGTGCCTACAGTCAGCACAAGCGTTCGCAGACGAGGCACATCGACACCCAGCCTGGAAGCGGTGTCTTCACCTATCGCGAAAGCATTGAGATAGCGGGAGCGGGAGATCAACAGCGCCCCGCCCAGTAGCGTGACCAGACCCAGCACGGCATTCTGGGTCCACGTGATATTGCCGGTAAAGGATCCCAGCAGCCAGCGGAGGACCAGATTCGTGTCTTTTCCCGATGCGAGCAAGACCATGGAAGTCAGCGCCGAAAGCAACGATCCAATCGCCACGCCAGAGAGCAGGAGCGCCGTGACATCGACGAGGCCCCTCCGTTGCGCCAATCCATAAACGAGCGCAAGCGTCGCCATTCCGCTCAAAAAGCCCGCAGCCATCATTCCCAGGCCGCCGAAGGCGGAGCCAAACCCCAACACGAGAGCAAGCACTCCCCCAATGGCGGCTCCGGACGAGACGCCCACGATGTAGGGATCGGCGAGGGGGTTGCGTAATTGCGCCTGAAAGGCTGAGCCGACGAGGCCGAGAATGCACCCCACCGAAAGAGCCTGCACCGCACGGGGCAGGCGGAGCACCCACACCACAAAGTTCTCACCCCCGGCTCCTTCGACCGGGCCGCGAAGAATTTCCATCAGCGTGTCCCATGGCCGAAACCAGAAGTAGCTGCCAAAACCGACATGGAGAAGAAACGCGAGGAACAGCAGGATGGCCAAGCCTATCAACACCGCTCCTGGCCGTTTCATGATCGTCATTATGGGGAGCTTGGGTCGCATTTATTTGCGACAAACCGCACCTTCTCAATCCAGCGAACGTCTGGTAGATTATTAGGGTTGGAGCAAGGGCTCCACGACCTAGGTTGAATGATCCGTTCGCGGATCAGCGGGGGAACCGAACTATGGGGTGAATCCCGGCACATGCCGGGAAGAGCGTTTCTTGGCTCTAATCCGGCAGCTAACCTCGCAAACCGAATGCAAGGAACCGTCCCAACGAAGGGCCGGAGGAGGTTGGAATATTTAATGCTCACTGAGTTCGAAGTGCGGCGGCGAATGGAGATGATCCGATCATCGAGGTTTGCCCCCATCCGGAAAGCAAGGTTGCTTCTCCGACTTGGAAAGTCACTAGACCACCAGACGCGAACATTAACGCAGGCGAAAGCCCAAGTTGCGCGCACAGCCGATAAACGAGCTTCGGCGTCGTTGACTCGCATCACCAGCAGAATGCAGCTCTTGCACGAAGACGTGCGGGATGCCGCACTCGAGGTTTTGCACCCCGACGATCTTCTGCATCAGCGCAACTGATCGAGGCCGCTCTACAACGTTGTGGAGCGGCCCTCTTCATTCATGGACATTGTTAGAATTAGCGGGATCGAAGTTCAGGTCGACTCTCGTGGTCAAGTTGTCTACGACGGGTCCGTTTTGGGACGCGTGCTCCGAGAGGAACGGGTCGGGCAATTCTTTTGGCGCGCTTATCAAGGGTCTGCCGATGAGCCATTGAAGCGATTTCTCACGACCCGCCCGGAAGCGGTTCAACTCTTGCTGATCAACGCCGACCTGATCGACGGAATCGGCTTCTAAAACATCCGGTCAAGAATTAACGCTGACGATCACCACATCGAGGATCCGGGGTCCATGCACCCCTTCAACTCGGCTCAACTCAATGTCGCTCGTTGCGCTCGGCCCACTAATCCAAGTCAGGGGCTTGCCTTCCTTAGCTGCTCTCTCTAACTGCAGGACCCCTTCAGGGATCGAGTCGACCACTTGGTCTTCCCAGATAAGACAGATATGATGGTCCGGGATGAGGCTTAGAGCCCGACGGCCCTGACCCCGCCCAGCATCCAACACGATCGTGCCCGTCTCCGCAATTCCTAGCGCACAACACGTGATAACCGTCTGCATCGCCGCCAGTTCCCGATGCGTGAATCCGGTGTCCGGCTCTGCCGCAATGCACCAATCTGCCTGAAAATCGTGGGGAACGACTACTTTGCGGCTCCCGCGCTCCTTGAGGAGCGCCTCGATCGCTTTGGCAAGGTTCCCTTCCGAAGCTCGCACAACCGTCGCGCGATATTCCGCCACATACTCCGCAAACTGATCCACGATGTCCGGCCGGGACCTCGTCGAGATCGTCAATTCCGAGCGTGCTGCTTGAACAGGCGTCACAGACGCCCGACGAATTCGCTCTAGAATTTCAGCCTTCGCGTCCATGCGCCTCCCAATTCTTCCACCACTCGCGGAAGGAGGTTCGAGGCACTGCCGGCATGTCCCTCGCGGAAGTCCAGCCTCCAAGCATTCCCGGAAGCCACCGGATGACACCGTCGTGGACAAGCGGTCCCTGCCCAATGCGTGCGAGTTTCATCGCCAATCCGAAATGGCCAGGATCAGCCATCGCCCAGGCCATCGCCCGCATGCCCATCGACTCGATGGCTGGCTTCCTCGTTTTTCCGCGAAGGTAGATCAGCACCTCTGGAATGTCGATCCGCACCGGACAAGCATCAAAGCATGCGCCGCAAAGAGTGCTCGCAAAAGGCAGCGTGTTCGCATTTGCGTCGTGCATATCCAGAAGCTGCGGCGTGAGGATCGCTCCGATCGGTCCCGGATAGACGCTCCCATAGGCGTGGCCCCCTGCTCGCTCGTACACCGGGCAAACATTTAGGCATGCCGAGCATCTGATACACCGCAGAGCCTGACGACCCACTTTGTCCGCCAGCACGTCGGTCCGTCCGGCATCGAGCAGCACCAGGTGGAACTCGCGGGGGCCGTCGTTTGCACACACGCCGGTCCAAAAGCTTGTGTAAGGATTCATCCGCTCCGCCGTGCTCGAGCGCGGCAGCAGGCGGAGGAAGGTCGAGATGTCTTGCCATCGCGCGAGAATCTTCTCAATCCCCATCACCGTGATGAGCACTTCAGGGAGCGTGACGCACATGCGGCCGTTGCCTTCAGATTCAAACACGCAAACCGCGCCCGTCTCGGCGATCGCGAAGTTGGCCCCGCTAACCGCCACTTTCGCCGAAAGAAACTTCTCACGCAAAAAGGTTCGAGCCGCGTCTGCGAGCACTGCCGGCTCGTCGGTCGGTAAATCCGCGCCCAAGGTCCGAATGAATAGCTCCCGCACTTCGGCGCGGTTCCGGTGAATCGCCGGGACGAGAATGTGACTCGGACGGTCGTTCGAAAGCTGCACGATCAATTCCGCCAGGTCGGTCTCGACGACGGCGATGCCGCGTTCCTCCAGTCCTCCGTTCAACTCGATCTCGTCGGTAGCGATGCTCTTGACCTTGATTACTTCTTTCGCAGCATGGCTCTCGGCGAGATCGGCAACGACCTTGCGGGCCTCCGCCGCGTCGCGAGCCCAATGCACGTGGCCTCCCGCCTTCTGAACATTTGCTTCCAACTGCAGAAGAAGTTCCGGCAAGGCTGCAAGAGCCTCATCTTTCAGCGCGGCTCCCTCCACGCGAAGCTCTTGCCAATTCGGAAGCTCAGCAATCGATCGCAAGCGCTTCTCGCGGATCGCCGTGGTCGCGCTGCGCAGATTGCGACGCATCTGCGAGTTTTGGAGGGTCTCGTGAGCCGCCAAACGAAACGTTTGTTCCGGTCGAATGCCGCCACGGCTCATGCAAACACCCGCTGCTCGGTGCTGGCTAAAATTTCGGCCAGGTGGAGGGTGCGGGTGCCGCTGCGCAACCTGCTCAGCCCTCCCCCGATGTGCATCAGACAGCTATTATCACCGGCAGTACAGACCTCTGCCTTGGTGGTCATCACGTTCGCTACTTTGTCCGCCAGCATCGCCACGCTCGTGTCCGCATTCTTCACGCTAAAGGTGCCGCCGAAACCGCAGCATTGATCAGCCGAAGGCAGTTCCGTCAGCGTCAGTCCGCGCACATTTTTGAGCAGACTCAGCGGAGCATCACCGACCTTGAGCATCCTCATCGCATGGCAAGTCGGATGGTAGGTCACGTGATGTGGGTAGTAAGCCCCCACATCATGCAAGCCTAGTTGGGTCACTAGAAACTCGCTGAGTTCAAAGACTTTCGGCGCAAGCGCCTGCACGTCGCGCATCAACTTAGCGTCCTCCGCCCACTCCGCGGCCCGCACATACAAGTCGCGAACCATGGCTACGCACGATCCACTCGGTGCCACCACGACTTCCGCATCCCGAAAGGTGTCTACAAACCTGCGAATAATCGGCAAAGCTTCTTTCTGATAGCCCGTGTTGAAGTGCATCTGTCCGCAACAGGTCTGGCCAGGATTGAAGCGCACCTCATGGCCCAGGCGCTCCAGCAGCGCCACCGTCGCTTCGCCGGTGCGAGGAAACAGCGCATCGTTGAGACAGGTAATAAAGAGGTCGATCTTCATGCCGAGACCAGAATCAAGCCTTGAAAATCATGCTGCTGAACTCGGCGAGGTTCCTGCGCCACACCATCCACGTGTGCCTGCCCGGCACTTCCAGATACGTATGCTTCGCCTGCTTCTCAGTCAGCCATTTATCCAGCCCTCGGTTCATTCCGATCAAGCCATCCTCCTTGCCGCAAACGATCCAAAGCAGTTTGAGCCTCCGGTTTGCTTCCTCTGCTGAGAACTTTTGAAAGGCCGTTTCGGGGGAGCCGGGGATGCCACCACTACTAAAGGCACCGATGTACGAGAACGTATCCAGGTTGTTCAGCCCGACGAAAAGGCTCTCGGCGCCGCCCATGGATAGGCCCGCAATTGCACGATCCTTTGACGATTTGGAGACCCTATACTCCTTCTCGATCGCAGGCTTGACTTCTTCTAAGAGGGCCTTTGAAAAGTGAGCGTAGTTGCGAGTTACCAACTCGGGGTTTCGGAAGTTCGCTCCCCCTGGCACGGCAAAGTCGGGAACGCCGTAGCCCAAAGGCATCACCACCACCATAGGCTTGGCTTTGCCCTGCGCGATCAGGTTGTCAAGAATCACATGGGCCATTCCCACCGAAGTCCAACCATTCGCGGTGTCCGAGAAGCCGTGAAGGAGGTACAGCACGGGGTACATCGTCCGCGCGGTCGGGCTGTACCCAGGAGGCGTGTAGACGAAGTAGTCGCGCTGATCTCCGATCACGCCGGACTTATAATGGTGTCGATGCACGGCTCCGTGAGGAACGTCTTGAACTTCCCAAACCTCCTTCCCTGGCACGACGACCATGTTGCTCTGCCAAATCATATTCGGCTTGAACAGAGAGTTCTGCGGGTCGAGCAGGGTTGTTCCGTCAACGTTGAAGCTGTATCCATAGATGTCGGAGGGCAACGCCTTAGTGGTGACGCTCCACCAACCCTCCGTCCCTTTGAGCATCGCCATGCTGTCGAAGCCTTCTAACGAAAGGTCGACCCTGGTCGCATTTGGCATCTTTAGCCTAAAGGTGACGGTGCGATCTGCATGCACCTCCGGAGACTTTTGAGCGAGCGCCATGGTGACGAGGAGCGTCAAGGCGAGCAGGGCCAACATCCGATGCATGGCTCATTATAGAATGCGGGCGTCACCTCGTTACTTCCCATACAAGAACAGCAGGATCGCGTCCATCCGTTTGGCCCACGCTGCCTCGTTATGCTGAGCGCCGGATGCTTCGGTATAGGCCAAGTCCTTTCCGGGGACAAAGCCGACCGACTCGAGCGCACGTCTGAGATTGCGAGCGTCCAGCAAGCCTTCGTATCCCTCTTTCGTGCCCATGTCCAACCAAATTTTTACGGGAGGCTTTGTCTTCCAGGCTTTAGCCTGTTTGATCATCAGGCGATCATCCCACCATACGGACGGAGACACCACGCCGATACGGCCGAAAATTTGGGGTCGGGTAGTCCCAAGATAGAAGCTCACCACGCCGCCGAGCGAGCTGCCCAAGATGCCCGTGTTCGCGGCTCCCTGTTTCGTTCGGTAATTGCGGTCGATCATCGGCATGAGCTCCTTGGCAAGCATGTCGCCATACAGATCGGCCCTGCCTCCTATGGGCTCCTTCGCAAACTTCGTTTGCGCCCTCGTCGGCAGATATTCGTTGGCCCGCTCCGCCTGCCCATTGTCGATCCCGACCATGATGATCGGCTCGATTCTTCCGCTCGTAATGAGGCGTTCCGCCGCCTCATCGGCTTGCCATTCCTGATTTGGAATGTACGAAGTCATTCCATCAAAGACATTCTGCCCATCGTTCATGTAGAGCACGGGGTAGCGTCGGCCCTTCTCGGCCTCGTAGTTGGGAGGCAGGTAGACGATGATGTTGCGGCGATTGCTCAGAATTTTGGACTCAAAACCGTTGTGATGCTTGATATTGCCCGTGAGCGATGCGACCCTTTGCGGAAAGGGCGGAGCGATCACGAAAAAGGCAAGTGCGGCGGCAAGCATCCACCCATTCTAGTGTGCGCGCGCGCTTCCGTACAGTGCTTTAGAAGGCGGGTTCGCCATAAACCACGCCTGCGAATCAAAGGATTGATCCGGCTTTTGCGCCACTCGCTTCTGATAAGTGCCGTCCGGCTTGAGATCCCACGCATGCACGTTATCCTCTAGATAGCGCTTGAGAACGACTTCACGCAAGTGTTCGACTAACCGGGGGCTTTCAACCGGAACGAGAACTTCAACGCGCCGATCGAGATTGCGACGCATCGCATCTGCACTGCCTAGCAGCACCATAGGTTCGCCACCATTTTCGAAATAGTAGATCCGGCTGTGTTCCAGAAAGCGCCCGACGATGCTCACGACCTGAATATTCTCGCTAAGCTCTGGCACCTGCGGTCTGAGGCAGCAGGTGCCTCGCACGATCAGGTCAATCTTGACTCCGTTGGCGCTTGCGTGATAAAGCGCCTCGATGACTTCGGGATCAACCAGCGCGTTCAGCTTCATCGCGATCCGCGCGGCCTTTCCCTTCTTCGCATGCCTCTCCTCTTTCGCAATGCGATCCAGGATCCCTTCGCGTAAATTCAGGGGCGCGACCAACAGCTTGCGGAATTGCGTTTGCCGGCTAAAGCCCGTCAGGTAGTTGAACAATTCCAACACGTCTTGCGCGATGTCAGGATCGCAGGTGAAAAGCCCCATATCCGTGTATTGGCGCGCGGTCGAAGGATTGTAGTTGCCCGTCCCGATATGAACAAACGACCGCACGCTGTTCTGTTCGCGCCGAACGATCAGGCACATCTTGCAGTGAGTCTTAAGTTCAGGAAAACCGTAAGTGACGTGCGCTCCGGCATGCTCCAGCGCCCTCGCCCAACTTATATTGTTGCTTTCGTCGAACCTAGCCTTCAGTTCCACCTGGGCTGCGACTTGCTTCCCTTCTTCCGCCGCCTCGGCAAGCATCTCCACGATGGGGCTCTCCGTGCCGACACGGTACAGGGTTTGCTTGATTCCCACCACCTGAGGGTCATTCGCCGCGGAGGCGACGAACTCTTCGACTGGTCGAAAGCCATCGAACGGGTGATGCAGAAGCACATCTTCAGTGCCAAGCGTTTCGAACAGCGAACTGTAGGTGCCGACAGACTCGGGAATATGCGGGATGTAAGGAGGAAACCGCAGGGCCGGACGGTCGATCCCGACAAGTTCGTGCAAAACCTCCATGCCCAGCAAGCCATCGACATTGAGCACGTCCTCCCCTTCCAAAGCGAGGATGCCCATGAGCTGCTGCCGAACGGTAGTGGGCATTTCGGACGTGTGCTGCAGCAGCACAGGATCGCCGAACCGCCGCAAACGCAAAGTCTCCTCGATCGACGAAATTAGATCCGAGGCGTCGAGTTCTCGAATCTCGACATCCGCGTCCCGCAACACCCGAAAAATGTAGGCATCGTTGATATGGATTCCAGGAAAGAGTGTGTCGAGATTGATCGTAATCAGCTCTTCGAGCAGCACGTACTCATGCCGGCTCTTACTCACCCGAACGGCGCGGGGAATGACTGACGGAATCTTCACCCGAGCCAACTTGGTCTCGGCTCCGTCGTTAAGCTCGACGGCAAGATTGAGGCTGCGATTCGAGATAAACGGCACCTTGGTTGCAGGTGCGAGGACGAGCGGTGTGCAGAGGGGAAAGACCACTTGGCGGAAATATTCGTTGAGCAGGGCGCGCCGCTTGGGCCCGAGGCTGCCGATCTTTACCAGCCGAATCCCGTTTTCCTGCATCTCCGGCTTCAGGACCGTCTCGAAAACTTCCGAAGCCCTTCGCCTTAAAGGATAAGCGCTGGCGGCGATCAGCTTGAGTTGTTCTTTAGGTGTGAGTCCGTCAGGCGAGGTTTCGTTGATGCCACTTTCAACCTGCTCGATGAGGCCGCTCACCCGAACCATGAAGAACTCATCTAGGTTCGACTCAAAGATTGCCAGAAACCGAAGTCGTTCCAAAATTGGATTCGCAGGATTCTCAGCCTCAGAAAGCACTCTCCTGTTGAACTGTAGCCAGCTCAACTCACGATTCAGATAACGCTCGATAGAGCGCACGCTATTTCTCAAAGCGAACACCCCACAATCGCTCGGTTCGCCATCTGCAGCACAGCTCCCTCGCGAATTCCATACTCACTGATGCGAAGCTCCTGAACGCCATGTCTTTCGAGAAGCGCGCGGTACACCAGCGCACCCGGCAGGAGCGTCGATCCTCGCTTCTGCTTCACCGAGAACCGTCGCATGATTGCCTCGATTGGCAGATGTCCCGCCGACCAAGCCATGTACTCAAGCTCCTCAAATGAAAGCGTTTTCTCTCCATCCGGGTGGAGCGCCCGCCAGAGGCCCCTAATCACTCCGCCGCTCGCTACCGCAACCTTGCCCACGACCTGAAAATCACCTTTGTGCAACGTTTCATCAATGTAGTCCTCTGCGGCAAGGATTGAGGAGGGTGGACATGGATTTCTTAACGCAGCTTTAACAATCAGCTTTCCTGTCCCCAAGGGCAGTGAGACCTCCTGAGCGATTTGACCCTTGACGATCTGGGCAATTTGAGCGCTTCCTCCCCCGACCTCGAAGAGAATCTGCACGTCCTTGAGATACGTGTCTAGCCCCGTGCCGATAAAGCTCAGTTCCGCCTCACGAGCGGGGGGAATGATGTCGATGTCGATTTTCGTCGCAGCCCAAATCCGCTCCTTCACCTGCTCATGGTTATCGGCAATTCGCATGGCTTCCGTCGCGAACACGTAAATCGACTTGGCACCCTTTTGAATGGCCAGGGCCTTGAACGAAGCGATGGTGCTGACGAGGAGTTGTTGTTGCCGATCGGGAATGTGACCCGAGCGAGCGACCGTTTCGCCCAATGCGATCCACTCGTTCTCATTAGCGAGCGTGACGAGACTTCGGCCATCGTAGTCGGCGATGAGGACATGAGCGGTATTGCTTCCAATATCCGCCGCCGCAAAAACGCTCCCCACCTGTTGATTATGCCGGTAATCGGCCCAGCTTTGAACCTCGGAGGCTGTTCTTCGAGAGGCGGCACGACCGTCAACCTTCTTGATACACGAGCAAATCGTCGATGTCGTCGGGGCCAGGTTGCCAGTCTGGTGGTGAGATAGGGCCGTAGAGTGCAGCTGCGTGGCCGCCACGGTACGCCCAACCCTGGTCGCCGTAGCTCCAATGCCAATATTCGCTCGGATAATTCGTGATGCCGACGGCAGTAAGGCTTTCCTCCATGACTTGGCGATTGTGCTTTGCCATATCTGAGAGCCGGCGAGCGCGCCATAGAAAACCATGATAGTCGCGCTGCTCATAGGGGCTTATCATGTCGAGCGGTTCATCGCCCCGATAGAGGGCCAAATCCATCGCTCCGCCGGTGGTATGCGGAGGAGGCACTTGGTTGTTCATGGGAGCGGTGAACCGATTGACGTGACGCTTGAGCTTGACTTCGCTCCAGTCCGGGTGCAACGTGCTGTAGCGATCCCACGACCATTGATACATGCGCCTCTGAATAAAAGGCGCCCGCCAGCCTTCGATGACGCGGATGTGCAGACCCTGACTTAAAAGAGCCTCGTTTGCCTGGCAGAGTTTTTCGCAAACCGTTTTTCGCAGAAGCGTCTCTCGCTGGTAGTTAAAGCGGGGTCGATCGAGCACAAGCGCGGGGCACTCTCGCAGGAAATCGACGAGGGGCTCACCGCACTCGACGATGCGGACGCGGCGCAGCGCGGTTACCGGCTCTGCGATGCTGATCACTTTGCTTCGACCGGAATGCCGCCGACCGCTCCCACTGCGAAAACGTGGTCATCCTTGTGCACTCCATCGATCCTGGCGCGTTCACTGACGCCAACTTCACGCGAATGCTGCCAAACGGGACTGCTGGTCTCGCGCCAATAGACAACGTAAGCCTGTGACGGGGCGCCCTTCCACGTGAGTTGCGTGTCGTAGCCCTGTCGGCGATCTACTTTCACCTCTGTGGGAGCCGGACCCGCGTTCGCCATGCTCGACATCACGATAAGATTGAGTCTGACGTTGCTCGTGAGATAGTCGTAATCGATGAACTCGGGGAGGTCATTCTGGGTGTGCTGTCGAGAGTATTCCTCGTGTACCTCCACGACTCGAACAGCCGTGAACCCCTCCCGGTTAAACGGCGTGTGATCGCCACCTCTGCCAAAACGGTCCGCTCTAAAAACCAAGCGCGGCTTGACCCCAGCTTTGCCATCTCGGCCCACAAAGTCTATAAAGCGGGCCATTTCCCTCGAGCCGTGATCGTCGGATTCTTCGGAGAAAACCCGGACGAACTTGCTTTCTGAACTGCCCTGGTTGTTCTTGCTGTTGCCTACCATGTCGTTGCTAAGCACCCCGTCGATCTTCCAGCTCTCCGCTTTCGCTCGCTTGGCGAGGGCCCGGGAGCCGAGGAGGCCCTGCTCTTCGCCGCTGAACGCGACAAAGACGAGGGTGTTCTCCCATTGCCGGGCGGCCATCACTCGGGCTAGCTCCATTGTCAAGGCAACGCCACTAGCGTCATCGTTGGCTCCCGGTGCCTTGGCGTGGACGCCCGCTTCACGATCAGCCATATTGATCGTGTCCATGTGCCCGCCGACCATAATTCGGCGCTCGGTTTTGCCAGGAAGGGTCGCAACGACCTGCACAACCTCCTTATCCACCGGAACACGCTGGCCCTTGACGATCGGATAGCGCATAAGCTCCACCCGAAGATTGGGAATCTTCCGCAGCTCACCCGCAATCCACTCGGCTGCTTCTGTAAGGCTGGGGTTGTTCGTGTTGCGATCAGACCACGACGCGAGTTTCTCGACGGTGGCTTTCAGCCGATCTTTGGAGACTTCTTCGATAGACATGCTGTCAATCATAACCGTGGCTAGCAGCAGCGAGAGCATCAAACTATGTTATCCAACCGGCCGCCTATTGGGCGTCTCGGTTGAAGTGCGTACCGATGGTCCAAGAATGGACGTAAACTAGGGGGTGACGCGGCGCACTTTGGGCTTGGTCCATCTCGGTCCAATCTCTGATTGTGGGCAACCCAATCATGCCAGTCGGAAATCTGACGAATGCGAACCCATAGATCCCCCCAACAATTTACGCCGGAGTTGCGGCAGTGGTAGGATCGCCGAGGTTAGCGCGGCAAGCTCCCAGCAAGTCGGCAAAAACTCCGTACCTGACCAGGTTTGCCCTGCTGGTTACTTTGCTGATTATCTATATGGTGGTGGCGGTGCAGGGAATTCCTGTTCCGTTTAACGCGACCATCTACGCAATTCCTTTTCTCATCATTGCCGCCTTGGCTTTGTGGGGGCTGAAACTCGCTTGCGAGACTCAGCCTTACTCCCTGCTCGTCACCCACTGGACCTTCATTTTCTTCTTTCTAGCCCTGGCACCCATGGTTCAGTTCTGGCACGGCAAATTTCCGCCCCAGGCAGATCTTGGCTATTTTGGTGAATACCACTTCCACGCGTCAGCGGTCGTGATCGCGTGGGAAATCGTGGTTCTGCTCACCTACCGCCGCCCTCCCCCGAGCGCGGCTCACCGCACGAATGTTTGGCTAAAGCTCGTTCCCCGGCCATTTGTTTTGGTGTTGCTTTCCTTCGGGAGTTTTGCCGCGTTGGTGGTGGTGCTTGGACCAGGAGCACTACTTGCCAGAAGTGAGATTTACTCAAACTACGATCGGATTTCCCCCGCACTGCTCATCGTCGCGACCATGGGGCGCGCAATTCCGCTCATCGTCGCGGTGATTGCGTGTATCAACTGGAAGCAGAAGAGTTTCTCCAGCAAACTGCTGGGCATTAGCCTTTGCTTGGTTGCGTTCGCGGTGAATTTTCCTACGAGTGTTGCGCGGTTCTGGATCGGAGGCATTGCGGTTGGCCTGGTATGCCTCTACATGTCCGAGCGCAGAAAGAACGGCTTGTGGTTGCCGGTCATGTTTCTTGTAGCCTTTTTGCTCGTGATGCCGCTGCTCGGAACCTTTCGCAGAGTCGGTTCTGGCGATCTCTTGAACGTCGAGCTTACGGCACCTGACTTCGCCACCGTCCCGCTCCGTGGCGACTTTGACAACTACATCATGCTCGTTGACTCGGCTGGCTACCTCGCAAAGAACGAGCCTACTTACGGCGTCAGCCTCGTAGGAAACCTGCTGTTCTTCGTGCCGAGGTCGATCTGGCCCGACAAAGCGGGTAGTACTCGCGACCTGTTCATCCAGGGAACCGCACTCGAAAAGATCAATGGCAATGTGGCAAATTCTCTGCTTGCCGAGGGAATTATTAATTTTGGATGGCTCGGAGTCGCTCTCTACGCTTACTTGTTCGCAAGGATCTGCAAGGCGATCGACGCACTCTATTGGACCACGCCCAAAAAGGTGAGCCGATTCCAAACGGGGGTCGTGGTCTGCTACCCGTTCCTCGTGGGCTTTATGGTCTACTTCCTGCGGGGCAGTTTTGTGCCTGCACTTTCGAGCACGACCGCGTTTTGCGCAAGCGTTCTCCTCACAACAGCCCTTGGCACGAAGAATATGAATCTCTTTTCGCGGTCGAACGCCGCTCGGTTCACTCCAGCCAAGAGTTTAAACCCTGACCCGGAACCAGTCCAGTAGCCGCTTCATCGGGCTGATTCGTGCGCGGGATCGGGAGTAAGCTCGAAGCGGATGGCCTATCGCGACTTTCAAGAATTCCTCAAAACCCTTGAATCAAAAGGCGAGCTCAAAAGGATCAGTGAGCCGGTTAGCCCCTACTTGGAAGTCGCCGAGATCGCGGATCGGGTGATGAAAGCAAACGGTCCCGCCCTGATCTTCGAGAACCCAGTCGGCCCGCCCCATCGTCTCGGGACAAGGGATCCGATGAGCGCCGTCTTGGGGCACGGGTCGATACATCAGGGGGGTGATAGTGGTGCCTCGCCGCTCCACTACGAGCACCCTGTCGCCATCAATACCATGGGCTCGCGTAAGCGGATGTCCTTGGCGCTGAGCTGCGAGGATTATGAGGAGCATGCGGAGCGGATTGCCCACCTCTTGCAGCCGGAGCTGCCGAAGGGCAAAATCGCCACTCTGCAGAAGGGGCTCGAGATGCTTGGCGAAATCCGGGGAGTGCCTCCCAAGGAGGTTTCCAACGGAATTTGTCAGCAAATCATGATGCAGGGCGACGAGGTGGACCTGACAAAGCTGCCCGTGCTGACTTGTTGGCCAGAAGATGGAGGTCCGTTCATCACGCTGCCGCTTGTGTTCACCCACGACCCGAACACCGGCAAGCGGAACGTGGGCATGTACCGAGTTCAGGTCTTTGATCGCAATACGTGCGGGATGCATTGGCAGATGCACAAGACCGGAATGCGCCAAATGGAGGATGCCGGAGCGCTCGGGCGAAAGATCGAGGTTTGCGTCGTGCTCGGGGGCGATCCGGCGATTACATTTAGCGCGATCTCACCGTTGCCGCCCGGAATAGACGAGATGCTGTTTGCGGGCTTTCTGAGGCGCGAAAGTGTGCGCCTCGTGAAGGCGAAGACCGTGGACGTGATGGTTCCGGCGGATGCAGAGGTGGTGATCGAAGGCTATGTCGATCCTTCGGAGCGGCGGTTAGAGGGTCCGTTTGGCGACCACACTGGCTATTACTCGCTGGCCGGACAGTTCCCCGTTTTGCATGTTACGGCAGTGACGATGCGTGAGAAAGCGGTGTATCCGGCGACCATCGTGGGAGTTCCTCCGATGGAGGATGGCTGGATGGGGAAGGCGGTCGAGCGCATCTTTTTACCGATGATCCGGCTGACGGTGCCTGAGATCGTGGACATGAATCTGCCCGTGGAGGCGACGTTCCACAACATGGCATTCGTCTCGATCCGCAAGAAATACCCGGGGCATGCATACAAAGTAATCAACGCGATATGGGGTCTGGGGGGTCTCGCGTTTACGAAGTTCGTGTTCATCTTTGATGAAGACTGCGATGTGCAGAACCTGCAGGAAGTGATCTTCCGTATCGGTGCCAACTGCGATCCGGGGAGGGACACCTTGCTTACGAAGGGCCCGGTGGATCAACTCGATCATGCTTCGCAGCACGAGGGCTTTGGCGGCAAGATGGGGTTTGACTGCACGCACAAACTGCCGGGGGAAAACGGGTTCAGTCGCGACTATCCGAAGCTGATCAAGATGGCACCTGATGTTGTCTCTCGGGTTGATGCGATGTGGCCGAGGTTGGGTTTGTAGAATGAACTTGAGAGAGGCATCCTCTGAGCACTCCTAATGAGTTAATAGCCGTTTCTCGTTAGCAGACCAGACACCTTGCACGGCGCGGTGAGATTGGCAGGTACTCGTGTGTTTGCGCAAAGCCTATTCGACTACGTGATGAAAGGAAAGCCGCTCGACGTCTTCTTGGAGCATCGGCACTACGTTGATTTCTTGCCCTGATCGAGGTGGACCATGGTGCCCATTAGGGTCTTTTCGGCTTGCCCCTTGTCGCCGGTTTGGATCGCCCTCAGCGCCATCGTGACTTCCTGAGCCTCGGAGGTTCTTCCCTCTTGTACGAGAAGCATCTGCGTCTTTTGAAGCTCTTGGATGGCAGCCATCTGGGTGATCATGCCAGTTTTTAGGCCCATGACGGTCTTCTCCACCGATCTAGAAGCCATCGCCACGGATGCCGCACTTTGAACCCGGGGGTTGGGGGCGACGGAGTAGCGTTTGGAGTCGGACGTGAACTCGATCACGAAGTCGATGTCGACGGATTCGCTGACGCCTGTGGTCAAGTCGTCGTAAGTCAGCTTGCCCGATGCGATACGATAATGCCCGAGAGGGTGATTTTGGAAGTCGAAGTCTAGCATCTGTTGGATCGAGGATCCTCGCTCGATATCTTCCATCGCGACGGTGGCCTCCCCATTGGGCCCCGCTTGCGGAGTTCGGAGTTGGACCCAGCGGGCGGCTTTCACGTCCAGCCGGATATTGCGAGCCACCGAAGTCATGAGCTTGTCGAGTTCGGTTCGGAAGATGTCGGGGATCATTTGGGGCTGGGGGATGTAGTAATAGTTTCCTCCCGCTCGCTTTGCCATACTTGCCAAAAGCTCTTCGTTGTAGTCGGGCCCGAATCCCAGAAAAGTGCAGGTGATGCCTCTTGCTCTGATCTCTCCAGCCTGGTTAACGAGTGTCGGAAAATCTTTGATGCCGGCGGTGGGGTCACCGTCGGTGAGCACGATCATCCGGGTGGCCCTACCTGGATCGTTGACCTGCGTGACTTGCTGAAGACCGAGCACCAGACCGTCATATAGGTTTGTCGTGTTGCCCGCCATCAGCCGCAAAATGCCGTCCTTGATGGGCTGCTTGTTGGTCACTCGCTGCGGAGGCATGAGCACGTCCACTGTTTCCTCGAAGGTCACAATCGAAAGGACGTCGTTCGGCCCAAGCATGTCGACCACGTAGGCGCAGGCTTGCTTCACGTACTCGAGCGGCGGGCCCTCCATAGAGCCGGACCGGTCGATGACTAAGCAGAGGTTGAGGGGTGTTCGCGTTCCCGTCGCTCCAAACCCGACTCCGCCACCAATCGCGCCAGCCGCCGTGATTTCGACCAGGAACTGCTCGCGCGCAGGACCGTTCGCCATCGTAGCTTCCCTTCCCGCAACGACTTCGATTGTCACAGCCGGTCCACCGCTGGCGACGCCTGCGGCCATGGCCGTTGTCTTGAGCGGGTCAAACGCGCCCATCGCCTGTGTGCGCATGGGATCATTGGCCGTGGGGGCACCGCCGAGAACGGTGCGGTTGGGATCGATTCGTTGGGTGAGGTCCATTGTGGTTTAGGTGCGTAAGGGGGAAGGACGAGGTGCGTAAGGGGAAGGAGGAGGTGGCAGGGGAGAGTCTCACTCAGGAGACCCGTCCTTACACGATACTGCCTTAAGCGCTTACGCTCCCTAAGCCACCTCCACTCGAAAAGTAGTCGAGCCGACCTTGATGAGGTCGCCAGGACCGGCCATTGCTTGCGAGATGCGCTGGCCGTTGACGAAGGTTCCGTTGGTGCTGCCCGCATCCGCGACGGCAACTCCTTGAGGAGTGGGAGACAGGTTGGCATGCCTGCGGGATGCGGCAGTGTCGAAGGACATCGGGATGGCCGGACATTCGCGGCCGAGGTCGATCGGACCCTGCACCGGGAAACGCTGACCCATCAGAGGACCGTCCAGGGCGACTAGCGTGTGCAACTTCGGGCCGGGCTGAAGGGGCGCCGCATAGGCCATGGTGGGCTGGCTCTGCGTTCCAGGCACCATCTGGGTGGTCATGCCCTGGGGAGGCATAGCCTGGGTCGGAAAGCCTTGCTGTGGCATCATTTGCGTCGGAGCCATCGTGACCGGTTGCGGGACCTGCTGAGGCATCGAGTTCCCTTGCATTTGGTAAGCCTGGCCAGGATACGCTTCGGGTCCGCGAGCGGGGGCGGCCATGTTCTTCATCAGAAACTCGAGCGTGTAGCTTCCGACTTGGATGTGGGCACCGTGAAAGAGCGGGGCATGGCTGATCCGTTGACCGTTAAGGAACGTCCCGACTGGCGAACCGCCGTCTACGAGCATGTACTGGCCGTTTTGGCGCTGGATAGAAGCATGAATGGGGGCGATGTTCATGTCGCCGAAGAGAGGGACGCTGGCCCCTTCGCTGCGGCCGATGAACGTCTGGCTGGAATCGATGGACCACTCTTTCCCTTCGTTTCTCCCCAACGAAAGACGGAGCCAAGCGCTTCGGGCGAGCAGATCGACGATGCCGATAAAGAGCGCGACCGTTGAGCCCAGCAATAAGAACGTAAGCGCCCTCGAGACGGCTCCGACGTCTCCCGTCTCCTGACCGCTGCTTGTGAGTAACACCTTCGAAAAGGCCGTCCCCACGATATCAAAGACCGCACCCGAGACGACGCCGGCTAACACCCCGCCAACGAGTCCCTGGAGCGCTCGCTTGCCGTTGAGCGTGCTTGCTCCGACGGCCAACCCTAAGAACGCTCCGATCACCGTCAACACGAGCACACGGCCCACGATCTTGGTCAGGATGTTGATGTCTGGCCGAACGAAAATGTAAGGCGGAAGCAGCGCCTGCTGAATGACGCCCGCGACCTGATATCCAAGAGAGATTCCGACGGTCCCGAAGAAGATGCCAAAGCCAAGGCCGGAGAGGGTGTGTCGCTTGCCGCCTCGCTGATAGCCGGTAAGCCCCCCGACGGCCGCTCCGATGAGCGCCCCGGCGGTCAAGACCATGTAGGACTCCACCATCGAGACATTCCCGCCACCCTTTGGATAAGCGTGCTCCCACATCAGCCAAGCGAGAATGCCGGCCAAGCCTCCCAGGAGAAATTTAGTGATGAGGCTGCCCATGGAATTTATCCTTCGTAGCGGAACCGTACCGAGCCGAACTGAACGGAGTCGCCTGGTCGTAGCATGACCTCTCGGTCGAGTTTTGCACCGTTCACATAAGTGCCGTTGGTGCTGCCCAAATCTTTTACCACGACTTCTTGCCCCGTCTTCAGAAGTTGTGCATGTCTTCGGGAGACGGTCGTCTCCCCGACCAGGCTTAGCCCCAGTCCAACTTCTCGTCCTACCACCGTTTCCCCATCGGGGAGGGACATTTCATCACCCGTTTCCGCAACGAGCCTTGGCTCGCCCGTGATAGGGCTTTGGAACGGAACTGGCGTTGCCGCGCCGAGGGGGATTGGGTCCGCGTCATCCAACACAATCTTCTGAGGCGGTGCCTGTTTGATGGGCATCGGCACCACGGGATCAGCCGAAGTGAGGCTGTCGTCTTGCGGCTTCGGAATTTGAACCCCAAGCTGCTCAAGTTTAGCGCTCACGGTGTCTGGATTCTTCTTGAAGTACTGGATCGCAAACCAGGCGGCCGCGCCAGCGATTCCCAGGCCGATCACATACGCGATGAGAGAGCCGAAAGCGCTTCCACCGGGCTCCCCCTTGCGCGGCTCGGTTGAAGCAGTAGCGGGTTCGCCGTCTGGAGGCTCAGCGGTTGCAGCGACGACCGTTTCGACTGGGTCGGGGAGCGATATCTGGAGGGTCGGCACAACGGCAGTGCGAGAGAGCGGGGCTTCGAGAATCTGGGTGACAGGCTGAGCGTCTTTACCGAGCGTCTTGTATTGGACCCTAATCTTTAGTGATCCGGGCTTTACGGCGAAGAAGCGTATTTCGCCTTTCATCGAAGGATCGAGGAACTCTTGGCTTGTTCGCCGTCCGTCGTTGAGGGACACGATCGCGGCAGAGACTGGCTTACCCTGGTGCTGAAGCTGCACCACCACTTCCGCAATGTCCTGAAAGTCTGACTCTTTCACCTCCCACTTGCTCGCCGCCTGAACCTCCTTAACGGTCTTGCTCGCGAGATTTCCGCGCTTCTTGTCCCAGACAAAAACCGCGTCGGTCTCTCGCTTGCCAGAAAGGGGGAGCGTGGCGTTCGTTTCTTCGGTTCGTAAGCTGTCGGTGGGAGCGTCTGCGGGAAGGCCGGTTTGGATCCACAACTCGCGGGCTGCGGCATCTGGGAACGTCACGAACACGGACGCCTGCCCGAACGAGTAAGTCGTGGCGAAGATCAATGCGGCAAGAGCTAAAGGTCTGAGTTGCACTTTTGAATAATTGTATCGCGTGCCTTCGGAAGCATTTGCGCGACGTCAGAGGGAGAAAAGCCAATGCTCCCAATTTCTTGAGCGCATAGATCTGCGGCGAGGCCGTGCCAAAACATGGCGCAAGCAGCCGCCTCATGCGGTTCGAGGCCCTGCGCGAGGAGCGAGGCGATGATGCCGGCGAGGATGTCGCCCGACCCTCCCGTCGCTAGGCCGTTGTTACCCGTGGAATTGACCGAGAGTGGATGCCCAGGGGTGGCGACGATGCTGTAGCGGCCCTTGAGAAGCACCGTGTGGCCGAACCGCTCTGCCGCCTGCTCGGCGGCTGCAAAACGATGTGCCTCGACCTCGGCTGCGCTGGATTCCAATAGCCTTCCCATTTCGCCCGGATGCGGGGTCAGGACGCACGTTCCATTCGGGAGCTTTTTGTCAATCGCTACCGAATTGAGCGCATCCGCATCAACAACCGCCGGACGGTTCCACGACTCAAATAGGTTCAAAAGCAGGTTCCGAACCGGCACGTCATGGGTCAGACCTGGGCCAAAAAGCCCAACATCGGCTTTGTGATCGATCAGCTCTTTGACCGTCGGATTCGGCAGCAAGAGGGCTTCGGGAAGATGTGCGGCGATGGCCGCACAGACTTCTTCGGGGCCAGCGACGGTCACAAGCCCGGCACCGGATCGAAGGGCCGCCTTGGCGCACAGGACGGCGGCACCTCGCATCCTAAGGCTCCCTGCAAGGACCAGGACATGCCCATTGTCGCCCTTATGACTACCCAACGTTCGCACCGGGAGCCTTTCACCCGCCCAGCGGTGATCGATGAGAATGGCTCCTGTCGGATTCTCCAGGAGTTCTGAGGGAAATCCGATCTCCGCTACGGACCAGTCGCCGGCACATTCGAGACCGTCATTGCAGAAAAGGAAGGGCTTGGCAAGTCCGAAGGTGACGGTGACGTCGGCCACGGCAGCGGCTCCGAGAGTGGTGCCGGTGTCGCAGTCGATGCCGCTAGGGACATCGACGGCTAGCACAAGGGTGCCCGCTTGGTTGATCGCGTGGATGGCGGCGGCTATGTCGCCCTTTACTTCTCCCTCTGCGCCGGTTCCGAGGAGGGCGTCGACGATGAGGTCGTGTGAGGCGAGGGCTTGGAGGCGAGGGACCCAGTATTCATCGTCGGCGAAGGTTGGGGTGATGCCGGAGGCTTTTAGGGCTTGGAGGAGTTCATCGTTTGGGACGATTTTAGACCCGGAATCCGGAACCCCCACCTGACCTCCCCCTCCCGCTTCGCGGCAAGGGGAGGAATTGGCCACCAGACAGTCTACGAAGTAGCCTGCTTCTCTCGCGAGCCTGGCAATTACCAGACCATCGCCGCCGTTGTTTCCCTTTCCG
Organism: Fimbriimonadales bacterium; assembly: GCA_038210535.1. GTDB lineage: Bacteria > Armatimonadota > Fimbriimonadia > Fimbriimonadales > Fimbriimonadaceae > Fimbriimonas. The sequence continues at coordinate 3,329 of JBBQWO010000023.1, read as the reverse complement.
CAGACCACTGCAATCGAACCGCCTTCCGGAAGCAACTCTTGAAGTTTTTGGAACACCCCGTATCCGGCCCGCTCCATTAGGACGCGCTGAGGGATGCCGTATGCTTCGATCGCCTGATTGTCGATCCAGCGCATCTGATCAGCCGTCGCGATTCGCATGGGTGCATGCTACTCCTTCTTTTTTCGTTTGGCTTCCAAGAGGCTGGATGCGGCAGAGACGCCCGGCTTGGTAGAGGCGATCTTTGTGGCCACGGGTTCTCGTTCTTCTGAAACCTTCGGGGCCTCTTGCGCTTCTCCGGTGCCGGTTTGAGCCCGCTTTTTGGCTTGATGTAGCCTTCCAACGACCACCTGCTGGGAAGCGACGGCTTTTTGGCCTCTCTTGGACTTGATCCAGGTCCACGCTTTCGCTAAAATCTCGCCCAGCGGGAGGGCGATTCTTCTGACGCCTACATCGAGCGGGAGGAGCAGAGCCGCTAGGAAGATAAAGAAGGGCCACAGCTCGGTGATGGAGGCTCCGGGTTTGCCGATGGATCTGAAGGACTCTTCCGGCGATTTGAGCTCCTTGCCGCTCGTCAACTTGCTCACACGATCCAATAAGGGCCTATTGGATCTATAAGACCTATATTCAGGCGGATAAGGCAAAGAGAAGCCGGTCGCGCTCGTTCTGACGCCTCCCTTCGGATCAGGCTCGGCGACGGTCACGATATAGGTGCCGATCTCGCCCGAGTCGAACGAGCCCTCGTAAGCGCCAGGAGCTTGTTGCTCGAGGTTGATCTCCTTAAAGGAACCATCGGGGGAGGCGACCCTTACGGTCGCATTAGTGGCCGTCATCGGATTGCCCAGGCGGTCGAACGCCTTGACGTCGATCTTGCCTTTGCCTCCCTCGTTTCGCACAGCTACCTGATAGTTGTTCAGAGTCGAGCGGCGGGAAATCGATCGAGCAGCCTGCGACCAGAAGGTGCCAAAGCCGGACCATGGCACCCACTGCGAAGCCCACCTCGGCTGGGCATCGCTCATGAAAGCGAGGGAGGTGCCGAGGCCGTATTGCCACTTCGCGAGGAGCGCGTCGTCCTTCTTTGTGCGCATGCCGACGCTGCTGAGCGGGCGGGTGTCGACGAGGCAGTAAGCGAAGAGCGGGGGAACGCCGGTGCTGCTGATGCCGCGGAGGATTTCTTCACCGCTCGACATTTTCGGGATGAAGGCTCCCTCTTCGATAGCGGAGCGAGACATCACCGCCGCGTCCTGAGTGAAAATTGCGGGGAGTTGGCTGGCCTTCTTGGCCAAGTAGTATCTTCCGCCGCCGGCTGCGGCGAGCTTTTTCAGGAACGCGATGTCTTTGCCGTCACCGATCGCCACGACGGTAGTCGTGATCTTGTTTGCGCGCATCCGGAGCGCCGTCATGATTGCGCCCTCTTGCGAGTCGGAGTCGGCTCCATCGGCCAACAGGATGAAGTGGCGAACTTTGGAGTTCTCCTTCATCAGAACTTCCTCCGCTTTCAACATGCTCGGCTGGATGTAGATGCCGCCGCCGCCGACGCTTAGTTTTCGAATTTGCGAGATCACCGCGCCCTTGTTTTCGAGCTTCTGCATGGGGGCGACGAACTCTATGCCGTCCGTGCTGCCGGCGACTCCGACGCGGTCCATCGGGGACATCATCTTGACCGTCTCCTCTGCCGCTTTAGCGGCGAGGCGGATCTTGGTGACGCCGTCTTCGGGCATTCCCATGCTGCCGCTGGCGTCGGCCATGATCGCGATGGAAGTGCTGGGGAAGGTCTTTCGTTGGCGGATGTTGAGATCCACCGGAAGCACTTCGGCGATTCTGCTGCCGTAATAACCACCGGGGAGGAAGGAGTTTTCGCCACCGATCATGGCGAAACCGACGCCGCTGTCTCTTACGGCGGCTTGGACCAGCTTCATTTGCTGGTCGGTAAAGTTGGCGGCGTTGATGTCGTTGAAGACGATGGCGTCGTAAACCTGGAGTTCCTCGGCCTTGGTAGGGATGGTGCTGGGGCCGGCGAGGTCGGTGGCGATTCCGTTTTTGGCTAAGGCGTTCACCAGGGTTTGGTCTCTTATGTCCTCTTGCAGAACCAGGAGCCTTGGCTTTCCTCGGACGGCTACGAAGCCTAGGCCGACGTTGTTGCGGCTGTCGAGATCGCCTTGCGCTTTGAGCGTGGCTCGGTAGCGGTGGAAGCCGGCCTCTTTAAGCCCATCCGTGACGACGATGCTGTTTCGGCCGGAGTTGAGCCTTACGTTGAGTTTTTTGAACAGGACGCCGTCTCGATCCACGTCGATTTGCGCGGTCTGTTCTTGGGTCGAGTCTACGATGAGGCGGAGGTCGAACGGCTGGTCCGTCCGCATCTCAGTCGGGGCTTCGAGGGCAACGACGCTGGCTTCACCCTTTCTCTCTTGGAGGCCCAGCGGGACGTGGTCGATCTCGATCCAGTCGGTTGCCGCGACTTGGGCGGCTTCGATCGCGTCGCCGGCCGTTTCGTTGCCGTCGCTGAGGACGACGATTCTTCTTGATTTCCCTTCCGGGAAGGCGGCGCTGGCCAGCCTGATGGCGCTGGCTAGATCGCTGGCGCTGCCTTCGACGACGCTGAGGATTCTGCCGAGGTTCCGTTTTCCGCCGGGCGCGGCCTCGATGACGGCGTCTTTGCCGAAGGCGACGACGCCCGATTGGTCCTTAGGGCCGAGTTTGCCAGTAGCTTCTCTGATGAAGTCTTCGGCTTGTTTTCTATCGGCTTCGCTGATGCTGTCGCTGAGGTCGAGGACGAAGATGGTCGCTACGCCTTCGTTGGGTCTTCTGCTTTCAGGGCCGGCCAAGGCGAAGATCAGGCAGCCGATGAGGAAGAAGCGAATAGCGAAAGCAATGGCTTTTCGGCCTTTGGCCATGCCGTGGATGTGCTTGTACGAGTAAGCGAGCCCGCCAATCAGAGGGAGGAAGAGGAGGAGGTAGAGGGGGTCGGTGAACCTCATTCAGCCTCCTGGGGGTGGTGAGGTATTGGGTATTGGGTGTTGGGTATTTGGGTTGGAGTCTGGGGGAGGCTAGGTATTGGGTTAGGTATTGGGGCGGATTCCCCCTTGGCCGAATACCCAATACCCAACACCCAATACCTCTTCTTCAACTGCGCCTCGCAAACATCCACCACTCGCCCGCCAAAACGAGCAAGGCTAGCAACGCCAGCGGTCTCCAGAAGTCGGCAAACCTCAGCGGGGTTTGAGTCGCTTTTACTTCTCCGCCACCTAGCGGTAGGTTCTTTACCGGCTGGATGCTGGATTCACGGTCGCTTTTCAGGGCGACATAGATACCCTTGGTGCTTTCACCGAGCT
>JBBQWO010000022.1:0-67921 GCA_038210535.1 Fimbriimonadales bacterium | reverse complement strand
CAGCGTGCAGTCGGACTGTCCGCACCGCGAACGCATGGGCTACGGCGGGGACATCGCGGCCACAAGCGAGGCGCTGATGCGCAACTTCGACATGGCGACGTTCTACGCGAAGACGGTGAGCGACTGGACGGAGAACGCCCGGCCGGATGGGATGTTCACCGACACCGCCCCGTTTGTGGGGATTCAGTATTGCGGCATTGGATGGGCGATGGCGCACCCGTTGCTGATCGAGCAGCTCGGCCAATATTACGGCGACAAGCGAACGAACGCGGAGCACTATGAGGCGGCGAAGCGATGGCTGCGTCTGGTTCAGAAGCAGTACCCGGACGGAATCGCGAAGGACGGTCTGAGCGATCACGAGGGGCTCGCGGAGACCCCCGCGCCCGAAATGGTGACACCGCTCTACTACCAAAGTGCGAGGCTATTGGCTTCGATGGCCAGCAGGCTCGGGCGACAGGCCGATAGGGCGCACTTCGAGCGGTTGGCAGACACGATCCGCACCGCGTACCAGACGAAATTTGTGGATGGCAAAGGCAAGGTGGGCACCGGATCGCAGGCGAATCAGGCGATTGGGCTGCACACCGGAATCGTCCCCGAACATCTGCGACGCGACGCGCTGGGTGTCCTGCTGGAGGACGTCAAAGCGCACAACGGGCACCTCACAACCGGCATCCTCGGCACGAAGTACATGCTCGACGAGTTCTCCCGCGCGGGCCATGCTGACGTGGCGTACTCGATCGTGACCCAGCCCGACTTTCCCGGCTGGGGATGGATGCTGCGGAACGGGGCGACGACGCTTTGGGAACACTGGGAACTGAGCGAGAATACGTTTTCCCACAACCACCCGATGTTCGGATCCGTGAGCGAGTGGATGATGAAGTGGCTCGGCGGGATTCAGCCAGCGGAGGACGCCGTCGGCTTCGATCGGATCGTAATCCGCCCCCAAACCGTCCACGGGCTGGATTGGGTGAAGTCGAGCTACAAGAGCATCCGGGGGAAGATCGTCAGCAACTGGAGGCGCGCCGGAAAGGGGATTGAGTTCGTGATCGAGATTCCGGCGAACACGACGGCCACCGTCCGCCTTCCCGCCGGGGCGACAGAAGGCGGGAAGGCGGTGGGAAAGGTTGTCATGAGGGGATCGGGCAGGTACGTGTTTGTAGCGGAGATGTGAGAGGCGGACACATGGAAGCAACGTTGAGTTGACTCCCTTAAAGTTTCATAGGGATTTTTGAACGGTCAGACTGCGCTCGCGAGCTGGCAGCTATTTGACCAGCGAAAGCACGAAACCAGGTCGCGGACAGGTAAGCACCAAACTCGAGCATCACAGGCGAAGGGCCAGAGGGGACCGGGCTCCGCTACCTGAGAGCCCCGCCCCTACCACCCTTCACCGCGAGGGGAAAGTGGGGTCGGGAGATCGTCGTCGACCCCACCTTGGCAAGCCAATCGAGAGGTCCCGTAGGCGGAGATGTTCTACGGGTTGATGGCCAGGTAAGCGTTTTTGACGATGGTGTTGTAGGTGACGACGATTTTGGCGCTCTTGGGCGCGGGGCGGTAGGTGGTGTAGATGTTGAAGTTACCTGACCCCATGCCTTGGGGGATTGTGAAGTCGGCGCTATCGAAAAGGGCCAGCGAGTTTGGGCTCCAGAGGCTTACGGTCAGGTCGTATTCGAGCGGCTCGAACAGAGTGATGATTCCCTGGCTGGTTTCTCCTCCGGTTACGGTGCTGGGATCGACGACGAACGACTGAATGGCGGGCCTGATACCGACGCTTGCGGACTTTGCGGATGCGGAGAGGGTGGCGGTTAGGTTAACGGGTCGGGCCTTTTTAAGATAGGTGAGGTTGGCGGGGATGCTCGCGTCCACTTCTTGGGTGCCATCGGGGATGGTGACGGTGAAGTTCGGGACTAAACCGGGAACGTTGCTCGCGATGGAAACGTCGGTATCGCCCAAGGCGGGAGCGAGGAGGGTGATCCGCACGGGAACGGAGTTTCCATCGGCCACATCCGGGCGCAGGACTTGAAACGCCGTGATGGCGGCGGGGATGACCGTGACGCGGACCCCTTTGGAGACGCCATCGCAGGTCGCGGTGAGTTTAACTACGATTGGTTTCGTGCCGACGAAGCTTTCCGATATGAAGAAGTTCCATCCCGAGGATCGGCCATCTTCGATCCACATTTCCGTGTCAGGGATGATCGATGGGTGAGAGCTGGTGACCTCGATGGTCTTGCTGCCCGACACGGGGCCTTGGAAGCGAGCAAGAATAAGCGCGTAGTCTCCCGCCCTAATCACATTCGGATCGACCTGGAACGCGATGAGCTGAGGCTTTAGAATGTCAAAAGAAGCGGTGGCGGTATTGGTCCCGTAGGTTGCCGTGACGTTTACGAGCTGATCCGAGTTTACGGGAAACGTGTAGATCATAAAGGGTTCGCTGCACCCGCAACCGGCCTCTACGAACACGTACGGCGTCATGCCGGCATAGGATGAATCGTCGGAGATCGCAATCGCGGTCCGGACGGCGGGGGGCTCGAAAACTTCGACTTCGGCCATCATTTTCTTAGGGCCGAAGACGCTTGCATATTCCAGGTAGACGCCTTGGAGGAAGGGCTCGATCGTTACGGGGAGACTGGCAGTCGATCCGCCGCCAGTGAGCGTTGCGGTCAGCTCGACGTCGGTGCTGTCGGCGACAGTGGCGATTGCCTCAACGGAGAAGGTCGCGCTGAGCTTGCCCGGGGGGCACTTCGACGGTCTTCTGGAGCTCGCCATCGACGGTCAGGATCGTGGAATTAGCGGTGGTGAGCGTAACGTTGGTTCCGGTGTCGTTGTTCGACAACTGGACCGTGACGCCCATCGTGAGGCCCACGCCGCCGGCAATTTGTGGATATGGGCCCCGATCGGCCTCCACAGACTCGATCGTAGCGTCGGGCGCAATTTCCGAAAACCCCTCGACCATGGTGAAGATCGTGCCGTTGCTTGTCACCTGGCTCGGAGTCGTGGGCACCTTCTCTTTGTGCGTTATGGCGCACTTGTGGGCCAAGCTCTGAGGCTTTATTGCCCCCGCGTCGGAAGACAGCATCGAAGCGGTGAAAACCGCAAGTAAAAGCAGCACCTCTCCTAACGTTGCATCATTAGGCTAGGAAGTGGCACTGTCTTCAGCACACACCATCTAACAAATGGCATCTGAGGTGTAAAAACCTCGATAAGCTCATGCGATTTCGGCTCCTGGGTCCCGTCTTTCACTTGTATCGAGCCACGGTTGCGAGAGGAAACGGGTATGAAACTGAGCAAAAAATGGATCGCGATCTGCCTTGTCACCGGGGTGGTTTCGGCTCCGATTGTGGCCGTCGCGGTGAATCGGGCAGCCAGTTCTAGGGAGTTCGAGCGCGAGCTTCGCCTTGCCCAGACGGAAGGCATCCCACTGACCGGCGAGGCTTATGCTGCCCTTATCACGCCTGCTAAGCTCGAGAAAAACGCGGCACCTTATTATCAGCGGCTCAAGACCGTGCGAAACAAGGGTGACCTCGGAAAGGCTCAGATCGAGCTCCTTCTGAACCGCGAAGAAGCTGTTGCTCACGAATGCGGCGGCTTTGCCGATTGTGGATAGGGCGGCTTCTCTGCCTAGGTGCTGGTTTAATCGAAATTGGGCGCCTGGTGCCGCGGTGCTCTTGCCTGAGTTTGCGGACATGAAAGGCGCTGCACGGCTTGTGTCGCTGCGGGGGTCGATTGCCGCGGTCGAGGGCCGAACGAAGGATGCGCTTGCGGATGCGGAACGTGTGCTTACTATAGCCAGACACTCTGGTGAAGAAGGCCACGCGATCAGCCGAATGGTGGCCGAGTCGATTACTACGATCGCGATGAATGATCTAGCGACTTGGGCATCGATGCACCGGGAAGAGCCAGCGTATCGAATGGCACTCTCGGAAGCTCTGAAGACTCTTCCTCAGCCCGATCTGAGGCGGGAGCATGCGAGCGACCTGTTCATGCTGCTCTCGGTGATCGAGCTTTTGAAGTCAGAGAGAGGTCGTACGGATCTTGGGTTGAAGCAGGACGACACCTCGCCTTACGAGCCTTACATGCCGTTCCTTGTGAATCAAACGGCGGCCAAGTCAGAAATAGTGCAAGCTGCACGCCTGCATTGGGCCGAGATTGCGAAACCTTCACCCGACACAGCTGTTCTTAGGGTCGCTGCGCGCAAGCGGGATCAGGCGCTGCAGGCATTTCCCACAGTCGCGGATCTTTATGGAATTTTTAATTCTTCAGGCGGAGCGTCTTTGCGGCACGAGAGCTGGGTTGCACGTCGTCAGGTCTACACCGCCGCTCTTCGTGCACTGGAGGGCAAGGCGCCTCCCAAAGCGATCAAGACTGACGACTTACTGAGCCCTTTCGATGGGACCCCTTTGACGTACAAGTTCGATGGCAAAAAAATCTCACTTGCAGCAAGCGGCTGGCAAGACGGACATAACGCCCACGTCGTCACCATCCCTCCGCCAAAGCCGAACTGAGAGCGCAGGCACTTACTCTAAAATAGAGGTTCCTTCTCGCCTGCCTCATTCGTCCTGTTCTTCCCAGGGCCCTCCCTTAGCGACAGACCAGAGGGCTTTGTTCGTGCATGCACTCTCGATTTGATCCAAGCGGCGTTGTTCTCCGACCGTACCAAGCCAAGGCGCTTGCTCACATCTTGGCGTGCAAGGATAGGGGCTTGGAACGAGTCTTGGTCGTGATGCCCACGGGCACGGGGAAGACCACGCTTTTTAGCGCACTGGTGGGCGAGTTCCAGGTCCAGTATCGGCGAAAATCGCTCGTTCTGGCTCATCGGCGCGAGCTTTTGGAGCAAGCGCAAGCGAGAATCATGCAGCAGAACCCTGCGATTACGGTCGGAATCGAAGGGGCGGGAACCCGGCTGGTGGAGCCGTTTGACGCGGTCGTGGCAAGCGTTCAGTCGCTGGGGCGGGAGAACTCTGGCAGACTGAAGAACTTTGACCCCGGATGCCTCATCGTCGACGAGGCTCACCATTCGGCGGCGGACAGCTATCAGCAGGTTTTCCGCCGTTTCGGCGCTTACGAGCAAAACTGCTTTACCGTGGGCGTGACGGCAACGCCGCACAGGATGGACAACCAGCCGCTTCATGGAGACGAGGAGGCTATTTTCCAAGAAGTCGCCTTTACCTACACCTTGCGCGAGGCCATTGCGGACGGGTGGCTCGCCGACCTGCGTGGATACCGCGTGATGAGTGGCGTCAATCTCAGCAAGGTCCGACTGGTGCACGGCGACTATTCATCGAAGGCGCTTCAAGAAGCCGTGAACGTGGAAAGTCGAAACCGCACGGCCTTCGACAACTGGCACGAGAAGGCGAGGGACCGCAAGACGATCGTGTTCTGCACCGGGGTTGAACATGCCCAAGACGTCGCCAAACTCTTCCGCGAGGAGGGCTATGCCGCGGAAGCGGTACACGGCAAAATGGGTGCTGAAGAGCGTTCTGGGGTCATGCGCCGGTTCGTAAGCGGAAGAACGCAGGTTCTGACGAACGTTGAAATCGCGACCGAGGGCTTTGATGTGCCCGATGTGGGCTGCATTCTCCTACTTAGGCCCACTAAAAGTTGGGCGCTCTTTAGTCAAATGATTGGGCGTGGCCTTCGCGTGCTTCCCAACACGATCGAGGGAATGGCAGATGCCTCGGCTCGGCGAGAGGCGGTTCACAACAGTGCGAAAAGAGATTGCGTCGTCATCGACGTCGTGGACAGCGGCAAGCGGCTTAAGGGGCCAAAGGACGAGGAGAACACCGATCCTAACCTCGCGGGGGTAGTTGGCCTCCCTTCAGAGCTCGACCTCGAAGGCCACTTGCTTACCGAAGCGATGCAGAAATGGGAAAAGCTGGAACCCCGTGCCCAGGCTATGCTCTTCCGTCGAGCCATCAATTTTGACGAGCTCGACTCCACCTTAACGGCGGTCGATCTGATCGCCGAGCTCACTTTGCCTGATGAAGTGGTCGAATTCAGCCGCAACGCGTGGATGAAAGTCGGGGACGGGAAGTATCTGCTCGCCTGTGGATCCTCGAAGATGGAAGAGCACAAGATGGCCGTCCTTGAATGTGATGCGCTTGGCTTTTACGACTTGACCTTGACGTCCGCATCCCGAACTCCCCTTGCTTTCGAATGCGGGGCGGACCTCCCGGGGGCGTTCAAGCGAGCCGACAAGCAGATCAAAGAGATCTGGCCGTTCACGCGTGGGTTGACAATGTCCGTGACCGGCTGGCGCAAGGAGCCAGTCCGCGCGGAGCAGAGAGCCGAGCTGAAAGCCTTGGGAGTCGACGAAAAAGTCGTGGCTATGCTGGAAAACGCGGGCCAGGCCTGGACGATGCTCGAGCTCACGAGAAAGGACAAGGGCTCAATGTCAAAGTTGTAATCCGTGAAGAAGGCGATCAGTCAGGGTGTCAGCTCGCTTCGGGCGTGGCTTTAAACAGCGACAGTTGTGAGCCTTTAGCACTAAACTTCTAAATAGATTGCACGTTTCATGCTTTCAGATGTATTATGTTTAAAGCGGCAATTTTTGTCGCCACAGCTATTTTCAGGAGAGTGCAAATTGAAACGCGCATTCACGCTCATTGAGCTTCTTGTTGTTATTGCCATCATCGCAATTCTCGCCGCCATTCTGTTCCCTGTGTTCGCACAGGCGAAGGATGCTGCGAAAAAGACTCAAAGCCTTTCTAATGTAAAGCAGATTGGCCTCACCAGCATCATGTATGCCGGAGATTCGGACGACGTTGTCCCGCTTGCGATCGAGTGGAACACATGGAGTATTTGGACGGACCGCATTCAGCCTTACTCCAAAAACTGGAACATCCTTTGGAGCCCCGCAGGCGGTCCCAGGATGATCAAGTCTTGGATGCAGCCCCAGTTCGACTGGTGGGCAAACTGGCGCTACTTCACCCAGTACGGCTACAACGCGAGCTACATGAACCGCGCAAACGGCCAGTGCTCTGACATTCAGATCGCCGGAAATGCATTCGGACCGCCCATCTCGGCGACTTCCGCAGCAGCTCCTGCTGAGACGATCATGTTCACGGAAACGGGACAGGATGCTCCTGAAGACAACGTTGGCACCAACGTCGTATATGGACCCGGAGGCTACCAAGCTGACGATGTCTGCACCTACGGCGACTGGGGCCCCGGATCCATGTGGTACTCGCTCAATGGCAGCACCACTAAGACGAAGATGGGCTTCTTCCGACCTCGGCACAACGGCGGCGTCGTGACGTTCATGGACGGCCACAGCAAGCTGTTGAAGCCAGGCGCTTTGGCGGCAGGTACAAACTGGAACATCAACCAGGGTCTGGGCGAGGCGCTGATCACCGACAGAAGCAAGTATCTGTGGGATCTCCAATAATGAAGCGGTTCCTTTTGCTGGCTGGGATCTGTTCGAGCATGCTGATCGCTATCGGCTGCTCTTCGGGTTCTGAGGGCGATTCGGCGTTGGATTCGGCGGCTCCGCCTCCAGGTCCAAATGCAAATTTGAACCCGCCGACGAAGGATCCAAGCGTCAAGCCTCCTACGCCTCCTCAAATGGGTGGCGGGCCTTCGGGCAAGTAAGCCTCGTATAGTAAGGAGCGGGTGAAAACCCGCTCCTTTTTTGTGCGCGACCTAGTGTATCAAGTCCTGGGGGATGTACCCCGAGTGAACCCGGCTTGCTCGTACCCGGATGTCTCCACAAATCATCGGGCACCCTCCCCCTCCGGCTTCACCGAAAGCGGAGAAATGGAGCTTGCCCACTTTACAGCAGCGCGTACTAGGGGAGATGAGTCGCGAGCCGCTCGATGTCGTCGCTCAGCACACGATCTTCAATCAGAGGGCTGACGAAGCCTCGTACTTCTTCGTAAGCGGCGAGCACGCCAAGGCCCGGCCTTAGCGGCTTCCGGTGTTCAAGGCCCTCCGCAGCGGCCATGAGCTCGATCGCAAGGACTTTCCCAGCCAGTTCAACGATCGCACGAAGTTTTAAAGCGGAGGTCATGCCCATCGACACGTGATCTTCTTTGCCGCCACTCGTCGGCAGGTTGTCGATGCAAGCGGGGTGGGCAAGGATTTTGGCTTCGTTCAGGAGGGCGACGGCGGTTACATGCGCGATCATGTAGCCGGAGCCGGTGCCTGGATGGCGACTGAGAAAGGGAGGCAAGCCTTCATTCAGATCGGGATTGACTAAGCGGTCGATGCGCCGTTCCGAGATGCTCATCAGGTCTGTGAGCGCCATGGCAGCGTAATCCAGAACGTAAGCGATCGGAGCTCCATGGAAGTTTCCGCCTGAAAGCACCTCGTCAGTGTCCGTGAAGACGAGCGGGTTGTCGGTGGCTGCGGCCGTCTCGATTTCGATGACTTCACGGGCATGGCTGAGTGCCATGCGAACTGCCCCATGAACCTGGGGGATGCACCGAAGGCTGTAGGCATCTTGGACCCTGGCATCTCCTTCGAGATGGGAGTTTCTGATTTCGCTCTCGCGCAAGAGATGACGGAGGTTTGCGGCTACGTCAACCTGAGCTTGATGCCCGCGAGCCTCGTGGATTCTCGCGTCGAACGCAACGGGAGTTCCTAAGAGAGCTTCTAGGGTCATTGCGCCCGCCTTGTCAGCGGTCTCGGCTAATCTTTGCGCCCTCCACAGTGCAAGTCCACCGACTGAGCACATAGCCTGAGTGCCGTTGAGGAGGGCGAGGCCCTCTTTGGCTTGTAGCGCGAGCGGTTGAATGTTGGCCCCTCCAAGCGCTTCGATAGAAGGACGGCGGGTCCCCTTGGTGTGCCAACATTCACCCTCGCCGATCGCGCTGAGCGTGAGATGCGCGAGAGGTGCCAAGTCCCCGCTTGCACCGACCGACCCTTTCTCCGGAATGATCGGATGAATGCGGTTATTCAGCATCGCAACCAGGGTTTCGGCCACCACGGCTCTCGCTCCGCTGAGTCCTTTCGCTAGCACGTTCGCCCTGAGAAGCAGCATGGCGCGGGTCTCTGCTTCACTCAACGAGTTCCCCACACCACAGCAGTGGCTGCGCACGAGATTAAGCTGGAGTTTCTCTAGGTCCTTCGGTGGAATGTGGATGTCGCTGAGCTTTCCAAACCCGGTATTGACACCGTACACGACGCGGCCGTCTTCGACGATCTTGACGACCACGGCGCGCGATTCGGCCATTCTAACGAGGGCTTCGGGCGCAATCCCGACCTCGTCGCCCGCCTGCGCTACCCGCTCAATCTCATCGAGCGTCAGCCTTTGGCCGTTAAGAAGGAGCATTGTTCGACCATACCCGTACCCAGCCCGGTCTACCTACTCAGCTCGATGGTCACGACGCTCTCGCCCGGCACAGACATCGTCAGGCTGCTCCCATTGATCCGAAGAGAGCCAGGTGAAGGGGATGCTACGGAACTCGCTTCCACGGTGTAAGTCCTTGCACGTCTCGCAGTGAAACCGTTCACGCGGAAGTTCATCGTAGCTCTGCCCGAGCCCTTGTTGAGCGCCACGATCGTCAAGCGGTTAGGATTCTTGCTGTCGAGCGAGGCATATACGGAGTTCATGCTGGCAGTCTCTCCCTTCACTCCAAGCCCTACATCTCCGAATGTAGCGCCCTTGTTGTCGAAGTCTCTGAACGCTTTGAACCCGGCGAGTTCTGCGACGCTCTTGGGGTGGAGGCCCCAGTTGCAGGCCGCGAAGAGTCCGTAGCGGCCGAAGATGCCGAGCACATCGGCTTGCGCCAGGGTGCCGCTGATGTGATTGGCGCCTCCGTAGTTGTACTCGGTGATCGCCAGCTTGGTTCCGGGATAATGCTTATCGATTTGTGCCTTGACGCGGGGAAGTAGCGTGATCGGTTTCTTGCCCAGTGTGTCGGCAATCCAGCTCGTCTCGACATAGGTGTCATCCCACAGAGATCGCGGCGCTTGGATCCTCGCAGCCGGGGTCCCAGGCTTATCCTCGCCAAAGGCGATCCGGACTCCGTCCCCCTGAGCTTCGGGATACCAGTGGATGTCTAGGACATCCAAAAGTCGTTTGCCCGCCTTTGCTTCGGACGCCTTCATCGCCGCGAGATAAGTGTCTAGGAAGTCTCGGCCATTGGCATCGCTTGCATCTTGAAACGTTCGGAAGCCTTGCCAGCCGTAGTTTGCCGGGCCAAACGTGAGCGTCTTTGGAGCCACGTCCTTGATTGCCGCCGCGTACTCCGTGTTGTTCGCGATGATCTGTGCGTAGGTCGGGCTCTTGGGCCAGATGCGCTGGTGCGTGCTTCCCCACAGATCGGGCTCGTTGTCGAGACTGAACCACACGGGGGTCTTGGCGGACTTGATGTTTTCAATCCACGCGACGAATTCGTCTTGGAATACGAACTTGTCGGTTGGGTCTGGCGGGTAGGTCAGCTTTCCTCCCGGCTTCTTTGGAAGCGACTTGTGGAACCGCGTGTTGAGGTAATCGGGCGTTTTGTTGACATCGCCATCGCCCTTCTTGTCGGCGGCAACGTAGCCACTTGTCGGCACAGTGAGAATTGCGGCTGCATCGTGCTGCTGCGCATCGACGAGAAAGTCCTTGACCGTCTTGCCTGCCTCGTTGCTTTCTCCCATGAAGCCATCGTTTTGATGCTGCCAGTCGTTGCCCGCGTTGCTCGCATTGGTCTCCCAGTTGTACGCCGTGTTGCGGTTTCCGCCTTGGCGAGCGAGGGTGACTCCTCGTCCAATCCCCGACCACGCGGGATGATTGATGCCGTAAATGTACGGGGATATCGGCTGCCGAGCGCTCGCGTCGATGGTGAAGGTCCACGCTGATTGGGGAGCAAACGCGATAATCGCGAGCAGGCTGATCATGCCTTTAATGTAGCAGCAATCTCGGAATTTTCCTAAAGCGAGAGGTCTCCCGCCAGGTATCGGAGGAGCTTGCCCGTGTCCTCGATTGAGATGCAGGCGTCGGTTACGGATTTTCCGAAGACCATATTGCTGCCGATTTCTTGTCGGTCCTCCACTAGATTGCTTTCGATCATGACTCCCATGATGCTCTTGCTTCCGCCTCGCACTTGCCTAGCGACACTCTCCAGCACCTCGGCTTGTCGCCGAAATTCCTTTTGGCTGTTGCCGTGACTGCAGTCGACCATCACCCGACTCGGCAACCCTCGATTTTCCATGAGCGTCGCGGCCTTACGGACATGCTCTTCGTCGAAGTTCGGGCCGGTTCGCGAGCCGCCCCGGAGGATGACGTGGCAGTCTTCGTTGCCGAGCGTTTGGAAGATGGCCCCCACTCCTTGCTTGGTCACCGATGGAAACCAGTGGCGGTTGCGGGCTGCCTCAACGGCGTCAGCGGCCGGGGCAAGGCTCCCTTCGGTGGTGTTCTTGAATCCGACAGGCATCGAAAGACCAGAGGCGAGCTCGCGGTGAACTTGGCTCTCGGTGGTTCGGGCTCCGATGGCTACCCACGATGTGACGTCTGCGATTTGCTGAGGGATCTGAAGGTCAAGGAACTCAGAGCCGGTCGGGAGGCCCAGGGTGTTGACGTCCAGCAGGAGCTTGCGAGCAAGACGCAAACCCTTGTTAATTTGAAAGCTCTCGTCCAAATCGGGGTCGTTGATAAAGCCCTTCCAGCCGATGCTGGTGCGGGGCTTCTCAAAATAGGCGCGCATGACAACCAGCACTTTGTCCTGGACGGCGTCGGCGATAGGCTTGAGCTGTTCGGCGTAGGCAAGGGCACCCACCGGATCGTGAATGGAGCAGGGCCCGACGATCGCGAGCAACCGATCGCTGCGGCCATGGAGAATGTCGGCGATCTCGCGCCGTGTGTCGTACACCAAATCCGACACCGTCTCCGTAATCGGCAGCTCTTCGTGGAGGATAGCGGGAGGAACGAGAGGCCGGGTTTGCCCAATGCGGAGGTCGTCGGTGCGTTTACGGGTGTCCAAACCTAATTGTAGCGGACGAGGGCGAGTCTCTGGAGCGCTACAATTCGATATGGATTCAAAGCGCCTGGTCGTAATCGACGGGTATTCGCTGCTCTATCGCGCGTTTTTCGCCACTCGCTACCTGAGCACGAGCGATGGCCGGCCCACCAACGCGCTGTTCGGCTTCGTATCCATGCTCTTCAATATTCTCGAGAAGCAGAAGCCCCACGCGATCGTCGTTGCTCTCGATGCTCCCGGCAAGACGTTTCGGCACGCGGAATTCGAGTCTTACAAGGCGACGCGGCGCGAGACTCAGGACGAGTTGAAGGTACAGCTCAAAGAAGCCCGCAAGCTGATCAACACGCTTGGCATCCCGACCGTCGAAGTCATCGGTTTCGAGGCGGACGACGTCGTCGGCACGATTAGCAAACTCGCGGAGGAGAACGGCTACCACGCGACGATTCTCACCGGCGATTTGGATGCGCTACAACTCGTCGACGCATGCGTGTCCGTGATGACCATGAAGATCGGCGTAAGCGACACGATCACCTATGGCCCCCAAGAGGTGATCGATCGCTACGGCTTCGGCCCCGAATTTATTCCTGACTTCAAAGCTTTGAAGGGGGATACGAGCGACAACATTCCTGGGGTCGCGGGCATCGGCGACAAGAGCGGCTCGGAGCTGATCGTCCGGTTCGGAACCATTGAGAGCATCATCGAGAACATGGCGGAGGTGGAGCCTAAGCATCGGAAGAAGCTCGAGGGGAACGAGGCCCAGATGCTCCAGAGCAAATACCTGGCGACGATTGTAAGAGACGTCGAATTGGTGTACGACTTCAAGCCGTTTGTGTTGAATGCCAATCAGATGGAAGCCGCGGTGGCGCTGATGGAGAACTACGAGTTCCGGCAGCATGTACGTCGCGCACCCGTGGTCTTGGGCATGTATCTCGATGGCCGCTCGCCCTCACTGTCTGACAAGCCCGTCGTCGTAAGTGATGAGGACCTTTTGGTGATTAACCAAAAGGTTGAGAATTTTGATGAGCTGCTGGCCTTTGTCGGTGAGCACCCCTACTCGGTGTTCTTCTCCACCACGGGCGAGCAGACCGATCTGTTTGAAGAGCCTGTCCGCAAAGCATTTATCGCCGTCGCAAAGGACGTGCGGGAGGCTAGTGAGTCTGACGGTTTAAGACTGATTGAAGCAAAGCCGGGGCTTGCCATCCTTCACGATGCAAAGCCAGCTTTTAAGAAAGTTGGGGCCGCTTTGTCCCAGCCGCACTTTGATTCCTTTCTGGCCGCTTTCGTGCTTCGCTCCGAGCGCTCCAACTATCCGCTACGCGATTTGGTTCAGGGCTATCTTGATTTTGCCCCCCCGGAGACGCCGGAGCAAATGGCGGCGGCGCTCCATCTTCTGGAAGCCCCTCTGCGAGAGCGGCTTGGCAAGGAGGATCAGACAAGGGTGCTGGAAGAGATTGAGATGCCCCTCATCCCGATTCTTGCCGAGATGGAAAAGCTCGGCATCAAGGCGAGCAGGGAAGGGCTTGCGCAGTTCTCCAGAGAGCTTCAGAAGACCATCGAAGAGACGACCGCGACGGTCCACGAGCTGTGTGGCGAAGAGTTTAATATCGGCTCACCGAAGCAACTCGGTTTCATCCTATTTGAGAAGATGCAGATTCAAGGCGGTCAAAAGACGAAGACGGGCTGGGCTACGGGCGTAGAGGTGCTCGGTGAGCTCGCGGCCAGCCATGACGTTTGCGTGAAGGTGCTTCAGTGGCGCGAGCTTTCCAAGCTGAAGTCGACTTATGCAGACGCGTTGCAGGGCCTGATCAAAGCGGACGGACGTTTACACACCACCTATAGTCAGACGGGGGCGGCCACCGGGCGGCTCTCCTCGAACGATCCGAATCTGCAGAATATTCCGATCCGCACTGAGCTTGGTCGCGGCATCCGCAAGTCGTTCCATGCGGACGATGGGTACCTGCTGCTGTCCCTCGACTATTCCCAAATTGAACTCCGAATCCTCGCGCACATGTGCGGAGAGCCAGCGCTTGTGCAAGCCTTTCTGCGGCGCGAGGACGTACACGCGGTGACCGCCAAGCTGATGTTTAATCTCGCTGAGGAGCCGCCTTCGAAGGAGCAGCGCCGATTGGCAAAGATGCTCAATTTCGCGGTTCTCTATGGCGTCTCCGAGTATGGATTGGCCCAGCAGCTCGGTACGGGCTTTGGTTTCGCGGAAGCTAAGGAGCTTATCCGGGTCTATAACGAGCGCTTTCCCACGGTCAAGAACTTTACGGATTCCATTGTCGTCGAAGCGAGATCTAAGGGATTTACGACCACTCTCTATGGCCGCAGACGCTACTTTCCGGAAATCCATGCGCCCAAGATAATGGACCGGAAAGCAGCGGAAAGGCAAGCTGTTAACGCGCCGATCCAAGGGACCGCTGCCGACATGATGAAGTTGGCGATGATCGCGGCAAATCAGGTGCTGCAAGGTCGACGTACGCGGATGCTGCTGACCGTCCACGACGAACTGTTGTTCGAAATGGCTGTTGGTGAAGAATCGATTCTTGAAGAACTTCGCTCTTCGATGGAGCAGGCGCTTCCGCTCCGTGTACCCGTGGAAGTAGACGCTAAGGTAGGGCCGACCTGGGACGATATGATGGTCGTTCCAAAAAGCGCCAGCCCGGTGGCTGACGCTTTTATGGGTCATGAGTAGAAGATTAGTCTACGACGACCATGTACGGGCTGGAGGGATAGTTTGCGCCACCATAGTTGTGGGGTCGGCTCGC
This sequence comes from Fimbriimonadales bacterium, assembly GCA_038210535.1. GTDB lineage: Bacteria > Armatimonadota > Fimbriimonadia > Fimbriimonadales > Fimbriimonadaceae > Fimbriimonas. Next base: position 53,256 of record JBBQWO010000022.1, on the reverse strand, counting down.
GTTACCGTTCATGTTCTTTGAAGAGTAGAACTTGGCGTGGCCGTCCTGAAGACCGTAGTTCGCGCCTTCCTTGAAGACGTGATACTGCGTGTTTACCTTGTCTGGTTTCCCGTGCTCGGGTCCGAAGTTTACCGAGCATGGCCAACCGAACTTGCTGCCTGCCCGCGGATAGTTAATCACCACTCCAGGCACCATCACAACAGTGCTCGCGGGTTCTGCAACTTGCGTCGCAGGTGTGCACGAAGCCCATGCAGGAAGGTTGTTGCAAGGTCCGCCGGCGGCTGCCGTAACTGAGTTGTTCTGGATTGGGAATCCAGCGAACATCACGTCTCCCCACCAGTTATAGTAGCTGTACGGAATCCACATCGGATGCAGGTAGTTCGAGACCACCTTTGCGCCGGCGGCGGCATTACAAGTTCCGCCCAAGCCATATGCACCCTTATCCGTAGATGCGGCTGCGTTGACAAAGATTTCCTTGTTCTTAATGTAGGGGTCCGTCAACTCGATGTAAGAAATCCACTCGCCATCTCCACGGTTCTGCCAAAGATAGGGAACCGGTTGATCATCGGCGTCAGATTGGTACATGAGGTTGCCAACCTGGATTTGCTTGACGCTACTAAGGCTTGCAGTCTGCTTTGCTGCCAACTTCGCTTGTGCGAAGACAGGGAAAAGTATGGCTGCGAGAATCGCGATAATTGCGATTACGACGAGAAGCTCGATGAGCGTAAATGCTCTCTTCATAAGTGCCTCCAATAATTGCTTTTGTATCAAGCTCTCCATTAGTTGGAGAGCTTAATGAGACTGTACGCATGCTTGCTGCGAAAACATTCCCACGCGGACAACTATTTAATAAATTACATTCCACCAGGGGGTGGCGGTGCTGACGGGGCACCGGGTGCAGCCCCAGGAGCGGCACCGGGTGCTGTTCCTGGTCCGCCGGGGGTAGAGGGTTGAAGTCCACCATCACCCGCAGGGGGAGCGACCGCAGGTGGGATCGTCTCGTTCTTAGGGTCTGACCCACAGCTAGTTAGTAAGGGAATCAGAATGAGCAAAGCGGAGAACACTTTGCAGTTAAATAATTTCATATAATTGCCTCCGCCCTTCGAAAAGGGCTAGACATAGTATTACCGCGCCTACGCTGCTACCAAGGAGATTATTTCAGGCGAACTGTGCAGAGTTCGAGCGGCCGTCCGAGCCGCTAATGGAGTGTCTCAAAAACTCCGGCACCCGGAACCCCCTCCAAACCTCCCCCTCTGGCTTCGCCGCAGGAGAGGAATGGTGCGACAACCGGCAGGGGGAGCAATCCTAACGAAGCAACGCTTACCGAGGATTTCTAATGACGTTGATCCGGGGAGGTTGCGTGGGTGCAGGCTGGTTCACCACGGCATGCTCCTCCTCGAAGTCGTCCGCCCTCACCGGCACGTGAGCAATCGCGGGCTGGGGGGTTCCGATCTGGTTGATCTTCTCGACGAGGTCGATGCCGAAGAGCTGTTTGACCTGTTCGATTCCGGATAAGGCTTTGGCAGCCATGTTTCCGCTATTTGAGCCCGAATCGATCATCGTCATCTTCTCGACGGTCGTAAGGGGGATCATGTCCGACATCGCGTCGATGATGCCTGTCAGCTTCTGCGTCAGGAGCACCTCGCGCGCATGAGGGCCAGCCTTCTGATAGGTCTCCGCCAGTTTTCGAAGTGCATCGGCTCGCGCCTTGCCATCCTCGATGATTTTTGCCGTCTGAGCCTTAGCGCTTGCCTCCGCAGCCTCGGCATTCGCATTCGCAGGCACCACCACATCGGCCTCGAGTTTGCGCCTAACCTGCTCGATACGCGCTCGCTGCACTTCCACCTCGGCCTTGGCCTTGGCCAGCGCCGTGATAACCTGCGCCTGCTCTTCTGCGACGAGCGCATCGCGACGGGTGAGCGTCTCGGTCAGGCGATTCTGCATTTGGGCCTTCGCGATATTGGTGTCCGCCTCGATTTGGGCGCGCCGCTGCCGCTCCAAGTTTTCTGCCGTCTGGATTTCCGAATCTGCTTTTGCGTTCGCTTCAGCAACACGAGCTTTTGCGATCAGCTCGGCGTTGCGGCGGCGTCCAAGCGAGTCCAGATACTTGACATCGTCCTGCACGTTTTGGATCTTCATCGTGTCTACCACGAGACCCAAAGCGGTCATGTCCTGCTCCACTTCGTGAACCAGCCGCTCTGCGAACATGAGCTTGTCTTCGTTCACCTGCTCAGGGGTCATGGTGGCCAAAACGCCTCTGAGCGAGCCTTCCAGCGTCGCCTTCGCGATCTGCACGATCTCAAGGCGAGGCTTGCCGAGAAAGCGCTCGATGGCGTTGTGGATCAGCGGCTCATGGCCCGCAATCTTGACGTTCGCCACTCCCTGAACGGTCAGCGGAATCCCACCCTTGGAATACGCGCCAACGGCCTGGATGTCGATGGCCATGTTCGTCAGGTCCATCTTGTCCACACGCTCCATCAGCGGAACACGGGTGCCCCTACCGCCCTTAATAAGCCGATAGCCATAGCTGCGGCCCCCGTCGATGCGGCGGCCACCGGAGAAGATCAGCACCTCGTTTGGAGCACAGATGTAGATTAGGCCCTTGATTGCTCCCAGGCTCAACAAGAACAGAACGACCAGAACAATCAGCGCGATCAGCAAGGGACTCATTTCGTTACCTCCACAGAGCCAGTGGACTGGCCTGAGATTGTCTTCTGAATATCGATTCCAGTGGACTCCGCCACCGCCGCGAAGATCGATCGCATCATGGCCGGATAGGCTCCTACGTAACTGGAAAGCACCTTTCCATCGCCTGAGTCGATCATCTGGAGATTGTCGACAGTCATCTTATTGACCCCCTTCGCCGCGCTTCCGATGATGCGTTCAAAATCTTCAATGAGATAGATGCTGAGGGCGCTTTCACCGGCGTCTCGCCAGGCGTGGCTCATCATCTCCAACGCTTGCGAGGCGGCTAGGCCTCGTTCGCGGATGATTGCCGCGTCGCCTCTCGCCTTGAACTCTTGCGCCCTTTGCTGGGCCTCCGCCGGCAGAACCTGATCTGCCTGAAGTCGAAGCGTCTCTAACTCCGTTCGAACCTGCTGCAACTCTTGCTCCGCTACTGCTCGCGCCTGCCGCGCCGCTCCCAAAGTTCTCTCTTCTTCCGACTTCACTTGGGCATCCAAGTCGGCCTGAACGCGTCGCAGCTCGTTGATCATGCGCGACACATTCGCATCCACATTGGCCTTGATGACGTTCGCGCGGCCGCGGCTTTCCGCTTCCACCTGTTCGGCGGAACGCTGAGCGTCGCTCTCGGCCATTTCCGCATCGCGAATCACGTGGGCGATCGCCTCGCGTCCGATCGAGTCCAGATAGTGCTTGTCGTCGGTTATGTGCTGAATCTTAAAGGTGTCGAGGTGGATGCCAAGCTTCTTTAGGTCCTGCTCACTCTCCGAAGAGAGCTCATCGGCAAATTTGAGGCGGTCTTCGTTGATTTCTTCGGGTGTGAGCTTCGCCAAAACTCCTCGCAAGTGGCCCTCTAAAGTCTCCTTTGCAACGCGCCGGATTTCGTTAGGGTCCCTTCCGAGAAACCGCTCGATCGCATTGCCGATCACAGCCGGGTCGCTGCTAATCTTCACATTCGCAATCGCATCCACGTTGAGGGCCACGCCCCCCTTTGAGTAGGCCCCGCGAATCGCGATGGGTACTTCCATGATGTTCAGGCTCATACGCTGAACCGTTTCGAGCACGGGGGTGCGGAATCCGCGGCCACCCACGAGCGTACGGAATCCCCGAGTGCTGCCGTCCGCGAGTTTGCGGCGGAGCCCGGAAAAGATCAGCACCTCGTTTGGAGGGCATATCTGAAGCATGCTCTTTGCGAAGGCGATGAGAACGAGGATGCCCACGAGAATCGGCGCACCAATTAGGAAGGCCGTCATCAATGAGGAGAGATCGAATGCGGATGGGTTCATGTATGTGACCTTTCAATTGCGGCCTCGGCAAAAATTGCCTCGGTTGGCATCACCTGTGCGCGGCCGTTGTCCATCGACACAACCACCACAGATTCGCCTGGTTCCAGGGTGCGCTGATCCTCGGATACAGCAAAGAAATCAATGATGTCTCCCTTCACGGAGCACCGAATTCGACCCGGCGATGAGCCGCGGATCGCCACCAGCACCTGCCCTTCCTTGCCCAAAACATCTTTATCGGTCGCGCCGCCACTTGCTTCTGAGACGCGTAACAGGCGGATGAAAATGGCGACTAACAGACCAGAGGCGAGCCCCACGCCGCCGGCAATCCACGCTGTGAGGGCGGAGCTTGCGTCGGTGAAATAGGTGAGCAAAAGGCCGGTTAACCCAAAGGCAGCAAAGAAGTAAGTGTAGAAGCGGAGGCTGAAGAAGGGGATCCAGGTTCCCCCTGCAGTTTCGTGGTCGCTATCTCCGCCGCCCCCGAAGTCGTGGTCATGGTCGTGGTCAGCCCCAACGAGACTCAGGATGATTAGCACCCCGGAAACCACAGCGGACACGATATAGAGTGTTTGCATGGCTTACTAACATCATAACGTAAGAGCCAATTTTGAGGTTGCGAGTAGCTTGCTGCTCAGGCGATTGCAGGGAAGCCGACCGCCGCGAAGAGGCGACGTGCATGCTCCATCTGCTTCTGCATGGCCTTGGGGCCAGGCCCGCCTAGCGATTCCCTCCGTCGAACAGAATCCTCGGGCCGCAGCACGCCGAGTCCATCTGATGGAATTTCAGGGCAAATCTCAGCCAGCAGTTCGGGCGTCAGATCTTCCAACGTGTAGCCTCGCTCCGTGCAGCCACGCACAAGGCGGCCAACCAAATCGTGGGCTTCGCGGAAGGGAACGCCGTGAGAGGCTAGAAAGTCCGCCAAGTCGGTAGCAGTGGAGAAGTCGCCGCTAACCGACGAGCGCATGCGCTCAACGTTCCAGGTCGCCGTACAGAGCATCAGCCGAACCAACTCCATGGAATCAAGCGAAAGCCTGATCGAACTGAAAAGGGGAGGCTTGTCCTCTTGAGTGTCCCGGTTGTAGCCCAGGGGCAACCCTTTCATCACCGAAGCCAGTTGCACCCAGTGGGCGATGGCCCGTCCGGTCCGGCCGCGGATCAGCTCCGCCATGTCCGGATTGCGCTTTTGCGGCATGATCGAAGACCCCGTGGTGACCTCATCTCCCAAGTTCACGAAGCCGAACTCCTTGGTCGAAAATAGGATCAAATCCTGCGAGATCCGGCTCAAATCGATCATGAGCATCGCGCACACGTGGAGCGCATCCATGAGATAGGAACGGTCCGACGTCGCATCAAGCGCGTTCGGGATCGGCGCGGTAAACCCAAGCTCCTGCGCGGTCGACTCGCGGTCGATTGGAAAGCCTGAACCTGCCAGGGCCGCCGCTCCCAAAGGCGAATAGTTGGCAAGCTCCATGAGTCGCTCCATGCGCCAGCCGTGCCGCTGCAATGCCCAGAAGTGGGACATTAAATAAAAGCCGAGGGTAATGGGTTGAGCCCGCTGTTGGTGGGTATAGCCAGGCATGATCGCCGAGGCGTACTTGGCGGCCTCTTCCAGAAGCACTTCCTGAAGCTCCTTCACGGAGTCTTGAAGCTCGATCATCCGGTTGTGCACGTAGAGCCGAGTGTCGGTGGCTACCTGATCATTTCGCGAACGAGCCGTGTGCAGTTTGCCTGCCACGTCGCCCACCATCTCTCGAAGCCGAACCTCGATGGCGGTATGGATGTCCTCGACTTCGACCGAAAGCGAGTCCGGCCCTTCCTCGTGGATTTTTTCGAGTCCGTCGATGAGTTGGCGCGACTCTTCGGGTGAGATGATGCCCGTCTCACCGAGCATGCGGGCATGGGCGACCGATCCGATGATGTCCTCTTGCCAAAAGTTTAGATCCGAATCGATCGACTGGCCAAATCGATCCACCAAATCGTCGGTCCCTTCGGCAAACGCCCCGCCCCACAGCTTCTTCATCGCGATTAAGCATAGCCGCTCTGGTAAACAACGTGTCCAGGCGCCTCGGCTTTTGCTTATGCTAATCTCGCTTCGTTTGGTGCGCCGACTCGGGAGCTAAGGCTGAGTAGACCTTGACACCGCCCCACGCGCCGACTTGGATCGAATCGGTGACTCAGAAAGTCGTCCCAGCCTGAACCTTATGGTTAGCTACCTACGCGAGCAGAGGCCGCCCGCGGTCGCCATCCTCGAGTTTCGGCATAGGTGTAAGGCGCAAAGTTCTTTTCGTCGAAGGCAATTCCTTTGAACGGCGTGAGCTTCCATTCCACCATGCGGTCCTTATTGCCGACTCTGCCACGCTCGGTGAAAAAGAGGTTTGACAGCCGGTACGCGCTGGTGTCGGAATCTTCTTCGAGCTCGAATACGATTGAGCGTCTCGGCGAGCCGTTGTACATCACGTGATCGACGGTCGGAGTTCCAGAGTAAACGCGGTCGCTCCAGAGCGGATCGGGCGTCGATCCGTCCGGGAGCTCATAGGGTTGCACGCCTGGCATCCAGCTTCTTTGAGTGGTATCCCCCATCGTGTGGATCTCTCTTAGCAACTTCGTCGCCCAAGCAGCTTGCCCAGTTGACGTGGAGGTGATGAACTGCAATAGATTTTGAGTGTATTTGGCTGGACGTGCCGATCCGTAGCCGCCGTATTGCAGAGCGGAATACTCCTTCGCCTGATGATCGTAGTTCCAGACGGTATCGCCGTTTCCGACGATCCTTTGAAGGAGTAGCGGGCCTCCAGGCGCGTTCTCGTGAACCTGAAGAAGTTGGAATTTTGTCGTCGCCCTTTGAGATGGCAGCTCTGCGACTTGCCAATAGAGATGGGTCTTGTATCGATTCGTGACCGACCCGATGGTCTCTGAACCCTCGACATACAGATAGAGCTGAGATTCACCTCGAAGCTTTTCCAGCCCTGCCTCAATCCGTGCTTGCGAGGGCGACTGCTGAGCTTGGGCGACGCAAACGGACGCGATGACTGCGAAGGTAAATGCACTCTTCATGGGGTTCTTGTAAGTTAGACTCATAAAAGACCGCAGGAATTCAGAATGCCCGCGAAATAGGTATGGCGTAGGTCTGAAGAATGTCAACCCACCAACCGCCGGTACATGCGATACTCTGCTTCGACACGTGAGCATGTTCGACGCAATTTTGCCTGCCGGGGGGACCATCGATGCCGAGTTCGCAGCTCAAGTAGGCACCGCGAACAAGGCACTCATCAAGTTTGAGGATCACACGATTCTGGAGCGAGTGATCGATGCACTACGCGCCAGCGGCAGGGTTAGGCGCATTGCGGTTATCGGGCCTAGTGAAGTGCACAACAGTGCCGGGGCCGAGAAAGCCGATCTGCTCTTGCCCGAGGGACAGACCGGGCCGGACAACATTATGCGTGGGCTCGAGGCTCTGGCCAGCCAACCTGCCCCCCCTCGGAAGGTGCTGGTCGTCACCACGGACCTGCCGTTTCTTACTCCCGAGGTAGTCAACCGATTTATCGATTCGTGCCCTCCAGACGTAGCGATCACAGTCCCCCTTATCAGTAAGTCGGAGTTTCAAGCCCGCTTTCCCGGCTGCACCTGCACCTTCATTCGCCTCAAAGATGACACCTGGACGACGGGCTGTATGTACATTCTCGACGTTCAAGCGCTCCGAGACTCGAAGCCGTATATTGACAAGATTTTTGAAGTCAGAAAGAGCAAACTCGGCATGGCAAAGCTGTTGGGTACAGGGTTTCTTTTTAAATTCTTGACCAAAACCCTAACCGTCCCGGACGTTGAACGGAAGATTCAGGCGATGCTGCATTGCTCAGGAAAGGCGATCGAGCACAGTCCGCCTGAGTTGGCTTACGACATTGACGATCTGCCCGACTATGAGTATGCGATGCAGCACTTGAGGAGCGCAAAATGAGCACGCATCACGTGCCCTCGCCCTATGAGGGGAAGTTCATCAAGCATCGCCAGCACCTCTCGATCAGCGCGTACTGGTTTGCCACCAACTTCCTTTGGGGTGCCCTCTTGGTACTGATGCTGCCGAATGAGATGCGCCTGATGGCTCCGCACTACCGGGTCTCGGCTCTCGGTCTGCTGACCGGTATTGCCGCGATCGTCGCACTGACGGTCCCCCTGATCGTGGGCGCACTCAGCGACCGATGTACCTCACGCTTTGGACGGCGGCGGCCCTATATCGTCGTTGGAGTGCTGATCAATATTGTGGGCCTTGGGCTCATGGCGGCTGCCTTCACTTTTGCGACAGTGATTCCCTCTCCGCCCGCTGGTCAAGAGCCCGGACAGTGGGAGACGATCGGCATTCTGCTTAGCAATTCCAGTTTTCTTTGGTTTCTTTTCGCCTACATTGTCGTTCAGTTCGGCAACAACATCGCTTCGGCCGCGTACAGCGGCATCATTCCCGATCTCATTCCGCAGGAACAGCGCGGTGCCGCGAGCGGCTATATGGCGTTGATGTCGCAAACCGGAACGCTGATGGGCGGAGTCATCGTGGGTTTTGCGCTGAGCGGCCAACCCGAATGGATCAAGTATGGAGTTTTGGCGCTCGTGCTGGGAGGGGTTGCCGCCATAACGATCAGGGGCATCGAGGAGACGACGCTGCAGGGACCCCTCGATCCGCTGAACTGGAAGCAGTATCTCAAAAGCCTTTGGATTGATCCCAAGAAGTTTCCCGACTTCGCTTGGGTGTGGATTACCCGTGCGCTGGTCATGCTGGGCTTCTATAGCGTGTTGCCCTTCATCAATTACTACTTAATCGACGTGATCGGCATCAAGGATCCGGATCAGGCAGCCCCCATGCTAATGGGCGTGATCTTGTTGGCTTCTTCGATTAGTGGCGTGTATGGCGGCTATGTCTCGGACAGAATCGGCCGCAAGAAGGTCGTCTACCTTGCTAATGGCGTTATTGCGGTCATGGTTTTAGGCTTCATCTTCTGCCGCAACTTTGAGCAGGTTTTGATCGTGGGCACCCTGTTCGGGATCGGCTTCGGAGCGTATACGAGCGTCGACTGGGCCCTCGGGACGGATGTGCTTCCCACAAAAACAAACGCCGCCAAGGAGATGGCCATTTGGCATGTTGCCATGACGCTGCCCCAGTCGATTGCCGCGCCCATCGCAACCATCATCATTACGTCGTTCGGCAAGACGTCGGTCAAAGAGGAAGCGGAAGTGGTGGTTCATTACACCTCGGCCGGCTATGGCGCGGTCTTTTTGATGGCCGCGATCTGCTTTGCCGCGGGTGCCTACTTCCTAAAGAACGTCCGTGGCGTGAAGTAGACACGCCCCCTGGCCGAGAGTCGAGCTACTGGTGGTTGGGTGCGATTTGAAGCTGAGCTGGATCATCATACTGCTCCCCCCTATGGGATGTGATGTTATGAACAAGCGTTTTTGAGTTGCGAGTTGGGACGCTTTTCGGCCGCATTCATCTCTATAGGCGTCAAAATGAGTCTTCGTCAACCAGTTCCAACCTCATGTTGCTGCGCATCGCCGCCTTTGCGAAAACGATTGCAGAAGAGGTGACGACGTTCAACAGTGGTGGCAATGTCACGCAGAAGGTTGTCAATAGCAATTCCAGCCCACCACCAGTTACACGTACGACAACATCGACCAGCTCTTAACCGAGACGTATAGTCGCGCCACGACGACCTACACCTACGACGCCAACGGCAACCGAGCTACCAAGGCGGTTGGTGGCGTGACGGACACGTACACCTACGACGACGCAGACAAACTCTCGGGCATCGCTCGTGGGGGCACGAACATTAAGACCTATGGCTACGACGCCGCGGGTCGGACCACCTCCGTTGTCACAAGCGCAGGAACGACGACGCTGAGCTACGACTATGAAGCTCTTGGCTCTGCTACTTGTTGCATCTACGCGGTAAGGTTCTTGGGTGGCCAACCTCGACTCGCTCAAGCAGAATCCGCCTCAAAATCGCCTCCGCGGCGCTCTTCCGACAATCGGCATTCGTCCCACGATCGACGGGCGTTACGGCGGGGTGCGTGAGTCTCTGGAAGAGATCACGATGGGGATGGCTCGCGCAACGGCTGACTTTATTTCGGCCAACCTCACGCACGCTTGCGGGCTCCCGGTTGAGTGTGTGATTGCCGACACGTGCATCGGCGGTTTTGCAGAGGCGGCGGACTGCGCGGAAAAGTTTGCCCGTGAAGGGGTTGGGGTGTCTCTGACGGTCACGCCTTGCTGGTGTTACGGCAGCGAGACCATGGACATGGACCCTCTCCTGCCTAAGGCGATCTGGGGCTTTAACGGCACGGACCGGCCCGGGGCCGTTTACTTGGCGGCGACTCTGTCTGGGCATAACCAGAAGGGGCTTCCTTGCTTTGGAATCTATGGACGTGACGTCCAGGACCTGGGCGATACGGCCATTCCCGCCGATGTTCAGGAGAAGATCTTGCGGTTCGCTCGAGCAGGCATTGCGGCTGCGACCATGAAAGGCAAGGCTTACCTGGCCATGGGCGGTGTGAGCATGGGCATTGCCGGCTCCGTCGTCGATCCAGAATTCTTTGAGAAGTACCTGGGCATGCGCGTTGAGAGTGTGGACATGAGTGAATTCGTCGGGCGGCTCGACAAAGGCATTTACGATCAGGAGGAATACGAGAGGGCGCTCGCCTGGGTGCGCGAGAACTGCAAGGAAGGAAAGGATCGCAACGCCAACCCGCTGAGTCGAGAGGACAAGGACGAGGACTGGGAAGTCAGCGTCAAAATGGCGCTCATTGCTCGCGACCTCATGGTCGGGAATCCCGTCCTTGCTGATGCTGGCTTCAAAGAACAAGCGAGGGGGCACAATGCGATTGCGGGTGGGTTTCAGGGGCAGCGCAACTGGACGGACTACTTCCCCAATGGCGACTTCCTAGAGGCGATCCTTTGCAGCTCGTTTGACTGGAACGGAATCCGGCAACCTTACGTGGTGGCGACCGAGAACGACTCTCTGAACGGCGCTTCGATGCTCTTTGGACATCTTCTAACTGGCACGGCCCAACTGTTCAGCGATGTCCGCACGTACTGGTCTCCTTCGGCCGTCGAGCGAGTCACCGGGTGGAAGCCAACCGGTGGAGCTCAGCATGGATTTCTGCACCTGATCAACTCCGGCCCTTCGGCTTTGGATTGGACCGGCAACCAGTCGCGTAATGGCGAACCTGCCTGCAAGCCTTTCTGGGAGATTACGCCCGAGGAGGCGGGGAAATGCCTGGACAATACGCTCTGGTGCCCCAGTGCCCTCGGTTATTTCCCCGGCGGAGGTTGGTCGACCGACTTTACGACCCGAGGCAACATGCCCTGCACCATGTTTCGCGTGAACTTGGTCGAAGGTTTAGGGCCCGTACTACAGATTGCGGAGGGGAACACGATCGGCCTGCCCAAGGATGTTCACGAGCAGCTCGACGAGCGAACCGATCCGACTTGGCCCACCACCTGGTTCGTCCCTCGTCTGACCGGAGAAGGAGCTTTTCGCGACGTGTACACCGTGATGGCGCACTGGGGTGCGAATCATGGAGCGATTTCATGCGGCCACATAGGAGCGGACCTGATCGCGCTTGCCGCCATCCTTCGCATCCCGGTCGACATGCACAACGTGGCCGAGGAGCGGGTTTTCCGACCCACTGCTTGGCACAGGTTCGGGAGCGGAATGGAGTCGGTGGGAGCAGATTTCAGAGCCTGCGCAGCCTACGGTCCGATTTATCGCTAGCTGCCGGCTGGCTAGGGCACCCTCTCCTATCCTCCCCTCCGGCTTCGCCGTATGGGGAGGAACGGCGGTTGCCAAAAACTAGAGGGCACCGACAGTGAAGAACGCCACTTGCTCAGTCGTAACCCCGTTAAGGGTGCTTCTGAACGTCACCGGGAAGGTGCCGGCGGTTCCCTGAGGCAAGAATGCTTCGAACTCCATTCGCTGCCGCTGACGACCGGCGAACTGGATCTTGCGAGTGGTGCCATTGAGGACTCTAAGCGGGGCGGGCAGTTGGACGGTCACGTCGCCGGTCACCCGCTTCCCGGTGTTCGACTTGGCATAGAACACGTACTTGCTCGAACGGTCGTTTGGGCTCACCGGAATCTGCTGGCGAACCAGTTCGAAGTCGATGGGCGGGGCGACGCGGTAGGTGCCTTGAAGCATCGAGTTAATGCCGTCCGCGCTCACCAAATCAGCTCTGAGGACCCGGTATCCATGAGAAGCCCCGTCCGCTACAGCAGTGTCATAGTCGACGAAGGCGCGGCCCTTGTTATCAAACTTGGGGAAGGGGACTTCCAATTTGTTGGTCATGTCTCTCGCGAACCCTTCGGAGCGCATGGCGAGCCGATTGAGGTTCATGTTGTTGTTGCCATTGAAGGTGAGCCGGATACGGACATTCTCGCCTGGGACAACGGTTTTGTTGATCCCTTCAACATTGAATTTCATCCCGGTGGGGATAGCGGCCGATCGCTGCATCAGCAGGTTGACGTTGGTGAGAACCCTCGGCAGAAAGGGCTCAAAGTTCGTCTCCGTGGCGAGCGGGGCGTCCATGCGGATTGCAAGTTTTGACCCGTTTTCGACTGGAATGAGGCCGATGCCGGAGTCGCCGATGGATGCTTCATAAGTTGTAATGCCGTTCTCCGTCCGCGACATGACCGTCGAAGCCATGGCGATGCCGGGAAGGTCGATCCAGGTGGGGCCACTGAGGCGTGTGGCATCGAGAAGCCATGCAGTCACGGTCGGTTGCCCGGCAATCTGGCTGATCCGCACTTGTAGATTGTCCGATCCAATGAGCCAACCGTTCTGGCGGAGATCAAAGCTGGCAAGGAGCTCGCTGCCTTCCGGCACGACTCCCGCAACGTGCAGTTTGCCCGGCTCCCACTGAAAAAATGCCTTACCCATGGAGGCCGTGCCGAGGGGATCCCACTCCTCGTCTTCGATCCGGCCATCGACCTTCGGAGTGATCGACAGGCGAGACGATTCGAGCACTTCGTAGGGCATGGAAAAGTTGACCGCTTCCTGCACAAACGTGGGCGGAACGTCTTGGACAGGGTCCTGCACGAGGGCAAGCGCGAAGAGGAGTGGCAGGGGCATCTTGCTGGAACAGACGTGCCAGCGGCCTACGTTGACTCTGGTTTTGGCGGTTTATGCTTTGCGAACTTCTACCGGACCCTGGAAGGGCAGAACGTCGAAGCTGGCAATTGTTTGATCGCCCCTTCGGAGGATGCGCCCCTTTGTGGAGCTGGTGCCCTGCCGAATCGTGCAAGCCATCCAACTTGACGCAACCGCAACTTCCACGGTCAGGGGTTGGTCGAAGAGCCCCGCGGGATCGGCATCGAAACCGGGCAGTTTGCTGCGGTTGATCTGCAGCTGAAGTGTGAAACCGGTTCCGTCCCGGTGCGGATTGAGCCATACGTCGTTAGCGGCTTCACGCTCAAGGATGTATTTTGTGACTTCCATGGTGGGAGCGATCCATACGGTTCCTCGATTTGCCGCGAGGAAGTCGAGAAGGCGGGTGAAGACGGGGAGGGTGGTATTGAGCCATTCCCCGCCTGTTCCATGGAAGCCGATTTGAACCCAGCTCTTCTTGTCGATTGCTTCTTGAGCGAGCGTAACGGGGTCGAGCTTGTCCTCTTCGAAGAAACGTCGATGGGTGGTCGGAATAAGGAAGTGCGTTTTAAAGACCGGCTGCTCTTCGGCGGACGTTACGAGCCAGGGCACGCCGCCTGGTTGGGCGAAAGGAATGAGCTTGGGTTTGGGGCCATACACTTTTCCGAGCACTTCCGAGCATTCGCGGACTTCTCTTGCTAGTTCGGCCGCATCCTTCGCCCCCACATGGTTCATCGTGTGGTTGCCCAGTTCATGCCCCGCCTTCGGCATGTCGATCTCCCAGGTCAGGCGGTGCTTCTTGTGAGAGTCTCGGCCGGGGTTGACGAAGAAGGTGCCCCGCAGTTTTCTTGCGTTGAGCAGCGGAAGGGCATGCTCGATCTGGCTGTTCATGCTGTCGTCAAACTCCAGAGACACCGCGGCGCTGGCCCCTTGATAGAACCGGCTGATCTGCGGTTTGCCAAAGGCTTGTCCGGGCGAACTGATCGTGATGAGTAGCATGGATGTGACGGCGAGCACACGGTTAGTATGCGCTCGTCGAGCGCGAAGTTTCACACTGCTTTTCCCCATTTTCGTGTGGATAAATTATTGAAAAATGCCTTGCGTTCTGGCTCGATATAGCGCATCATAACTATGCAACTCGCGGTGTTGAATGGAACGCCGCTCTGGAGAAATCCAGAGGCCCGGAGCCCCTTCTCCGAGCACGGGAAGCACCAATACCAGCGGTGGAGGACGTCCACCAAAGGCTCGCAAGAGTCAACAAGAGCAGGATCAAGAACGCTCTGAAAAGGTGAAAGCCGACCGCGACTTTGCTTGGAATCTTGGACCAGTGTCAAGCAGAAGTAGCGCCGATAGGGCCAAGTGTGCCTTCGGTTGCATCGGAAGGTTTGGTTCTTTGCTCCCTTGGCGGGAAGATGACGATCTGATAGCCGAGAGCACGGGAAAGCGTGCGGGTGTACATCCGGGCTTTCCCCCAAAGAACCGTTTGAGAATAGGGAACGCCGAGAAAGGCCGCAAGGCCAGCCGAAGCAATCCCGAAGTCTCGAAAAGAAACGCGCGCTGCGAGAAGGCTTCGGCCAACTAGCAGCGCGTTTTCTGTTGTTCTCATGCAAAACCGATCGATTCGGTCAGACCACCGCAACTGATCGACCGCCCCAGCCGTGCGCGGGGCGGTCTCGAGCTCTTCGACCTTGATCGAAGTTACTTGATTACAGGTTGCCTAAACGTTCGCTCCACCATGTCCTTTGGATCGGTGGACACGGGTCCGTCTCGCCAGAGCCAGCGCATCATTTCGGGCAGGATGGCACCCCCGAAGCGTTGGCCGTGGTTGTTCATGCCCCAGGTGTAGTTCAGGTCATATCCCTTTTCTGTCAGGGCATCTTTCATGCGCACATTCTGGAAGAACCAGTCCCACTTCTCGTCATAGACTCCGTTGCGGATGCCTCGGTTATCGTTTCGTCCGCTGCAAAGGAACACGCGTAGAGGCTTCTTGGCGGAATTGCGGATGATGTTGGGGTACTCGTGGCCGCCTCGGATGTTGGTGAAGCTGCCGACATTACTAAGCACCTTGCGGAAGGCGTTCGGACGTTGCCAGGCCACGGTGAAGGCGGCGATTGCGCCGGAGCTGGACCCTCCGATGCCCCTCTGCTCGGGGTCTTTCGAGATGTTGTAGTCCTTCTCTAGCGCGGGCAGAAGCTCCTCGGTGATGACCCGCGCGTACTTGTCGTCGAGGGCGTTGTATTCGGTTCCGCGGTTCGTGAACCCGTCGCCCCAGCCAGCCTTGTTGGAAGGCTCAGTCTGCTCGGGCGTGCGGCCTGGGTTGATAAAAACGCCGAGCATGACCGGGATTTCGCGCCGGTAGATGAGGTTGTCCATCACATTCTGTGCACGGACTTCGCCTGTGTCCTCTTTAAAGGCGTGGCCGTCCTGGAAGATCATGAGTGCGGCGGGCTGCTTGGGGTCGTACTGGGCGGGGACGTAGACCCAGTAGGTGTGCTGGGTGCCTGGATAGGCGCTGCTCGGAAGAACAAACGGGCCCTTGATCTCACCCTTCGGAACGCCTTCTTGGGCCACCGAGTCGGGGCCAAGGCGGTATTGCGAGTCGGGGCTGGGGGGCTTAGGTGGGTCTTGCGATACAGCGAACATCGCTGCTCCGGCGAGGGCGGCGGCAAGGGCGTAGGCAAACGGGAGTTTCATGCTTGAGAGAACGTTACTCTGCTTGCGCTTAATGAAGTGCTGGGCGGAACTTGAAGTAAGGTCCGCCCGGGAGCGAAATTAAGCCTGAGGCTCTGCTTTGACCTCCTTTACCATGGCCCTCTTGAGCCTCATTCCAGCGAAGGCTAACACGATCCAGACTGGACTGAAGACCATTAGCCAGACCAGGAACACCGTCACCGTTCTCGAGAACGCGCCCATGGATGTGGTCGCTTCGCCCCAGGCTTGCGTCAGCCAATTGGGGTCCTTGGCCGGTGCGTTGCCAATGGCGGATTGCTCCAGCGTCAGCGTGATGGTTGAGAAAGCCGCTTGCTTGGCGAGAGAGGTTCTCTGGGCTTGCAAACTTTCGATTTCAGAGCGAATGCCCGTGAGCTTCTCTTGGAGTCTCATCACGGAGTCGAGGCTTCTGGCGTCCTTGAGCAGTGCCCGGAAGGTGTTCTCCTGAATCGACATCGTCTTAACGCGAGCGTCCAGGTCTACCACCTGCTCGGTGACGTCCTCGGATGTAATGCCCTTGCTCAGGCGGATGCCCAAGCCTTCGATTCCGGACATGATCTGCTCGAACGCACCAACTGGAACGCGCATTGTCATGTGCATGATTGGAGCGTCGCTCACGAGGTCGGAGCTTTGGGCGTCGGTGACATAACCACCGAAGCTGCGAACGATTCGGTTGACCGATCCTTCTGCTTTCTCTACACTGTCCACGCTTACGGTCAGCTCTGCAGTACGAATAACCATGCGGTCGTCCATGAGTGACTTGGCCGACTCACGACTCACCGTAGCGATGCCAGAGCTTTCCGCCTCGAGGGCTGCTGCCATTTCGGCTTGCTTTTCGATCAGATATAGCTTAGGTCTTCTTTGCCGATTCTTTTGATTGAGCAAAGACAGGGAATAAGAGGGCCGCTAGCACGAGGATCGCTGCGGCCGCTATGACGATAGATAGATATGATTTCATTGCCATACCTCACCTACAGTGTAAGTCAGGTTTTCGGGGCGATGATCCACGGCCGGATTGTATCAGTTGCCTTTGATCTGGTCCAAGTCGGCTTCTGATGGAACGGCGACTCCGACTTTTTGGACCACCGCGCCAGCGGTACGCGTCGCCAGTTCGAGCAGCTCGTTTCCAAAAGCCCCCGCTGCGATACCAAGCGCAAGGGTGGCGATAACGGTGTCGCCTGCACCTGCTTCGTCGTATAGATCCACCTTGATCGCCGGCACCCGGTAGGTGTTCGCGCCGGCGGCGGCCAAGCCGCTGCCGCCTAGCGTGACTAACACTCGCTCCACCTCCAACTTGTCCCGCAGGCGCTCCGCAACCGCAACCGCGTCCTCATCCGCCACCGCGGCGACTCCGAGCGCGTCCCCGGCTTCAAAGCGGTTGAGAGAGACGAGCGCGGCACCTCGATATGAGGGGAGCGAGCGAGGCTTTGGGTTTGCGACGACCGGGATGCCGCTCTGGCGGCAATGCACGATCATCTCCTGAATGAGTCGGGGAGTTACGCAGCCCTTTTGGTAGTCGCTAATGAGCACGACCTGCGCCGAAGGAAGCATCGTGCTGAAAGCCTGCATGATCTCTTCTTCGATCAAGGGTCCGACGCCGCGCTCCTCTTCATGGTCGATCCTGAGGACCTGGTGGGAGTGATTCGCCAGGACTCGCAGTTTTCGGGTTGTAGGTCGCGAAGGGTCGATGATGAGTCTTGTTACGGATTGATCGGAGAGCCCGGAGAGGGCGGAATGGAGCATTTTGCCCGGGATGTCGTCTCCGACGACCCCCAAAAGAGAAGCCTTGCCCCCCATCGCAACGATGTTCGCCGCCACGTTCGCCGCCCCTCCGGGAACTGCGCGCGTCGAGGTCTGCTTCACAACCATTACGGGGGCTTCCTGGCTGATGCGGGTTGCGCGGCCAAAGATGTACTCGTCGAGCATCAAGTCGCCTACCACTAAGGCTCGCCTACCCTTAAAAAGCTGGAGAAGCTCCCCCGCCGTCACGCCGGCTGAAGCTCCTGGCCCGAGAGGGGTTGCTCGGGCTCGGTGATGGGCTCGAATTCAGGGCGATTTTTGCGAGCAGCCCAGAACCAGACGGCTCCGGTAAGAATCAGCACGAAAGCCATCACCTGGGCTTCGGTGATCGGCAAAGAACCCATCGTAGTGGAACTTGCCAAACCGTCGCGCACTTCCTTAGGGGTGCCTGCGCGCCAAAACTCATAGACAAAGCGGGACAAGCCGTGGGCGCCAAGCGCGAATGCTGCCACCTGACCCATTCGCATCCCGCGCCTTTCCAACAGGTAGAACCCGCCCAACGCCAACAGATTAAAGAATGCGTCATAAACCTGGGCCGGATGATGGGCATCGGGGCGGCCGACAAAATGCGTCGCCAGAATAAAGTTCGGATCGCAGACGCCGCCATAGCAGCAGCCATTGAACAGGCATCCCAATCGCCCAATCATGTGACCCACGAGGTAAGCGGGCGCGACAAGGTCAAACACGCGCTGTATGGGAATCCTTTCGCGCTTGGCCCAGATTCCAAACGCCACGATCGCAAAGATCAGACCCCCAAAGCTCGTGAGTCCCTGAAATTGGAGCGAAAACAGCTCGTCCGTGTTCTTCAGATAGTGGGGAAGGTCTTGCAGGATGAAAACGATGCGTGCGCCCAGCACGCCGGCCAGCAACGCCCAAAACCCGGCGTCCGTGATCTTATCCGGCAAGATTCCGAACCGAGGCGCCCGTCGCCTCATGATCCACAGCGCCGTCGCAAAAGCGATCACCATGATCACCCCAAACGAGTGAATTGGAAATGGCCCGAAGCTGCCAATTTTTGGAATAGTAAAGAGTATCGGGTACATGGCGCGGGAGCGGACAGGAGTCTACCGTCACTCCCTTCAACGCCTCTGAAGTCCGAAACATTCCGAACGCCAGCGACTGTCCCTGGTCACCGTCGGTTCACGGTGCCCGGGGGGAAGGCGCGAGAACGATTCTGGCGGGCCCAATTGTTTCGCCAATCCATAAGCACGATCGCCTCTAAGGCTTTCCGGTCCCACAAAGGAACCCGAACAGCGCGGCTGCTGGGCCCGTATTCTGGTGCACGGTGAACTCGCCGTTTAGGGGTGCGCACCGGTTCTCGAACCAGCGCTCGTTGCCGGGCCACTTGTCGATGCCGGGGTAGAGAGTCGGGTTCGGCCAGTCGGAATCCCAGGGTCCCTGGCCGACGTCTTTCGTCTTTCTCCAAGGGCCATACGGGATCATGCCGGGGTGCATTTTGCCGGTGCCGTTGTACCAGGCATCCATGTGAAAGAGTTGCTGCGGATGGCGAGGCCCAAGCCCCGTCACCCAGGTCATGTTCAGCGAATTTGTGCCAAGAAAGTAGTCGCAGGTGGTGTAAAGTGCCGCCAAGTACCCTTCCGCCTTTGCGGGTGCGGTGCTTTTCGTGAGCGTGTAGGCGACGGCCGTCTCAAGCATCCAGGGGGTGGTCTGGTGGCCGACCAGCATCGGAAAACTAAAGATGCCTCCCCAGCGCATGGCCCGCTTTTCGCCCGTGGCGCAGGCATCGTCTGCGGTTGCGAGGATGGCGGCGCGAACTTCTGGTTTAGCCAAGCCGGAGAGAGCTAGGATCGCAGGCCCATAAAGGTCGCCTTCCCACACGAACGAATCGGCCTTGATAGCTGCGGAGTCTTTTTCACATTGGGCGCGATAGGTTTCTTCGCGAGTCATTCTGAGGAGGGCAGCCGCAGCATAGAAACGATGAGCCTTGACCTTGGCCTCGTCCCCTGATTTCGTGTTTGCGACCGCCCATGTGTAGCTCTCCCGCGCTTCCTTCAACCAGTCCACTCCCTGTGGATCGGCCTTGCCGATGAGCTTGAGGCAGTGCGCCAGATGCGCAGCGGTGCCTGCGTACCTGAAAGTCGAAACGGGATCCTCTCCCGACACGATCCAGGTGCGATTCACATCGAGGTAGGAGGGAACGCCCTCTCCGTCTCCCCCGAAGTGATCGCCACACACCCGAAGACCGATGCCACCCGAGCCCCAGCCCTTCTTCACAAGCTCCTGCCGAAGCCGGTGGCCGAACCGCGGAAGCCACGCCGCCTCGTCGAGCAGGTCGGGAATGCCGTTGCCGCTCTCGGGGATATTAAGCTCGTTGTCGCGGAAGTTGGCGGGTGCCATCTCGAACGCGAACATCAGTTCGGTCGGGACGCGCATGTGCGATGAATAGCTGTCCCAATCGCCCGCATCCTGATACCAGCCCCACACGTCGAGGGGCCCTTTCATGCCCTTCTCGATCGATGCCTTATCGTCGGCGGAATGGTCTTCATTGACCCAGTCGATCGATCGCGACGTGGTGTACTGGAGCTTGCCTGCGAAGTTCGGAGTGAGCTTTGGATTGTGTGGAGCGGGTCGTGCGAACGATGTGAAAGGCAGCTTGAGCTCGATGCCGCTGCGATTGTGATACAGGCCCCGCGCGGTAGTTTGGAAGGCTTCCCGATAGATGTCAGAGTCGAGCCGAAAGGGGAAAGAGCAGCCGATTCCCTCTACCGAAACCACATACTTGCCCGGCTTGTTGAAAGCCGAGAAGTCACATTCATAAACGTCGGCACCATTGAAGTTGGCGTTCGGCGTGTCGGTCACATGGAACGTCTCCGGGTTCGTGGCCCCCTTGCGAAACTTGAGCTGGCCGGAGTAGACGCTCCTCTTCGTGGTTTGATCGACCAGCGAGAATGCCTTGCCTGCGTAAGACTTCAGGTCCAGGCTCCCACCGTCGCCCATCCAGTGATACACGTAGGCAAATTTCTTTGGAGCAGCCGGTACGTAGCCAAGTAAATTCACGTGAACCGCCTCGGAGCGCGAAGAGGTGGAACGGTAGGTGAGATCAGCCGCTCCTGTAGGAGTCGACACGGTATAGGTCTGACCCTCGCGCAACGGCTTTGGCAAGTGCAGATAGAGCCAGTGCTCCTTGGTGTGGTCGGGCCGAGTATTCACCGCTCGTCCGTCCACCCACGAGTCCACGAACCAAGCAAAATCAGTCCCCTTCGACTTGCGAGCAATCGACACCGGCTGAAACGTCTCTCCAGCGGAAGCGACCTTGTATTGCTCGGGCTTCGACGCCAGCACAACATCTAGCGGAGCAATCACCACCTTCTCATCAGACCGCTTCTGTCCTTTGCCGTGGTGGATCACGTAGCCTTCGTCGACATGCACCACCAAGATGCGATCCGTGAGGGGAGTGACGCTGACGAGTTGCGCGGACCAGGCAGTCGTACAAACAAAGAGCAAGGAACTGAGACAGAGCAGTCGACGCATAACAATCAGTCTATAGGAGTGTAAAGCGGCGTGCCAGTCATCAGAGTTAGCGAATGGATCAGCAACGATAAATTCGTTAAACTCGGCGATGTCCAACATGAACAAGGCCAATCCCCGCTACAACGCGCTATCACCCGCTCAAAGCGTAGAACTACTCAGAGCCTTGGAAGAACGCTTTAGACGCAATGAGGTCCGCCACGGCGATCTTACGTGGACGGACGTTCAAGCAAAGCTGGAAGCGAATCCTGAAAAACTCTGGGCGCTTGGCGAAATGGAGAGAACCGGCGGAGAACCGGATGTTGTCGGCCATGATCAGCAGACTGGAGAAATCATTTTCTTTGATTGTTCAGCGGAGAGCCCGCCGGGTCGGAGAAGCCTTTGCTACGACCGCGAAGGGCTGGAGTCGAGGAAAGAACATAAGCCGGAGAATAGCGCAATCGACAAGGCGACGATGATGGGCATCGAACTGTTATCGGAGGGACAATATCGAGAGTTGCAGAAGCTTGGAACCTTCGATGCAAAGACATCGAGCTGGCTGAAGACGCCCCCAGAAATCAGAGAGCTAGGCGGTGCCATCTTTGCTGATTTCCGCTATGGCCAGGTCTTCATGTATCACAACGGCGCTCAGTCGTACTATGCCTCAAGAGGCTTCCGAGGCTCGCTGAGGGTCTGATCGGGCCGGCTAGATTGAGTCAATTCGGAGGCAAAAGATCGAGCGGGCGGCGGCCCGCGGCATTTTTGGCGAAGGGGTCAGCGCCGTTCGAGAGCAGGAAGCGTACGGCCGCTTTGTCCCCTCTTCTGGCAGCCAAATGGAGCGGGGTGTCGCCCCAGATGTTTTGAGCGTTGACGTCGGCACCGTGGCTGATGAGGAGTTTGACGGTTTCGACGGGGCGACCCCAAGTGACGGCGACCATTAGAGGAGTAACTTGCGCTTCGCCCCGGCCGTTCACGTTTGCACCTGCCTTGACCAGCGCAAGGGGATTGTCACAGAAGCCGGAGTAAAAATCTTCGGCATGATTGACGAAGTGGCCATTTTGAGGCTTAGTGTATGTACGTTCAGCTTTGAGGCCGATCCGGTCAATTTACCTACCTCTCAATAGGATGTAGGATGAACCCCTAGTCATCCTTTCACTCCTTCACTCCTCGGATCCTCACGCCGCTCGTCCTTACCCTTCACCCGCCCCAACAGCCAAAACGACCATGAAAACGCAAATCGATTGCGCGGCGTATAATAGCTATGTCCGGGTGAGTCTCGTGCTTTCCTGGGCCTTTTTTATGTCAGAACCAAACACAAAGCAAACAGGCTTCGGCGCATTTCAGCTTCCGGAGCCAATTCTGCGCTCGATCGAGGCGCTCGGATTTACCGAGCCCACCCCGATCCAACAGAGCGCCATTCCCGCAGGTTTATCCGGCAGGGATGTGATCGGCATCGCACAGACAGGCACGGGTAAGACCCTCGCCTTCGCGTTGCCCATCCTGGCTCGTCTCAGCGACGGCATGTGCCGCGCTCTCATCCTTGCGCCGACCCGTGAGCTTGCGATCCAAATTGAGGAAGAGTTCCTCAAGGTTGGCGCTTCACTTGGTCTCAAAACGGTCGTTCTGATCGGTGGCGCTCCTATTGCCCGTCAATCGGCACAGCTTCGGCGCGGACCCCACGTGATTATCGCGACCCCGGGCCGACTGCTCGACCATCTTTCCCAGCGAGGCGTGAGCCTCAATCTCACCGACGTCGTCGTTCTCGACGAGGCCGACCGGATGCTGGACATGGGCTTCCTGCCTGCGATCAAGCAGATCATGGACAAGTTGCCCCGCGATCGACAGACGATGCTCTTCTCGGCCACCATGCCAAAAGAGATCACCAATATCGCCAAAGCCTATCTCGACGATCCGATTCGAGTCGAAGTCGCCCCTCAGGGCACATTGACCGAGTTGGTCGAGCAGAAGCTCTATGTGGTTCCTGGTCCTGAGAAGGGCGAACTTCTACAAAAGCTGCTGTACGAAAACAAGGGTTCCGTGCTCGTGTTCGCAAGAACTCGTCACGGCGCTCGGAAGGTCGCCAGATCGGTCCGAACCATGGGTCACTCGGCTGCCGAGCTCCATTCAGATCGAACGCTGGGCCAGCGCAGAGAGGCTTTAGACGGCTTCAAGCAAGGCCAATACCGCGTACTCGTCGCCACGGACATCGCCGCTCGCGGCATCGACGTGAAGGAAATCTCGCTGGTCATTAACTACGACCTGCCGGACTGCTCCGACGATTACGTGCACCGCATCGGTCGAACCGGCCGAGCTGGCCATATCGGAGCCGCCGTCACGATGGCGACTCCCGAGCAAGGCAAAGACGTTCGCGACATTGAAAAATTGATCGGACTTCGTCTGCCCATCGCCGGAGGCGAAGACTTCGCCGTTCGGCGTCAGCCGACCGCCGGCACCGGCGCGCGACGGCCCGCCATGGGCCAGGGAAGCAGATTCACTGCCCCCGGTCGCAAACGCGGCTATTCAAACGCCAGATAACCAAGATCCCCCAACCCTGAGTGTGTTGCAATTCATTGCAACACACTCAGGGTTGATGGCAATCGGCCTCGATGGGCCCGGCGGCAGCAAGTGAAATTGCGGCTGTTTGTGACAAAATCCAGGTTCGCTGAGTGGGTAGCCCGGTATGTTTCAATCGCAGAGCTTTCAAACAGGAGACATCGCTAGCGTTGCGGCGCTTGTCCTGCTAGAGGCGCTTCTATCAGCGGACAACGCCTTGGTGCTCGCCATCATGGTGCGGCACCTGCCGAGGAAACTCCAGCAGAGGGCGCTGCTTTACGGACTGGGCGGCGCGTTTGCTTTTCGGCTGATCGCGATTCTGCTGGCGGGTTTGGTCCTTCAACTATGGTGGCTGCAGGCTCTAGGAGCGCTTTACCTCCTGTTCTTGCCGATCAAGCATTTCACCCAGCATTCGCAGAACAAAGATGTAAAGCCCGTCGGAGCAGGTTTTTGGCCGACCGTCATCGCAGTCGAGATCACCGATGTGGCTTTTGCGATCGACAGTGTGCTTGCGGGCGTGGCGTTCATTAACAACAACCAGAGCAAGATCTGGGTGGTCTATGTGGGAGCCATTATCGGTATTGTGCTCCTGCGCTTTGCGGCGGCAGTGTTCATCCGTCTGCTCGAAAAGTATCCGATGCTCGATCATGTCGCGTACGTGCTTGTTGGCTGGGTTGGGGTGAAGCTGTCCTTCCTCGCCGCTAAAAGTTACGAGCGTTCGCATCCAGGGACGAGCGGAGTTCCGATGATGCCGAGCTGGCTTTTCTGGGCAGGACTTCTAGGCATTGCCATCATTGGAACGTTCATCGCGATAAGAAATCCAAACACCGCGCCCACCGAGCTGGACGATGAGGCTCTGGTGGCTGAAGACGTGGCGGATATGACGATTGACGATCCTCGCGAATAGGTATTCTTGGCGGCTGGCGGCCCTGCTTTTCGGCCGACGAAGACCCTATGGCAAAGAAGTTAAAGATCGGCATTATTGGCAGCGGCGGCATCGCCCAGGGCTGCCACATGAAGGGCTACGCGAGCATTCCTGAAGAGTGCGAGATCGTAGCGGTTTGCGACGTCAACAAGGAAACGGCACAGAAGGCTGCCGACAAGTTTAGTGTTTCGACCGTTTACACCGACTTCAATGACCTGCTCGCGGACAAAGAGATCGACGCGGTTTCGGTTGCGACGCCGAACAAGTATCACGTCGAGCCAACCGTCGCGGCGCTAACCGCTGGAAAGCACGTCCTGTGCGAGAAGCCTTTGGGGATGAATGCCGAAGAGTGCCGACGCATGTGCCGCGCGGCAAAGGATAGCGGCAAGATTCTGCAGGTGGGACTGCAAACGCGCTTCTCGGGCCCGTTGCGGTTCATGAAGGACTATATCGAGGGCGGCAACATGGGGCACATCTACTACGCCCGGGCACAGGCCCTGCGGCGGCGGGGTGTTCCTGCGTGGGGCGTATTCATCGACAAGGACCAGCAGGGCGGAGGTCCGCTCATCGACATTGGCGTCCACGTGCTGGATATGACGCTCTTCATGATGGGATATCCAAAGCCGGTGAGCGCCAGCGGCAAGACGTGGCAGACGCTTGGCAAGAATCCTGATCTTTGGAACGCTTGGGGCACGTACGACCGCGAAAAGTTCACGGTTGAGGACTTTGCCGTCGGCATGATCAAGTTCGACGACGATTCGGTGGTGGTTATTGAGAGCTCCTTTATGGGGAACCTCGACGGCGACCCCTATCGGACGCAGCTCTTTGGAACCAAGGCCGGAGCGATGGTCGATCCAGGAAAGGGCAATGTCGAGATTTATACCGAGCAGAACAAGCAGCTCTTCAACATGACGCCTGCCAACATTCCAAACGTCGAATCCGCGCACACGGCAGAGGTTCAGGCGTTTGTGGATGCGATTCAGACGGGGAAGGCTTCGCCGGTTCCGGGAGAAAATGGCCTGATTCTGAATGCCATCTTCGATGCGCTTTACAAGAGCAGCGAGACGGGCAAAGAGCAGGACATCGACGTTTCGTTCTAGTGTAGTTCTCCAAAATCGTAGGTGTTTCAGGAGTTGCCAAGCCCCATCCTCCCTTGCGGCCGAAAGCCGAAAGGGGGGCACCATTCCTCACACCCTTCCTCCCCTTGCGGCAAAGCCGGAGGGGGAGGTTAGGAGGGGGGGCCGGCTACGGGGATTCTAGGGGGGCCAAGGCAATCGCGGAAGGCGGGTAGTCTTATGAAGATGCAGAAAGGAATCGGCAAGATCGTGATCGGAGTTTTTGCGGCGATGACGCTCGGCGGTTGCCGGCTCAAGGGCGCTGAGGGGTTCCTGGCTGCGACCACGCCTCCGCCTCAGGGTCAAGGTCACCTCGGAACCGCTGCTTGGCCCGGCGATCCTTACGCAAAAGGCGGAATTGCCGAAGCAAGCGGAGGGCTATACCCCGGCACGAATTACGGCAAGGGCGCGCGAATCACTGCCGCCGCCGTCAATCCAAGCTTCGACCAGCCGGCCAAGGGTTCTGGCTCTCAGCCTGGTGAGTTTACTAACGAAGCGGCGAGTGGTTTTGGGAAGAGCAACGGGCCCGGCCTTCAAGCTTCCCCATCCGACGTCAATAGCCTTAGCTCACGCCACGGCCAGTAGACTTTTGAGGAGCAAGTCGGAAACCCGCTCTGCTCCTCAATCTTGACTGCCTGATCTACTCGTCTGCGAAGGGATCGTATTCGTCTGCCGCCGGAGCTGCGCCGCCACTGCTAGCAGGCCGTGCGCCTGCATAGCCGCCACCGCCACCCGCTGGAGCTGCGTCGTCGCGTGGGCGGTCGCTGAGACCTTGAACTTGCTCCGCGACTACTTCGATAGTCTCGCGCTTGTTGCCATCTTTATCGGTGTACGATCGCTGTTCTAAGCGTCCATCGACCGCGCAGCGCTGGCCTTTGGTCAGATAATTGGAAACGTACTCCGCCGTTTTCTCCCAAGCGGTGACGCGAAAAAAGTCGGCCGTGGGTTGGTCTGCGCCCTGGGGTTTAAACCGCTTGTCTACAGCGATGCTAAATCCCACGACGCTTTTGCCGGTCGAGGTAGTACGAAGCTCAGGGTCTCGTGTGAGACGGCCAACGAGAACGACGCGATTGATCACGTCGCTATCTTATCACTTTAGGCTTCAATCTTGAAGATGCGGTGGCGGATCACGTCGTCGCTGATGCGCATCAGGCGATCCAGCTCCTGGGGCACCTTTGCGTCGGCCTCGAAGTTCATCAGCACGTAGTTGCCGGTCTTGTGGCCATTGATTTCGTAGGCGAGCTTGCGCTGATCCCACTTGGCCGCGCTTTCAACGGTGCCGCCCTGCTGTTCGACGACGCCCTTGAAGCGGTCGGCGATGGTCTGGAGGTCTGCGTCATTGAGGTCTCCGGCGACGATGTAGAAGGCTTCGTATTTTCTGTTTCTTACTGGCATGTGATGTTGCTCCCTATGGGCTGCGATCCCGGTCTTTCGGGACAGAGAGCCTTTCGGCCTGAAGAGGATACCTTTTTGGCGACGCGGGGGTGAGCTTTAGCTGTGAACGGCGGCGTCCAGCTCTGCCCGGGTTTCTACTTTCGCCAGTTGGCCGTCCCGAATGTGGAAGATGCGGTCAGAAACGTCGAGCATTTTATGGTCGTGCGTGGCGGAGATAATCGTGACTCCGTGATCGTGGTTGAGTTGCCTGAGGAGGTCGATGATTTCTTGGCCGGTTTTGAGGTCCAGGTTGCCCGTAGGCTCATCCGCAAGGATAATTGCCGGATTGTTGGCCAGGGATCTTGCGATGGCGACGCGCTGCTGCTGGCCTCCTGAGAGTTCGCTCGGGCGGTGATGGAAGCGGTGACCCAGGCCGACCATGTCGAGGAGCTTCATGCCCTGCACCTCGGCGTCTTCCGGCGGCGTACCCGCAAAGAGCATCGGGAGCGTCACGTTCTCCAAAGCGGTTCGAACCTGGATGAGGTTGAAGGTCTGAAAGATGTATCCGATGGTGTGACACCGCAGAAAAGCAAGCTCTCGAGGGGTGAGCTGAGCGATGTCTACGGAGTTGACGAAAACAGAGCCTTCGTTTGGCTTATCCAAGCCTCCGATCATGTTGAAGAGAGTGGATTTGCCGGAGCCGGAGGGGCCCATGATGGATAGATATTCGCCCGTATAGATCTCGCAGGTCACGCCATTGAGGGCGCGCACGGCAGCCTCGCCCTCGCCGTATTGCTTGACGACGCTGACGGTTCGGACGACGACTTCTCGCTGATCGATCATATCTCTACTCTTAAGGCTGCCGCAGCAGGCATTTTGGCAGCCTGGATCGCGGGCGCAACGGCGGCGATGACAGTCATAAATCCGCCCACGGCGGTTGCAATGAGAGAGACCATCGCGATGTCGACAAGGGTTGGAGCATTGTTGGAGGCAGTCATATAGGCGGCCATCAGCAACGACCCCATCGTTGCTCCCGCGAAGGAACCGATAGCTCCCAACAGCACGGCTTCGAGAAAGAAAACCTTCACGATGAAGCTGTCCGATGCACCGAGGCACTTGATTGTGCCGATCTCTCGGAAACGCTCGGTAACCGACATGAGCATCGAATTGGTGACCCCGACAAGGCACATGACGAGGGAGGTGCCCACCAGCCAGTTCATTTGCTCAGGCTGAAAGCCCATCTGGGACTTTCCGGTCCGCAGAGTCATCATGCTGGAGAAAAAGGCGATGCCCAGGGCAATTCCCAAGGTGGTGATCATCATGCGAAGAAAGCGCACGCGGATGCTGGCTTTCGCCTGGTTCCACGCAACCCAGAACGGCGGATCGACATTCTTGAATTGGGTTTGGACGTGCTTCATTTCTTGTTCAGTCCCGCAGTTGGAACTTGGAGCGTGATCAGGTTCTTGGCGCTGAGCATTTGCAGAAAGGCATTGAGCGACGCGTCCGCTTCGAGCCTGTTCATCTTATACGCTTCTCGCAGCTTACGCGAGATGGTTTCGACGGTGTGTTGGCCATCAAAGAGTTGCCAGCAGAATGCGCCAACCGGTTCGAGCTCGAATTTCTTCGTGTCTGCGACTTTCATCTTCTTGGCAATCCAAGCTGCGATGCCCCGACCGTGCTCGCTCAACGGAGCTTCGAGGAACATGGTGCCGTCCTCTTGGCGCTGAAAAAGAACCGCGGGGTTGCGGGTGGGTTTTGACTTCTTGACTTGCTCAGGCGAGAGCTTGGGGCGGGTGTCTAAACCGCGCTTGACTAGGCGAACCAGTCCCATGATGGCCTCCATTCCTTCTTGCGAGTCCGGACCTTGACGGAGACAATCTGATTCAGCTCGGGCTGCAGCTTCGCGAGCGCATAGGATCGACCCTTGAGCACACTCGGTAGCTCCATGACAATGCTATTCTCACCTGCAGTCACGGCCGCTTTGGGCATATCGAGCGCGGCGCGAGCCCAATCGGCAAAGCCATGTTTGGCGAGGAGTTGCTCGCCAAAGCCCCACCGCTGCGCGTCGATGATCACGCCTTTCCCCCCGAGCATGAGCTGAGTTCGACCGGAAAGAAAGATCTTTTTCTCAACCTTCAAGTACCCAGGAAGTCGCAAGTCGAGACCTAACACCGCCCACCGCTCGCCTCCAGTGTCGAAGCTGTCTTCAATCGCCTTAAAGGGCGTGCCCAGCCGATCCGACTTGGTGCTGGTGACTTCCAAGAAGAAGACGCGCCAGGTCTTCGTGTCGTGAAACAGCTTGCCCTTGCCATGGGCATAGCCTGAGTATTGATAGCTGAGTGCGTCACCGCTCGCTTCGAAGTGGGTCTCGATCTTCGATTTAGCTTTGCGGGCGTCGCCCTTGATCTTGTCCAGATAATTGTTGAGCCTCTCTTCGAGGTTGCCTGCTTTTTCGGCTTCTTTCCATCGAACCTGGCAGCTCAGGCGGCCGGTCGAGGCCAAGCGGATATAGCCTTCCTTTCGATTGCCGCTAATCGTCACCGGTGCCCAGTCGTCCGGGTGTAGAAGCGAAAACGACTCCCAGGCAAACGCGGTCCTTGGCTGGGCCTTGTTGTTTGGCGGCTGAGAGATTGATTTTTCAGCCATCAAACAACTGACCTAGGCATCGTGAAAGGTGTGTTTTGCCTCATCGACGCCCTTCTTCAGTTCGCCGACCCCTTTACCGACGCCGCGCATCAGCTCTGGGATTTTCGATCCGCCAAAGAGGACGAGGACCACTACGACAAGGAGAAGGCCCTCCTGGCCACCGATGAATGCGATGTTGTGAAGCATGAATCTAGTTGCCCCAACACTGGGGCAACGTCCATTATAGCCGCCCTATTCGGTGCCGGCGTCGATTTTTATGTCCTGTTCCTTGCCGCCGGGACCCACCATCTTCGTTTCGCCCGAGACGGTCACCATGAAGATCGCTTCGCTCTTGAAACGCTTGGGCAGGTTGGCTAGCTTGGCTGCATCGTATTTTTGAGCCAGATTGCGCTTGCGCTCTCGCGATTCGAACAGCAGCACTGTCCCGGCCGGATCTTTGATGTCGGCCAGCGTCTTTCCGGAGAGATCGGTGTTGAATGCCAGGCCGGTGACGACGTTGTCGTCTGCCTCGCAGCCCCACTCTCCTTCAACCGGAATGAAGCCGAAAGGATTCTTCGCGATCTTGGGATCGGCGATGGCCTTTGAATAGTACGGCTTGATCTGGTCCTGCCAAGTCGCGGCCGTTGGCAGCTTGCCATTGTGCTCTGCGGCATAGGCGTGAACCGCTTTCTGCATGGCTTTGAGAGAGATGGTGCACTTTACCACGGGCCCTCCTGCCTTCATTCCCCAGATGGCCGCGCCTCCGAGGAGCACCACCGGCAGTCCACAACAAAGCAGCACGCCTCCGATGATGAGGCCAATAATGAGGCCGGTACTCTTCTTTTTTGGTTGATAAGGTGGCGGTGATTCCATTTGCTTGCAGTTTACAGCGGTGAGCTGATTCGCGAGGAAATACGCTGCGTTCGCTAAACTGGTTTCAGATGCCGGACTTTCGGAGTTTGCCCAATGTGGATGCACTCAGCCGCGACCAGCGGCTCTCACCCTATCCCGAGCGTGTTCGCATTCAGTCGGCTCGAGCTGCGGTGGAGGGCGCACGCGGCGCGATGGCTTCAGGCAGAGTCGTCGATCCCGTTGATTTGGCCGTGAACGAAGCCGAGGCTGCGATGGCTCATTCTATGCAGTCCGTCATCAATGCTTCAGGCGTGATCTTGCATACGGGGCTCGGAAGGGCGCGATTGGCACCACCTGTCGCCGAGTATCTCGCGAGCGTGGCGGGGGGCCATTCTCGTACTGAATTCGATCTCCGGTCTGGAGCCAGGGGAGATCGCCAAGATCATGTCCGGTCGATGCTGTGCGAGTTAACCGGAGCGGAAGATGCGATGGTCGTCAACAACGCGGCGGCTGGCGTGCTGCTTACTTTGGCGGCTTTGGCTGCGGGCGCAGACGTGTTGCTGTCTCGTGGCCAGATGGTGGAGATCGGCGGTTCGTTTCGCATTCCCGACGTCGTGCGGCAAAGCGGATGCCATCTGGTCGAGGTCGGTTGTACCAACAAGACGCGTCTCAGCGACTATCAGGACGTTTTGACGCCCCTTACAGGAGCGATCCTGCGTTGTCACACGAGCAACTTTGCGATCATCGGTTTTACTTCGCAGCCTTCTTTGCAAGAGCTGGTGGGCCTGGGTGTTCCGGTGGTGGATGATCAGGGGACGGGTTGCCTAGTGGACACCACCAAGTTCGGTTTGGTCGCTCAACCGAGGGTGCAGGATAGTGTTTGTGGCGGCGCGGCAGTGGTGATCGCTAGCTGCGACAAGATGCTCGGGGGACCCCAAGCAGGCATGATTGTCGGCTCGACGGAGTTTATCGGCAAGATCGGACGGCATCCGTTAGCTCGGGCGGTCCGAGTCGACAAATTGACGCTCGCGGGGCTCGAAGCGACGTTAAAGCTCTATGTCCAAGGCAGAGAACAGGAGATTCCCACCCTGAAGTATCTGGCTCGCTCCGTCGAGGAAGTGAAAGGCATGGCAGATCGACTATCGGAAGGTGTTCCCGGGTCGGTCGTCGAGCCCGGACGCACAGAAATTGGCGCTGGATCGGCACCCGGCACAGGAGTCGCAACTTTCCGGGTTGGGATTTTTGCTGACAATGCCGATGATGTAGCTAGAATCCTGCGGATGGGGGAACCGGCGATCGTGGGACGCATCGAAAACGGGCGTGTGTGGATCGATCCTCGCACACTCGAAGAAGATGAACTTGAGAGTGTCTTATGTCGATTGAAGAAGCTGAACAGTTAAGCGCTGAAGAAAGGCAGCGAAGAAACGCCATTGTCCGATCTTTGCTGGCGCGGTTGGACGCGCACGCACCTGGGGAGCGGGCCCACGCGGAAAGAGTGGCCGTCTATTCGGTGGCAACCGGAGAGGCGATGGGCCTTTCCGATGACGATCTGCTGAACCTACGCTATGCGGCGGAGCTGCATGATATTGGCAAACTGCTCATCGACGGAGATCTGCTAGTGGCATCTCGTCCTCTGGAACCGCACGAGCGTGTGCTTCTGGAGCAGCACGTCCGGATGGCAGATTCGGTGCTTCCTGATGAAGCATTTCTGGAGCCGTCGCTCGATCTCATTCGAAGCCACCATGAGCGCTGGACGGGGGAAGGCTATCTGCACGGCTGGTCAGGCGCGGACATCCCGCTGGGAGCCAGGATCATAGGGGCGGCCGAGGCCCTTGACGTCATGCTGGCGGGGGCTCCTTGGCGAAAACCATTCCCAGAAGAAGCTGCCGTAGCAGCGATGAAGGGGTTAGGCGGCACGTGGTTCGACCCCGTAGTCGTCGAGACGCTGCTGCATGTTCAGCCTAAAATCCAGCCACTAAGCTAAGGGATCTGACTGATGTTTACACCGCCGCTCACATCTTTCGTGACGACCGGATTACCGATGTAGCGCACGTTGCCGCCGCCGCTGGCGCTGATGATTAACGTTTCCTTGGCGTTGACGACGACATTGCATCCGCCGCTGGTGTCCACGGTGGCTGTTTTCGAGAGCAGCGTCTCTCCTTTGAACGAAGAGCCGCCAGTGAGGCTAAGGGCGAGGGTCGTGCTTGAACCCGAGACTAGGGCGCTGCAGCCTCCGCTCAGATCGACAGCGAGACTTTGGGTTTGCAGATCGTCCCACACGAACTCTGCGGCACCGCTCCCTTGCAGCTTGATTTCTTCGGCTTTGCCGCTGGCCCTCAGCTTGCTCGCTCCCGAAAGGTCCGCAGTGAAGCTCTTGCCGGTCAGGCCCTCCAGGTTGATGCTGCTCGCTCCAGACCCTTGCAGTGCGCTGAGAGCGGGGCTCGTGATGGTGACCAGGATCGGCTTGTCGGATTCGAGGTTGAAGTCGGATTTCACCTTGAGAACGCCGTTTTCCACGGTGGTCTCAATCTCCTTTAGGAGATTTTCCTGAGTTTCGATTGCTAGCGAGGTGGCGGAACCCACTTTCAGGGCGACCTGGAAGTGGCCGGAAACCTGCACCTGCTCAAAGCTGTCAACCGAGCGAGACTCCGTTTTCACGGGGCCGATTCCTTTCAATTTCTTTCCTCCGGAGGTGATTTGTTGGGTGATGCCGCAGCCGACAAGGGAGGACATCGTGGCCAAGACCGTGAAAGAGAGGATCAGGGGCGTCAGGGCTTTCATTGCGGCAGTGTGGCTGATACGCAAAGTTGCCATAAACGGTTTCAAGGCTGTGCCTTGCTGCGAAAATAGTTAGCTGCCGCGAAGTACGCGCGTGCAGCACTTGCCTGATCGATCAAGCTGAACTTCTGCTCATTAGCAGAGGGGGCTTTGTCAAATCGTTTGCCATAAAAGCCTTCGTCGCTGCGAGCCTGCGTATGGAGAAAGGTGAGTGGCCCCGTAAAGGCGGCGTGGTCGCTTTCGGCTTGGCGCGGATTTTTGACGGGCATGTTCATGCGCTGATAGAGCCATGCGTCCATAAGCAGATGCGCGAATCGACCCTCATCTTTGATGCCTTCACCCATCCAGCGCTTTGAGGAAGCGGTCTGCATGCGCACGAGATCGCGCACGTACATGGGGTTCTTTGTGTACACGTGGAGGTCTGCCGCTGACCGGATCATAAGCGCGGTGTTGTAGGACCACTTCGTTTTGTCTACCCGCCCCTCAACCGAGATCGCATCCCAAAAGAGGTAGTCGCTGGGATCCTGCAGCTGCTTTTTGGTCCAGTCGTAAAGTCTCGTGGCAGTGACGAGCAGTCGAGCATCTTTGGTGTGCTTGTAAACCGCGAGGCAGGCGGCGGCCGAGGGCGCGTTGGAGCAGGTGCCTTTGCCACCCTTCTCGGCTTCCTTCCAATAGATGCCCCCGCCAAGTTTTGAATCCTCGCCGCTGAGAACGTAGGTCAAAGTT
This sequence comes from Fimbriimonadales bacterium, assembly GCA_038210535.1. GTDB lineage: Bacteria > Armatimonadota > Fimbriimonadia > Fimbriimonadales > Fimbriimonadaceae > Fimbriimonas. The sequence continues at coordinate 19,244 of JBBQWO010000022.1, read as the reverse complement.
TCCTTGGCCCAGTTCAGATACTTCTCATCCTTCAGAAGCTCATACGTCTCGACGAGCTGCAGCACCATCCAGGCATTGTCATCGTAGTAGCGGTCGACGGGCTTCGGTCCTGGAAGCACGTCATAGCCGGGAACGGGGCCCTTGTCGTTCCAATACACGCGGCTCGCATTGACGTATTCCTCCAGCCAGGGCTTGTATTTTTCATCGAGTCGCGCGGCACCGTTGAGGGCCGACAACATGACGCCCACCCCCCAGTTGAAGGCTGGTTGCTTGGATGGGGCGCTCTTGGAAAACTCTTCGGCGTACAGCTTCGTTTCCGGAATGTAATAGTCGCGCCGGATTTCTTCCAGTGCTTCGATCCCCCATTTGCCGAGCTGGTCAGCGGCAGCAGCTTGGGTCACGAGGAGCGTGGCAAGAATGGGAGCAAGCATGCACCCATTTTAGCGGACGGGGCTGAACTTGGTGCCGAGTGAATAGGGCGGGGAGTAAACTCCGTCCAAGCAACGGCGCTTGGTTTCAATATGGCTTTAGAATTACATCCCGACGAGGCGGCTTTCCTCGAGCGTGTCCGCGATTTCGTAGCAACCGAAGTTCTTCCCAACACCCGAGAGTGGGAGCGCAATACCCAACTTCCCGACGACATTTGGCCCAAGCTCGGCAAGCTCGGCCTGCTGGGCATGACCGTTCCCAAAGACAGCGGTGGATCGGGCATTTCTTGTACGGCATATTGCCAAGTTTGCAAAGAGTTGGCTAAGGGCGATCCGGCACTTTCCATGAATGTTGCGGCCGTGAACGCCCTTTGCGTGGCGCACATCGATCGATTTGGCACTCAAGAACAAAAAGACAAGTATCTGGCTGGCTGCATGGCTGGCGAGATCAAATTGGCTTGGGGCCTGACGGAGCCGGATGCAGGCTCCGATGCCCGGCGCGTGAAGACAAAGGCGACGCCCATAGACGGACGTGAAGGTTTTTACAACCTGAATGGCGGCAAGATGTTCATCACGAACGGCGGAAAGGCCGACCTCATTATCATCATCGCCCGCATTTCTGAGAAAGAGCTAAGCGCGTTTCTCTTGGAGACGAATCAGCCAGGATTCAAGGTCGAGCGGCGGATTCACACGGTGGGCGTTTCCGCATCCTGGACCGCAGAGTTCTCACTGACCGATGCCGTCGCGTGGCACACGCCCTGCACGTTTGAGGATGCGATTGGACTCTTGTATCGGGGTCGGCTCGCGATCGGTGGGATGGCCTGCGGAATCGCTGAAAAGGCGTTCGAGCTCATGGTCGAATACTCCAAAGGTCGAGAGCAGTTCAACCGGCGCCTAGCCGATATGCAATCCGTCCAGAACATGATCGCCGATAGCGCGATCGACGTCGAGGCCGCGAATCTGCTGCTGCTCAACGCGTGCAAGATGTACGACGAAGGAAAGACGGTCATCAAGGAGAGCTCGATCGCGAAGCTCTTTGCCAGCGAGGCGTCTAACCGGGTCACGAACCGCGCTATTCAGATTCACGGCGGACGGGGCATGACGCATGACTTCCTAGTTGAGAAGCTGTGGCGCGATGCGAAGCTGACCGAAATTGGTGAGGGCGCGTCGGAGATTCAGCGGATGGTCATCGCCAAACAGGTCTTGCGCTAAGGCAGCGGGCGGCTATAGTTATTTTGGATTCCGAGCATGCACTCAAACCATAGAAACGCCGCCCGTCCACTCTTACTCCTCTGCCTGCTCGCCACGGTGCATTCTGCGGGAGCGCAGATGGCTACTCCCACCGGTGGTCCGCTGCGATTCGAGCAGGCGGTTTATGACGTTCACTGGTACGACGTGACCCTCAACGTCGATCCGACGATGCAGTCCATCACGGGCACGACGGTGATGGTCGCTAGAGCGGTGATTCCAACCAACGTCGTGTTGGCGGACCTCGACAGCCCTTACTCGGTCAGCAAGGTCACCGACGGCGAAGGAAGGAACCTCCGGTACGTGCGAGGAAAAGACACGATCCGCATTTGGTTTCCCCAGACGAAGCAACCAGGTGCCGAGATAAAGACATCCATCACGTATGCGGGCAAGCCGCGTGTGGCTCCCACTCCGCCCTGGATCGGGGGCTTCATGTGGAAGAAGACCGCAGACGGCTCTCCCTGGGTTTCGGTGGCCCTGCAGATGGACGGGGCGGATCTTCTTTTTCCAGTGAAGGATCATCCTTCCGACAAGGCTGCGGTTGCCTCGATGCACATCACGGTTCCCGATCCGTTAGTCGCCGTGGGACCCGGCAAGCTGGAGCGTGTGGTCAAGAATGGCAACGGAACCTCCACATATCACTGGCGCATGGGAGAAGCGATTCCCAACTATTCGATTGTTTTCAACGCTGCGCCTTACAAACTCATCGAGGATCAGGCCACCTCAATTACGGGTGAGACGATCCCCATCAAGTTTTACATCCTTCCAGAAAATCAGAGCAAGGGAGCGACGTTGATAGCCGAAACGAAGAAGTATCTAGTCTTCTTCGAGAAGTATCTGGGCCCCTTCCCATTCCGCTCACAGAAGCTGGGCATCGTCGAGACGCCGCACCTTGGCATGGAGCATTCGACCGCGATCGCATACGGCAACCAGTTCAGGTACGACGCCGATGGCTTCGACTGGCTCATGCTGCACGAACTTGGCCACGAGTGGTGGGCCAACCTTGTGACGGCGAGCGATTGGAAAGACTTCTGGATTCACGAAGGTTTTCAGAGCTACATGGATGTCTTGTATGTGGAGCACGTCAAAGGCAAAGCCGCTTACCTACAGCAGATGAAGGCACGGGCGAGCGGCACCAACAATCGGCAGGCCGTTGCGCCCCGAGAAGCCAAGTTCGCGCATGAGATGTATTTTGCCAACGGCACTGAGCAGAGCGACGGCGATATCTATAACAAAGGCGCGCTCATCCTTCACAGCCTTCGTCATGTCGTCGGAGATGCGGCCTTTTTCCAGGCGCTCAGGCACATGGCGTACCCCACCAAGGAAATGGAGGTGCGAAAGGACGGCCAACATCAGCGGCTTGTCACGACCGACGACTTCCTCACCATTGCCGAAAAGGATTCAGGCATGGAGCTCGATTGGTTTTTTGATCTCTATCTGCGTCAGCCGCAACTTCCCAAACTGGTGAGCACCGTGACAGGAAAGTCGCTAAATCTCAGATGGGAAACCCCAGCTAATCTTCCCTTTCCGATGCCGGTTGAGGTTATGGTAGATGGCAAGCTGAAGAGGATTGCGATGCCGGGTGGCAAAGCGACGATTGCGTTCGCAGGCGCAGTTCCCGTCATCGATCCGAACGGGTGGCTACTCAAAGCGAAACAAAGCATCGACTGAGTGCCATTTCTTGAACAATGCTATAGAATTCCCCTGTCGAGCGTTTGACTATACGAGGTGTCTTGTTGATCACGTTAACTGTTCTGGCTGCTTTCTCGGTCCTATCTGTACCAAGCGAAGGTGCGAATGCGCCCGTCGATCTTGGCCGCGTCTTCACAAAGGGCGAGCTGCTGAACTACAAGGTGCGTTCAAATCTGACGGCCGAGCAGCGGGGCGGCGCGTTTCGAACCTGGATGCCCGAGGACCTCGATATCAACTATGACTTCACCATCGCGGTGGAGCAGATTAAAGCCGATGGAATCGCGGTACTGCGCTACAAGAGGCCGACGATGACGGTCATCGAAGGCGAAACGGTCGACTCCCCTCCTAAGCCAAAGGTAGAGAAAGTCAACTTCGACCTCGCGTTGACCGTCTCCCCCATCAACGAGATCATCGACGTGAAGGATCTCGCCAAAAAGGTACCCGCCAAAAAGGCTGCGAACTGGCTGCTGCCCTCCTCTTCGCCCGCAGCTCAGGGCCCACTCGGCGGCATTTTGGGCCAGTTCATAAGCGAGATGTATCGGCTCGCGCTCTTTTCCGGCTCCTTTGATAGCGCCCTCGATTTTTCACCCAAACTGCGCGGCACGAAGGTTGCCGTTGGTGATACGTGGCACAAGACCGTCGGCTATCAGCCGCAGAAATTGAAGGGCAAGGAAGGGAAGTCCGTCGTTCAGCGTTTGGACTTCACCTATGCATACAAGGGCGTCGTGACGATCAATGGCAAGAAATTTCAGCGCCTGGAAGCCAGCTTCGATCACAACACGGACCTCGGCGAATTCATCAACGACACGTACGATGTGAAGTCGGAAGACACCGGCATCAAGAAGCTTCCGATGCGCCTGAAATCGAAGGTGGAGTTTAACTTGGATCCCGTGACGAATCACGCCGTGCTTGCGGAGGCTCAGACCGAAGGAGGCTACGAAGTGTATGCCACCGGCTTTGAGCAGCCAGTACTCGAAATGAAGCTGCGGGGCACGACGATGATGCAGTTAGCGAAGCGTACAGTTCCGCCCGTCGTTAAGAAGAAGTAATCCTTTGATCGACCTTCAAACCGCATCTGAGGTGTTCTGCGCGGGCTTCTCTTATACGAGGAGCTTTACGCATCCGTATCTGGTGAGCCGCGAAGGCAGACTGCTGATCATGCATGACGGGCCCCGGCGTCGCGTCGATGGCTATCGAACTGCAGAGATCGTGTCGCCTCATCTGCCGGTTGAAGAGGTGATTGCGGGTATCGAGCATCTACGCGCGGGCAGCCCTCCTCATCTGAAGAAGATCACGCTCTGTGCGATCACCCCCGGTCTGGAGGTTTGCACCGACACGCGAGACGCTTATAAAGAGATGGGCTACCGGCTGCTCGCGACGGAGCCGATGATGGTGTCGAAGACAGCCCTCGCGCCTGCCTTAACAAGCGCTGCAACGATCTCGAGAGTGACGGATCAGGACGCTGCGGATAAGATCAGTCGCGCGGCCGGCTCGCGGCAGATACGCACTAAAGAGCTTACCGAGGACCCTCCGAAATTGAGACTCTACGCGGCGGAAGTCGATGGCGAGGCGGTCGGATGGGTGCGAAGCATTCTCCGAACTCCTGGCATTGCTTGGGTTTCGAACATGTACGTCAAGCCAGACTTCAGACGGCAGGGGATCGCGAAGGCCCTTCTTAGCCACATGCTTCAGGACGACGCCCGTCACGGTGCCACTACCAGCGTCCTACTCGCAAGCCATGCGGGAGCGCAACTCTATCCGGCGGTGGGGTACGAGCAAATCGGAACGCTGCACGTCTTTTCGCCGGTCGCAAAATAGGCCCCAATCACCGAAGAATTGCCGGTAACAGACTGCCCTCGCGCCTCCGATATGAGAGATAGCACTCTTTGACGTAAAACGCAGAAGCCAAGGTTTAGCACCTCCACGTTTCTGCGAATAGGAACGTAGAGGTTCGCGCAAGCGCCAGAAGAAGTGGCAAAGCTAGGAGAGCAAGCTAAGATGACCAAACGAACAGACATGAAGGCGCGGGATGAGCGGAAGGATACGCTCATCTTGTTAGTGGGCGCAGCAAGCGTGCTGGGTTTCGTAGCGATCTCGCTACAGTGGAACGCGGTGGCGCTGGCAATGGTCCTCGCATTCGGCGTTGGAATCGTGCGGACGGTACAGGGCTGAGAGCTAGATGGAGTGATGGTTGATCATTGACCGTGGCGATTTGCCGATCGCCGAGTTCGGATGTCAGCCATCCGCCATTGGCTCCGCCCGGTATTCTGTTAGCCAATGGCAATCCTCGTCGATAAGAACACGCGCGCGATCGTTTGCGGCATGACCGGACGTGAAGGTGGTTTTCACACTCAGCAGATGATTGAATACGGCACTCAGATCGTGGGTGGCGTTACTCCCGGAAAGGGAGGAACGAGCTTCTTGGATCGGCCCGTTTTCGATACCGTTCAGGAGGCCGTTGACGCAACTCAGGCTAACACGGCCATCATTTTCGTGCCGCCTCCCTTCGCCGCCGACTCAGTTTTAGAGTGCGAAGGCGCGGGAATTCCGTTCGTGGCGCTGATTACCGAGGGGATTCCTACGCAAGATATGGTCAGAGTGGTCAACCGGCTTCACGCGAACGGCACGACGCGTTTGCTTGGAGGCAACTGCGCGGGCATCATCACTCCCGGCCAGTGCAAGTTAGGCATCATGCCTGGGCACATTTTCTCCGAAGGACCGATTGGCCTTGTTTCTCGGTCGGGAACGCTTACCTATGAGATCGTTTGGGAGATGACGCGAGCGGGCTTTGGCCAGACCACGTGTGTGGGCATCGGCGGAGATCCCTTGCCGGGCACGCGCTTCATCGAAGTGATGCAAATGTTTGAAGCTGACCCTCAAACGGAAGCGGTCGTCATGATCGGCGAGATCGGTGGGTCAGACGAGGAAGCGGCTGCTGAGTTTATTGCCACCATGACCAAGCCGGTGGTGGGCTTCATTTCGGGCCGAACGGCACCTCCAGGCAAACGAATGGGGCACGCAGGCGCGATCATTTCCGGCAACACGGGAACGGCTCAATCGAAGGTGGATGCGCTGGAGAAGGCCGGTGCGGCGGTTGCGGATCGAACAAGCGACGTGCCAGAGCTGTTGCGGCAGGCGATGGCTCGCAAGTCCTAAGCCACTAAGCTCGTGGATGGGCTTTTAGATAGCGAGCTTTAACTTCGTCCATGTCGAGCTGCGTGTAGACCTGGGTCGTTGCAATCGACTCATGTCCCAGCAGCTCCTGAACCACGCGCAGATCGGCTCCCCCACGCAGCAAGTGGACGGCGTAGGTGTGGCGAAGCGTGTGCGGAGAGACGCCGTCCGGCAGGCCCGCTGCGGATGCATACCTGCGAAGGCGCTCGTAAGCCTTCTGCCGCAGCATGTTGCGGCCCGTATCGCTGAGGAAAACGCGGCCCGAGGCTCCCACGACCAACTTGGGCCGACCCTCGCGCAGGTAGAGATCGATCCAGTGCGCAGTGTGTTCCGGCAGGGGCACTCGCCGCGTCTTGCCACGCTTTCCGGTAATCCTGACCGCTCGCTCCTCGAGGTCGAGCGACGCGCGATCCAACTCGCAGGCCTCGCTGACCCGTAGGCCGGCACCGTAGATGAGTTCCATGAGTGCGCGGTCGCGCAAACCGGTTGGCTTGGAGGTGTCGGCAAGGGCGAGCAGCCTTTCGAGCACCTCCATGGGCAAAGCTTTCGGCAGCGTCTTGGGCTTGCGGAAGCCGCCCGTGCTGGGCAAGTCGGCCTTGGGACCGGCGCTGTTGCGCTTGAGAAACTTGAGCATGCTGCGCAGAGAACTGATGCGCCGTTGAGCCGTGCTGCGCGCGAGGGGGTGGCTAAGAGAGGATTCGTAGCGAAGCAAATGCGGGGCTTCTATCGAGCGCCAGTCGTCGATGCCGATGCCTTCGAAGAAGGCGGCGGCGAGCTTGAGGTCGTTCGCGTAAGCTTCTGTCGTGTGTGGGCTGGCCCCTCGCTCGACCTTCAGATGGTCCAAAAACCACTCGATATCTTCTACGAGCCGGGAGTCTTGCGCTTCCAAACAAGAACCTCCGGCTGCACGTACTGCATGTCTTCGACTGTTGGCGCGATGGCTCCGAAGGCAGCAACGCGCGAGTAGTCCTTTTCGAGAGCTTCGCGGAATTTGCTGTATTGCGCGACTGCGTTCTTGAGGTCTTCCGCTTCGATTTGGGTCCTGCGCAAGCGGTCGAGTGGCCCGACCTCCAAGGAGGTGAGCGTGACGTACTCCGGCCGCAAATCACTGATGAGGCGTTCGTCAAAGTCCTTGTACTGGACCTCAGCACCCTCGCTCATACCGGAGAAGAACAGCACCGCCATCGGCTCCTTCGCCATCAGCGTCATCCGCGCCAGGAACCAAGCTTGCCAACCTTGCGGCAGACCAGTTTGTTCGCGAACCGCGTTGATTTGCCCGAGGTAGGCGGGTCCCATTGGCATCCGCGGCAGCGTCGAGTCCTTAAAGATTGGCACCGACCAGGTCCAGGGGTCCTTTGCGTATCCGACGGTCAACGCTCCTTCCTTCTTGACGAATTTCGCCCCTGAGTCGCGTGGATCTTCGCCAGCCATCCAACCGGTAGCCTTAGCAGCGCCCATCAAGCCGCCCGTGTCGATGCCACCGATTGCGAGGATGCCAAAAACGACGCCTGCCTTCTTCCACCGCTCGTTCTTCTGCGACTCCGAGATCAGATAACCGAAACCCGCAGCGATACCAACGTAGAGCGGGAAGGTGTAGCGCAGGAACTTCACCTCGGCTCGGCCGATGAGCAGGTAGTACGGGAGGAAGAATGCCAGAAGGGCCAGGGCCCACCAATTCCGCTTCGCCGCTGCCCAGACAAGGCCGCCGATGCCAAGGAGCGTCAGGAGGATTCCAACGCCGGAGAACAGGTTCCCAAGGTGATAAAGGAACCCTGGGCTTGAGCCGGCGAAGACCAGCCCGTGCCCCGTCGCCGTATGCGTCATCTCGTATTTGAAGTCACGCATGAACTTCTCGGTGTCGAGCAAGACGCCCGGAGTTGTCACCAGAAAGACGACGAGCGCGCTGGCGATGGCGGCACCGTCGAGCTTGAGAGCCTCGGCCATGCTCCAGTTGCGCTTCCTACGAACGACCTCTACGGCGACCAGAACAGTGAGGAGCGCAAGGATTCCGGTGTATTTGGTGCCTGCGCCGAGGCCCGCGAAGACTCCCGCCAGCAAGGCTGCCTTGGTGTAAAACTTCCCTTCCTTGTCTTCATCGAGCAGCTTCAGAGCATAGAGCGCACTGGCAGCCAAGAAAAAGGTGGCGATGATGTCTACGGTTTGAAATCTGGAGTGCACGGCATGCCCAGAGGCCACCGCGATGGCCAACCCAGACGCGATACCGCCCAACATTCCGAAGAAGCGCAAGCCGATCAGGAACAGAATCAATGCCGTCGCGGCACCAGCGAGGGCGCTAAGAATACGGCCAGCAAAATGTACGCGTGACACGAACGACCAGTAAGAGTCATCGCTCTTCATGTCGGGGCCACCGGTGTATGCCGCGGTCATGTCGCTGGTGATGCGGAGCATCGTCAGATACAGCGTGCCGTAGTTGTAAAAGCCGGGTGTGAACTGAAGCTTCGTGGGCTCGATGGCTTGGCTGTAGGCAAAGACGACCGGCTCGTCCGGATGGTAGCTCTGGTTGTGAAAGTCGTTCTTCAGCCCCCAGCCAATGCCGATCAGGCGCAGGACCAGCGCGAAAAAGAAGATCGCTGCGGCGACACTCATGACCTGCTTGCGCGTGGGTTCCTGCACGGATTCAGATTACATGAGGGAAGCACCCGCTAGCCGCTGGCACAAAGCCTAGTTTCGAAGACTTGATATGTGTTGTACTGCTATTCGGAACGATCGTTCCGTATCCAGAACTATAAGGAAATCTTCGCGCGAGTGCCAGGCTTCACTAAGGGGATTGCTTGCATCCAATCGGGAACGTCCTCTGTGGCGTAGGATTCGGCGGCAACGCGGTAAGAGGCGTACATCGGGCACGGCCACTGTTTGTCTGGTGCGGAGCGGTCAATTAGGACTCCGAGGGCTACCACGTCGCCGCCGGCGTGCTTGATGGTTTCGGCGGTTTCGAGGACTGAGGTGCCGGTGGTCAAAACGTCGTCAACGATCAGGGTCTTTGCGCCTTGGGGGAGGGTCTTGTTTCTTCGGAGGGTTCTGGCTCCGTTCTCGAGTTCGACGTAGACGGCAGGAAGTCCCATAAGGCGGGCGACTTCGAAGGCGATGATGATGCCACCGGTGGTGGGCCCTGCGACCAGCTCGATGCCCTTGCCCTCATAGTGCTCGGCGATTTCACCGCAGAGGGCGCTGAGCACCTGAGGCTGCTCAAGCACTCGGAACTTCTCAAAGTAGACGTCGCTGTGCCGTCCGGATGCAAGCAGAAAGTGTCCGCGCATGATTGCGCCGGAGTCTTCGAGAAGTTTGCCGAGGTCCATGGAATTATGTTGGCGCAGGTTAGGGTTGGTGCGCTTGCAGAGTAATTTGGACTCTTCTCCCCCTCGGAAGGGGAGGGGAGCCGGATCAATCATTCGATTTCTTCGTCGTCAATCGTTTTGCCGACGTCGTACTTGATTCCGCCGCCAAACATCGTGTCGACATCCATGTGATTCACAAGCACATCGCGTGGCCTAGGTCCGTCGCGTGGCCCTACTATGTTGCGTTGTTCCATCATGTCCAGCAGCCGGGACGCTCGCTGGAAACCGATCGAGAACTTGCGCTGGAGCATTGAGGTTGAGGCTTGGCCACGCTCGGAGACCCAGCGAACGGCTTCTTCCCACAGCGGGTCGTTGTCTTCTCCGAAGTCGCCGCCTTCCTTCTTGGCATCCACGACGTCTTCGTCGATGGGGGAAAGCACGTACTCGGGCACTTCTTGCGCTCGCCAAAACTTGCAGATTGCGTCGATCTCTTTCTCGCTGACATAGCAGCCTTGGATCCGATGCGGCTTGTTGGCGTCGATCGGAAGAAACAGCATGTCTCCCTTGCCGATCAGGGTGTCGGCTCCCTTTTGGTCGAGGATCGTGCGGGAGTCGATCGCGGAGGCGGTCGAGAAGGCCATGCGAGAGGGGATGTTGGCCTTGATCAACCCGGTGATAACATCGACGCTCGGGCGCTGCGTGGCGATCACGAGGTGAATGCCAACGGCTCTTGCGAGCTGGGCGAGTCTGACGATGATCGTCTCGACTTCCGGCCCGGACTGGATCATGAGGTCGGCAAGCTCGTCGATGATGACGACGATGTACGGCATTTTGTCTTGGAAGCTCGCCTTGGCGTTCCAACCATCGATGTTACGTACGCCCTCATTGCTGAGCGATTCGTAGCGGCGATCCATCTCTCGCCATACCGCTCGCAAGACTCCGGGGGCTTCCTTGACATCCTTGATGACGGGGCAGAGAAGGTGAGGGATATTGTCGAAGAGGGTGAGTTCGACTCTCTTGGGATCGATCATCACCAGGCGCACATCTTTGGGGGTGTTGCGCATGATGAGGCTCGTGATGAGCGTCGCCAGCGCGATCGACTTACCGGAGTTCGTGGCACCACCAATCAGCAGGTGGGGCATCTTGGTGAGGTCTGCGTAGCGGTTGTTGCCGCTGACGTCTTTGCCAAGCGCGACGGCGAGGCGAGACGAGTGGTTGGTGAAGACCGGATCTTCGCAGAGCTCCCGGAGCGTGACCATCGAAGGGGAAGAGTTCGGTACTTCGACGCCGATCGCAGCCTTGCCCGGGATGGGTGCCTCGACGCGCACCTGGGAGGCAGCGAGATCCATCGCGATATTGTCTGCGAGCGCGGTGATTCGGTTGACTCGAACGCCTGGGCCAAGCTGAATCTCGTAGCGCGTCACCGTTGGGCCGGTGGCGACCTCGACTACGGTGGCCTCGATCCCGAACTGCTCCAGGGTGCCTTCCAAGGTCTCGATGTTTTTCTGCATCTCGGCCTGGCTGCGCTTGGGATTCATGATCGCTTCGGCAAGCAGGTTGAGGGGAGGCAGCTCATAGCCCTCTTTTGGAGTCGGGGTGTCGGTCACCAAAGTCGCCTCGGCAGGTTCGCGCGTCTTGTCGGTGATCTTTGGCTGCTTCTTGGTTTTCAGCGGTTCATCGGGAATCGAAGCGGCTTCCGGCTCCGGATCGTCTGCGACGATCCCTCGTGCGAGCGGCTTCTCGGGCTTCTCGGTTCTCTCAGGCTTCTCGATGGCTGGGCGTTCCGGCTTGGGCCTGGCCGTCCTCGGCCGTTCCAGCGTCTTGCGCTTGACGGCGACCGCCGTTTCTTTGGTGCGCAGCATCATCGTTCGGATTGGGACATCGACGGTGAGCACCAAGCCGACGAGGCCGAGTGCGCCCAGGCCAATGGGCTTGCCGGAACCCAAGAGCGCCGCAAACAGCCAAGCGATGGATGCCCCGATATAGCCACCGCCGGGAGCGAGGATGCCGGGATCGAAATAGTTTCCACTCACGTGGCCCGCCATGGCACCCAGGATCGTCAGGAGGATCAACGTGGCGCCCAAGCCCAAATGCCGGAAACTCACGGATTCCCCTCGGATGAGGCAGACCGCGATCAAGAGGAGGAAGGGGGGCACAGCCCAGGCACCTCGGCCAAACAGCAGCTCGCAGACCGAGCCGATGGTTCTGCCGAGGAGGCCGGAGTCGGGCGTGGCAAGACCCACGACGACGATGGCGGCAAATGCGATGAGCAATATGCCCGCGATATCGAATGGCCGGTGCGAGTTTAACGCTGGAGTCGACGTTTTAGCGGCGACACGCGGTCTGGTGCTGACCTTCATCCTGATTTTCCAGTCCCTGCCGCCATTCCTTGGCGACAAAGGCATTATATCAGCACTACCGCTTGAACGTGCGCAGAGTTTCAGCTATCGGGGCACGATCTGTTGATCGAGCAATCCGGCTACGACGCGATCGACGGTTAATCCCTCGATTTCGGCCTCTGGTCGCAGGAGCACTCGGTGTCGGAGAATGGGCGGCGCCAGCTCCTTTACATCATCGGGAATCACAAATTCGCGGCCCCTCAGTCTGGCAAGTGCCTTCGAGCAGTTAAGCAGTGCGATGCCGGCCCTCGGCGACCCGCCGACCATGATGTCCGAGCCTTCTCGGGTTGCCTGGACGATGGCGTAGATGTAGTCGAATACTTTATCTTCGACCGTGGTCTCCTGAACCTCTCGCTGCATGTCTTGGAGCGCTTCAAGGGTGACGATCGGCTGGATGCCAGCGTCTTCGAGGCTTTGGGGTCTGAAGCCTTCGTGATGCCGTTTTAGAACGTCCATTTCCGCCGAGGCACTTGGGTAGTTCACGACGATCTTGAGCAGGAAGCGGTCTTGCTGAGCCTCAGGGAGCGGATAAGTGCCTTCGTAGTCGATCGGGTTTTGCGTGGCAAAGACCAGGAAAGGGGGTGGAAGTGTGTGAGGCTCGCCGTCAATCGTGGCGGTGCGCTCCTCCATGGCTTCGAGCAGCGCAGCTTGGGTTTTTGGCGGGGTTCGGTTGATTTCGTCGGCCAAGAGCATGTTGACGAAGATCGGCCCCTTTCGCAGATCGAACTCGGCGGTCTTGGGGTTGAAGACGCTGGTGCCGATTACGTCGCTGGGCATCAGATCGGGCGTGAACTGGACGCGTCCGTAGTTCAGGTTCAGGGTCTTTGCCAGCGAACGGACCAAGAGGGTTTTGGCAACCCCAGGGACGCCTTCCAAGAGGACGTGTCCGTTTGCGAGAATGGCCACGAGGGCCTGCTCGACGACGCTCTCCTGTCCGACGATGGCTTTTCCAATTTCTTGCCGGATTGCGGTTGCAGTTGATTCAACGCTCATGCTTTGCTGGGTGATCGTACCTGCCAGTCAGAGATTGCTTCGGCTATTCGACAACCGCACCGAATTTTCGCGTGCGCCTTTGGTAAGTTGCGACGCCTTGGAGGAGCTCTTTGGAGTCGAATTCGGGCCAGGGGGCTTCGGTGACGTAGAGTTCGGTGTAGGCGGATTGCCAGATAAGAAAGTTGCTCCAGCGCATTTCGCCGGCGGTGCGAATCATGAGGTCGGGGTCGGGATGCGAGGGGTTGTAAAGGTGGGCGGCGAGCATTTCCTCGTCGATCAAATCGGCGGAAATACTTTGCTGGACCATCGATTTAACGGCGTCGACGATCTCGGCTCGACCTCCGTAGTTGACCGCTAAGGTGAAGGTGATGCCGGTGTTGTTCCGCGTCGTTTGGATTCCCTTGAGGAGCGCGTTGCGAAGGCCCTCGGGCACCTCGTCGATCCGGCCAGCTACTTGTACCTTCACGTTGTTCTGATGCATCAGCCTCAGTTCGTCTCTCGCGGCGGTTTCGATCAGCTTCATAAGGCCCGCGACTTCATCCTGGGGTCTTCGCCAGTTCTCCGCGGAGAATGCGTACACGGTGAGGTATCGGATGCCTAGCTCGCTCGCGTTTAAGAGAATGCCTCTGAGCGTCTTATAGCCTTCGCGGTGACCGAGGAGGCGCTGCAGTCCGCGTTTTTTAGCCCAACGCCCGTTACCATCCATGATGATCGCCACGTGGGCCGGGAGGGATTGCAGGTCAATGCCCATGTCCATGGCATCCTGCTGAATCTTTTTAAGCGGAGCTACGGAGGGTGTCACGAAAGGGGAAGGATACCGCGTCCGGTCACGAAACCCTTTCGTGACAGAGCCTCGGCACGCAGGTTCCGTAGCTCACCAATAGTTCCATCCACCGCGTCCGGAGACTTGTCAACGTCTGCAGTGCAAACTCAGCCATCTCAAGGGCCAAACTTAGGAACCACTAAGGGGTAGGGGGGGGTGCGACCCGTGTCGCAACCCTCCCGTGAACCAGACTTACCTGGGGAAAATCACCCAGGGTTTTTCGTAGAACTCCTCGAACGGAGCCACGCCGCCGGTGAGGGTGGTTCCGTTGTCGGAAATCAGCCGGCCCAGCTTCGGCCGGCCGGGAACCGACAATCCGAATTGACTCGCGGCATAGGCTTCCAGTGTCTGAACACCGGACGCTTGGGTCCAAACGAATGTGAATTCCCCGTCGTTGCCGATGACGATAGAGCCGTCCGCGTTGCACGAGGTTGCGACCCCGCTTTGATCCAAGATGGTCGTCGTACCGGAATGCCATCGGAACCATCTCGACTGCCCGGATGTCAGCGTTGCCGCGCCGACAATCACCGACCCGTCTGCGCTCAGGCCGAAAGGATGCATGCTTCGAACTCCACTGGGTAGCGGAACCTCGTCCGGCGCATCATCCAAATATTGCCGGATAACTTGCGTGTTTTCCGGGTTGCCGTCCTTCGTCACGTAGCCAACTACCACGTCACCGTCGGCCGAGACGGAAGTGGCTTGGCTGGTGGTATAGGCTCCGCTGTTCCACAGGATGGTCCAGCTATTTGCGTTCTTCCAACGTAAAGCTCGCAATACTCCGAACTCGCGCAATGATCCGACGATGACGCGTCCATCGTCACTCAGATCTACCGTCACCGTGTAGTCGCTATTGAGAAGGGGCCGAATCCAGGTCGCGGTGCCGTTTCGCCACACCCAGCCCACGCTGATGTCGCCCGGTGTGTAGCCGACGACCTGCGAGCCGTCGCGGTTGGTTCGGAAGGCCACGCCCGTATTCTGAGAGCCCAAGCCGATCTGAAGTTCTTCGTATCCGCCGGCTTCCGTCCATCGGAACGGCTTCTCTCCGAACTGCGAGCCGCTGTTCACGAAGGCGGAACCGACCAGGGTTCGTCCGTCACCTGAAACTCCGTTTATGCCAGGTTTCCCAGCGCCATTAAAAGTGCCGAGCTCGATGAATCGAGCAGAGGAGAGCACCTCGACTTGGCCTGCCGCGCTTGTGATGCCATCGACTCTGGCCGTCACCATCGCCATGCCACCAAGGACTCCGCGCGCCAGACCCTCCTCGATCACCATGTTGCTTTGCCCTTGCGTCACGGTCCAGAAAACCGCGCCAGGCTCGAGCGCGATCACGTTGTCCGCGGCATCCTTGGCCACGGCGACCAGAGCCTTCGTCTGGCCCGACAGAACCGACTGGCCAGCCGATACCGTTACGCTGCTGACCCTGCTCTGCACAGTAACCGTCGCCGGAATTTCACCTCCGGCAGGGATGTTTGCATTGAACGAGGCGGTTCCGACAAGAGAGCCCGCACCGTTTCGGTCCGTATAGAACCGCACGACAACCTGGTGCGATCCATTCGTGCCTTGCACGCCGGAGGTCGTCGTTTGAACGTGGGCATCGGCATTAGCGGAGCGGTTGGCGGTCCACTCCACCGCCTCGCCATGAGAACCCGCGCTTTCGACCGTGATCTTGGCGGACAAGGCAGATGCGGGCGGGGTGACGTCGCGCGACCGGTCCGGCCAAGCCACCCTCATCGAGTATTGGGTCATTTCCGGGGTCGAACCGCCGGAGTCGCCACCACAGCCTGACAAGAATGTCAGAGCGGCGATGCTCAGCAAACAAATCTTAAGGAGCCTCAACATGCAACTGCTACTATCCTCTAATATCTTCCGAAATGGTTGCTTGATCTCGCCGAAAAGGGCTCAATGGTTCCTGAATCCTTAGCACGGGGAAGCCGTTCAAAATAGAGACATGGCATCAAAGCGCAAAACCCTCAAGAGAATCCTTTTGGGACTTGGAGCGGTCGCAGGGTTAGCAGTGGGCTTCCTCTTCCTAACCGGAGAGGGGAAGGCCTATCGAGACATCTGGAGCACGGGGGCGGTTCAAGCTGCGATCAGTGGGCCGGAGAAGCGCGAGTACAACGCGACGACGGACGCGAACTTGAGGGCGATTCATACCGCTCTGATGATGTATCACGACTCAGAGGGGCAGTTTCCGGTCGCGGAAGGCTGGATGGATGCCATCGAAAACCGCATCGGAACGGCGGACATGGACGGAAGCGAGACGCAAAAGAAGCTGGTGAGCCCTTCGCTTCAGGGTCAGGCCGGGCAGTTCGGGTATGCGATGAACGATCAGGCGAGCGGGAAGTACAAGGATGACCTCGATCCGAAAATGCCCCTGGTTTTCGATTCGAGGGAGACCGTGAAGAACGCTCATGGGCTGCCAGAGAAGATGGCACCTCAACCTGCTCGAGATGGTCAGAATGCTGGGATTTCGGTTGACGGCACCCTTCTCAAGCTTTGATCGGCCCAACCTTTGGTGCCCTTGGTGTTCCCCTTAGTGTTCTTGGTGTCCTCCAAGTGGGCGAAGGACACCAAGGGCTCCAACGCTACACCAAGCTCACCAAGAAATTGGTAAAGCCTGGCGTTCCGCCTTGGTGCCCTTGGTGTTCCCCTTCGTGTTCTTGGTGCCCCTCCAAGTGGGCGAAGGACACCAAGAGCACCAAGGTTCCACCAAGCTCACCAAGAAATCGGAATGGCCAGGGTTCCCCCTTAGCGCTCCAAAGCGTGCGAAGGACACAAAGAGCACCAACGCTCCACCAGGCTCATCAAGAAATCGGAAAGTCCTGGGGGGCTTCCCCTTGGTCAAACCTTTCCTCGTGAAATGGCTAGCTCGCTTGGGTCCTGTGTCCGCATCTGCGTGCAGAGAGATGCCTCCAAGAGGGCAAAAAAGCTATAATTTGAGGGCTGCGGCTGTGCGCCGCGCCGAAGTTTCAACGAGGAAACCCCGAACCACTATGTCTGCCACCACTGCCCACAAGGCCTTCTCGAAGATTGATTTTTTGAAACTGATGCTCCTTAGCCGCGAAGGCGACCGGCGCGAAGGGATCCTGCTGAGGCAGAGTAGAGGTTGGTTCCAGGTAAGTGGAATGGGGCATGAGGCGCTTGGCGCAATTGAGTTCGCGCTTAGGCCGGAAGACTATATTTTCCCTTACTATCGCGACCGGGCGATGATGCTTGCGAGAGGCATGAGCAACTATGAAATGGCTCTGGCCTACTTTGCCAAGCGGGAGAGCAGCTCCGGCGGAAGGCAGATGCCGGGACATTATTCCAACCGCGCTCTCAATGTGTTCAGCGTCTGCACGCCTACCGGTGGAAGCCTGTTGCCGGCCTGCGGGACGGCCTGGACGATGAAGCTGGCCGGCACCGATAATCTCTGCGTGGCCACCATCGGAGATGCGTCTTCCAGGCAAGGCGAGTTCTTTGAGGCGGTCGCGTTTGCCGTACAGGAGAAGCTGCCGATCATCTTCATTGTCGAAGACAACAAGTACGGCATTAGCACTCCGACGGGCAAATTCCTGCCTTTCCATCTTGGGATGGTCGACGGAGACTATCTTGTCAAGATCGACGCCAGGTCTCCGGAAATCGTTTTCCAGACCGCCCAAGCGGCAGCCGACAAGGCACGCCGAGGGGATGGTCCGACCGTGATCTGGGCGGATTTGGATCGGTTGGCATCGCACACGTCCAGCGACGACCACCGCGTCTATCGAAAGCTGGAGGAGATCGAGGAAATGTCCGGTCGTGACCCGATTCGGCTTTTGGCAGAGGAACTGATGGGGACGGGCGAACTGAACGAGGCCGACTGGCGGACCATTCAGGACCAGATCGCCAAGCAGGTCGACGAGGATTACATTCGGGCCGAGAGAGAGGCCGATCCGGTGGCGGAGGAAGTGATGCTTCACGGATGGGGAGAGGAGGTGGCTCCTGAGCAACCGCCGATCCAGCCGGGGCGAATGACGATGGTCGGCGCCATCAATCAGACCTTTCGCAAGGCCCTTGAGAACGACCCGAAGGTTGTGTTTTTCGGTGAAGATGTCGAGGATCCGAAGGGGGGCGTTTTTGGCTTGACCAAGGGATTGAGCGAAGCTTTTCCAAACCAGGTCTTCAACTCGCCTTTGGCCGAAGCGACGATTATGGGGGCGGCGGTGGGGATGGCCAGCTATGGCTGGAAGCCGGTGTTCGAGCTTCAATTTGTCGACTTTATGGCTCCTGCTTGGAACCAGATTACGACGAACATGTCGACTTTGCGGTGGCGATCTTTTGGCGACTGGAAGTGTCCAATGGTGGTTTACGCACCGTACGGCGCGTATCTGCCCGGTGGCTCTTTGTGGCATAGCCAGGCGAATGAGGCCTATTTGGCGCATACGCCGGGTCTGAGGGTCGCCATTCCTTCCACGCCAGAGGATGCTGCGGGGCTGTTTTGGACGGCTATTCAGGGAGACGATCCCAGCTTCATTTTGATTCCGAAGCACATCTTCCGGAAACAAATCGACGTGCAAGTGGTTGAGCCAGTCCCCTTTGGCAAGGCGCGCATGGTGCGGGAAGGCACGGATGTGACGCTCGTTACCTGGGGCAACTGCGTCGAGTTGGCGGAAGAGGTTGCCGGAGAGGCGAGGGCAAGCATCGAAATTATCGATCTCCGCTCGATCGTGCCCTGCGATTACGAGACGGTCACCGCATCGCTCGAGAAGACCGGGCGGCTGGTTGTGCTTCAGGAAGATACGAAGACTTGCGGATTTGGCCAGGCCGTGATATCCGAAATCATGAGCAACCCCGAGCGCTTCAACCTGTTCCTGGCCCCTCCCCAACTCGTGTCAAGAGAGGACGTTCATATCGGGTTTAACCCGATCTACGAGTATGCGGCGCTGCCGGATGCGGCACGAGTGCTAGACGCCATCCGAATCGTAATGGAGTAGTCCATGCAGCCCCTTGAGCGTTGGCTGAGAAAGGACTCGAACAGCTTCCGCACGACCTGGAGGCTGTATCTGACGATTTTCGGGGGCGGGCTTTTCCTGACAGTCGCGTGGGCCGTGCCAGGGGCCGCATGACTCTTCGAGGCGAAAGAAGTGCTTCTCGCAGCCATTTTTACCCAAAGTGGTTGACAAAAACCCCACCTCACGCCTATCTAATAGAATCCGCCACGACACGCAAATGA